>NZ_JAOWCZ010000033.1:0-84704 GCF_030336705.1 Citrobacter sp. Cb028 | reverse complement strand
ACGGCATAAGACGAATGAATCGCGCAGCGACGATTTTCCCGCCGGGAGCCTGGGATGCAAGGGAGGCGGCGGTGAGCCTCTCTTGCACGTTCACGGGTATCTGAGCTTCAGAGAATTGATATCGCTGAGGTGAACGGAACCCTGAGCCGGAATCACATGTTCTCCATACATGCTTAACTGAACGGCATTGCACCCCGAAAGGGTTATATCCTTCGCCATAAGTTGCATTTAAAATACATCTTATATTATTGAGAATGAGGTAACGGCAATGTCTTATCGCGATCAACCTTTAGGTGAACTGGCGCTCTCTATTCCTCGCGCTTCGGCCCTGTTTCGTAAATACGATATGGATTACTGCTGCGGCGGTAAGCAAACGCTGGCACGCGCTGCTGCGCGTAAAGAGCTGGATTTAGACGTTATTGAGGCACAGCTCGCGCAGTTGGCTGAACAGCCGCTGGAGAAAGACTGGCGTACCGTGGCACTGGCAGAAATCATCGATCATATCATCGTGCGTTATCACGACAGACACCGCGAACAGCTGCCGGAACTGATTCTGCAGGCCACGAAAGTTGAACGCGTTCACGCCGATAAACCGAACGTACCACGCGGTCTGGCGAAAAACCTGACCATGCTGCATGAAGAGCTGTCCAGCCACATGATGAAAGAAGAGCAGATCCTGTTCCCGATGATCAAACAGGGCATGGGTAGCCAGGCGATGGGACCAATCAGCGTGATGGAAAGCGAACATGACGATGCCGGTGAACTGGTCGAAGTGATCAAACACATCACCCATAACGTGACGCCGCCGCCAGAAGCCTGCACCACCTGGAAAGCCATGTATAACGGCATTAACGAGATGATCGACGACTTGATGGAACACATCAGTCTGGAAAATAATGTGTTGTTCCCGCGAGCTCTCGCCGGGGAGTAAAGATATCGCCGGATAGCGCTAACGCGAATCCGGCCTACGGAATTCAGGCCCGGTAAGCATCGCGCTACCGGGCACTAAAATTAACGCATACCTGCCATACGTTTCTTACCGATAAACAACCATCCCAGACCCAGCGCGATGAACCACAGCGGCGTCACGATCAGCGCCTGGCGGGTATCATCTTCCAGCGTCAGCAGTACCAGTACGAAGACGAAGAACGCCATACATACCCAGCACATCAGCTTGCCTAGCGGCATCTTGTAGATTGATTTTTCATGCAGGTGCGGACGCTGCTTGCGGTACACCAGGTACGAGCAAAGAATGATGGTCCAGACGAACATGAACAGAATCGCCGACACGGTGGTGATCATGGTGAACGCGCCAATCACGCTCGGGTTCACGTAAAGCATCACCACGCCGCCCAGCAGACAGATACAGGAGAAGGTTAAACCTTTCGCCGGAACTGCGCGTTTAGACAGTTTGGCAAATGCTTTAGGCGCTACGCCTTCCTGTGCCAGGCCGAACAGCATACGGCTGGTAGAGAACACGCCACTGTTTGCGGAAGAGGCAGCTGAAGTCAGCACCACAAAGTTGATCAGGCTCGCCGCGGCAGGCAGCCCGACCAGCACAAACAGTTCAACGAATGGGCTCTTGGTTGGCACTACCGAGCTCCACGGTGTTACGGACATAATCACGATCAGCGCAAAAACGTAGAACATGATGATACGGATCGGAATCGAGTTAATGGCGCGCGGCAGAGATTTCTCCGGGTCCTTGGTTTCTGCAGCGGTCGTTCCCACCAGCTCAATACCCACAAACGCGAACACGGCTATCTGGAAGCCAGCAAAGAAGCCGCTCAGACCTTTCGGGAACCAGCCACCGTCATTCCACAGATGCGTGAACGATGCCTGAACGCCGGTTGGCGACTGGAAGTGCGTCAACACCATCACCAGACCAACGACAATCAGGCCGATGATGGCGACGATTTTGATCATCGCAAACCAGAACTCCATCTCACCGAACATTTTTACAGTGGCAAGGTTGAGGCTCAGCAGCAGCACGATCACCGCCAGCGAGGCGACCCAGTCTGAAAGTTCGGGGAACCAGAATTGCGCATACGCCGTAATGGCGACAACGTCTGCCATCCCGGTAACAACCCAGCAGAACCAGTAAGTCCAGCCGGTAAAATACCCGGCCCATGGCCCGAGCAGATCAGAGGCGAAATCACTAAAAGATTTGTACTCCAGATTCGAGAGCAGCAATTCACCCATTGCACGCATCACGAAAAACAGCATAAAACCGATAATCATATACACAAAGATGATCGACGGTCCGGCGAGGCTGATGGTTTTACCAGAGCCCATAAACAGGCCGGTACCAATAGCACCACCAATAGCAATAAGTTGAATATGACGGTTTGTGAGATTGCGCCGTAGCGACTGTTCAGACGAAGCCTCTTCAGCGGCGTCGACTTTTACCTGATCTACCATGTTTTTTCTTCCTGTACCTGTCTGTGTTGTTCAGGCTCTACGGCCTTTAGTGTGTCTATGATACGACGTTCCTGATTATCAGGACTCATCGATATTAGGTAAGAATTGGCGGGATGAATACTAAGATTTAGATATAATGTTAATTTAATGTTTAAAGTGAGTGTCATATCACTCTGATAGCGCGAATCAGCTCACAAAAATACACGCTAACGAGGCATTTGCAAAATAAAATATCGACAACCACGTAACTATAGCTTTTCACGCTATTTTTTTGTTCCCCCCGGCCTCGGAGGGAACAGAAGTCACTGCTTACAGGATCTCAAGCAGCTCAACGTCGAACACCAGCGTGCTGAACGGAGGAATGGACGCGCCAGCGCCACGCTCGCCGTAAGCCAGTTCCTGAGGAATAGTCAGTTCCCATTTGGAACCTACCGGCATCAGGGTCAGCGCTTCAATCCAGCCAGGGATCACGCCGTTAACCGGGAATTCAGCCGGTTCGCCGCGTGCGACAGAGCTGTCAAACACGGTACCGTCGATCAGTTTACCGGTGTAGTGCACGCGAACGCGGTCAGTACGCGCTGGAATAGCACCTTCGCCCTGAGTCAGAACACGGAACTGCAAACCGGATTCAGTGCTGTTCACACCCTCTTTCTCACGGTTTTCTTCCAGATATTTGACGCCATCAGCCGCCATAGCCTGGAAACGCTCGCGACGAACTGCATCAGCGCGTTCGTGGATTTCACGCAGTGCGCGATGCACAACATCAACCGGCACTGCCGGGTGCTTACCTTCCAGCGCGTCAGCGATACCCGCTACCAGCGCTTCAGGCAACAGTCCTTCCAGTCCGGATTCACTCAGCTGTTGTCCTACCTGCAAACCAATGCCGTAGCTTGCTTGCGCTTCGATAGTGTCAAAAGTCGGGTTAGCCATCATATTTCCTTTCATCGGATGTAAAGTAGCGGGCAGCATATCAGCCATGCCGCATCCGGTAAAACTTTGTCTCGGGAACAGATGACAAATCGCGAGGAAACATAAACAATAGGAATACCCCGCGTTGACGTCACGAAAGCGGGTAATATGACGAACATCATAGCATTAGCCATCTATACTCTATGATCGAGGAACGAGACGCGGAGCAGGAGGAAAGCCATGCCCGGGCGCTTTGAATTAAAACCAACCCTGGCGAAAATCTGGCATGCACCGGACAATTTTCGCATTATGGATCCGCTACCGCCTATGCACCGACGCGGCATTATAATTGCTGCTATCGTGCTGGTGATAGGCTTCCTGCTGCCCTCCAGTGACACCAGCGATGCCCCTGTGGTTACGCGTACTGCCCAGCTGGATTTACAGTCACAGTCGCAGCCACCGACCGAAGCTCAACTGCAGGCACAGTTGGTCGCCCCGCAAAACGATCCGGGCCAGGTCGCTCCGCTTGCCCCAGAGCCAATCCAGGAAGGAGAACCAGACGCGCAGCCGCAGGCTCAGCAATCTCAGCCGCAGACGCAACCTTTCCAACAGGATAGTGGAATTGAGCAGCAGTGGCGCTCCTATCGCGTAGACTCGGGCAAAACGCTGGCGCAGGTATTCCGTGACCATAACCTCCCGCCAACCGATGTATACGCAATGGCGCAGGTTGAAGGTGCCGGAAAACCGCTGAGCAACCTGAAAGACGGCCAGATGGTACAAATCAGGCAGAATGCCAACGGCGTGGTAACGGGATTAACCATTGATACCGGTAATGGTCAGCAGGTACTGTTTACTCGACAACCTAACGGCAGTTTTATTCGCGCCCGTTAACCGGCACACCTGTAGACCTGATAAACACAGCGCATCAGATATCAAGGTGAAGCGTCAGCGCTTCACCTTGTTCACCCACCAGATCCCGGAACAGACCAGCACCAGCGCCAGCGCATATTTCCATTCGAGAATGTTTTCGCCGAGGAATATCGCCGACAGAACCGCCCCCGAAACCGGGATCAGGAAGTTAAACGGCGCAATCATCCCCACGCGGTTATGCTTGAGCAGAATACTCCACAACGCAAAAGCGACCGAAGAGAGTAACGTCAGGTAGCCCAGAATCGCCACTGAAGACGCGCCGTGTACGGTCAGCGTGCCGCCAAAAGCGTAGCCGCCGATAACCAGCGCCAGACCGCCGACACCCAACTGATATCCTGTCATTACCGTCGGGTCTACCGTCTGAGAAATGCGTTTACCGTATAACGTGGCGGCAGAAAGAATAAAGGCCGCCATCACCACTGAACCGTCCCCTAACAGGCTGAAGTTAAAATCCAGTCCGCTGCTAAAGTTCACCACCATTACGCCGGTAAAACCCAGGATACAGCCCAGCACTTTGTTGTAGCTCAGCTTGTCGTTCTGATAGATAAAATGGGCCAGAAGCACGCTGAAGAAGGTGCCGGTCGCGTTCATGATCGACCCTTTGACCCCCGTCGTGAACGCCAGGCCAATATAGAAGAAAATGTATTGCAGCGAGGTTTGCGTCAGTCCCAACAGCGTGAGCTGACCGTACTGACGCGGGCTTAACCGGCCAATCGGTTTACGCTGCGCCACCGCCAGCAATAGCAGCAATAATCCAGCAAACAGGAAGCGATAGCCGGCAAAGACAATTTTTGAGGGAATGTCATCCGTGGCAATCTGGAAGATCTCATATCCGCTTTTGATCGCCGGATAGGCGCTCCCCCACAGCAGGCAGCAGAACGCTGCGCTCAGGTAGACAACATTTTTCCGCGCAAACAGAGGTTGGTGCGTTGGTTCCATTCCATCACCATTTTAAAATAATGTTTTATTTTTATGATTATCCCGAAAAGGATAAAGAATAGCCAGAGCGAAAAGCGGAGGGGACAGAAAAGCAAAACGCCGACACGAGGCCGGCGCTTTTACGCGGTAATCAGAATAAAAACTTATTCTGCAACTACGTTTACAGTCAGCTTAGCAAACACTTCGCTGTGAACCTGGAAGCTCACTTCGTGCTCACCAGTGGTACGCAGAACGCCGTTCGGCAGACGAACTTCGCTCTTAGCTACTTCAACGCCAGCTGCAGTTACAGCGTCAGCGATGTCGCGAGTACCGATGGAACCGAACAGTTTACCTTCGTCGCCAGCTTTAGACGCGATGGTTACGGTTTCCAGTGCGTTGATTTTCTCAGCACGAGCTTCAGCAGCAGACAGAACGTCAGCCAGTTTAGCTTCCAGCTCAGCGCGACGCGCTTCGAAAAATTCAACGTTTTTCTTGGTAGCAGGAACAGCTTTACCCTGTGGTACCAGGAAGTTACGAGCATAGCCCGCTTTAACGTTAACCTGATCACCCAGGCTACCCAGGTTTGCTACTTTATCAAGCAGAATAACTTGCATTACCTTATCCTCTCAAAGTCGTATTAATGGACCGTGACCGATTACTGATGACGATCAGTGTACGGCAGCAGGGACAGGTAGCGAGCGCGTTTGATAGCGCGAGCCAGCTGACGCTGGTATTTTGCACGGGTACCGGTGATACGGCTTGGGACAATCTTACCGCTTTCGGTGATGTAGTTTTTCAGCGTAGCGATATCTTTATAGTCGATCTCTTGAACGCCTTCCGCGGTGAAACGGCAGAACTTGCGACGACGGAAATAACGTGCCATATGGCTAGTCTCCAGAATCTATCAATTCAATCTGCTCGGCATGCAGAACCATTTTGCTCAGGCCGTTCTTTGCCTTGTGGCAAGAGATGAACCCCTGAACGGTCACTGCGCTACCGACCGTTATACTGTGAGTAATGGCCTGGTTTTCGTGTCCGCTAATAATAACGGGCATTTGGCACCACGCCTGCCGGTGAAACCCGGCTTCCTCCTGCACAGAACGATGCTCAAGCACGAACTGGCAATGAGGAATTCCTGATGGACTGACCTTTCGAAGGGGAGCCCTGCACACGGTGCCGGACAACGCCAGACGGTTGGTCATCAGAAATTACTCTTCAGAATCCCCAGCTTCAGCATCATCTGCGGTTTCGTTAGCGAAATCATCGCGACGTTCACGACGCTCGTCTTTCGCTTTAACCATCGGAGATGCTTCGGTAACAGCGTGTTTAGTACGCATAACCATGCTGCGGATAACGGCATCGTTGAAGCGGAAGGTAGTTTCCAGCTCATCGATCACTTCCTGCGGCGCTTCAACGTTCAGCAGAACGTAGTGAGCTTTGTGCAGTTTGTTGATCGGGTAAGCCAGCTGACGGCGGCCCCAGTCTTCCAGACGGTGGATCGTGCCTTCTGCACCAGTGATGGCAGCAGTGTAGCGTTCGATCATACCCGGAACCTGTTCGCTCTGGTCAGGATGGACCATAAAAACGATTTCGTAATGACGCATCGAATTGCTCCTTACGGATTATTCAGCCTCCTGTCTGGGTCAGCCGAGGCCCGGGGAGGCAAGGAACGTGTTAAAGGTCGGCTGAAAAATTGACGCGTCATAATACTGGCGCCAGCCACTAAACTCAAGGTAATTGTACGATTATTTATCATGTCGCCATTAATACATATCCAGCAGCATTTTGACGCTGATGCAAATGGAGACAATGACAATCATGGGTCGGATAACTTTCTTGCCGCGCGTTAGTACGACCGTCGCGCCAAGACGTGCGCCGAGGGACTGCCCGGCAAACATCACCAGCCCCAGCGACCAGATCATTTTACCGCCAAAAATGAAGAACAATATCGAGGCGATGTTGGACGCCAGGTTAATAAAATTCGAGTGAATTTGCGCCTTATCGATGCTGTATCCCCACAGCAGGATATAGCTGAGGGTATAAAAGGAGCCAGCCCCGGCACCGAGAAAACCGTCATAAAAACCAATACATCCCCCGCCAATCAACGAGAAGATAAACAGGGATACCTGCTGCTTTCTTTTCGGTTCGCTGAGATTTGGCGCAAAAATAAAGTAGATAGCGACCGCGATAATCAGGATCGGGAGCAGTTTCTTCAGCAGTTCCGGTTCAATGAACTGGATAAGCGTCGTTCCCATCGCAGAACCGATAAAGGCAGATAAAAACACATACTTGTGCTCCTGCACGTTGATATGCCCCCGGCGTAAAAAATAAATCCCGGAGGTCAGCGAGCTGCCCAGCGCCTGAATTTTATTGGTTGCCAGCGCATTCGCCGGGGGTAAACCAGAAATTAACAGTGCGCCAATCGAGAGAAAACCACCGCCGCCCGACACCACGTTAATAAAGCCTGCCACCAGCGCGACCATAAACATAATCACAAAGTAGCTGAAATCCATGAATGAAGTATCCATAAGTTTTTGCCTTATTATCATAAAGTTATATTAATTATCCGGCTCACTATAAACGGCGTACTCACCCGATTAAATTGACTATTTGGTAAGTGCTTATGCGCGAAAGACAGGTATTTTTCACCGCGCGGTACACACCAGCGGCCTGTTAATAAAAGAAAAGATGGCTATGCGGTAATTTTTTGAACAACTGCATCAGAAATGGTCGCTATCGACTGCGCCGGTAACGGTTAAAATTACATCAGAAGCTAATCACTCACAGGAGAGAGGCAACCAGAGACCGCAGTCGAGGAGGTACATATGCGAGCCCGTGTTTTGACCCTTCTGGCTATGCTTTTGCTTAGTGCAAATGCAACGGCAGCCATCAAAATTGACAATCATCAGGCCAGGAATATGGATGATGTGCAGAGCTTAGGCGTCATTTACATAAATCATAACTTCGCCACTGAAAGTGAAGCCACTCAGGCCCTGAATGAAGAGACCGATGCGCAAGGCGCAACCTACTACCACGTGATCCTCACCAGGGAACCCGGTAGTAACGGAAATATGCACGCCAGTGCAGATATTTACCGCTAGCACCAGAAATAACCAACGAGAACATTGCCACAGTTTAATTTGCCCCCTTCACAGGGGGCTTTTTTTGCAAAAAAGTCCCGAAACCAGATCGATAACATCCCCTGAATGATTGGGCTCCAGGACTTAGTCGTTACTTCTGTCCGTAATAGGCGTTTGGACCGTGCTTACGCATGAAATGCTTATTCATCAGATAACTGTCGATGGGGCTAAGCGCCAGATTAATGCCACGCGCAATCCATGCCATTTTTGCCACTTCCTCCATCACCACGGCGTTATGTACCGCATCGTGAGCATCCTTGCCCCAGGCAAACGGGCCATGCTGGTACACCACTACGCCAGGCGTATGCAAAGGTTCCACCTCCCCCAGCGTTTCGACAATCACCTTACCGGTATTTAGCTCATACTCGCCCTGAACTTCAGCTTCAGTTAACGCCCTGGTGCAGGGAATATCGCCAAAGAAGTAATCCGCATGCGTCGTGCCGAACGAGGGAATTGCCAGACCCGCCTGCGCCCATGCCGTCGCGTGCGTTGAGTGGGTGTGCACCACGCCGCCGAGAGAAGAATAGCGGCGATACAGCACCAGATGGGTGGCGGTATCAGAAGAAGGACGATAGCGCCCTTCCACTACGTTGCCGGCCAGATCCACAACCACCATGTCATCTACCTGCATCGTTTGGTAGTCGACGCCGCTAGGCTTAATCACCACCAGACCGCGCTCGCGGTCAATGGCGCTGACGTTCCCCCAGGTGAACGTCACCAGCCCGTAGCGCGGCAAATCCATATTGGCCTCAAAAACCTGCTGTTTAAGTTTTTGCATTACACCGCCTCCACCAGACCTGCGCTGGCCATTCGCGCCTTCACCCAGTCGCGCGCCTTCGCGACTTCACGTGCCGGGTCGTCCGACGTTTCACTCCACATCTCAATCAGGTATGGTCCGCAGTACCCACTCTGTTTGAGCGTCGCAAAACAACGTTCGAACTCAACAACCCCTTCACCAAACGGCACATTTTTGAATACACCGGGTTTGGTATCCTTCACATGTACGGCAACGATATGACCCATCCCAGCCTGCAGCTCCATCTGCACGTCGTTATCCCACGCCGACAAATTGCCAATATCGGGATACAACTGGAACCACGGATTGTTGAGATAGTGGGCATAACCCAGTGCCTTGCTGATCGAATTCATCAGCGGATAATCCATGATTTCCATCGCCAGCGTCACCTGCGCGCGGCTCGCCATCTCCACGCTCTCTTTCAGCCCATCGCGAAACCGACGACGCGTTTCGTTATTGGCCTGCTGGTAATAGACGTCGTAACCCGCCAGTTGAATAACGCGAATACCGATATCCTGCGCAAACTGAATGGCTTTACGCATGATCTCCAGCCCCTGTTCGCGCACCGCATCATCTTCACTGCCAAGCGGGAAACGACGATGAGCGCTCAGGCACATGGACGGTACGCGTATCCCTGTCTCAGCGATAGCGGCCACCAGCGCCAGTCGCTGCTCGCGGCGCCAGTCAAGACGCGCCAGGCGATCGTCGGTTTCATCAACCGATATTTCGACAAAATCAAAGCCCAGTTCCTTCGCCAGCTGCAAGCGTTCCAGCCAGCACTCCCCGCCGGGGAGCGCTTTTTCATAGATACCGAGCGGGACCTGTTTCGACAACATAGTCGCTCCTTATCCCCACAGTTGGGCGATGGAACGTTTGAACTGACGCGCAGCGTCTACCGGAGAGGCGGCATCGCGAATACTACGTCCGGCAATAAAGACGTGGATAGAGATCCCCTGGAACAGCGGCAGATCCTCCAGCGCCAGGCCACCGGTGACGGTGACCTTAAAGCCCATATCAGAAAGGCGTTTGATGGCGCTGATATCTGCCTCTCCCCACGCCACACCCGCCGCCTGCGCGTCACGGCTGCGGTGATATACTACTTGCCCAATGCCCGCGTCACGCCACTCCTGCGCCTGCTCCCAGGTCCAGTAACCAGTCAGTTCAATCTGCACGTCGCCGTTAAATTCTTTCGCCACCTCCAGCGCCCCCCTGGTGGTGTTGATATCCGCGCAGCAGATGACGGTAACCCAGTCAGCATTGGCTTCGAAACACATGCGCGAGAGGATTTTACCCGCGTCGGCGATTTTGGCGTCCGCCAGCACAATTTTATGCGGATAAAGCGCCTTCAGATCGCGTACGGCGCGCACCCCCTCTGCCACGCAAAGAATCGTGCCCACCTCAATGATATCGACCTCTTCGGCAATCAGACGCGTCGTTTCATAGGCGGAAGACATTGATTGGTTATCCAGCGCAACCTGCAACATAGGTAATGACATTTTGGTATCCTTTTAAACAGCCGCCGCAGTGGCGTTATCAATTAAATCCAGCACTTCCTGCGCGGTACGGCAGGCACGTAAACGGTCGAAATTGGCTTCGTCGTCAAAGAGATTCACGATCTGCATGATGCCGACTTCCTGATGTGTGTTGGCGTCTACTGCCGCCATGGTGATCAGGATGTCGACCGGGTCGTTATCTTCGTGGTTAAACACCAGCGGTGTTTTCAGCGTCACCAGCGCAAAACCGGTTTTCTTAACCCCTTCCTCCGGACGGCCGTGCGGCATTGCAAGGCCGGGCGCAATCACGAAATACGGGCCGAATTGTTCGACTCCGTCGAGGATGGCCTGGTAGTAGCGTGGTTCAACCACATCAGCCTTAACCAGCAGATCCACGCTCAGCTTTACCGCTTCCTGCCAGGAGCTGGCCTCGGCCTGTAAAAGGATGGCGTTATTGTCTGCCAGCGAATCACGTAATTTCATAGGCCGCCTCCTTACTTCACGTCCAGAGGGAAATGCGCGTTGATCACTTCCAGCAGTTTTGGTCCAAAATCGGCGGGAGACAGCATGTTGCGTACGCCAACAACATATTTATTGCCTGATACGGTAATCTCACCGGCGATATGGGTAGAAGCGATGATGATATCCGCGCCGCTCAGTTCACTTTTGTATTCGCCTACTGCGCAACTGTTTACCGTATGGTCAATATTTGACTGGGTTAAAAACTGATCCACCTTCATCTTCATGATCATGGAACTCCCCTGCCCATTGCCACATACAGCCAAAATACGTACGGTCATAATCGGAACTCCTTATTAAGCAGAGTGTTCTGCCAGTTGTTTTTCTGCGTCTTCCTCAGCGCGCAAGGTGCGTCCTGCGAAAAACATATAAGCCAGTGCAATCAGAATAATGACGGCCATAAACACGATGCCGATGGAGGCAAAGCCCTGCATCATCGGCGGCGCCAGAATTGACCAGTCCGCCATGCCCATCCAGGCGCTCATACCGGTGAGCTTCACCGCCCAGACGCAGCCGAAGATTTCGATCATCCCCATCACCAGGCAAATCTTGAGTGCCGCACGCCAGCCGCCAAAGTGGTTAGCAAACACGCCGATAGTCGCGTTCGAGAAGAACATCGGAATAAAGCCAGGGATAATCAGAATAGAAGAGCCGCAACCCACCAGGATGCCCACCGCAATCAGTTGGCCGATGGTGCCCCACATAAAGCCCCAGACCACCGCGTTGGGCGCAAAGCTATAAATCGCCGCGCAATCGATAGCCAGCACTGCACCCGGGATCAGACGTTGAGAGATACCGTTGAACGCTTCTGAAAGCTCAGCAACGAACATACGAACGCCCTGAGTGATGATGAAAATAGCGACGGCAAACGAAAAACCGGTCTGCAGGATATAGACCGTCCAGTGGGTTTTACCCGCCATCGCCTGAACCACATCAATACCGAAAGAGAGCAGGATCGCGCCGAAGAAGAGGGTCATAACAATCGCGGTAGAAACGATGTTGTCATGGAAGATATTCAGCCAGCCCGGCAGCTTCAGATCTTCAACACTTTCCTCTTTCTTACCCAGATAAGGCGCGACTTTGTAGGCAATCCATGAAGCGAACTGCTGCTGGTGACCGATGGAAAAACCGCAGCCGTCGGTCACTTCCTGCGTCGGCTTGTACATCATATTGGAAGTAATGCCCCAGTAGAGGGACACCAGCACAGCGGTGCAGATGATGGTGGTCCACATCGGGTAACCGAAGATGAAGAGAGAGACGGCAATCAAGCCCGCCTGCTGGAACATAATGTGGCCGGTCAGCATGATGGTGCGAATGCCGGTAATACGCCGTAGCAGTACGTAACAAATATTCAGCGCCAGCGCCAACAACACAGCATAACCCACCCAACTATAGGCATCGCCCATACGTTCGATGGTTGCCATCATGGAGGCATAGGTATCGGAAATCGCACCATTGATACCGTAAACTTCGGACATCTTCGCCACCACCGGTTTAAACGTGCTGGTCAGAATGCCCGATCCCGCTTGCAGCAACATAAAACCGATAATCGTTTTGATCGTGCCTTTGATAATAACGCTGACGCTTTTACGCAGCAGGATGTAACCAAGACAGGTCACAATACCCAACAGCAAGGGCGCGTTGGTCATAACCTGATTAAAAAAGACGGTAAAGATGTTGTAGAGGATCTCCATAACGATCTCCAGTAGACGAAGTTGCTGAACATTCATTACAGATGCCCAGGATGTTGTGCCCTCACTCTAGTTTTCAAAAGTAATCACAACAAGATTGAATTTGATTAAATGTGATGCAGTACGCAAATAATTCACACACTTGTGGAGTGGCTTTACTTCTAATTCATCATTTCCAAAATAAACTCTATTAAAACAATAAAATACAAAACAAACACTCAAGTAAACCATCCTGTCACGCTGTGATTTGCTCACATTTCCCCGCTGAACACCAAAAATCAACGCATTGCCTTCTTGAAAAAATGATGTCAATATCAATCAAAACAAATCATAAATTGACTTAATCTGAATAAATATGAAGGTAAATGCGATGAGTAAAGTAAAAAGCATCACGCGTGAATCATGGATCCTGAGCACATTCCCGGAGTGGGGAAGTTGGCTGAATGAAGAGATCGAACAGGAGCAGGTCGCCCCGGGCACATTCGCTATGTGGTGGCTTGGCTGTACCGGCATCTGGCTGAAGTCGGAAGGCGGGACGAACATTTGCGTCGATTTCTGGTGCGGGACGGGTAAACAGAGTCACGGTAACCCGCTAATGAAAACCGGCCACCAGATGCAACGCATGGCTGGGGTGAAGAAACTGCAGCCAAACCTGCGCACCACGCCGTTTGTTCTTGATCCGTTTGCAATTCGACAGATCGATGCGGTGCTGGCGACACACGATCATAACGATCACATCGACGTGAATGTCGCGGCCGCCGTCATGCAAAACTGCGCCGATGACGTGCCATTTATCGGGCCGCAAACCTGTGTGGATCTGTGGATCGGTTGGGGTGTGCCAAAAGAGCGCTGCATCGTGGTAAAACCAGACGATGTGGCGAAAGTGAAAGATATTGAAATTCATGCGCTTGACGCGTTTGATCGTACGGCATTAATCACGCTACCTGCCGATCAAAAAGCGGCAGGTGTGCTGCCGGATGGTATGGATGCCCGTGCGGTAAACTACCTGTTCAAAACACCGGGCGGTACGCTGTACCACAGCGGAGACTCGCACTACTCTAACTACTACGCAAAGCATGGCAACGAGCACCAGATCGACGTAGCGCTCGGCTCCTATGGTGAGAATCCGCGCGGGATTACGGACAAAATGACCAGCTCCGACATGCTGCGCATGGCGGAAGCGTTGAATACGAAAGTGGTGATCCCTTTCCATCATGACATCTGGTCAAACTTCCAGGCCGACCCTCAGGAGATCCGCGTACTGTGGGAGATGAAAAAAGATCGACTGAAGTATGGCTTTAAGCCGTTTATCTGGCAGGTGGGCGGTAAGTTCACCTGGCCGCTGGATAAAGATAACTTTGAATATCACTATCCGCGCGGCTTTGATGACTGCTTCACGATTGAACCGGATCTGCCGTTTAAATCCTTCTTGTGACCCCTACAAAATGCCGGGCCATTCCGGCATTTTTTCCCATTTACTTTAGTATTTCCAGGCTATTTCAAATATCATCTTTTCAAATCAATTTGTATCGGAATAGCTCATGACTGAAGCACAAAGACATCAAATATTGCTGGATATGCTGGCGCAGTTGGGCTTTGTTACCGTTGAGAACGTGATTGAGCGTCTGGGGATTTCACCAGCCACAGCACGCCGGGACATCAATAAACTCGACGAAAGCGGCAAACTCAAGAAAGTCCGCAATGGCGCAGAAGCCATTACCCAGCAACGTCCGCGCTGGACACCTATGAATCTGCATCAGGCGCAGAACCACGATGAAAAAGTTCGCATTGCCAAGGCCGCATCCCAGCTTGTAAATGCGGGTGAAAGCGTGGTGATCAACTGCGGATCAACCGCCTTCCTGCTTGGTCGTGAAATGTGCGGCAAGCCAGTGCAGATCATCACCAATTATCTGCCGCTGGCGAACTATCTGATCGACCAGGAGCATGACAGCGTGATCATCATGGGAGGGCAATACAACAAAAGCCAGTCCATCACGCTTAGTCCGCAAGGCAGCGAAAATAGCCTGTATGCCGGACACTGGATGTTTACCAGCGGTAAAGGGTTGACCGCG
This sequence comes from Citrobacter sp. Cb028, assembly GCF_030336705.1. Classification (NCBI taxonomy): domain Bacteria; kingdom Pseudomonadati; phylum Pseudomonadota; class Gammaproteobacteria; order Enterobacterales; family Enterobacteriaceae; genus Citrobacter; species Citrobacter sp. Cb028. Next base: position 69,815 of record NZ_JAOWCZ010000033.1, on the reverse strand, counting down.
GACGGACTGTATAAAACCGATATGCTAACCGCGATGGCTGAGCAGAAGATGCTTAACGTAGTGGGTAAACTGGTGGTGCTGGTCGATAGCAGTAAGGTCGGTGAACGCGCGGGGATGCTGTTCAGTCGCGCCGATCAAATCGATATGCTCATTACCGGCAAAAACGCTAACCCTGAGATTCTGCAACAACTTGAAGCTCAGGGCGTAAACATCGTGCGCGTTTAAAGGTGCTGGCGAAAAAACGTTACCGTCGCTGCCAGCGCCTCTGGCGTGATGCGGTGGCGTACGCCCGCTTCCCACAGGCAGGTTAAATTGTTATCCAGCCCTGCCTGAATCAGCGCCTGCTGTAAGCGGAAGGTTTCAACCGCGGGCACCACATCGTCCTCCTGTCCATGCCACAACAGCAACGGTCTGTCGGCCAGGCGTTGTAGCTGATGCGTAACGTCCCATTCGGCGAGCGGTGCGATAACGGCATCGAACTCTGCCTGCTGCTCTGGCGTCTGGACTCGTAAAGGGGGAAAAAGCGTCTGTGCAAGACGGGTAAAATAGCCCGAACCCATCAGGCTGGCTACACATTTAACCTCGGGATGGCGGGCCATAATGCCCAACGCCGTCATGCCTCCCATCGACGCCCCCGCAACAGCAAGTCTTTCATCTGATAGCCAATTTTCCGCCACCAGCGCCGCACGTAACGTCGTAAACTCCTGCATGTTTTGCTGCAATATATGCCAGAAGCGGAACATTCGCTCCTGAGCATCACCGTTGAAGCGGGCACCATGGTCGGGCGCATCTGGCATGACAACCCGGAATCCGGCCTGAGCTAGAGCAACGGCAAAATAGCTATAGACCAGACTTGAAGATGTAAACCCGTGATAGAAAATAATGCAAGGGAGTGAACACTCGCGTTTGCCAGCCGGAACGGCGTGCAAGACAGGGATACCAGCCAACTGTCGTGTTTCAATTTCGATCATTTGTCGCCTCTTTTTTTCTGGTATGCCATGCAGCAATACTTAACGCAAGCGAATGTGTTCGGCAATGATTCATAATGTTGAGAACTGGGTTACGCTTTCGCAACATTTTCATTCGAAAATCGCGTGAGAGATAACACTTCGGGAACATTCCCCTAAAGGGAAATTGATAAGGCACTACACTATGGCTATCAGGAAACGAGATAGAGTTATGCGTCGGTTTGCCTCTTTATTGCTGGTGATGCTTTTAAGCGCCTGTAGCGTGCTACAGGGAACGCCCCAACCCGCACCGCCCGTTGCCGACCACCCGCAGGAGATCCGCCGTGACCAGAGTAATGGGTTACAGCGAATAGGAACGGTCAGCGCGCTGGTAAGAGGCTCTCCGGATGATGCGCTGGCAGAGATCCGTGACAAAGCCGTCGCGGCTAAAGCTGATTACTACGTGGTTTTATTAGTGGATGAAACCATCGTGACAGGCCAATGGTATTCACAGGCTATTTTGTATCGTAAATAACATTGGGTTGAAATTTAGTCAGCTTTACATTGCTTTGCGCCGCTATGCGTTTACCTGTGCACAATAAACCAACAGCAGGAAGCTTGAGGTTTATGATCGCGATGGAATGCCCTGCCGTGTGTAGGGGTACGAATAATGGAGCTGACGATGAAACAATCACTTGCCTTATCCTCACTGCTGCTTTCTGCCGGACTGGTAGGTACTACGGCGCAGTCTGCCGAGTTCGCCAGTGCTGACTGCGTTACAGGCCTGAACGAAATTGGCCTGATATCTGTCAGTAACATTGCAGGGAATCCGCAGGATGTAGAACGAGTAGTCGCGTTAAAAGCGGATGAACAGGGTGCCTCATGGTATCGGATCATTCAGATGTACGAAGACCAGCAGCCCGACAACTGGCGCGTACAGGCCATACTCTATGCTTAACAGATTGCCGGATGGCGTAAACTTATCCGGCCTACATTGAATGTAGGCATGATAAGGCGCGCCAGCGTCGCCATCAGGCATATTATTACCGTAATCCCCCCGTTGCCCGCAGGAGCAAGTCGTTCAGCACCTGCTCGGACAATCGTAGTCCACCACGCGTATCGAGCATCATTTGACACCAGGCCTGCGCCACTGGCGGAGAGGCATAGCGCAACATCTGCGCCCCGCAACCGAGCAGGAAAAGCTGCTGTGTAATCTCCCGTCCCAACTCCTCGCTGGGTTTACGTAAACGCTGCTGTAGTTGACGTACCATTCGATCGTAATGTCGGTCTTGCCCTTTTACCTCAGCAAAGGCTTCGCTGAGCATATCGTATATGCCGGGTTGTTTTGTCAGCACCCGCAATACATCGAGGCACATAATGTTGCCAGAGCCCTCCCAGATACTGTTTACCGGCATCTCACGATACAGGCGCGGCAATTCACTCTCCTCGCAGTAGCCAATCCCGCCGAGCACTTCCATCGCCTCTGCAACAAACGGCGTACCGGCTTTGCAAACAGAGAATTTCGCTGCTGGTGTGAACAACCTGGCCCACAGAGATTCTTTGGTATCAGCGCGACGGTCCCAGGCCCGTGCCAGTCGGAACAGTAACGCCGTCTGACCTTCCAGTTGGAGCGCCATCCGACCTAATACCTGGCGCATCATCGGTTGTTCGATCAATGGTTTGCCAAAAACCTGTCGCTGGTGCGCATGGTAAATCGCGACAGAAAAAGCACGTCGCATCATGCCATGACTGCCGAGCGCACAGTCAAAACGCGTCATCCCACCCATTTTCAGTATATGACGTATCCCTTCCCCTTCTTCACCCAATAGCCAGCCAATCGCATCGTGGAATTCAACCTCGCAGCTGGCGTTGGAGCGATTGCCTAACTTATCTTTCAGCCGCTCCAGACGGATAGCATTACGCTGCCCGTCGGGTAAAAATCGCGGTACTAAAAAGCAGGATAAGCCTCCCTTTACCTGGGCCAGTACCAAATGGGCATCGCTTTGTGGCACGGAGAAAAACCACTTATGTCCCACCAGTCGATACGAGCCGTCTGCAAGACGTTCTGCCTGAGTGGTATTGCTCAGCACATCTGACCCCCCCTGCTTCTCGGTCATTCCCATGCCGATCAATAACCCACGCTTTTGCCCTCCGGGCAGTAAATGCGAGTCATAACGGTCGCTTAGCAGCGGCGTAAACCAGTCGTGAAAGGGGGCAGGTAACATCTGAAGTAACAACGGCGTGGCGGCAAAAGTCATGGTAACCGGACACAACGTGCCCGCTTCCACCTGCGCATGCAGCATGAAACGGGCCGCCCGGGCAACAAATGTTCCCTGCCTCGCGTCTTCTTCCCAGGCCAGATTATGTACACGATTGGCGCACAATCCCTGCATCAGCAAATGCCAGGCAGGATGAAAACGCACATCATCCAGCCGCTGACCCTGCGAGTCGTAGCGCAACAACTCGGGTGGAAAAGCATTGGCCAGACGGCCAAGCTCGAGCGACTCGGCAGTCCCTAGTTGCTGACCAATACTGGCGAGAAGATCGCTGTCCCAGCCAGCGCCTTCACGGATAACCGCTTCACACAGCGCGCCATCGGACAGATATAAGTTGCTGTTATTGAGCGGTACAGGTTGGTTAAAAACGGTATGCGTTTGCCAGTGCATTGTGTCTCCCTCCGTCAATGGCCGTCACCTTAAGTATGGTCAGGCAGAAGGCAGCACGCATGGGACAACGGTCACAAAAAAGCCATCCCGAAGGATGGCTTGAGAGAAGAGAGAAATGAGGGAGATAGTTTAGCCGCGCTGGCGTACAGCCTCAAACAGGCAGATGCCCGTCGCAACTGAAACGTTCAGCGACGAAACGCTCCCAGCCATCGGGATGCTGATCAGTTCGTCACAGTGTTCGCGGGTCAAACGACGCATACCTTCACCCTCTGCGCCCATCACCAGCGCCAGACGTCCGGTCATTTTGCTCTGGTAGAGAGTATGGTCAGCTTCACCTGCGGTTCCGACGATCCAGATATTCTCTTCCTGCAGCATACGCATAGTGCGCGCCAGGTTGGTCACACGGATCAGCGGTACGCTTTCTGCCGCGCCGCAAGCCACTTTTTTCGCCGTTGCATTCAACTGCGCAGAACGATCCTTCGGTACGATAACAGCATGGACGCCAGCAGCATCGGCGCTACGCAGGCATGCCCCCAGGTTATGCGGATCGGTAACACCATCGAGGATCAAAAAGAACGGCTGATCGAGCGTAGCAATCAGATCCGGCAGATCGTTTTCCTGATACTGACGACCCGGCTTCACGCGAGCAATAATTCCCTGATGTACCGCACCCTCGCTTTTCTCATCCAGGAACTGGCGGTTAGCCAGTTGAATGACAACACCCTGTGCTTCCAGTGCGTGGATCAGCGGCAGCAGGCGTTTATCTTCACGACCTTTGAGAATAAAGACGTCCTGGAAGCGCTCAGGCGCACGTTCCAGCAGAGCCTGCACCGCATGGATGCCGTAAATCATTTCACTCATGAATGTACTCGTTAATAGTTTATGCGTAACGCGGGCAACGCGAGGTTGCCCGACTTACTGTTTATGGCTGTTATTGCGCGACTTTCTTTTTCGTCGCGCGTTTAGCTTTGGTGGCGGCAGCGATTTTAAGCGTTTTTGCCGATGGTTTTTTCGCTTTTTTATCGCCTTTCTTCTCAGCCGTTTTTTTATCCGCCTGAGGTTTGGCTCTGCCTTTCTTCTCGCCGCGGAAAGCGCTATCCGGCTCGAAATTCACTTTTTTGCCCATCTGACGACGCTTACCGGTATTTTTACCCGCATCGCCTTTTTTCGCTCTTTCACGCGCGGTTTTACCTTCATTGCGTGGTGCACGTTCGCTGGAGATCAAACTGAAGTCAATTTTACGCTCGTCCATGTTGACCGCTTCCACGCGAACTTCCACGCGATCGCCCAGGCGATACATTTGACCGCTGGATTCCCCCGTCAGACGCTGCCCAACCTGGTCAAAACGATAGTAGTCGTTATCCAGGGAGGAGACATGCACCAGACCGTCGATAAACAGCTCATCAAGACGGACGAAGAAACCAAACCCGGTAACGCTGGCGATCACGCCTTTGAAGACATTACCTACCTGATCCAGCATGAAGTCGCACTTCAGCCAGTCAGAGACGTCGCGTGTGGCTTCGTCAGCACGGCGCTCGGCCATCGAACAGTGTTGACCCAGCTGCAGCATCTCTTCCATCGAATAATGGTAGCCACCCGTTTCCGTGGTGTTGCCTTTATGGCCCTGCTCCTGCGCCAGCAGATACTTAATCGCCCGGTGCAAGGAGAGATCCGGGTAACGACGGATCGGCGAGGTGAAGTGTGCATAAGATTGCAACGCAAGGCCAAAGTGACCGCGGTTTTCCGGATCGTAAATCGCCTGCTTCATTGAACGCAGCAGCATAGTTTGCAGCATTTCTGCGTCAGGACGGTCAGCAATCGACTCCAGCAGTTCGGCGTAATCACGCGGCTCGGGTTTATTACCGCCGGGCAGCTCCAGCCCCAGCTCCGCCAACACCGAACGGAACGAATTAATCGCTTCGGTCGTCGGCTTATCGTGAATACGGAACAGTGCCGGCTCTTTGGCTTTCTCAACGAATCGCGCCGCTGAGATGTTTGCCATGATCATGCACTCTTCAATCAGTTTGTGCGCGTCATTACGCTGCGTCTGCTCAATACGCTCAATACGGCGTTCAGCATTGAAGATAAACTTCGCTTCTTCACTTTCAAACGAGATACCGCCACGCTCTTCACGCGCTTTATCCAGCACTTTGTAGAGGTTATGCAGCTCTTCAATGTGTTTAACCAACGGCGCGTACTGCTCACGCAGTTCCTGATCGCCCTGCAGCATGTGCCAGACCTTGGTGTAGGTCAGACGCGCATGGGAGCTCATAACCGCTTCGTAGAATTTAAAGCCTGTTAAGCGGCCTTTCGACGAAATGGTCATTTCACAGACCATACACAGCCTGTCCACCTGCGGGTTGAGCGAACACAATCCGTTAGACAGCACTTCCGGTAGCATCGGAACAACCTGCGATGGGAAGTAGACGGATGTGCCACGGCTGCGCGCTTCCTGGTCCAGCGGAGTCGGCGGGCGAACGTAATAGCTTACGTCAGCAATCGCCACCCATAAACGCCAGCCGCCGCCGCGTTTCCTCTCGCAGTAAACCGCATCGTCGAAGTCACGCGCATCTTCGCCATCGATAGTGACCAGCGGCAGGGAGCGCAGATCGACACGTCCGGCTTTCGCTTCCTCCGGCACTTCTTCTTTCAGTCCGGCGACCTGTTTTTCGACCGCCTGAGGCCAGATATACGGGATTTCATGAGTACGCAGCGCCATATCAACGGCCATGCTGGTTCCCATGTTGTCGCCCAGGACTTCAACAATTTTACCCACCGCTTTAGTGCGACGCGTCGGACGCTGGGTCAGCTCAACCACGACCACAAAGCCCATACGAGCACCCATCACCTCTTCCGGCGGGATCAGGATATCAAAGCTCAGGCGGCTGTCGTCAGGGACGACAAACCCAACGCCAGCGTCGGTGAAGTAGCGACCGACAATCTGGCTGGTTTTCGGCACCAGTACGCGCACAATACGCGCTTCGCGACGACCTTTACGGTCCGCGCCCAGCGGCTGTGCCAACACCTGATCGCCATGAATACAGGTTTTCATCTGCTCGCTGGACAGGTACAGGTCATCTTTGCGGCCTTCAACGCGCAGAAAGCCGTAGCCATCACGGTGGCCAATAACGGTACCTTTCAGCAGGTCAAGACGCTCCGGCAGCGCATAGCACTGACGACGAGTGAAGACCAGTTGCCCGTCACGCTCCATGGCGCGCAGGCGGCGACGCAGCGCTTCTTGCTGCTCTTCACCTTCAATGTTGAGTTCAGCGGCCAGCTCATCGCGGTTGGCCGGTTTTTCACGTTTAGTTAAATGTTCGAGGATAAATTCCCGGCTCGGGATAGGATTCGCGTATTTTTCTGCTTCGCGTTCCTGGAAAGGATCTTGTGACATCGAGGTTCCTCCATTGTCAGCTCTGATGAAGATTTTCGTCACTCCACCAGCAATAATTTATAAAGCGGTTGATTCTCTTCAACCAAATCAGCAAGTGTGTAGTTGTCCAGTTCCGTGAGAAAACTTTGCACTGCCTTAGAAAGCGCCTGTTTAAGTCGACAGGCTGGGGTAATGTGGCAAAACTCGCTGCTACAATTGACCAACGATAGTGGTTCCAGCTCGCGAACCACATCACCAATACCAATATCCTTAGCTGGTTTACCCAGGCGGATACCGCCATTTTTTCCTCGAATAGCAGTAACGAAGCCCGCACGGCTAAGTTGATTGATTATTTTGACCATATGATTACGGGACACGCCGTAGACTTCTGTCACCTCAGAAATACTGGTCATACGTCCTTCGGGAAGTGACGCCATGTAGATTAGCGCACGTAATCCGTAATCGGTGAAACTTGTTAACTGCACATCAACCTCAGGAAAAGAGATAAAACGGATAAACCTGGTGGTATTAATTACATTGATGATAAACCAGCCACCAGCCAGGTCGCTAATTTATTTCAGTTCAGGAAGGAAAAAAGCGAGGAACTTACGTGATTTTAAGCCGGATTATGATGCAAAGCGCCTCATCCGGCCTAAGATAGTGCAAGCGCAGCGCCATTCGACGCCACGCTATAACCAGAATTATGCGTCGAACGGGTCGCGCAGGATCATGGTTTCAGTACGGTCTGGGCCAGTTGAGATAATATCAATCGGCACACCGGTCAGTTCTTCAATACGCTTGATGTAGTTCAGTGCTGCCTGCGGCAGACCGCTACGTTCCTTCACACCGAAGGTGGATTCAGACCAGCCCGGCATGGTTTCGTAGATCGGCTCGATACCTTTCCAGTCGTCTGCAGCCAGCGGGGTAGTCGTTACTTCACGGCCATCCGGCATACGGTAAGCGACACAGATTTTCACCTCTTTCAAACCGTCCAGTACGTCCAGTTTGGTCAGGCAGAAGCCAGACAGGGAGTTAATCTGTACTGCACGGCGTACAGCAACGGAGTCCAGCCAACCGGTGCGACGACGACGACCGGTGGTCGCGCCATACTCGTTACCTTGTTTGCACAGGAACTCGCCAACGTCATCAAACAGCTCAGTCGGGAACGGACCCGCGCCTACACGTGTAGAGTAAGCTTTGATGATACCCAGAACGTAATCCACATAACGTGGACCCAGGCCGGAGCCGGTCGCCACGCCACCTGCGGTGGTGTTGGAAGACGTTACGTACGGATAGGTACCGTGGTCGATATCCAGCAGGGTACCCTGTGCGCCTTCGAACATGACGAAATCGCCACGCTTACGCGCCTGGTCCAGCAGATCGGAAACATCAACAACCATAGAGGTCAGGATGTCGGCAATCGCCATCACATCATCCAGCACTTTCTGGTAGTCAACTGCTTCAACTTTATAGAAATTCACCAGCTGGAAGTTGTGATATTCCATCACTTCTTTCAGTTTTTCAGCGAAGGTTGCTTTATCAAACAGATCGCCAACGCGCAGACCGCGACGAGCTACTTTGTCTTCATAAGCCGGACCGATGCCACGACCGGTAGTACCGATCGCTTTCTCGCCACGCGCTTTCTCACGAGCATTATCCAACGCAACGTGATAATCAAGGATCAGCGGACAAGCTTCAGACAACAGCAGGCGCTCGCGAACCGGGATGCCACGATCTTCCAGTCCTTTCATTTCTTTCATCAGCGCGGACGGAGACAGTACAACACCGTTACCGATGATGCTGATGACATTCTCGCGAAGAATACCTGATGGAATAAGATGGAGGACGGTTTTTTCACCGTTGATTACGAGAGTATGGCCTGCGTTGTGACCACCCTGGTAGCGCACAACATATTTAGCCCGTTCAGTCAGAAGATCGACGATCTTCCCTTTACCTTCGTCACCCCATTGGGTGCCCAGTACGACGACGTTGTTACCCATTTTTCAAAATCACCGTTTGCTTAAAAATGGATTCTACCACCGCTTTTTCAGATATACAGCACTTTTTGCATGCGAAAATCCGCAAAATAGGCTACTTATTGATCAGCCAATCGTTTTCCTCAACATGTAGTAGACCACAACGCCCGCAACCACAAGACCTCCACCAAAACGACGCAAAGTATTTTCGGGAAGTTGCGCCATTGCGGAAATCATTTTCTTCCACGCGCGGGGATAAAGCATAGGGCCCAGGCCTTCCAGCACCAAAACCAGCGCGAGCGCCAGCAAAATTGTTGAATTCATCCATCGTCCTTTTATAAAAAGAAAACCACCGCATCCCTGGGGATGCCGGTGGTTTTGCTGGTTTAAAACCGCTGGAACTTTATTAGCGTGTCGTAGTGCTCGGTGTCTTCATGTAGCGGAAGAAATCGCTGTCCGGGCTCATGACCATCACGTCCTGGTTGCCTTCGAAGCTCTTCTCGTAAGCACGCAGGCTACGGATGAAGGCGTAGAAGTCAGGATCCTGGCTGAACGCATCGGCAAACAGTTTAGCGGCTTCTGCATCGCCTTCACCGCGCATGATGCGGCCCTGACGCTCAGATTCTGCCAGCGTTTTAGTCACTTCATAATCCGCCGTGGCACGCAGTTTTTCCGCTTCTTCCTGACCTTGTGAACGATGGCGACGCGCTACCGCTTCACGCTCAGCGCGCATACGGTTGTAGATAGCCTCAGACACTTCAGCAGGCAGGTTGATTTGCTTGATACGCACGTCAACCACTTCGATGCCCAATGCCGCCATACTGTTCGGGTTGATGACCGGTACTTTACCGTTTGTTTCAGCCTGAACACGCTCAGCCGCTTCGGCAATCGCGCTATCTGCCGCCGGAGTCGCGACTTCATCTTCCGTGCCAGCAGAACCGGAGTTTAGCGCATCACGAACTTCCAGCGTCAGACGACCGCGGGAATCGGTAACGATGTCTTTCACGTCCAGACGACCAATTTCAGAACGCAGACGGTCAGAGAACTTACGTTTCAGCAGGACTTCCGCCTGAGAAACATCGCCACCGCCCGTTGCCAGGTAGTAACGGCTAAAGTCACTGATGCGCCACTTAATGTAGGAGTCAACGATCAGGTCTTTCTTCTCTTTGGTAACAAAGCGATCGGCCTGGTTGTCCATGGTCTGAATACGCGCATCCAGCATCTTCACAGATTCAATAAACGGAATCTTGAAGTGCAGGCCTGGTGCCACAACCAGCGGCTTGTTTTCATCGTCACGCAGAACTTTACCAAAGCGCAGAGTAATCCCGCGCTCGCCTTCTTTGACCACAAAGACAGACATGAACAGAACTACCAGAACGATGATGATAATCGCAATAACTGACTTACGCATCGTTATTCCCCCTGACGCTGGTAGTCGTTACGCTGCGCGTTCGCGCGGCGTTGGTCCATAATATCGCCCTGACTGGTGGACGAGGTATTGCTTGCTCCAGTGCCGGACGTCGTTGCTGGCGGCAGACGCAGCAGGTTTGAACTGCTGTCACTCTTTGCTGCTGGCGCACTACCGCCTTTCAGCATTTGATCCAGCGGCAGAACCATCAGATTGCTGCCCTTATCGTTAACCAGGACTTTGCGGGTATTGCTCAGCACTTTTTCCATGGTTTCGATATACAGACGCTCGCGAGTAATTTGCGGTGCGGCTTTATATTCCGGCAGAATTTTTGCGAAACGAGCCACTTCACCCTGTGCTTCCAGGATGGTTCGCGTTTTGTAAGCACGCGCTTCTTCCAGAATACGCTGCGCCTGACCGTTAGCACGTGGCTGAACTTCGTTGGTGTACGCTTCTGCTTCACGGATGTACTGCTGCTCGTTTTCACGTGCTGCAATGGCATCGTCAAACGCGGCTTTTACTTCTTCCGGCGGACGTGCTGCCTGGAAGTTGACGTCCAGCAGGGTGATACCCATGTTGTACGGACGGATCGTTTCTTCCAGTTCACGCTGGGTATCGCTACGAATAACGGTACGCCCTTCGGTCAGGATACGGTCCATGGTGTATTTACCGATAACCCCACGCAGGGCGCTGTCGGTTGCCTGACGCAGACTGTCATCCGCGCTGGTTACGCTAAACAGGTAACGCTGCGGATCGGTCACGCGGTACTGCACGTTCATTTCAACGCGTACGACGTTTTCGTCAGAGGTCAGCATCACGCCGGATGCGGCAAGTTCACGCACGGCTTCCACGTTGACCGGCGTCACTTCGTCGACAAAGGTCGGTTTCCAGTTCAGACCCGGTTCAACCAAATGGCTGAATTTACCGAAGCGTGTCACCACGCCGCGTTCCGCTTCTTTAATGGTGTAGAAACCGCTGGCCGCCCAGATAATGACGATAGCTGCCGCTGCGATAGTAAAAACTCGACCACCCAATTGCGGACGCGGGCCTTGCGATGAGCTACCGCCGCCAGAACCAGCACCTTTACCGCCACCCAGACCACCGAGCTTTTTACTCAGTTTGCGGAAGATATCATCCAGATCGGGAGGTCCCTGATCGCGACCACCTTTGTTTCCATTTCCCTCAGGGTTGCCGCCAGGTTTGCTGCTTCCCCACGGGTCGCGGTCTTGTCCGTTATTACCGGGCTGATTCCACGCCATTTTTGTGCTCCATATTTGTTATGCGATGCTATACCTGCGTATTTTGCGCTGCCGATGCGTTGGCTACGCCCTTTAATCTCAGTCACATAGTTGACTATGCTCCTGAAGATTTCAGGACTTGCCACCTTCATGCTGCACAAAACCCACAAGGTATAGAGGCGAAAAAATCTTCAGGCCATATCCGTCAGGTCAGACAATATAGTCTTCCAGTGCCGGTTCTTGTTTACAGAGGCGACGCCAGTCTACGATCGGCATACGAACCTGCAGACCTACGCTGCCGTCCTCCTCCATCCACTCTCTTTCTATTGCCTGAAGTTGGTAAAACCGGCTTCTCAGACGCCCTTCCTGCGGCGGCAAACGCAACGTATGCTGCGCCACCTCACCGGAAAGTCGCTCAGTCAAAGCCTGAAAAAGCTGTGGTATACCTATTCCCGTTTGCGCTGAAACCCAAACGCGAATGGGTTTATTCTCTTCATCTCTGTCGATACGTGGTTCAAAATCATCCAGCATATCGATTTTATTCATCACCAGCAGAGTCGGGATCTCATGCGCATCGATCTCTTCGAGCACCGTGTCGACGGCCTCGATGTTTTCCTGCACACGAAAATCTGCAGCATCAATAACATGCAGCAGCAATGTCGCCTGACGCGTTTCCTGCAGGGTGGCCTTAAACGCCGCCACCAGGTCGTGCGGCAAATGACGGATAAACCCTACGGTATCCGCCAGCACGGTTTCACCGACGTCCGCTACGTCTATACGGCGCAGCGTTGGGTCCAGGGTTGCAAACAGCTGATCCGCTGCGTAAACCCGGGCTTCGGTGATCTGGTTGAACAGGGTGGATTTTCCGGCGTTGGTATATCCCACCAGTGATACGGTTGGGACATCCGCTTTCTTGCGCGACTGTCGCCCCTGCTCACGTTGCTTTTCAACTTTTTCCAGGCGCGACTGTATTTGCAAAATGCGATTACGCAGCAAACGACGGTCGGTTTCGAGCTGGGTTTCACCCGGACCGCGCAAACCAATCCCGCCCTTTTGCCTTTCAAGGTGGGTCCAGCCACGGACCAGACGAGTAGCCATATGGCGCAACTGCGCCAGCTCAACCTGCAACTTACCCTCATGGGTGCGCGCACGCTGGGCAAAAATATCTAAAATAAGACCTGTCCTGTCGATAACAAGACACTGGCACAACTGTTCCAGGTTACGTTCCTGGGCGGGGCTTAGAGCATGATCAAAAATCACCACCGCAGCGCCAGTCGCTTTTACGGCTTCCGCAATTTCGATTGCCTTACCTTCACCAACAAAATACTTCGGGTGCGGTGCTTTACGGCTCCCGGTAATCACCTGCATTGCTTCGACACCGGCGGAAGAAACCAGAGATTCAAACTCCTGGAGGTCTTCCATATCTTTGTCTTGCGAAAAATAGATGTGTACCAGTACCGCCTGCTCACCGGCATCATAACGGTCAAACAAGCGTCAACCCCTTAATATATATCAACGGGGAACGCAGGATCGCTGGCTCCCCGTGTGTAAAACAGCTAACAACCTTATTCGGTTTCTTCGCTGTCCTGTTGCGCAGATGAACCTTGCGCGTTGCTACCGTGATGGTAGTTGCTGCCAGTGCCGCCGGTGGCATTATTGCTGTGATGAGAAACCGGGCGAGACGGGACAACAGTAGAAATCGCGTGCTTATAAACCATCTGGCTGACCGTGTTTTTCAACAGGATCACGAACTGATCAAAAGACTCGATTTGACCTTGCAGCTTAATACCATTCACCAAATAAATAGAAACTGGAACACGTTCCCGACGCAGTGCGTTCAGGAACGGATCTTGTAAAGATTGCCCCTTAGCCATTCTCTCTTTTCCTTATATGCTTATTTGTACTTTGAACCTTTCGATTCTGAAAAATTGCGCACGATACGTTTCAATTGTACACATTCAGTTCGCGATAGCACCAACAACCTGTAATACTTCGTTTCGCGCCTGGTCAGGCTTTTCACTGTCAAGCCAGTGCACCCCTTCCCAACCACGCAACCAGGTTACCTGTCGCTTCGCCAACTGCCTCGTGGCGCAAACACCTCTATAAACCATTTCATCGTATGAAATTTCGCCTTCAATGTATGACCACATCTGGCGATACCCTACACAACGAATGGAAGGCAAATCCGTATGCAAATCTCCACGGGCAAATAGCGCCCGGACTTCTGCTTCAAAACCTGAAGCCAACATCTGATGAAAACGCTGCTCAATTCGCTGATGGAGCAGTTCACGGCTCGCCGGGGCGATAGCAAACTGATGCACCTGATACGGCAAAGCATCTCCTGACGTTTGCGTCAGCTCCGTTAAAGTTTTACCCGAAATGAAAAAAACTTCCAGTGCCCGGGAAAGTCTTTGCGGATCATTTGGATGAATACGCGCCGCAGCCACCGGATCTATTTCCTGAAGCTGTCGGTGTAACACGTCCCACCCATGCTCTGCCGCCTGCTGCTCAATTCTGGCCCTGACTTCCGGATCTGCCGACGGTAACGGCGACAGCCCTTCAAGCAAGGCTTTGAAATATAACATTGTGCCGCCCACCAGCAGCGGAATACGCCCCGCGGCGGTGATATCGGCCATCTCGGCTAACGCATCGCGGCGAAAATCCGCAGCAGAGTACGCCTGGGACGGATCGCGGATATCCAGCAACCGGTGCGGCGCGGCCTGTAATTCATCTGCATCAGGCTTGGCTGTACCGATATCCATCCCCTTGTAAATAAGGGCGGAATCAACGCTTATCAACTCTACAGGCAAAACTTTACGCAATTCAATTGCCAGTGCCGTTTTACCGGAGGCCGTCGGCCCCATCAAAAAAATCGCCTTTGGCAGGCTCGCCTTACGGGTATCACTCATGTTTCAGGGCATTCATTACCGAATGTAAATCAACAGGTTGTAACAAACCACCCGGCGGCGCCTTCACGAGTTGTGGACAAAGCCGCTCAACATCCGCTAACAGCGTAATCGCCTGAGCCATGCTCCACTGCGGATGCTCGCTAATCAGATTACGTGCAATCCACTGTGCAATATTGCCCGGTTCGAATTCGGACTGCTGCGCCAGGTAGCCTATCAGTTCAGGAATCAAGATTTGTAAATTTTGTTGGCGTAAGGGTAAAGGCACCGCCCGGATGGTCACATGCTGTGCATCCAGTTGAAATTCAATACCCAACTCAGCCAGTTGGCTCTGCCCTTTTTGCAGCGCCGCTTTTTCATCAGCGGTCACTTTTAGACGTAAAGGGATCAGTAACGGCTGAGCGCAAACGACGCCCTGGTCCGGCGTTAACTGCGCCTGACGTAGCCAACGTTCCGCCACCGGCAATGCCAGCAACCGAATATGACCATCGCATTCGAGTAATGCGCAGTCCGTACCGACAATGGTTAGCACCCGCCCAAAGCCCTGACCGTTGCCGGTCAGAGGTGCTGATGGCGTTTCAGAAACCGGCGTTTTACGCGGCGGAACCGGCGTCTGTAGCAGTTGCTGATAAATCTCACTCTGCTGCTTTTGATATCCAGGTTGGGCATGAGGCCAGCTGGCCCCCGTCTGACGGCCACCACTACTGCCAGCGCCAGCAGATGCTGAGTAATGCGGCGTCGCAGGTTCACGCGCCGGGGCCGGTTCGGCAAAATGGTTACGCCCGGCCGCGACGCGGTTTTCCGGGATGTGCCTTGGCGCGGGCTCGTCGTCATCAGCCAACGGCAGCGGCGTTTCAAGCTGCTGTTGCAGGACGCTCAACACGCCCTGGTAAATAAAATCATGCACCAGGCGGGACTGATGAAAACGGACCTCATGTTTGGCGGGATGTACGTTAACATCCACCTGATGCGGGTCGATTTCCAGATACAACACAAAAGCGGGCTGCTGATCGGCTCCCAGCTTATCTTCACAGGCCTGACGAATAGCATGATTGATCAACCGGTCGCGCATCATCCGGCCATTCACATAGCAGTACTGGATTTCCGCCAGTGCCGCCGTTGTGTGGTTCGGATCGGCCACCCAGCCGCGCAGCGTTAAATCGCCATGCTGCCATTCAATCGCCAGCGCATGTTCCAGAAATGGCGTGCCGCAAATCGCGCCCAGTCGGCGCTCCTGCTGCCCATCCGCAGCCACTGCCCGGTACTGACGCACCACTTTGCCGTTGTGCGACAAATTAATCGTCACATCAAAACGTGCCAGCGCAATGCGGCGGATTATTTCGTCGATATGATTAAATTCAGTTTTCTCGGTGCGCATAAACTTGCGCCGCGCCGGAGTGTTGTAGAACAGATCTAACACCTCCAGCGTGGTTCCCACCGGATGCGCAGCGGGTTTAACCGTCACATCCATGTCGCGCCCTTCGGCATAGGCTTGCCAGGCTTCAGGTTGTTCTTGCGTACGCGACGTCAGGGTTAAACGAGAAACGGAGCTGATACTGGCCAGCGCTTCGCCGCGAAACCCGAGGCTCACGATGGCTTCGAGATCGTCAAGCGAGGAAATTTTACTGGTGGCATGACGTGCCAGCGCCAACGCCAGCTCGTCTTTTTTAATCCCGCAGCCGTTGTCACGAATACGGATAAGCTTCGCGCCGCCGCGCTCAATATCAATATCAATGCGCGTCGCACCGGCATCGATACTGTTTTCCACCAGCTCCTTCACCACTGACGCAGGCCGTTCTACCACCTCGCCTGCGGCAATCTGGTTCGCCAGCTGTGTCGGTAGAACCTGAATCGGCATGGCTAATCCTTAATTTGTTAACGTGTTACCAGGCGATACCGCACTGGCGGTTTGCGCCTGTGTGCCCTGAGGCCCGGTTTGCATCGGGTGCGCCTGGAAATAGTTACGCAATCCTTTGTAAATTGCCTCGGCCAGCTGCTGCTGGTAGTCATCACTCGCCAACAGACGCTCTTCGCTGTTGTTACTGATAAAGCCGGTTTCAACCAGCACTGACGGGATATCAGGCGAACGTAATACCCCAAGGCTGGCGTGTTCCGGACGACGCTTATGCATCGAGCCAATACGTTCTAACTGGCCGATCATGCTGGTCGCTACATCATACCCAACGCGTTGCGAATGACCGAACTGCAGATCCAACACGGCCTGGCTGAGATAAGGATCGGACTGGCTGTTTGCCAGCACATCGCCCGCCCCCCCCAACAGTTCCGATTGCTTTTCGTGCTGTTCCAGCCAGCCGGCCATTTCACTGTTTGCCCGACGGTTTGACAGTACCCAGACGGAAGCACCTGTGGCATCCCGGTTTGGTGCGGCATCTGCATGTATAGAGACCAGGAAGTTGGCGTTTTGTTTACGCGCAACGTCTGAACGCCCCATCACCGAGATAAAGTAATCGCCATCACGGGTGAGTACGCCTTTAAACATCGGGTCATCATTGAGCAAACTGCGCAGTTTGCGCGCCACGGCAATCGTGACGTTTTTCTCACGTGTGCCACCGGGACCAATAGCGCCAGGATCCTGCCCGCCGTGTCCGGCATCAATGGCGATAACTACTTTTTCGCCGTTACTGGTACTGGCGCGCGCCGCAGGTCGTGTGGAGGTATTACTGTTGGTTACCATCGTGGTGCGATCGTTTTCCGCTTTAAACGGATTACGCGCAGGCTCGGCAGGGCGCGGGGCGATAACCGGCGCTTCAACACGCTTCGCAACCACTGGAGGTGGTGGAGGCGGCGGAGGCGCATCAGCTTTGATGGTAAACACGACGGTATAATTGCCGCCGTTCTGGCGTTTTACGGCTTCGGCTTTGCCGTTCTCGGTTAAATCCACCACCAGGCGCAGAGACTGCGCATCTTTTGGCGTGCCGGAACGGATAGATTTCACCAGATTATTGCCGCTAAACAGCAGCGGTAACCCCTGAATCACACCGGTTTGTTTAATATCCAACGCGACGGTTCGTTTCCCGTCCTGCGAAACTGCGTATTCAGGATCGCCAATAAAGCTCAGCGTAATCCGCGCTTGTTGATCGCCATTGGACACCTGAAGATCGGAGAGGCTGGCGGCTCCTGCCTGCGCGCACAGCAGGACCAGTGTTGCCATCAGCCAGTTTCTGATGCGATAAATCATCCCGCCACCCTTAAGGTTAATCGGCTAAACGCGCCAGCAATAAATCACCCGATGAGGAGACTGCGCTTATGCGCGCCTCTCGACCTTGCGCCTGATATTCAATGTGTATTTCGACGTCCGGGTCTGGCAGTACACCTTTACCTTGTTGCGGCCATTCCACCAGACAGATGGCGTCATTGGCAAAATAATCGCGGATCCCCATAAATTCCAGCTCCTCTGGGTCCGCAAGTCGGTACAGATCGAAGTGATATACCATCAAATTATCGAGCGAATAGGGTTCAACCAGCGTATAGGTGGGGCTTTTTACATTTCCTTTGTGACCTAACGCCTGCAGGAATCCCCGGCTGAAAGTGGTTTTACCCGCCCCCAGGTCGCCGTACAAATAAATTACCGTCGCGCCATCACAGGCTTTGGCTACCCGCAGTCCCAGGTCTAAAGTCGCCTGCTCATCAGGTAGTGGAATTACTCGATTCATCATGATAAACGTCAATCACATCAGGGTTAACAATACGCTGTAGCGTGGTAAAGAGATCTGTTGCCAGCATGCCGCGCGTACCAAAACGCGCCGCCAGCACATCCGCCGCCGCACCGTGCGCGACACATCCCGCACATGCCGCATCATACGGGGTAAGCTTCTGTCCGAGCAATGCGCCAATAATACCGGAAAGCACATCACCCATTCCGCCGCTGGCCATTCCAGCATTGCCGGTATCAATAATACCCAATTCGGCCTGTTCGGCAGCAACAACCGTACCCGCGCCTTTCAGCACGACGACGCCTCCGTACCGTTTTACCAGACGTTGTGCGCAAAGTAATCGATCGTCTTCAATTTCTGCAATGGAACAGCCCAGAAGTCGCGCGGCTTCACCAGGATGCGGCGTGATCACGCGATTGTGACGTTTATCGGGGTTGATTGCCAGCAGGTTCAGCGCATCCGCATCCCAGAGCATCGGTTTGCGAAAATTCTCTACCTTTTGCAGCGCTTTTTTACCCCATTCCTGCTGACCAAGCCCTGGTCCTATCACCACAACATCCGCCCACGCCAGGCTCTCTTCCAGAGTCTGCGGCGTCAGCGCATCGACCATCAGTTCCGGTCTGGCAGTCAGAATAGGCGCAATATTTTCACTTCGGGTTAGCACTTTGACCAACCCGGCTCCTGCACGCAGCGCCGCTTCACCGGCCATGCGTATTGCGCCAGCCGTGCCGTGGTCACCACCGATGATCACCAGCCGACCGTGGGAGCCTTTGTGCGAGGTGGGTCGACGCGGCGTTAACCAGTGTACAAGCTGTTGAGCATCAAACCGTTGCAGCGGCGCGTTCTGCCCCGCCAGCCAGTCGTCCAGACCGAGTGCGTTAACATGCAGGCGTCCGGTGACATCGCGCGCTTTACCGGTTAGCAGACCTGGCTTCAACGCAATAAAGGTCACGGTGTGCGCAGCATTGATAACCGCACCCGGCGCCGCGCCCGTCTGCGCCAGCAGGCCGGATGGAATGTCTATCGCCACGACAGGGGCAGGATGGTGATTGGCACGTTCGATCAATGCCGAGAGAGGCTCACGCGGCGCGTGTTTTAAGCCCGTGCCTGACAGCGCATCAATAATGACATCCACGCGATCTGGCCAATTGATATCCGCAGCATGAATGACGCCACTGGCGTTAAGCCAGGCGTCGCGCGCCTGCTGTGCTTCCTCGGGGAGCGCTTTATCACTCTCCTGCGCCAGCAACGTAATATCAAGCCCCTGAGCTTTGGCAAGCCTTGCCACCACGTAACCATCACCACCGTTGTTGCCATGGCCACATAGCACCAGCCAGTGCTGAGCGTTTGGATATGTCTCGCGGGTGACCTGAAACGCCGCCTCTCCCGCCCGTTGCATCAGCTCGTACAGCGTCAGTCCTAAACTGTCTGCCGCCTCTCGCTCCATCCGCCTGATGTCATCGGCGTGCCAAATGGAGTGTGGTATACTTGCGGGGTTTTTCTTCATTGTATGGTCCGTCATGTCAGAGCCCCTCGATCTCAATCAGTTAGCGCAAAATATTAAGCAGTGGGGGCTGGAGCTTGGCTTTCAGCAGGTCGGTATTGCCGATACCGACCTCAGCGAAGCGGAGCCCAAACTGCAGGCCTGGCTGGATAAACACTATCACGGCGAGATGGACTGGATGGCCCGTCACGGCATGATGCGCGCCCGACCTCACGAATTATTACCCGGTACGTTACGTGTCATCAGCGTACGTATGAACTATCTTCCTGCCAATGCGGCCTTTGCCAGCACGTTAAAAAACCCCTCTCTGGGTTACGTCAGCCGTTACGCGCTTGGGCGCGACTACCATAAACTGCTGCGTAACCGCTTAAAAAAGCTGGGGGAGAGGATTCAACAGCACTGCGTTTCGCTGAATTTTAGACCTTTTGTCGATTCTGCGCCCATTCTTGAGCGTCCATTAGCGGAAAAAGCCGGGCTTGGCTGGACAGGTAAGCACTCACTTATCCTCAATCGCGAAGCTGGTTCATTTTTCTTCCTCGGGGAATTACTGATCGATTTGCCCCTGCCGGTCGACAACCCAGTAGAAGAAGGATGCGGGAAATGCGTCGCCTGTATGACCATCTGTCCCACCGGGGCCATCGTTGAACCCTACACGGTAGATGCGCGCCGCTGTATCTCTTATCTCACTATCGAACTGGAAGGCCCGATCCCGGAAGAATTTCGTCCTCTGTTGGGGAATCGAATTTACGGCTGCGATGATTGCCAACTCATTTGCCCGTGGAACCGTTACTCTCAGTTGACGACAGAGGATGACTTCAACACACGCAAACAGCTTCATGCTCCGGAGTTAATAGAGCTGTTTAGCTGGAGCGAAGCGTGGTTTTTAAAAGTCACGGAGGGGTCTGCTATTCGTCGTATTGGTCACCTGCGCTGGCTGCGAAATATCGCCGTTGCGCTGGGTAATGCCCCATGGGATGAAGCCGTTATTCACGCGCTGGAAAGTCGCAGAGGTGAGCACCCACTTCTCGACGAACACATAGAGTGGGCGGTTGCTCAGCAAATCGAGAAGCGAAATGCCTGCGTAGTTGAAGTGCAGTTACCGAAGAAACAACGTTTGGTCAGGGTCATTGAAAAGGGTCTGCCGCGTGACGCTTAAGTCATCCACAGCTTGTGTATAAAAATAAAAACACATTGATATTCAAGAGGGAAAAAATCGTCAAGTGATCGTATTAACAATTTGAAATGATAATTAATTCAATATTTTCAAAGAGTTAAAATGATACTATTCACCCGACTAAGTTTTTTGCATTCCAGGAATAATACCCGAACCTGTGGATAAGTCTGTTTACAAGAGTATGTCAATGACGAAACAAAACTTCCCCAACGTATTTATTCGCTGTGGATATTTTTATTGGGGTAAGAATTTGGAGCGGGAAACGAGACTCGAACTCGCGACCCCGACCTTGGCAAGGTCGTGCTCTACCAACTGAGCTATTCCCGCTTGGGTGTGTCTGTGCTTTGTAGACATAAGCACTTTCAAATTTTGGAGCGGGAAACGAGACTCGAACTCGCGACCCCGACCTTGGCAAGGTCGTGCTCTACCAACTGAGCTATTCCCGCTTAATCTTCGTCTTTCGAACCGCTACTGCGTTGGCTGCCTTCATTCGCCTAAGTCACTTACTTTAGTAAGCTTCTAAGGACTCATTCAGTTGCCGCCTTGTCGCAATTCGAAATTCTGCGATTGGTGGTCTGTGCTTTACAAGCACTTTCAAATTTTGGAGCGGGAAACGAGACTCGAACTCGCGACCCCGACCTTGGCAAGGTCGTGCTCTACCAACTGAGCTATTCCCGCAAATTTGTACTGCTTTTGCTGCTGCCGTAACGTGTAATTCTCTGTCGTTACGGGAGGCGCATTATACGAGAAATCCGTTTAGCTGCAACCCCCTTAAAAGCGATTTTTTCGTTTTTCTGTTTAAGTGCTGAATTTATCGGCAAGTCGTCTAATTTAGCGACAATCCTACCTCAGTGCAAGCACGCAGGAACGATATTCGTAGGTCGGGTAAGCCACAGCGCCGCCCGACCATCCACAAAATCAAAGCTTAATAAAATGTTCGCGATAGTAAGCAAGCTCAGCAACAGATTCACGAATATCGTCCATCGCCTGATGCGTTCCCTGCTTGGTGAAGCCAGCAAGAATTTCCGGCTTCCAACGACGCGCCAGTTCTTTCAGCGTACTGACGTCAAGATAGCGATAATGGAAATACGCCTCCAGCTCCGGCATGTATTTAAACAGGAAACGACGATCCTGACCGATGCTGTTGCCGCAGATAGGTGATTTCCCTTCTGGAACCCACTCTTTCAAAAAAGCCAGCGTAGCCAGTTCAGCTTCACGATCCCCCATGGTGCTCGCCTTCACGCGATCCACTAGCCCACTACCGGTATGCGTACGTACGTTCCAGTCATCCATTAATGCCAGCTGTTCGTCGGACTGGTGCACCGCAATTGTCGGTCCTTCAGCCAGAATATTCAGGTTGGCATCCGTCACCAGCGTGGCTATCTCAATTATGCGATCGCGCTCGGGATCCAGACCTGTCATCTCCAGATCGATCCAAATCAGGTTGTTTTCATTGGCACTCATGCTATTTTCCACCCTTCAGCGTCACATTCAGTGTGACTATATTCATCTAAAATTGCGTGTATCATAAATGTTTTGCCCATTATGGGCGACCAGGAGTCAGTCCGATTGAGTAAGAATAAACTCTCCAAAGGCCAACAGCGCCGTGTGAACGCCAATCACCAGCGTCGTCTGAAAACGTCCACGGAGAAGCCAGACTACGACGACAACCTGTTTGGCGAAACCGCTGAAGGCATCGTTATCAGCCGTTTTGGCATGCATGCCGACGTGGAATCTACTGACGGTGAGATTCACCGCTGCAACATCCGCCGTACAATTCGCTCGCTGGTGACCGGCGATCGCGTTGTCTGGCGCCCGGGAAAAGCAGCAGCAGAAGGCGTGAATGTCAAAGGCATCGTTGAGGCGGTACACGAGCGTACCTCGGTACTGACACGTCCCGACTTTTACGACGGGGTAAAACCCATTGCCGCCAACATCAACCAGATCGTTATTGTCTCAGCCATCTTACCCGAGCTGTCACTCAATATTATCGACCGGTATCTGGTAGCCTGTGAAACGCTACACGTTGAACCGATTATCGTATTGAATAAGATCGATCTGCTGGATGACGAAGGCATGGCCTTTGTTAACGAACAGATGGATATTTATCGCCACATTGGCTATCGCGTGTTGATGGTATCAAGCCGCACTAAAGACGGCCTGAAACCGCTTGAAGAAGCATTAACCGATCGCATCAGCATTTTTGCCGGTCAGTCGGGCGTTGGTAAATCTAGCCTGCTCAATAATCTTCTCGGCCTGCAGGAAGAGATCCTGACCAACGATGTCTCCGACAACTCTGGCCTTGGACAGCACACCACCACTGCCTCTCGCCTGTATCATTTCCCGCACGGTGGTGACGTTATCGACTCCCCTGGCGTACGTGAGTTCGGGTTGTGGCATCTGGAGCCGGAACAAATCACACATGGTTTTGTCGAATTCCATGACTACCTGGGCCACTGCAAATACCGCGACTGCAAGCATGATACCGATCCAGGCTGCGCTATCCGTGAGGCCGTAGAAAAAGAGGCAATAGCCGAAACTCGGTTTGAAAATTATCACCGCATCCTGGAAAGCATGGCGCAGGTAAAAACACGTAAAAACTTTTCTGATACAGACAACTGACAACTAAGCTAAGCATCGCTAGAATCGTCCCCCTTTTTTCAGGATCCGGCCCATATGCCGGATCGGGAACAAATTATGGCCTGGAGGCTACCTTGTTAAACTCATTTAAGCTTTCGCTACAATACATTCTGCCGAAACTATGGCTCACTCGCCTAGCGGGTTGGGGTGCGAGCAAACGAGCAGGATGGCTGACTAAACTGGTTATCGATCTGTTCGTGAAATATTACAAGGTCGATATGAAAGAGGCGCAAAAGCCGGACACCGCCAGCTATCGTACCTTTAACGACTTCTTTGTTCGCCCACTGCGCGACGACGTTCGCCCGATTAACACCGATCCAAACGTACTGGTCATGCCTGCTGACGGCGTGATTAACCAGTTAGGAAACATCGAAGAAGACAAACTGCTGCAGGCCAAAGGACACAGCTATACCCTTGAAGCACTGCTGGCCGGCAACTACCAGATGGCGGACAAATTCCGCAACGGTACGTTTGTGACCACTTACTTATCTCCACGCGATTACCACCGTGTACATATGCCGTGTAACGGTATCCTGCGTGAAATGATGTACGTGCCAGGCGATCTCTTCTCTGTAAATATCCTGACTGCGCAAAACGTTCCAAACCTGTTTGCACGCAACGAACGCGTAATCTGTCTGTTTGATACCGAATTTGGCCCGATGGTGCAGATTCTGGTCGGCGCGACCATCGTCGGCAGTATTGAAACCGCATGGGCTGGCACCATTACCCCACCGCGTGAAGGCGTCATCAAACGCTGGACCTGGCCGGAAGGTGAAAGCGAAGGGTCGGTGGCGCTGCTGAAAGGTCAGGAAATGGGCCGCTTTAAGCTCGGTTCCACCGTTATCAACCTGTTCGCGCCTGGCAAAGTTAACCTGGTTGAGCAGTTGCAGGACCTTTCAGTGACCAAAATCGGCCAGCCAATGGCCATCTCGACCGAGACATTCGTGACGCCAGAGGCAGAACCAGCCCCGCTTGCGAAAGAAGAGATTGAAGCAGAACACGACGCCAGCCCGCTGGTTGACGACAAAAAAGACGAAAGTTAAACATAGGAATCGCTGCTGTGCGCCTGATTATCACTTTTCTGATGGCCTGGTGCCTCAGCCTGGGGGCGTACGCTGCGACGGCCCCCGATGCCAAACAACTCACCCAGGAACTGGAGCAGGCAAAAGCGGCGAAACCTGCTCAGCCAGAAACCGTTGAGGCTCTCCAGTCCGCGCTGAATGCCCTCGAGGAGCGTAAAGGTTCTCTCGAGCGTGCCCAGCAATATCAGCAGGTTATTGATAACTTCCCCAAGCTGTCCGCAACATTACGCGCGCAGCTTAGCAACCTGCGCGACGAACCGCGCAATGTGCCAACCGGACTCACCACCGATGCGTTAAACCAGGAGATCCTCCAGGTCAGCAGCCAACTGTTGGAAAAGAGTCGTCAGGCCCAGCAGGAGCAGGATCGCGCCCGGGAAATCGCCGACTCGTTAAGCCAGCTTCCTCAACAGCAAACCGATGCTCGCCGCCAGCTAAATGAGCTTGAGCGACGTATCGGTACCGCCAACTCTAATCCCGCGCAGAATCAGGCGATGCAGGCTGAATCCGCCAAACTCAAAGCCCTGGTCGATGAACTGGAGCTGGCGCAGCTTTCCGCTAATAACCGCCAGGAACTGGCGCGTATGCGCTCAGAGCTGGCGGAAAAACAGAGCCAGCAACTCGATACTTACCTGCAGGCTTTGCGCAACCAGCTCAACAGTCAACGTCAGCGTGAGGCAGAGCGAGCGCTGGAAAGCACCGAACTGTTGGCGGAAAACAGCGCGGGACTGCCGGAAGGTATTGTCGACCAGTTCAAGGTTAACCGCGAACTGTCTCAGGCATTAAACCAGCAGGCGCAACGTATGGACCTGGTCGCCTCGCAACAGCGTCAAGCCGCCAGCCAAACGCTACAGGTGCGCCAGGCATTGAATACGCTGAGAGAGCAGTCTCAGTGGCTTGGGGTCTCAAATATGCTGGGAGAAGCGCTGCGCGCGCAGGTATCCCGTTTACCGGAAATGCCCAAGCCTCAGCAGTTGGATACCGAAATGGCGCAGCTTCGCGTGCACCGTATGCGCTATGAGGATCTCCTCAACAAACAGCCGCAGTTGCGTCAGATTCATCAGGCCGATGGACAACCGCTGACCGCTGAACAGAGCAGCATTCTCAACGCCCAGTTACGCACCCAACGTGAGCTGCTGAACTCTTTGTTACAGGGTGGCGATACGCTGATCCTTGAGCTGACCAAGCTCAAAGTCTCTAATAGCCAACTGGAAGATGCGCTAAAAGAGGTCAACGAAGCAACGCACCGCTATCTGTTCTGGACCTCGGACGTTAGCCCCATCTCCCTCTCCTGGCCTGTCGACATCGTCCAGGATCTGCGGCGTCTGATCTCATTAGATACGTTTAATCAGTTGGGCAAAGCCAGCATCATGATGCTGACCAGCAAAGAAACGCTGCTGCCGCTTTTCGCGGCATTGGTGCTGGTTGGCTTTAGCCTCTCTTCGCGCAAACACTTCACCCGTTTTCTGGAGCGTTCATCTGCGCGGGTCGGGAAAGTCACCCAGGACCACTTCTGGCTGACGATACGCACGGTGTTCTGGTCGATACTCGTCGCTTCTCCGTTGCCGGTGCTGTGGGCAACGCTCGGTTACGGATTGCAGGAAGCCTGGCCTTATCCATTAGCTGTCGCTATCGGGGATGGCGTTACCGCCACGGTGCCCATGCTGTGGGCAGTAATGATTTGCGCCACCTTTGCGCGCCCCAACGGTCTGTTCATTGCCCACTTTGGCTGGCCGCGTAACCGCGTCGCGAAAGCCATGCACTATTACCTGATGAGTATCGGGCTGATTGTGCCGCTGATCATGGCGGTGATTATGTTTGATAATCTCAATGACCGGGAATTCTCCGCCTCACTGGGGCGTCTGTGCTTTATTCTGATTTGCGGTGCGCTGGCGGTCGTGACCCTGAGCCTGAAACGCGCCGGGATACCGCTGTACCTCGATAAAGAAGGCAACAGCGATAACATGGTCAACAGCATGCTGTGGAATATGCTGATGGGCGCACCGCTGATTGCCATTCTCGCTGCGGCAGTGGGCTATCTCGCCACGTCGCAAGCTTTACTGGCGCGTCTGGAAACGTCCGTAGCTATCTGGTTCTTGTTACTGGTGGTGTATCACGTTATCCGCCGCTGGATGCTGATCCAGCGCCGCCGACTGGCGTTTGACCGCGCCAAGCATCGACGTGCCGAAATGCTGGCGCAGCGCGCACGGGGTGAAGAAGAACCAGCGCATTCCACCAGCCTTGAAGGCACGATTGATGTTGATGAAAGCGAAGTGGATCTGGATGCTATCAGCGCGCAATCACTGCGCCTGGTGCGCTCTATCCTGATGCTTATCGCCCTGCTCTCGGTCATTGTGCTGTGGTCAGAAATTCATTCCGCTTTCGGCTTCCTGGAAAACATCTCGTTGTGGGATGTCACCTCCACGGTGCAGGGTGTGGAAAGTTTAGAGCCGATAACGCTGGGTGCGGTGCTTATCGCAATCCTGGTGTTTATCATCACTACCCAGTTAGTGCGCAACCTGCCCGCGCTGCTGGAGCTGGCGCTGCTGCAACATCTCGATTTAACCCCCGGCACCGGTTACGCCATCACCACCATCACCAAGTACCTGCTGATGCTGATTGGCGGTCTGGTTGGCTTCTCAATGATCGGTATTGAGTGGTCCAAACTGCAATGGCTGGTAGCGGCTCTCGGTGTCGGTCTGGGCTTTGGTTTGCAGGAGATCTTCGCCAACTTTATTTCCGGCCTGATTATCCTCTTTGAAAAGCCAATCCGCATTGGCGACACGGTGACGATTCGCGATCTTACCGGTAGCGTGACGAAAATTAATACCCGCGCCACGACCATCAGCGACTGGGACCGCAAAGAGATCATCGTGCCCAACAAAGCCTTTATCACCGAGCAGTTTATCAACTGGTCGTTATCTGATTCGGTCACCCGTGTGGTATTAACCATCCCGGCACCGTCGGAGGCTAACAGCGAGGAGGTTACGCAGATCCTGCTTACTGCCGCACAACGCTGCTCGCTGGTTATCGATAACCCGGCGCCAGAAGTCTTCCTGGTTGACCTGCAGCAAGGGATTCAAATCTTCGAACTGCGTATTTATGCCGCTGAGATGGGGCATCGTATGCCGCTGCGCCACGAAATCCACCAGCTGATTCTGGCTGGCTTCCGTGAGCACGGTATCGATATGCCGTTCCCACCGTTCCAGATGCGTCTGGAGAGCCTCGGCGGTAAGCAAACGGGAAGAACCTTAAGTTCTGCGGGCAGAAGCAGTCGCCCGGCGGGGAGTTTGTAAACAAAAATGATGCCGGATGGCAGCTTCGCCGAATCCGGCCTACGAAGAATCATTTTTGTAGGCCGGATTCAGCAGGAAGTTTACTCCACCGCCCACTCAGGCTCGTTGGCCGTGCGGCGGCTGTAGTTCTGATAAATCGCCATTGCCAACAGCGAGAAGAAGATCGGGCCTCCGGTCATCCACAATGCGCTGTTCCAGTCCCCAGCTTCAATCACCGGCTGGATGATGGTGAACAAATTGGCAAACGTCACCACCAGCACAACCACAGATGTGGCCAGTAACGTCGCCGCTCGGGTTTTAAAGACAACAAACGGTCTTTCCAGGCCCGTACGGGCTTTAAAGAACGGAAACGCCAGCGCGAGGAACAGATACGGTAGCGTCATCGAGACGTTCGCCATCAGCGTCAGTTTGTTATAGAACGCTGAAGCCGTATCGCCGCCAAACGAAACCAGCAGGATAAACAGGCTCACCAGCAGGCACTGCAACCACATTGCCGTCGTCGGCATCCCCACGGCATTCAGTTTGGTCATCGGCGCTGGCCACAGCGCCTTCGGCGTTCCCTGAATAATCGCTTTTAGTGGCGAATAGCTGAGCGTGAAAAAAGCGCCGGTATAGGCGAGAAACATAGAAAGCCCGGTGATACGCGCGAACCACACCCCCGTCACCATCGCGGTTTCAGGAGAAACATGCAGCGCGTTACCTAACGTCATCCCGAGGCTTTTCATCAGGATATACGTTATATTGCCGAGGTTGACCGAGCTATTGCTTAATACTTGCTGCCAGTTGGTGCTAACGCCCCATAAAAATATGGCCAGTGAATAACCGACAGAAATGACAATCGCGGCAAAGACAATGCCTTTCGCAAAGTTCTTTTCTGGCTTTTCTGTTTTATCAACTAATCCACCCACGGCTTCTATTCCGCCGTAAGCAAAAATAGCAAACACAACAAATGACAACATGGCCAGACCGGACTGATATCCCGGATTAGGCGAGGAGATGAAATTAATATCCTGCGCAAAGTGACCACCAGTTAATAACAAAATAGCGACACTCACTAACAACAGAACTAAATTAAGACACATTACGGCAATTCCGCCTACTGCCGTAATACGAGCAATCTTATTAATACCCCGGGAGGCCACGCAGGTTACCAGAATCATCCAACCGACGGCGAGCAACCCGACGACCTGCGTAGGCTCAAGCCCCGCAAAACGCCAGTGCTGCGTCATGTCTGCGCCAAATAAGAAGGTTGAAAAAGGTACCCAAACTTTCGCTGCGGTGCTTACCATCCATATCACATAGGAAGAAAATCACATAAACGTGCCGATAAACGCATAGCGTGGCCCAACGCTATTATTCATCCACGAATAGATTCCGCCCTCTTCTTTCCGATAGGCAGCCCCCATTTCCGCCATCATTAAAGCAAATGGGATAAAGAATAATAATGCAGAAAATATATACCACGGAATCGCGCTATACCCCATTAGATAGAATGCGGAGGGGCTATTCGCAAAACCGAAAACAGACGTAAATATCATGAGGATGAGACCTATAAGGCTCATCTTTTTTATTGTTTGGGTCATTAAACCATCCCTTACTCTGGCAAGCGTTTAACAAACGCCACTCACCGGTTGGCACTGCCCTCTTTTCAGAGTTCAGCGATAGAAAAATCAACACAGAATTGATACCTGAACGATATCAAATATCCAGGAGTAAATTGTGGCTATTAGAGGGTAAATGAAAAAATATGCTACAAAGTGGCTATTTCACCGCCACTTTGTATTGAAGGAGAGACGTTACGCGCGATCGACGGTAAATGCGATAACCTCGGCCAGGCTCTCTGCACCCAGCGCCAGCATCACCAGACGGTCAACGCCCAGCGCCACGCCAGAGCAATCCGGCATACCCACTTTTAACGCTTCAAGCAGGTTGGAGTCGATAGGCTGCTGCGGCAAGCCACGCGCGGCACGTTTGCGGTTATCCTGTTCAAACCGCTGCTGCTGTTCGCGCGCGTCGGTCAATTCATGGAAACCATTCGCCAGCTCAATACCTTTGTAGTAAACCTCGAAACGTTCAGCCACGCGGTGATCTTCGGTACTGATTTGCGCCAGTGATGCCTGGCTGGCCGGGAAATGATACACAAACGTCGGTTTGTCTTTGCCAATATGCGGCTCAACGCCCATCGTAAACAGCAACTGCAGTAAGGTGTCCCGGTCTTCTTCGGTATCGGCGATATTACTGAGATCCAATTTCGCCGCCACTTCCCGCAGTTGGGTTTTATCAGCAGACAGCGGGTCTATCTCCAGATGGCGCTGGAAGGCTTGCTGGTAAGAGAGACTTTCCGCAGGTGAGCAGTCCAGCACCTGCTGGAGCAAATCATCCACTTCATTCATCAGGCGATACATATCGTAGTGCGGACGATACCACTCGAGCATGGTGAATTCAGGGTTATGATGACGCCCCATCTCTTCATTACGGAAGCTGCGGCACAATTGATACACCGGGCCGCATCCTGCCACCAGCAGGCGCTTCATATGGTATTCCGGGCTGGTCATTAAATAGAGATTCATTCCCTGGGCGTGTCCAGGGCCGACGAAACGCGTTTCGAACGGGAACAGATGGATGTCCGTTACCGTTGCCTGACTCATACAAGGGGTCTCAACCTCAAGCACGCCACGATCGGCAAAAAAGCGGCGAATCTCCGCTATAATTGCTGCACGTTTTAACAGATTGGGGATGGACGCGCTCGGCTGCCAGGTTGCCGTTTCGCTCATGGTTGTTTCTCCGATTTAAGACAAGGGCACGAAGTCTACTCGTATCGCGTTAACGAGACAAATTTCGCGCGCCAATAATCCACACTGGCAATTGGATAAAAAAAGCGACATGGGGTGGTTTAGTAATTAAATTAATCAAATTCAATGATAATTCCCCCCTTTGACACGCTAAAAAAATCGAACACGTCAAATTTCCCGCACATCCCTGAGACTATACTATTGTACCTATAAAGGAGCAGTGGAAACGCGTTCATAACCTGTTTGAAGCCGATGAAGCATCTGATTTCAGGCAGGAATGAAATAACAACAATCTGGAGGAATGTCGTGCAAACCTTTCAAGCCGATCTTGCCATTATAGGCGCCGGTGGCGCGGGATTACGTGCTGCAATTGCTGCCGCACAAGCAAATCCCAACGCTAAAATCGCACTGATCTCAAAAGTGTACCCAATGCGCAGCCATACCGTTGCTGCCGAAGGCGGCTCTGCTGCTGTCGCGCAGGATCATGACAGCTTTGACTACCATTTTCACGATACGGTAGCAGGCGGAGACTGGCTGTGTGAGCAGGATGTCGTGGATTACTTTGTCCACCACTGCCCAACTGAAATGACGCAACTGGAACAATGGGGCTGCCCATGGAGCCGCCGTGAAGACGGTAGCGTCAACGTACGTCGCTTCGGCGGTATGAAAATCGAGCGTACCTGGTTTGCCGCGGATAAAACCGGCTTCCACATGTTGCATACGCTGTTCCAAACATCTTTGCAGTTCCCGCAGATTCAGCGCTTTGACGAACACTTCGTTCTGGATATCCTGGTTGATGATGGCCATGCTCGCGGCCTGGTTGCCATGAACATGATGGAAGGCACGCTGATGCAGATCCGTGCTAATGCTGTTGTGATGGCAACGGGCGGCGCAGGTCGTGTTTACCGTTACAACACCAACGGCGGCATCGTAACTGGCGACGGTATGGGCATGGCGCTGAGCCATGGCGTTCCGCTGCGTGATATGGAATTCGTTCAGTATCACCCGACGGGTCTGCCAGGCTCTGGTATCCTGATGACCGAAGGCTGCCGTGGTGAAGGCGGTATCCTGGTCAACAAAAACGGCTACCGTTATCTGCAAGACTACGGCATGGGTCCGGAAACCCCGCTGGGCGAACCGAAAAACAAATACATGGAACTCGGTCCGCGCGACAAAGTTTCTCAGGCTTTCTGGCACGAATGGCGTAAAGGCAACACCATTTCCACCCCGCGTGGCGATGTGGTTCACCTCGACCTGCGTCACCTCGGCGAGAAAAAACTGCTCGAACGTTTACCGTTCATCTGCGAACTGGCGAAAGCCTACGTGGGTGTCGATCCGGTTAAAGAGCCGATCCCGGTACGTCCTACCGCGCACTACACCATGGGCGGTATCGAAACCGATCAGCACTGTGAAACCCGCATTAAAGGTCTGTTCGCTGTGGGCGAATGTTCCTCTGTTGGTCTGCATGGCGCTAACCGTCTGGGTTCTAACTCCCTGGCGGAACTGGTGGTCTTCGGTCGTATGGCCGGTGAACAGGCTGCAGAACGTGCTGCAACGGCTGGCGCTGCAAACAGTGCCGCGCTCGATGCGCAGGTTGCTGGCGTTGAAAAACGTCTGAAAGATCTGGTTAACCAGGAAGGTAACGAAAACTGGTCTAAGATCCGTGACGAAATGGGCCTGTCCATGGAAGAAGGTTGCGGTATCTACCGTACACCGGAACTCATGCAGAAAACCGTTGATAAACTGGCGGAGCTGCAGGAACGCTTCAAGCGCGTACGTATCACTGATACCTCCAGCGTCTTCAACACCGACCTACTGTACACCATCGAACTGGGTCACGGTCTGAACGTTGCTGAATGTATGGCGCACTCTGCTCTGGCGCGTAAAGAATCCCGCGGCGCGCATCAGCGTCTGGATGAAGGCTGCACCGAGCGTGACGATGTGAACTTCCTCAAACACACCCTCGCCTTCCGCGATGCTGACGGCACGACTCGCCTGGAATACAGCGACGTGAAAATCACCACTCTGCCACCGGCTAAACGTGTTTACGGTGGCGAAGCGGAAGCAGCCGATAAGAAGGAGAAGGCGAATGGCTGAGATGAAAAACCTGAAAGTTGAGGTGGTGCGCTATAACCCGGAAACCGATACCGCGCCGCACAGTGCTTTCTACGAAGTTCCTTATGATGAAACCACGTCATTGCTGGATGCGTTGGGCTACATCAAGGATAACCTGGCACCGGACCTGAGCTACCGCTGGTCCTGCCGTATGGCGATCTGCGGCTCCTGCGGCATGATGGTCAACAATGTACCTAAACTGGCGTGCAAAACCTTCCTGCGTGATTACACCAACGGCATGAAGGTTGAAGCGCTGGGCAACTTCCCGATTGAGCGCGATCTGGTCGTTGACATGACGCACTTTATCGAAAGCCTGGAAGCGATCAAACCGTACATCATCGGTAACCCGCGTACACCGGATCAGGGTCCAAACACCCAGACTCCGGCGCAAATGGCGAAGTATCATCAGTTCTCCGGTTGCATCAACTGTGGTCTGTGCTACGCCGCGTGCCCGCAGTTCGGCCTGAACCCAGAGTTCATTGGACCGGCTGCGATTACGCTGGCGCATCGTTACAACGAAGATAGCCGCGACCACGGTAAGAAGGAGCGTATGGCTCAGTTGAACAGCCCGAACGGTGTCTGGTCCTGTACTTTTGTGGGCTACTGCTCCGAAGTCTGCCCGAAACACGTCGATCCGGCTGCGGCCATTCAGCAGGGTAAAGTTGAAAGTTCAAAAGACTTTCTTATCGCTACCCTGAAACCACGCTAAGGAGTGCACGATGACGACTAAACGCAAACCCTATGTGCGACCAATGACGTCCACCTGGTGGAAAAAGCTGCCATTTTATCGTTTTTACATGCTGCGCGAAGGCACGGCGGTTCCGGCAGTCTGGTTCAGCATTGAACTGATTATCGGCCTGTTTGCACTCAAGCATGGTGCAGAGTCCTGGATGGGCTTTGTCGCCTTTTTGCAAAACCCGGTGGTGGTGATCCTGAATATTATCGCCCTGGCAGCAGCGCTGCTGCATACCAAAACCTGGTTTGAGCTGGCGCCAAAAGCTGCCAACATCATCGTAAAAGACGAAAAAATGGGGCCAGAGCCGATCATCAAAGGTCTCTGGGCAGTTACTGTGGTTGCGACAGTAGTAATACTGTTTGTTGCCCTGTTCTGGTAAGGAGTCCGGAATGATTAATCCAAATCCAAAACGCTCTGACGAACCCGTATTCTGGGGCCTGTTTGGTGCAGGCGGTATGTGGAGCGCAATCATTGCGCCGGTGATGATCCTGCTGGTTGGCATTATGCTGCCGCTGGGCTTTGTTCCTGATGCTTTCAGCTATGAACGCGTACTGGCATTCGCTCAGAGCTTCATCGGACGTGCGTTTCTGTTCCTGATGATCGTTCTGCCGCTGTGGTGTGGTTTACACCGTATGCACCACGCGATGCATGACCTGAAAATCCATGTGCCTGCGGGCAAATGGGTATTCTACGGACTGGCAGCTATCCTGACCGTTGTAACGGCTATTGGGATCCTGACCATCTAATCGCATGCGTTAATTATCAGGCCCGCCAATGGCGGGCCTTTTTATTAGTGCAGCATCCCGGTCAACCAGCGGGAAAACTCACGCATCGCGGACGTCTCCGGACGAGATTGTAAACGCGTTATCCAGTAACTCCCCAGATCAATCTGCGTTAGAAAAGGCTGCACGATACGTTCACTACTGAGCAAATGCGTGAACATTCTTACCGGTGCAATTGCCACACCAATCCCCGCCTGCGCGGCTTCCAGCATTGAGACGGACGAGTCAAACACCACCACGTTGTGCGTCGGTGACGGAGGCGCTTCTCCGGCGGCCTGCATCCAAAGCGTCCATTCATCACGCCGATACGATCGTAATAACGGAAATTTCAGGATGTCCACAGGTGCTTTAATCTGCGAGGCCAATGTCGGTGAACACAGCGGAGACATCAGCGCGCTACACAAATATTGCGCATCGGTATCGTGCCAGGCTCCTCCTCCGTAGCGAATAGTATAATCCAGCCCTTCGGCGGCGGGATCCACACGGTTATTGTGGGTGGAGATATGCAAATCAATATGCGGACAGTGGCGCTTAAAGTCGCTCAACAGAGGGAAAAGACAGCCGACCGCAAAGGTCCCCACCACGCCAATTTTTAGTTTTTCCTGAGTCTGTTTAGTGGCAAAACGATCCAGCATCCCCGCCATACGATCGAAAGAGTCATTAAGTACAGGTAACAGACTTTCCCCTTCAGTCGTCAACATTAACCCTCGAGAACCACGCACAAAAAGCTGACAATTCAGCTGTTGCTCCAGCGCTTTCACATGTTGGCTTATTGCAGAATGCGTCACGTTGAGCTCAATTGCAGCGCGGGTAAAGCTGAGATGTCTGGCCGCTGCTTCAAAAGCCCGCAGCGAGTTAAGAGGGATATAGCTACGCGTCATTATCTGGCCTGTTAGAAAAACTTATATCTGCTGCTAAATTTAACCGTTTGTCAACACGGTGCAAATCAAACACACTGATTACGTCTGACGGGCCCGGACACCCTTTCGCTTTTAATTACGGAACTGATTTCATGATGAAAAAATCGATATGCTGCGCGCTGCTGCTGACAGCTTCTTTCTCCACGTTTGCCGCCGCAAAAACAGAACAACAAATTGCCGATATCGTTAACCGCACCATCACACCGCTGATGCAGGAGCAGGCAATTCCGGGCATGGCCGTTGCGATTATCTATCAGGGGAAACCTTATTACTTTACCTGGGGTAAAGCCGATATCGCCAATAACCGTCCAGTCACTCAACAAACGCTGTTTGAACTCGGTTCGGTCAGTAAAACGTTCAACGGCGTGCTGGGCGGCGATGCTATCGCCCGCGGCGAAATTAAGCTCAGCGATCCGGTCACGCAGTACTGGCCTGAACTGACTGGTAAGCAGTGGCAGGGTATCAGCCTGCTGCACTTAGCCACCTACACGGCAGGCGGCCTGCCGCTTCAGGTTCCGGACGACGTTACGGATAAAGCCGCGTTACTACGCTTTTATCAAAACTGGCAGCCGCAATGGGCCCCAGGCGCTAAACGTCTTTATGCTAACTCCAGCATTGGTCTGTTTGGCGCCCTGGCGGTGAAACCCTCGGGCATGAGCTACGAAGAGGCGATGACCAAACGCGTCCTGCACCCCTTAAAACTGGCGCATACCTGGATTACGGTTCCGCAGAGCGAACAAAAAGATTATGCCTGGGGTTATCGCGAAGGAAAACCTGTGCATGTATCCCCTGGCCAACTTGATGCTGAAGCCTACGGGGTGAAATCGAGCGTTATCGATATGACCCGTTGGGTTCAGGCCAACATGGACGCCAGCCAGGTTCAGGAGAAAACGCTCCAGCAGGGCATCGAGCTTGCGCAGTCACGTTACTGGCGTGTTGGCGATATGTACCAGGGCCTGGGTTGGGAGATGCTGAACTGGCCGGTGAAGGCCGATTCGATAATTAGCGGTAGCGACAGCAAAGTGGCACTGGCAGCGCTTCCTGCCGTTGAGGTAAACCCGCCCGCGCCTGCCATGAAAGCCTCATGGGTGCATAAAACGGGCTCCACTGGCGGATTCGGCAGCTATGTTGCTTTCGTTCCAGAAAAAAACCTTGGCATCGTGATGCTGGCAAACAAGAGCTACCCAAACCCTGTTCGCGTCGAGGCCGCCTGGCGCATTCTTGAAAAACTGCAGTAACGGACAAGGAGGCCCTGGATATTGGGCTTCCTTTCTTTCTCTCTTTTTCCTGCTGTCATCTACACTTAACAAAAATCCAGCAAGGAAAATCCCATGCGCATTCTGCCCGTCGTTGCTGCAGTTACGGCTGCATTTCTGGTTGTCGCTTGCAGCACCCCAACCCCCCCGAAAGGTGTTACCGTAGTAAATAACTTTGATGCCAAACGCTATCTGGGCACCTGGTATGAAATTGCGCGTTTCGACCATCGATTCGAGCGCGGACTGGAAAAAGTGACTGCTACCTACAGCCTGCGCGACGACGGCGGTATCAATGTTATTAACAAGGGCTATAACCCGGACAGAGGAATGTGGCAGAAAACGGAGGGGAAAGCCTACTTCACTGGCGACCCAAACCGCGCTGCGCTCAAGGTCTCGTTTTTTGGCCCCTTTTATGGCGGGTATAACGTGATTGCCCTCGACAGGGAATATCGTCACGCGCTGGTTTGCGGGCCGGATCGCGACTACCTGTGGATCCTTTCACGGACCCCTACTATTTCAGATGAAATGAAACAGCAAATGCTGGCCATCGCGACCCGGGAAGGGTTTGAGGTGAATAAGCTGATTTGGGTAAAACAGCCTGGCGCTTAGTGGGTGCTCAGCTTGAGGCCAATAATACCGGCAACAATCAGCCCGAGGCTCAGTAACCGCGCCGGGCTGGCAGATTCACCCAGCAGCAGAATCCCTGTAATGGCCGCCCCGACTGCGCCGATACCGGTCCATACTGCATAGGCGGTTCCTACAGGCAACGTACGCATTGCCCAGGAGAGCATGGCGATACTGACAATCATTGCCACAATAGTGATAATGCTTGGCGTCAAACGCGTAAAACCGTGGGTATATTTCAGGCCAATCGCCCAGACAACTTCGAGCAGACCTGCAATTAATAAAAAGATCCAGGACATATCAGGCTCCAGAACAATGGGGCCGTCCCCGGTGAAAGAAGCGTTTGCAGGTCGTCCTGCAAAGCTGATGTGTGAAATGGCATTTTTGCCCGAGAGAAAATGAATTTCAACCTTTTTATTCGCTGCCCGCTAAAAGCAAGAATTAAGCATAATTAGCGGCGTAGTTCCCGCATTTGGCACTCATCGGAGTTCTCTATGATGAAGGGCTTTCTGAATCCAGAAAGTCGATTGCCTCTCTTCTGAATGCGAAAAAGTTATGCTTAAAATTTTAGTGATTGACCGGTGCCACTTTACCCGCACAGGGATTGAGGCCTTGCTTAATCATTCTGGCAGGTTCAGCTCCTCATTTCTTGTGTCAGGGATCAATAATCTCCTGTTAGCAAAAGAGCATATTTTGCAGTGGAAGCCGCATCTGGTGATCGCGGATTTATACAGTTTTATTAGCGAGACGCATACCAGTCCGCCAATTAAACCCTTTTTCATGAGCTGCGGCGTCATCCCGCTGATTTTACTGCAATCAGTTGAAAGACAGCACACCTCAATGGCTTCCTCTCAATCCGTCGCCTATTCGGTCTTAACCAAGCACACCACGCTGAACGCGCTCTCACACACGATTCAGGAGGCGCTACAGCTTCGCCCCACATTAGAAATAGCCGAAAACGCGACTCCGCTGCTTACGCCGCAGGAGGAGAAAGTATTGTCGATGTGGATGGATGGTGTGAGTAACAATGCGATAGCCGCCGCACTCAGCATTCATGGCAAGACGGTCTACACCTATAAACGGAATATCCGCATGAAACTGCACATGGGGAACCGCTTCTCGCCGTTTCTCTCACTCCCCGGGAAGGGGAATTAACGGTACGACGTGACGTCGTACCGTTCATGATTATTGTTGAGCTTTTGTCGCTGCACCAGAGATTGCGCTACCGCCTTCAGAGATATCCTGCCCAACACCTTTCGTGGTATTGCACGCAGTCAACACTGAAGAAAGAACCAACACAGAAAAGATCGCAGCAATTGTCTTTTTAACCATAACGTCTTCCTTTTCTAGCCAATATTGTTTGTGTATAGCTCATTAATAATAGACAAGATCCGCAAGTGTGATGGATAAACAACCGTTTTTAAGACTATGAGAGAGTGTTAGCTGGCGGCGTGAGAGATTGAATTGCCAAGATGTTTGATGTCTTCACCGAAGCCGCGCGCGGTATTACAACCCGCCAGGAGAGTGCTGGTGAAAAGGATGAGCATTACAAGACTGAGAAGACGTTTCATCATTCCTGCCCTGGAAAAAGTATGGCGCAGCAACCTGCGCCATAAGATCAAATAGATATCTTATTTTACGCGAGAAACGTATTCGCCGGAGCGAGTATCCACTTTGATCACTTCACCGATCTGTACGAACAGCGGAACTTTAACGACTGCGCCAGTAGACAGAGTAGCCGGTTTGCCGCCAGTACCAGCGGTATCGCCTTTCAGACCTGGGTCAGTTTCAACGACTTCCAGCTCAACGAAGTTTGGCGGAGTGACGGAGATCGGCTGACCGTTCCACAGGGTCACGATGCATTCAGCCTGGTCCAGCAGCCATTTAGCGTTATCGCCTACCGCTTTCTCGTCTGCAGCCAGCTGTTCGAAAGTGGTGTTATTCATAAAGTGCCAGAACTCACCGTCGCTATACAGGAAGGTCAGGTTCATGTCGGCTACGTCTGCGCCTTCAGCGGAATCGGTAGACTTGAAGGTTTTCTCTACGCGAGTACCGGTCAGCAGGCGACGCAGCTTAACGCGCGCAAATGCCTGGCCTTTACCTGGTTTAACGAATTCGCTGGCTTCAACCGCATAAGGTTCGCCGTCCAACATGATTTTAAGACCAGCACGAAAATCGTTGCTATAGTACGTTGCCATAAGGCCCTCTGAAAATTGTTAACTGGTAGCTAAGCCACAAAATGGCGCATATTGTAACCCTAAATACCCCATCCAGAGAAGATTGGTTATCGCAACTTGCCGATGTTGTGACCGATCCTGATGAACTTCTGCATCTTTTGAATATAGACGCAGATGAAAAACTGTTGGCCGGACGCGACGCGAGACGACTTTTCGCCCTGCGCGTACCGCGCGCCTTTATTGCTCGTATGGAAAAAGGCAATCCGGACGATCCGCTTTTGCGTCAGGTAATTACTTCCCAGGAAGAGTTTGTTGCTGCACCTGGCTACTCGACCGATCCGCTGGAAGAACAGCACAGCGTGGTCCCCGGTTTGCTGCATAAATATCGCAATCGGGCGCTGTTGTTGGTTAAAGGCGGTTGCGCGGTAAATTGTCGCTATTGCTTCCGCCGACACTTCCCGTATGCCGAAAACCAGGGCAATAAGCGCAACTGGCAGGTCGCCCTGGACTACATTAGCGCGCATCCTGAGCTGGATGAGATTATCTTCTCCGGTGGTGATCCGCTAATGGCCAAGGACCATGAACTGGACTGGTTACTCACGCAACTGGAAGCCATCCCGCACATTAAGCGTCTGCGCATTCACAGCCGTTTGCCGATTGTGATCCCCGCGCGCATTACTGAAGGACTGGTCCAGCGCTTTGCGCGCTCCTCCCTGCAGGTTCTGCTGGTCAACCACATTAACCACGCCAATGAGGTCGATGAGGCGTTTCACCAGGCGATGGTCCGACTGCGTACCGCTGGCGTCACGCTACTCAACCAAAGCGTTTTGCTGCGTGGCGTGAACGATAACGCACAAACGCTGGCGAACCTGAGCAACGCCCTGTTTGATGCGGGGGTGATGCCCTATTACCTGCACGTGCTGGACAAAGTGCAAGGTGCCGCCCACTTTATGGTCAGCGACGATGAGGCACGTCACATTATGCGTGAACTGCTGACGTTGGTTTCCGGCTATATGGTCCCCAAACTGGCGCGTGAAATTGGCGGAGAGCCAAGTAAAACGCCGTTGGATCTGCAACTACGCCAACAATAACCATTATTGAGTGTCCGATTCCGGACACTCACCACGATTACTTATTATTTAAATCCTCACAAGTGGAGCCACGCTTTTAATCTGTGCTATTTTAATTAGCGCTATAAAGTCATTAATTCATAATTTGTATAATTAGAGCAAAATCCAGAATATTAATAAATATATGGTTAGGGAGAACCTTTTATGGCTATAAGTATTAAGGGCATCAATACCGGTGTTATTCGTCAAAAGAATGAATTTATTGCTTTAGCATTAAAGATAAAAGAACCAAGGAATAAAGCGTCGTTATTTTTTCTTTCTCCGCTTGGGCTAAGAGATCTGCTTATCGCCCTGGAAAGCAGGCTATCCGTCAAACATAAGCTTAGCGAAGCAGAGCATGCGCAATATGAGAAGGAATGCGATAAAGTCAGCCAAAAGATGCACGAAAATATTCCTTTGATTCAGGAAGATGAGCTAAAAAATGCCGACATTAATCGTCGCATAAATTCGCTGATGTTAGTGGATGACAAAGGCGAAAACTTAACATTTTCTCTGACACTGCATGATGGACAAACGTGTGAATTACTGATTAATGAACTACAGATTCGGGTGCTGATCCATGCTGTTATTCATGCAATAAATAATGCTGGCATGCGGGAATTAGCGCTACGAATTACATCGCTGCTGGATTTCCTGCCGCTGTACGATGTTGATTGCCGGGCAAACGACAATCTGGAATACGACTCTTATACGCACCCGGAATGGAAACAAAGCCTGTTTAATCATTATCTGGCGATTATTTACCGCTATACGGATGATCAAGGAAAAGCCCAGTTCTGTGGTTCGGTAGTAAAAACTCGCGCCCCTTCCGGCAGCAAAGAGGCCGAAGCCATTACTCGCCGTCTTCTCGATTTCAGCCCACGGCTGAAAAAGCTTGCTGGTGTACCGTGCCAGGTGTTTGTCAGAACGTTGACGGGTGATAAGGCGCAAAAGCTCAATCAGGATCAGTGCCTGCGCGCGCTGCATCATTTACGCGCTCAGTCTGTGCATAACGCTCAAAATGCCTGATGTTTCTGCGCTTATCAGGCCGACGAATTTGTATCGTAGGCCTGATAAGACGTTGTAGCGTCGCCATCAGGCATCAACAGTATTTATCAATTTGGGCACTTATAAACCTGCCCAGTCATTTCACTGGCAGTAGGAACAAAGCTGGACAGCATTCCCTGTGATGGGCTGCTGACGCCATAAATCACGTTACCACCCATTGCCGCAGCCTGGTTACGCAGATCGTTTGCTGCGCCACGCATAGAGCCACCCTCTTCGCCGTGCTGGCCAGAAAGCCAGTTGCTTTGCGTACCGGTTGCAGTGCCAATCAGTTGACACTCTGCGCCAGGCTTCTCTTCGACGAAGCGTACGCTTTGCCCGGCTGAACTCAGTTCGTTGCTGGAGCTACAACCCGCCATCAGTAGCGCGGCACCAACGATCCCTGCTAAATATTTCACGTGCATGTCATTCCCCATAATCAATGAGCTGGACGTTATGTCCGTAGCTGAATCATATACTAAAAAGATGACCAAAAGAAAAACCCCCGGACATTTCTGCCCGAGGGTTTCTCATTTTTCGCGAGATACGTATTTAATCAAATAATTCAAGTTGCAGGCAGGCGGCAGGTTCTGAATCCCCCAGTGCTTACATGAGTAAGTGACTGGGGTAAACGAACGCAGCCAATGAACCTGCGGCTTGAAGTATGAAGATTAAATTACATCATGCCGCCCATTCCACCCATGCCGCCCATACCACCAGCAGCACCTAAGTCAGGCGCATCGCCTTTCGGCAGGTCAGTAACCATGCACTCGGTGGTGATCATCAGACCCGCAACAGAAGCCGCGTACTGCAGAGCTGAACGCGTTACTTTGGTTGGATCCAGGATACCCATGTCGATCATGTTACCGTATTCTTCAGTTGCAGCGTTGTAACCGTAGTTACCGTCACCCGCTTTCACGGTGTTAGCCACTACAGACGGCTCTTCGCCGCAGTTCAGTACGATTTGACGCAGCGGAGATTCCATTGCGCGCAGCGCAACTTTGATACCTACGTTCTGGTCTTCGTTCTGACCTTTCAGACCGGCAATCTTAGACGCTACGCGAATCAGCGCAACACCACCACCAGCAACCACGCCTTCTTCTACCGCAGCACGAGTCGCGTGCAGGGCATCTTCAACGCGGGCTTTCTTCTCTTTCATTTCAACTTCAGTCGCAGCACCAACTTTGATAACCGCAACGCCGCCTGCCAGTTTCGCTACGCGCTCCTGCAGTTTTTCACGGTCGTAGTCGGAAGTTGCTTCTTCGATCTGCTGACGAATCTGAGTCACGCGACCCTGGATTGCAGCTTCGTCACCCACGCCATCAATGATGGTGGTGGTGTCTTTGTTGATAACAACGCGTTTCGCCTGACCCAGATCTTCCAGAGTTGCTTTTTCCAGCTCCATACCGATCTCTTCAGAGATAACAGTACCACCGGTCAGGGTAGCGATATCCTGCAGCATCGCTTTACGACGGTCGCCGAAGCCAGGCGCTTTAACCGCCGCGACTTTCACGATACCGCGCATAGTGTTAACAACCAGAGTTGCCAGCGCTTCGCCTTCAACATCTTCAGCGATGATCAGCAGTGGTTTACCGGCTTTTGCTACTGCTTCCAGCACCGGCAGCATTTCGCGGATGTTGGAGATTTTCTTGTCAGCCAGCAGGATGAACGGGCTTTCCAGTTCTACTGCGCCAGTTTCCGGCTTGTTGATGAAGTAAGGAGACAGGTAACCACGGTCGAACTGCATACCTTCAACCACGTCCAGTTCGTCCTGCAGACCGGTACCGTCTTCAACGGTGATCACGCCTTCTTTACCGACTTTGTCCATCGCTTCAGCGATCAGTTTACCTACGGTTTCGTCGGAGTTAGCGGAGATAGTACCAACCTGAGCAATAGCTTTAGAGTCAGAGCACGGTACGGACAGTGCTTTCAGTTCTTCAACGGCAGCAGCGACAGCTTTGTCGATACCACGTTTCA
Source organism: Citrobacter sp. Cb028 (assembly GCF_030336705.1). NCBI lineage: Bacteria > Pseudomonadati > Pseudomonadota > Gammaproteobacteria > Enterobacterales > Enterobacteriaceae > Citrobacter > Citrobacter sp. Cb028. Next base: position 26,402 of record NZ_JAOWCZ010000033.1, on the reverse strand, counting down.
GATCCATCGGGTTCATGCCCGCAGCAACGGCTTTCAGACCTTCAGTGATGATAGACTGCGCCAGTACGGTTGCGGTGGTGGTACCGTCGCCTGCAGCGTCGTTCGCTTTAGAGGCAACTTCTTTCACCATCTGCGCCCCCATGTTTTCGAACTTGTCTTCCAGTTCGATTTCACGGGCTACGGAAACACCATCTTTAGTGATGGTCGGTGCACCGAAAGATTTATCCAGAACTACGTTACGGCCTTTTGGACCGAGGGTAACTTTCACTGCATCTGCCAGTACGTTTACGCCGCGCAGCATTTTCACACGAGCGTCGTTACCGAATTTTACGTCTTTAGCTGCCATTTTCTCTTTCCCTTAAATTCGTATGTTCAGTGTCGTTCGCGGATTAGGCTTCAACAATTGCCAGGATGTCACTTTCAGACATGATCAACACTTCTTCATTGTCGATCTTCTCAGATTTAACACCGTAGCCATCGTTGAAAATAACGATATCGCCGACTTTAACGTCCAGCGGCTGTACGGTACCGTTGTCCAGGATGCGGCCCTTACCGACAGCGATGATTTCGCCACGAGTTGATTTACCTGCTGCAGAACCGGTCAGTACGATGCCGCCAGCAGATTTAGATTCAACTTCTTTACGTTTGACGATCACACGATCATGTAACGGACGAATACTCATTGATAGCTCTCCTTTGAGAAAGTCTTTATCAGTTATGGGTGACGCCGGCCCGTGAACGGTTTCCCGGCTAGTGACCAGAGAAATGGGGATGGGGCTTTGTACCTTCAAGGGGGCAAGCGAAAAAAAATTTATATCAGCAGAAAATTCCGTCAAAACGCCGACGCGCATCACATTTTATAACGATTTCAGTCACGTCGTCATAAGCAAATACGATTGTGATACCATCAAAAATCTGCGCTGTAGCCCGGTCAATGGGCATAACCGGATAACAACTTATGAGCGGACTGAAACAAGAGCTGGGACTGGCTCAGGGCATTGGCCTGTTGTCGACATCATTGCTAGGTACAGGCGTTTTCGCCGTCCCTGCGCTAGCCGCGCTGGTGGCTGGCAACAACAGCCTGTGGGCCTGGCCGGTGCTGATTGTTTTAGTCTTTCCCGTGGCGATTGTCTTTGCCGTACTGGGTCGTCATTTTCCCAGCGCGGGTGGCGTGGCGCATTTTGTTGGTATGGCCTTTGGCTCACGCCTGGAGCGCGTCACCGGATGGCTATTTTTGTCGGTGATTCCCGTCGGCTTGCCTGCGGCATTACATATTGCCGCCGGATTTGGTCAGGCGATGTTTGGCTGGCATGACGAACAGCTTCTGTTGGCAGAGCTCGGTACGCTGGCATTGGTTTGGTATATCGGCTCCCACGGTGCCAGCTCTAGCGCTAATCTGCAAACGGTCATTGCCGGATTGATTGTTGCCCTCATTGTCGCCATCTGGTGGGCAGGCGATGTGAAACCTGGCGAAATCCCCTTCCCTGCGATAACCGAGATTGAGCTCCCCGGACTGTTCGCCGCGCTGTCGGTGATGTTCTGGTGTTTTGTTGGCCTTGAAGCGTTTGCCCATCTGGCATCTGAATTCAAAAACCCGGAGCGGGATTTCCCGCGCGCGCTGATGATCGGCTTGCTGTTGGCGGGCTCTGTTTATTGGGCATGCACCGTCGTCGTGCTTCATTTTGGCGCCTACGGTGAGCAAATGGCGGCGGCGGCCTCACTGCCAGAGATCGTCGTGCAGTTATTTGGCGTACAGGCACTGTGGGTCGCCTGCATCATTGGTTATCTGGCCTGTTTTGCCAGTCTCAACATTTATATTCAAAGTTTCGCCCGGCTGGTCTGGTCGCAAGCGCAATATAAGCCGGAAAGTCATCTGGCGCGTCTGTCACCCCGTCACCTTCCGCGCAATGCGCTAAACGCCGTATTGGGCTGCTGCGTGATCAGTACGTTGTGCATCTATATGCTGAAAATCAATCTCGATGCGTTAATCATCTATGCTAACGGCATCTTTATTATGATTTATTTGCTGTGCATGCTGGCGGGATGTCGATTACTGAAAGGGCATTATCGCATGCTGGCGGTCATTGGCGGTCTACTGTGTCTGCTGCTGTTGGCAATGGTTGGCTGGAAGAGCCTGTATGCGCTGATTATGCTGGCAGGGCTGTGGCTGTTTTTACCCCGCAGGCCGGATAAGGCGACGTTGACGCCGTCATCCGGCAGATAAGCATTTTGCCGGATGGTGCTCACGCTTATCCGGCCCGCATACTGATGCTTAATCCCGAGGATCGTCTTTATGATCAATACGGTTGCGATCGTCGTCTTTGCGCTGAAATTCGCCATCAAAGGTCTCACCGCCACCGGTTCCGGCGCTAAAACCACCGCCCGGCATACGCGAAAAACGCAAATGCGGCAGCAGTTTCATCGTCAGATGTTTTTGCACCGGGGGTAATAAAAGAAGAAGACCGAGGAAATCGGTGAAAAAACCGGGCAGTACCAACAGCAGACCAGCAATGATCAGCGACACGCTCTTGATCATTTCTGCAGCCGGACTTTCACCAGCCGCCATTTTTTGTTGCATCAGTAAAAAGTTTTTAAATCCCTGGTTACGAACCAGAGACATACCGATAACCGACGTAAAAATAACCAAAATCAGCGTCATCAGGACACCCAGGACATGGGCAACCTGAATAAAAATAGATATCTCTATGTAAACATAGAGAAAAATGGCAAGTAATGGTATCCAGCGCAAAGGGTTCTCCTGTCAATAACAGTCGTTTTTTTCAACGCCTGCCCGATGAATTATGTGACTCGCATCAATTAGATGTTGAGGTGGTTAGCAAAATTTCAAGTCGCTTGTACACTTATTTTTAGTATTAATCCTAAAGGGGTGATCCATTTCACAGAATAATAAATAAGGGGTAAATTCCACGCTTTAAGTGATCCAGATTACGGTAGAAATCCTGAACCAGCATATGATCTCGAGTATCAGACCGATGCAGGGGATAATCGTCGGTCGAGAAACAATCGAAATCACATATATCCTGTGTGTTTAGTCAAATCATTGGCAGCTTGAAAAAGAAGGTTCACATGTTAAACAACATTCGTATCGAAGAAGACTTGTTGGGTACCAGGGAAGTTCCAGCGGACGCCTACTACGGTGTTCACACTCTGAGAGCGATTGAAAACTTCTACATTAGCAACAACAAAATCAGCGACATTCCTGAATTTGTTCGCGGTATGGTAATGGTTAAAAAGGCAGCGGCAATGGCCAACAAAGAGCTGCAAACCATTCCTAAGAGTGTGGCAAATGCCATCATCGCGGCGTGTGATGAAGTCCTGAATAACGGAAAATGCATGGATCAATTCCCGGTAGATGTTTACCAGGGTGGTGCGGGTACCTCCGTCAACATGAACACCAACGAAGTGCTGGCCAATATCGGTCTGGAACTGATGGGTCACCAGAAAGGTGAATATCAGTACCTGAACCCGAACGACCACGTTAACAAATGTCAGTCTACCAACGACGCTTACCCAACTGGCTTCCGTATCGCGGTATACGCATCCATCATCAAACTGATCGATGCCCTGAACCAGCTGCGTGAAGGCTTCGAACAAAAAGCTGTTGAATTCCAGGACATCCTGAAAATGGGCCGTACCCAGCTGCAGGATGCTGTACCGATGACCCTCGGTCAGGAATTCCATGCTTTCAGCGTACTGTTGAAAGAAGAAGTGAAAAACATTAGCCGTACCGCTGAGCTGCTGCTGGAAGTTAACCTCGGTGCAACTGCAATCGGTACGGGTCTGAACACGCCGAAAGAATACTCCCCGCTGGCAGTACAGAAACTGGCTGAAGTCACTGGCTTCGCCTGTGTTCCGGCAGAAGACCTGATTGAAGCAACTTCTGACTGCGGCGCATACGTTATGGTTCACGGCGCACTGAAACGTCTGGCTGTTAAGATGTCCAAAATCTGTAACGACCTGCGTTTGCTCTCCTCTGGCCCACGTGCTGGTCTGAACGAGATCAACCTGCCGGAACTGCAGGCTGGTTCTTCTATCATGCCAGCAAAAGTGAACCCAGTTGTTCCAGAAGTCGTAAACCAGGTTTGCTTTAAAGTCATCGGTAACGACATCACCGTTACTATGGCATCTGAAGCTGGTCAGCTGCAGCTGAACGTAATGGAGCCGGTCATTGGCCAGGCAATGTTTGAATCCATTCACATTCTGAGCAATGCTTGCTACAACCTGCTGGAAAAATGCGTTAGTGGTATCACTGCTAACAAAGAAGTCTGTGAAGCGTTTGTATTCAACTCCATCGGCATCGTTACTTACCTCAACCCGTTCATCGGTCACCACAACGGCGACATCGTCGGTAAAATTTGTGCCGAAACCGGTAAGAGCGTACGTGAAGTTGTCCTGGAACGCGGTCTGTTGACCGAGTCTGAACTGGACGATATCTTCTCTGCACAGAACCTGATGCACCCTGCTTATAAAGCAAAACGTTATACTGATGAAAGCGAACAGTAATCGTGTAGGGTAGTACCAGAGAAGGCACGTCATGATGACGTGCCTTTTTTCTTACTCGAAGTTACTTAAAAACAACAATTTAATATCAACTTGTTAAACAACAAGGAAGGCTAATATGATAGTTTTAGAACTTATCATCGTTTTGCTGGCAATCTTTTTAGGTGCCAGACTTGGGGGTATCGGTATTGGATTTGCAGGTGGGCTGGGTGTTCTGGTTCTTGCCGCTATTGGCGTAAAACCAGGTAATATTCCGTTCGATGTTATTTCCATTATCATGGCGGTTATCGCTGCCATCTCTGCCATGCAGATTGCCGGTGGTCTGGACTATCTGGTTCATCAAACTGAAAAACTGCTGCGTAAAAACCCGAAATACATCACGATCCTTGCACCAATCGTGACCTATTTCCTGACTATCTTTGCCGGTACCGGCAACATCTCTCTGGCAACTCTGCCGGTTATCGCTGAAGTCGCGAAGGAACAAGGTATCAAACCTTGCCGTCCGCTCTCTACCGCAGTGGTTTCTGCACAGATTGCGATTACGGCGTCGCCAATCTCCGCAGCTGTGGTTTACATGTCTTCCGTAATGGAAGGTCATGGCATCAGCTACATTCACCTGCTGTCCGTGGTCATTCCGTCCACTCTGCTGGCCGTTCTGGTGATGTCCTTCCTGGTAACGATGCTGTTCAACTCCAAACTGTCTGACGACCCGATTTACCGTAAGCGTCTGGAAGAAGGTTTGGTTGAACTGCGTGGTGAAAGACAAGTTGAAATCAAAGCTGGCGCGAAAACCTCCGTTTGGTTGTTCCTGCTGGGCGTGATTTGCGTAGTTGTATACGCCATCATCAACAGCCCAAGCCTCGGCCTGGTCGCTAAACCGCTGATGAACACCACCAACGCAATCCTGATCATCATGCTGAGCGTCGCGACGCTGACTACGATCGTCTGCCGCGTTGAAACTGACTCCATCCTGAACTCCAGCACCTTTAAAGCGGGTATGAGCGCCTGTATTTGTATCCTGGGTGTTGCATGGCTGGGTGATACCTTCGTATCTCACAACATTGACTGGATCAAAGATACTGCAGGTAGCGTAATTCAGGGTCATCCGTGGTTGCTGGCTGTCATCTTCTTCTTTGCTTCTGCGCTGCTGTACTCTCAGGCTGCAACTGCTAAAGCACTGATGCCGATGGCTCTGGCTCTGAACGTTTCCCCACTGACTGCTGTTGCGTCTTTCGCAGCTGTTTCTGGCCTGTTCATTCTGCCAACCTACCCAACGCTGGTTGCGGCGGTGCAGATGGATGACACCGGTACAACCCGCATCGGTAAATTCGTCTTTAACCATCCGTTCTTCATCCCGGGTACTCTGGGCGTGCTTTTGGCTGTCTGCTTCGGCTTCTTGCTGGGCAGCTTCATGCTGTAAAACTTTACTGCAGGGTGCCTTCGCGCCCTGCAGTTCCTCCTCCTCATCATCCCGCTTTAACTAACATCCTTCCCTCGTCCGTTGTATAGTGACCACTCTTTAGCTGGTTACTCTGTTCTTTCGAGGTGTTTATGCTTGATGTAAAGAGTCAGGATATTTCCATCCCCGATACCGTTGTGGTGCTCTGTACCGCCCCGGATGAAGCAACCGCCCAGGATCTGGCCGCCAAAGTGCTGGCGGAAAAGCTGGCTGCCTGCGTGACGCTGCTGCCTGGCGCGACCTCCCTCTATTATTGGGAAGGTAAGCTGGAGCAGGAATATGAAGTCCAGATGATTTTAAAAACCACCGTCACACACCAGCAAGCCCTTCTCGATTGCCTGAAGTCACATCATCCATACCAAACGCCTGAACTTCTGGTTTTACCCGTCACTCACGGAGACTTTGATTACCGCTCATGGCTCAACGCATCCTTACGCTGATCCTGCTGCTGTGCAGCACATCTACCTTTGCCGGATTATTTGACGCGCCTGGCCGCTCGCAGTTTGTTCCTGCCGATCGGGCGTTTGTTTTTGATTTTCAGCAAAACCAACACGATCTGAACCTCTCATGGCAGGTTAAAGATGGCTACTATCTGTATCGCAAACAGATAAGCATTACGCCATCTCAGGCCGATATCGCCGAGGTAAAACTACCGCCAGGCGTCTGGCATGAAGATGAGTTTTATGGCAAAAGTGAGATTTACCGTAAACAATTGACTATCCCGGTCACGGTCAATCAGGCTAAATCTGGCGCAACATTAACGGTCACATACCAAGGCTGTGCCGACGCCGGTTTTTGCTATCCGCCTGAAACTAAAACGGTGCCATTAAGTGAAGTGTCTGCCAATACCAGGGCGACACCTGCGCCAGTGCCTGCCACCGATACTTTGCAAGAGAGACCACAACCTGCAACCCAGCTTCCCTTCTCTGCGCTGTGGGCATTGCTAATCGGAATTGGCATCGCATTTACACCTTGCGTATTGCCGATGTATCCGCTGATTTCCGGTATCGTGCTGGGCGGCAAACAACGCTTATCAACCGGACGCGCGCTGCTGCTGACGTTTATCTACGTCCAGGGAATGGCGCTCACTTATACCGCGCTGGGTCTGGTTGTTGCGGCCGCCGGATTGCAGTTCCAGGCTGCGCTACAGCATCCTTACGTCCTGATTGGCCTTGCCGTGGTCTTTACGCTGCTGGCCCTTTCGATGTTTGGCTTGTTCACGCTGCAGCTCCCTTCATCGCTGCAAACACGCCTTACATTGATGAGTAACCGTCAACAAGGCGGTTCCCCCGGTAGCGTCTTTGCGATGGGGGCGATTGCCGGCCTCATCTGTTCTCCTTGTACAACAGCCCCGCTAAGCGCGATTTTGCTGTATATCGCTCAGAGCGGGAACATGTGGCTGGGAGGCGGCACGCTGTATCTGTACGCGCTGGGGATGGGATTACCTCTGATGCTAATTACCGTATTCGGTAATCGTCTGTTACCTAAAAGCGGCCCATGGATGGAACATGTCAAAACCGCTTTTGGCTTTGTCATTCTGGCGCTCCCCGTCTTCTTACTCGAACGCATCATTGGCGACGACTGGGGCGTTCGCCTGTGGTCGCTGTTGGGCGTCGCATTCTTTAGCTGGGCATTTATCACCAGCCTCCAGGCAAAGCACGCCTGGATGCGCATCGTGCAAATTATCCTGTTAGCTGCAGCGCTGGTAAGCGTACGGCCATTGCAGGACTGGGCGTTCGGCGTGCCGCAAGCTCAAACCCAGACACACCTTAACTTCACGCCTGTGGCTTCGGTAGATGCGCTAAATCAGGCGCTGGCACAAGCTAAAGGCAAGCCCGTGATGTTGGATCTGTATGCTGACTGGTGCGTGGCCTGTAAGGAGTTTGAGAAGTATACGTTTAGCAATCAGCAGGTTCAGCAAGCGCTAGGCGACACGGTGCTTTTGCAGGCGGATGTGACTGCAAATAATGCCCAGGATGTCGCTCTGCTGAAACATCTACAAGTTTTAGGTTTGCCGACTATTTTGTTCTTTGACGCCGAGGGGAAAGAGCATCCGGAGGCTCGGGTAACCGGCTTTATGGATGCCGCGACCTTCAGCGCACATTTGCGCGATCGCCAACCGTGAGCGACACTTGCAACAAGAAATACGGAGGAGAATACCGTGCAACGTGAAGATGTCCTGGGAGAAGCCCTGAAATTACTTGAGGTTCAAGGGATAGCCAATACCACACTGGAAATGGTGGCCGAACGTATCGATTATCCTCTTGATGAACTACAACGCTTTTGGCCCGACAAAGAGGCCATTCTGTACGATGCGTTACGTTACCTCAGCCAGCGGGTGGATATCTGGCGGCGTCAACTTTTGCTGGATGACACCCTGAGCGCTGAACAGAAATTACTGGCACGCTACACCGCGCTGTCCGAATGCGTGAGCAATAATCGCTATCCAGGCTGCCTGTTTATCGCCTCCTGTACGTTTTACCCCGATCCCGGGCATCCGATCCATCAGTTAGCCGATCAGCAAAAAAAGGCGGCACATGACTTCACCCATGAGCTGCTGACGACGCTGGAAGTTGACGACCCAGCAATGGTCGCCAAACAGATGGAACTGGTGCTGGAGGGCTGTCTGAGCCGCATGCTGGTGAATCGTAGCCATGCTGATGTCGAAACGGCACACCGTCTGGCTGAAGATATCCTGCGCTTTGCTCAGTGCCGTATGGGCGGTGCGCTGACTTAATTCGGATTTCGTAACTTTTGTGAACCGCATATAATTTCGGCAATACCGACATATTAAAAGGAATTATATGCGTCTCGCGCACTGCATTCTCCTCGCAGGTTTTATCTCTGCCCCCCTGTATGCCAATCCATTAAACGGTTTTTCGTTTGCACATAAAGACTGGGAAGTTGCGTGTGATAATACGGGTACCTGTCGGGCAGCAGGTTATAGTGACCATGCGGTAAGCGTACTGCTCACACGTGCGGCTGGCCCCGACACCAGCGTGTATGTCGAGGTTGCTTTTGCACAGCGTACGGCGAATCAACCCTCCCTGAAAGACGCCACGCTTTTTATTGATGGTCAAAAGCAAGGCGCGCTAACGTTTTCCGCAGAGGGATATTTTAAACTCAACTACCAACAGCGAAAGGTGTTTCTGGACGCCTTACGTCAGGACAATACCATTGAGTTTGCAGCAGATGGCGAACGATTACTGCTTTCTAATGCAGGTTCGAGCGCTGTGCTGCTGAAAATGGATGAATTCCAGAAACGCATCAATACCCAAAGCGCTGTGCTGCATCCAGGAGATAAAACCAGTAATGATGTGCTTAACGATGAGCCTGCCCCACTTATCATCACCCAACCCGTCATCCGCACGCCGGACGTGGAACCATTAACGACCGCGCAGCGACAAAAAATAGAACCCCAAATTAGGGTCACTCCCGAGATGAATTGCCGCGAACTGGAAGAGGGTCAGGAACGCATTTATTACCGCATTCCGGTGGATAAACAACATGTACTCATTCAAACCGAATGCTTTGATAGCTCACGTACCATCCTCTGGCTAACCAATACTGAACTAACTTCTTCGCCTAAACTAATCACGAGTGATGCCAGTGAATATGAGAACGGTGAGATAGCCCGTTTCAGCGATCCCATTCAGCTCTGGGTCTGGGAGGGTAACAACTTCACCTTGCGCGACGAATACCGCAGCGGCGGACAAGGAAACCTTTCTGTTGGCGGTGTCTGGACGCTCCCTACGTTCGTTAGCATCGTACGTTCTCAGTCTGATGTAGACACGGATAACACGGCCCTAAAAACGCTACGTAGCGCCGTAGAGAGCATGCAAAAAAGCGATCCGGGCTTAGAACTGAGCAAAATCGCCAGTCAGTTTCCATTAATCGGTCAAATCACTGATTTCAGGATCTCTTACGCTGAAGACTCAACAGAACCAACCGCGAAACCCTCCCCTGAGATTAGCGATGATGAGTGGCAGGCATTTTCCCGCACAACGTTTAGTGTCGATTCGGAAAATGGAGGCGTGAACTTTACGCTCATTGATCTGGATGACGACGGTAAACGCGATCTCATCATCAACAGCTACGTTGGTGGCACAGGATTATTCAGCTACACCGGCGTACTCAAACGCGGTGATAATGCCTTCGTCGTCGTTAATGGCAAACAGGATGACGATAACTTTGGCGTACCCGGGGCGCTATTTTCGGAGAATGGGCGCGGCGCCAACCAGTGGAGCCAATGGGTGCGCATCAACGGTAAGGTTTACGCTCTCTGGTACAACGGCTTATATAATGAAGATAAGCTATATCTGTTGCGTCCATTTAGCCCAGACGAGAAGGCTCCCGTCGTAGCCGTCCACTATCGCTATGAATACGATATGAATTCAATCGAACCACGGGAAGAAGGACAACCCCTACTCCCGAAATTGAATACCAAAGACAAAACAAAGCTCATTACCGAACTGAACAAAATGCAAAGCATTCTTTTACAAAACCAACAGGCAAGCGACGGCGTTTCCCCAATCTGCCCAATCCCTGCCGGTACGTTGCAGGAAGACGCGGACAATTACAGTTCAGGGATTGCAGGGAACTATACGTCTGAACCTGTCGCAGCCATTCCTGTCTGGGTAAATGGGGAGTGCCTTATCGGTTCTGTCGAGAGTTATTTTGGTAGAGGAGAGTTCATCACTCTCGTTTCGCCAAAAGATCAGGATATTGTCGGAGAGTATTCAGTTACCGGCACACGCCATGTAACATCCATTAAAAGTGAATGGGTTCCCCGCGAAGGCGATAACGGTGGGCTGTAATTTTGAGCAAAACCCTCGAGAAAACAGCGAAATCGCTGCATAGTTAAGCAACCGACAGAAAAAGCGAGAAATTTGGTTGACGGGGTGTCCGGATTACGGTTTAATGCGCCCCGTTGCCCGGATAGCTCAGTCGGTAGAGCAGGGGATTGAAAATCCCCGTGTCCTTGGTTCGATTCCGAGTCCGGGCACCACTATTCATAAGGCCTCGCTGAAAAGCGAGGCTTTTTCCTTTTCTGGCTACGGTAAATTTCTGGTCGTTACGGCACGTTAATTGTTTGCTGGATTTCTCGCCATTTTCGCAGATGTTCGTTACTTTTAGACACCTCAACACCCTCTGATGTGTCTCTTCCTTACCCCACTGCTACGGTCTTTCTACGGTCCTCTACGGTTCCTTTCTCTAAGATTATTCATAATGAAGCAGAGAATACTGGGAAATGGGGGATTTCATAATTTACCTTATTTAACAACAAATTACCTGACCCTGCCCCCGGGGGAAGACCGGGGAGACTCCTCTTCAGGCAAGGGGGAAAAACTCAGCGTCATCAACCCCCCTTGTCAGTCGGGTGTTTCCACCATTTACTCCACCTGTAATATTCCTATTTCCCCTTACGATTCTTCGCATCAGCAAAATTCCCCGCTTTCCACGTCATAGTATGATGATTTACCAGTAGAACTGGTAATTGAGTTATGGAGTGACCCCGGGCCCATAGACAAATCTGCCCTATAGAGGTGTAGCAGGAGGGAAAGGGGGGACGGGCTAAACCGCCAGAAAGGTAAAAATAAGGTGCCGCTGGAGCTGCAGCTTTGGTCTGGGGTATGGGACCCCATTAGCAAGTTATCACTTTTATAAAAAATGAAATATATATTGAACGTGGGCCGGGTAATTGAATTATAGCGTAATGCCGGGTGCGAAATTCTTTACGTTATGCTTACATTTTATGACTAAACTTGCAGATACAGAAAGTTAGTTTATATGGCAACCATTACCAGAGAGAGGATTTCCGGATAAATAGAATATAAAATACGACTTGTTTAGCATTCGTTTAGAAATGAAAAGCTTGTATTTTTATGAAATATGAACCAGAAATCTCGCGTTACGAAAAAGAGTGCCACTAAGCGAGATAATATATCGCATAAAATAATAAACATTGTATTTTCTCGTTGATTTAACATATATAGACAAAAATAGTGATTTGTAATTTTCCGTTCTTATAATGGTGGTACAGAAAGACGAAGGACATTTCATATGGTTACTGTAGATGACTGCAACGATAGCGACCTTAATTTAGACAACAAAAATGTGTATCTCAAAGGTGAAATGATCGCTTTACGGGCGAAGGAAAAATGTCTTCTGGAGATTCTTTTAAATACATCTCCGGCCTGTATCTCACGCCAGAAAATTGCAGAGGAAGTATGGAATGGGCGATTTGTAAGTGATTTTACAATAAATCAAACGATCAACTCGCTACGTAGGAAAATTAAGGACAATGATAGGCAATTGATAAAGACGAAGCCTCGGGAAGGTTATGTTATTGATAAGGATATTGCAGCTCTGTTTACGTTCGATAGCGACATCGGTCCCACGTGTGAACCTGAGGATTTAGCATCCAGCGAAGCTAATGCGTTGATCGTCATTACCGACCACTCTGTAAAGCATGAAATGTTAAATAATCATAAAAAAAGTATCAGGGCGCGTAAAAAGCTATCATTAAGGGTCATTGTATTGATGTCACTGTTGTTGGCCTGCAGTATGGCGGGAGTCGGTGTTGGTGTCATAAGGGAATATTCGAAAGATGAAATTAATCAGTTTTATCTTGATGGTGTGAAATTCACTTTTCATAAAGAACGCATAGATTATCAGTTGAACAAAAGGAATGTGAATTGTCATTTAGTCAGAAGGACGCTTGATGATGGCGAAATTGTCGATACCAATACAACGCTCTGCAATACATCGCTTTAAATACTTGATACTACTTGCTGCACTGATCTTTTTTGCTGTTGGCCTTGCCTGGTTTGACGGTAAACGTGAGCAGAGCATTTTTACATCAAGCTACCATGGAATATTGCGGTCAAATGAAAACAATTATGTTGTCAAAGTGAATGTAACCTTTGATATCGACGATAAAATGACTTTTATAAAGGTTACCAGAGATAAAAGCAAACTGGCTGTATCTGAAAATACGTATCGTGCGGAAAGCTATGTTGAATTCAAAACATTATCATTGCAAAAACAGTCTTTTACAAAAGCCACTATCTCAGGAAGAGCTCAGACGACGAGCGGAATGAAAAAATTTGAAGAGACACGTTTTATCCCGGTAGCCATGCATCAGAGTCGGGGGCAGTTTGTACTCATCATGAACAATGAAGATATCTTTCCGATTGAAGCTATAAACGAACAGATAAATGATAAACTGGTCTTTATACTTAAAAGAGATCGCTAGTGATTTTATTTATAGAATAAGGTATTTTATTTATATATTTTTTTTGATATGACAAAGGAAGTTCAGCGTCTTACTATGCCGTAATCAAGTTAACGCTTGGTGTAAACAAATAACATATTCTTGCTTGTGTCTACTTGATCCTTGAAATAGACCGACTGAATGTTCTAAGTAACCCATTGTTCATAATTGGAATTGACGATGTTAAACAACATGATTATTAAAGCATACACTGCCGCTCACATTCATATGGCACATAAAGTAAATCACCTAGTCGGTGAGAAGGGAATTACTGCGATTGAATATGCCATTATTGGTGTGGCAATGGCTTCTGGTCTGTTCTACATCTTTGATGAGGGTGGATTCCTCGCCTCCTTGGAAGCCGCATGGAAAACAATGTCTACGAAAATCACAGGTGCGGGCAACATTCTGAATAAGTAATTACGCGGTCATAATGAATAACACTGACCAAATTACAGGTCAGTGTTATATGGCCATGTTATATTCTTCATTTGCAGGTTTGATAATTACGTGATCTATGAAATTCTTCTTAAGTTGTATATCGGTATAAAGCTTGTAGCATTGCCACAGACCGTTAACCATTTCTCCCGTGATGCAGGTGTTACTGCGATTGAATATGCCATTATTGGTGTGGCGATGTCAGCAGGATTATATTTCATTTTTTCCCGGGAGGGTGGGGATTTCTTGATCGCCCTTGTATACGCATGGAAAATTATGGAAGTCAAAATAACATATGCTGAAACTATCTTGACAAGAGGAACTTAAAGAATTTTGTTATTATTGTTGGCACTTGAGATAGCGCAGAAGGAAATCTAAAGGTTTATATCTATTTAAAATTAACTTTATTTGCCAAAGGCAGCAAATCATCTTGTCCAAGATACAGATGTAGCAGCGACTGAATACGCTATTATTGGCGTAGCGACGTCTGCATGAGAGTATTATATCTTTGACGTTCATGGAGGCTCTAATGAAAATTTCTATTATATGGGTAGATTGTATGATGCGTGTACGAAAATGGTATTAGTGATGGGTATAATGGGGTGATTACCTCCCGTCATAGGTACTGAACAAGTATGATTCTTTATATTCTGATTGTTTTAACATCCATATATATTATGTGGATGGATATTCGATACCGGCGCATCCCCAACAAAGCCCTGGTTGTACTGCTTTTCATTGGATTTGCTTACTTACTTGGTTTAGATGAAAGCAATTGCTATGTTAGAGGGGGATATATTATCCCAGCGATCACGTTGTCTTGCGGCATTGCATTATCATATAAAAATATTATCGGGATGGGAGATGTAAAGTTTCTTTTTCTGACCTTGTTATTATGTCCTGAGCAATGGCACATAGCTATTCTCTATGTGGTGATTTTTATTGGTGGATGCTGGTCCCTGCTGTGGCATTTTGTCTTGTGCAAAATACCGCCATTGGGAAAAGTTGATATGATTAAAAAAGGTATTCCTTACGGTATACCTATAGCATTAGCTTTATGCACGTTTACTTTTATCGGTTGAATGAAAGGCGAATTATATGCGCTATAGATATATAGCAATTCTGGCTATTGTCGTGATGTTGGTTGGCGTAATGGGTATTTATAAAAAAGGGGCTGATGATAAGCAACCCATCATTGACGAACGCATCGAAAGCGTATATTTCGTGGCGCAGAAAGATATGCAAAGAGGTGAAATTCCTGAAGGTGACTTTTATACCCGAAAAACGATTAAATTTAACCCTGGGCAACGTCCTGATGAACTGGCAGAAGCGCTGGATGAAAAAAAGATGGATGTTTTGCTTAGCGAAGGTGCAATTGCCGAAACTGAAATCAGTGCAGGGCAGGTTTTGACTCTGGAAAATCTTAAGAATTTGCCAGAAAAAATAGATTCTGAACTTATTGCCTTTCCATTATCGGTAAGTGCTGAAAGTATTCTAAATCCCAAAGTAGCTGACTACGGTTTTGTAGACCTTTATTTGATCTCTAACGATAACAAGATCTATCGTGAAGATTTCTACCAGAAGAGAGGTGGCTCAACAGGTAAAGATTACAAAGATACGCGCGTGAAGAAGTTTGCCAGTAATGTCTGGATTGTTAAAAATGCCAAAGACCGGGCTGGGAAAGAAAAAAAATCTAGTCTGCTGGATATTTCTAAGGGTGATACTATTGATAGAAGTTCCAGTAAATTAGATAAAAGCGGCAATGCGCCCGATACCAGAATTGTTTATGCCTATTTTAACAAGGATGACATTGATAGCGTTATTCAGGCCCAGGTTCTGGGGATGTTCTTTGTTTCACCTGTGACAGTGACCATGCTTAACAAGCCGTTAGCAAGTATCAGCGTCGACTCAAGAGAAATAACCGCTGCGGATATTGTTTCTGGTGCGCCACTGGCAGAGAAGAAAATTAAAGTCATCGAGATTCGAGGAGCAAAAAGTTCAAATGGACGTAATTAATAAAACTCTTGGCGGTTTACTGTTGCTCATGTTCAGTCATGCATGCCTTGCACTTGATATTGATGTTAATAAAACGAAAGAGTACAGAGTTGATTTCGACATTGATACAGTTGTTATTGGTTCTCCCGATGTTGCAGATTTCAGAGTGGTGGATGAACATAACATTTATATTTTTGGCAAAACCAGCGGCCAGACCAATATTATTATCAATGGTAAACAAGGGGAAGCGCGTACGCTTCCGATTTCCGTAAATGATTTTCGTGGTCAGGCTACCGTCATCAATACTTTGCTAGCCAATGAAGGTTTCAAAGAAGTTAAAGCTATCGACATGGGAAATTCTTTAACCATCAGCGGCACCGTCAGCACCAGTGAAGATATTGATTATATAAAAGATCTCGTCCAGGAATACTTTAGTGAGGAGCAAATAAAGTACTCACTGTTCACGCAGAAGAATCAACAGATTAAAATACGTGTTACCGTCGCCGAAGTGTCTAAAGAGGTTACCGAGACGCTGGGAATTGATTGGGGCCAGGGGGCTGTCTCCAGTAACGGAAGCGATTTAACCATCAGTGGTGGGCTTTACAGTTCCATGGTAAAAGGAATGAGTTTCAACTCATTAGGCATTGCAATCAATGCACTTGCAAAAAATAATCTTGCCAATGTTCTCACCACACCCAGTCTGACCGTGACGAATGGCAAGACGGCAAGCTTTCATGGCGGCGGCCAGATTCCTATATTTCAACGTAGTGAAAATGGCTCAACGGTTGAATGGAAAGACTATGGTGTTAAACTTAATTTTGCCCCGGTGATAAATACAGACGCATCTATCAGCATGGATGTAACCGTTGAGTCATCACAAATTGGTGGCTATTACAAATATGAAAACACAGAGTTGCCGACCATTAATACCCGAAATGTCGCGACCTCGGTGCGCATGCGCGATGGGGAAAGCTTTGTTCTTGGTGGATTAATTGATAATAACCAAGCTCAATATGTCAACAAGGTGCCTGGCCTGAGTGATATTCCCATGTTTGGTGCATTATTTAAATCTATAGGTTTTAACAGTGGTAGAAGTGAATTGGTGATTTTTGCGACGGTAGAATATATCAAGCCTACCGAAAAAAATACTATTAGTCTCCCACTTGCCAGTTTTTCCAGTCCATGGGAAACTTTTTTCAATATCAATAAAGTGACCCATAAGTCCACGATGGAATTGTTGAAAGAGGCCGATTATGTCATTGAGTAAAAGATTAATAATTGTGCTTGTTAGCCTGGCTGTCAGCGCATGTAGCGTGCCTGATAACTGGTTAAATACCGTGGATGATAATGTTATCATTATCAAGATTACTACCCAACCAGATGCATATACATTTTTAAAACTAGAGCAAATAATTCTTGAGAACGCCGCCAATGGGTTTGTTAATGCGACGGTTTTCAGTAAAAATGAAAATATAAATGCGGCACATGCAATAGCTGTTAACCTTGTAAACACTTATGCTATTAAATCTGAAGTGGTGGTTAGCGATGCAATCCATGATATACAACTACAGCTTAACAAGTACAATCCAAAAGCCTGCTATGTTAATCAGTTGGATGATTTTAACTGGTATAAAAGTAGCACTCGTGAAATACGTGAATACAATCAATCTGAAATTTGTGCTACCAGCATTAACGATCGGCAATTGAGGATTTAGCATGAATTTTGATAAGTTTAAAAAACGTTTTTCTCCAGCTAAAAAGAAAGATTTAGTTATTTATTTTAGTTCCACTAACAAACAAACATCCGAACTAGAAGAAGCGCTTCGTGTCTATGGCATTGGACTGGAATACCATACTGCCACACCAAAGGATACGATCACGATCATTGAAGACTGGGTGTCAACGTCAAGCCGTCTGTGGTTTATTGTAGATGGTACGTCGTACTCCAGCAGCGATATAGAAGAGTTTGCCATGATTCTTCGCGGGCGCTATCCGGCGGTACTGCTTGGTGATAATAATTCCCTAGATGCATCGTGGAACGCAGAAGAACAAGGTTATGCCGCATACTTTATTAATAATGTTGATTTACCCAGACTAACTAAAACCATTCTTAAAGGATTTGGCTATGTCCGGTCGCGAACCTCGATGACGATTGCGATCTGCAATACAACCCCAGATATTAATTTGAGTTATTACGCCTTCAGAGACTTAAAAAAGAATAAAACGCTTAAATCTTACTCAACATTGTTTATTAACTGTGATCTGGCTAATATTTATTATGATGCCGATCTGGGCGTACGCGCGAATAAGCAAGCGCTACAACATATAACCCGGGATGGTGAAGAATTAGATTCGCTGTCATCCCGTAAGCTTATTAATGCATTTGATGAGCATTTTGACTACATTTCATTCAATTTATTAATGGATGACATATCTATGAGTGATTCAGATGCGCTGGTTAAAGGCATTGATAACTTTATTGATTCTGTCTCAGATATCTACGGGTTTATTTTTATCAATGTACCCTATTATCTAATGACATCCTCAGCAGGAATGAATTTACTGGATAATAGTGATATACGAGTGTTGCTCACCAATGGTCAAATAGAGTCCATTTATAATCTAAACTTTTTACGTAACAAAATATCTTTTAAGCAAGAAAGCAATGGTAAAGGTAAAGACAAATTGTTCTGCTTACGGCAACCTTTGCACCATGCCGGGTTGCGTATAACCGATAATGATATTCATTCCAAACTTGGGGTTAAGGTTGACTTCTCTACCACCATGTTAAGAGAGGAATCTTTTTTAAGTCGATTCAAAAAAGATAACACCATAAATATCATTGACTTTATTTTCAGGTAAGTTATGCAAATCAAAGAATATGAGAAAGTACGCAGCCTTTTGGTGGAGCGACTAAAAATAGATGGAAATAATGTTGTTGATATTGTTGAAACACTGGATTCAATTGAGACTCAACTGATTTCAATTCTCGATAGTGAAAATATCATTATCACCAGACGCAATATAGATAAGCTGGTAAAAAGTTACTATGATGATATATTTGGCCTTGGCCCATTGCAGGAGTTGTTAAATGACACCTCGGTAAATGATATTATGGTAAACGGGACATCTTCACTTTATATTGAAAGAGCGGGGAAGTTGATTCGGCTGGAATCTATCTTTAAAAACAACGATCAGATAATGCGCGTTGCACAAAGAATCGTGGCAGCGATAGGCAGACGAGTGGATGAAAGTTCACCGATGGTGGATGCACGCTTACAAGATGGTAGCCGCGTAAATATTATTGTTCCGCCGATAGCTCTGGATGGCTGTACTATCTCAATCCGTAAGTTTAAAGAAGATAAGCTGGGTCTGATGGAACTGATAAATTTTTCTTCCATGACCCCGGAGATGGCGCATTATCTGAGTCTGATGGTGCGCGTTAAAGCGAATATTATTATCTCTGGCGGCACAGGCTCGGGTAAAACGACGTTGTTAAATGCACTCTCCAATGAAATTAACGATGGCGACAGGGTAGTGACAATAGAAGATGCGGCGGAATTACAGATCCAAAAGGCGCATGTTGTCAGACTGGAATCCCGCCCGAAAGGTGTTGACGGTGAGGGCAATATCAGCATACGTGACTTGGTGATTAACTCACTCCGTATGCGCCCGGACCGCATTATTATTGGTGAGTGCCGTGGTGAAGAAGCCTTTGAAATGTTGCAGGCAATGAATACCGGGCACGATGGGTCATTCTCAACCATTCACGCCAATACGCCAAAGGATGCGTTGGTTCGTCTGGAAAGTATGCTGTCGATGGCCAATCCCAATATTCCTACCAGAACATTAAAAGGACAGATCTCTCAGGCTGTAGACATTATTGTACAATGTGCTCGTTTGTCGAACGGTGAACGTAAGGTTACCTGTATCAGCGAGATCGGTGGTATTGAAGGGGATGTGATACAAAGCCAGGATGTTTTCGTCCTTAACAGCGTTAAAAAAAATGATGGTACACAGGTGTATCAGCAACAACGTAATTTTTCGCATTCTCTTCTGGATCGTAAAGTCGCATTTTATGGTTTGCAGCAGGAGTTGAAGGAAATTATCAATGACTAGCTTTTTTGCTTTCATATTTTTTTGTCTCCTGCCTGGCTGGGTTATTTTTAAACGAGTTAAGACTCAATATCTCAATCGCAAGCTTGCTGCGATCATGGGCGATGATTTTATAGAAAGCAAGGCGAAAACAGTGTCTAAAAAGACATTGGGGTCGTATTTTAGTGGCAGTTCGTCACCGGATTTTATTCTTATTTATGGCATTAAGAATGTTGTCACGGCATCTATTCTGACGTTCGGCTACGTATGTTTTGTGGGGTTTTGTTGCATAACGTTTAAGACTTCGCCTTTGACGTATGCGCTGTCTGTTGGGACGACGTTTGCCATTGCAGTTTATGTCGTACGTAAAAAATACCAGAAAGCATTCAGTGACTACTTTGAAGTTCATTTTCCGTATGCGCTGCGATTGATTAGCCGTAACCTCGCCGTGGGCCAAACGCTTTATGCTTCCGTCGATTCAGTTTCGATTAACCTGGCTGGCATTATGCAGAGAGAGTTTAAGCGAATTTCATTGCAGCTAAAAAGCGGAGTCAGTTTCGAAGAAATACTGGATAAGGGCGAAGAAATCTATCCTTACAAGGGATACTATGTTTTTAGCTCTTACCTGAAAATTTCTGTGCAGAAAGGCAGCAGTTTAAAGGACACATTGATGGCTCTGGCGGATGACTTAATTGCCGCACAGATAATCAAAAAGAAGACCAGAGCGCTGACTTCTGAATCGCGTGGGGCTGCTTTTATTCTAGCAACCTTGCCTGCGATAATGCTCGGTGTGATGTATTCTTTTGCACATGCGAATTTTATTTATTTGTTTAATGAACTTTATGGGCGCTATGTTCTGATTTATGTGGTCATTAGCGTTTCGCTAGGTTTTGTAATTATATCGCGGATGATTCAAAAGGTTGAACTGTGATCCAGATAGTTTCCATTATCCTTTTTGCTTTTGGTGTTGTTGTATTCTTCTTTGTTATAAGAAAACAAAAAAAAGAAGAGGAATATTACGATAGATTTTATTTTATCGTTTCTAAACATAATACCATCACAGAGTATTTAAGTTTTTCTAACAGAGCGAAGTATATATTTAACCACCTGAAAGAAAAGATATATAAATTTAACGAAAAGTATCTGAGCCAGACTCAGTTTCATGAGTTGGTAAGGAATGCTGGCTACTATAACCATGAGCAAAGCACCCTGTTCTATCTTGGTGTATTTGCTGCATATTTGGTCTTGCTGGCAATGTTGGTGGTTAAGGCAACGTTTGGTGATATACCTTTCTATGCGTTTCCGGTGTGGAGTACGATTTTTTATATTGGTTTAAAGATACATCTTGAGCGTAAACATAAAAAACAACTTCTGAAGTTCAGAACAAACTTTGTCTATTTTCTTGATCTCATGTCAACCTGCATCAAAACCGGGATGACGTTAACCTCTTCGGTAGATGCTATATCACCCTTGCTTCATCGCTTTTCTCCGTTACTGGGACAAAGTATATCTAACTTTGGTAATACCATAAAATATGCTTCACTGAATGAGGCCTGCGATCGTCTTTACCTAGAAGTTCCCCTTTCTGAAGTTCAGGAGTTTAATTCTACGGTGAAGAACTCGGCGCAGTTTGGGGCGGGCATGCACAGCAGTCTGCAAAACCTTGCGCAAGAGATACGGCAGTTTCATTTTATTGAAACGGAAGAAAAAATTGGTGCAGTGAATGCAAAGATGGGTATTCCATTAATTTTGTTTATCATGTTTCCTATTATTGTGGAAATTATTTTACCTGGCCTATTACGCTCCATGCAAAATCTCTCGTTGGATATGATTTCATGAAAAAGTTTCTTGTTTTATTTGTTCTACTGGCCTGTTCTTGCTCGCAGGTTAATAGTTCCAAGGATACCAGACTAACTGCCGCGCTAGCGGTAGAAGTCGGTGCGCTTGAAAAGGCCCTGGAACTTACTCGGGTGGAGGCTCAAAATAATATTTATGATGTTGATGTTCGCTTCCGCCTTGCTGATATCTATCATCAGCTTAATCGTTACGACATGGAAAATAGCGAGCTGACCGCGCTGAGCAAAATGGTTGATGCCAGTAGCCGACATTATTCCCGTCTGAAAATTGCGCTATTGCGGAACAATTTGTTACGTAATGAGCTGGATAGCGCAATTGAACATTATGAAGATCTCAATCAGTCGAGTTCGGTTCTGGCCGATGAAGATAAAGGGAAAGGTATGATGTATGTAGCCATCGCCTATTGTAAAAAAAATGCTTTTAATACCTGCATAGCACTTCTGGAGAAGGCAAAGCAATTTTTGCCTGGCAATGACGCCCTCGCGCAGAATATCAATCTGGCAAAGTGGATGAAGAAGACTAAAGCCGGTAATGCGACGCCAGTCGCAGATGTTTTTTATCAGGCCTATCAGGAGCAAGATAGTGAACAAATTTTCTCAAATCTGATCCTTAGTCTCGTCAGCGAAGGTAGCACTGGACGGGCTTATGATCTACTTTTAACCCGTTATTCTATCGACGACGCCAATATTATTATGAAAGAACTTAAAGCCAGTAAAATATAAAATATGACCCAGCTTTTAAACGATTTCGAATCTGAGTCAGGAGTTGCATCAATAGAAACCTCTATGGTTTTTTTGATTATCTTTATGTTTATCATGTTTACCTATGAGATATTGAAATTTCAAAATGATATGGCAATGATCGCCTTGAATGAATCCCTGGCCACCGAAAGAAGCGATCTTGCCTTGCTTAAGAGTGAACCAGACAAGTTATCTTTTGATTTTGACGAACAGATAAAATCTCTGGGAACAGGAAACTATTTTAATTCATTGAAATATAAGCCATCTGCCGTCGAGTGTTATAGTGATATTTCAAAAACAACGGCCGAAAAATGTAGTGAAAAAAGTAAAATAATCAAATTTAGTTATGAGGTCAAACGCTTGGCATCCAGTGATGAAATATGCGAGTTATTTGGCCTTCCTGTTGTTCTGATAAGAGAGACTATCGCTGTTAATGACTACTATAGGTGAACGACTTAACTGTGAAAAAGGCAGTGTCGCAGTTGAGGCCGCCTTTGTATTTTTGTTTTTTTCCGGACTTTTTATTTACGCTCTGCAGCAAACTTACGTGATGGTATTAAGTTATAGTGCTGAAAAAACTTCGGCCCAGGTCGCCAGTCTGATTGCGCAGCGATCCACATTATTTAGTAATAAAAATTTGCAGGCAAAAGATATTGAGCTTTTAAGGCATCATATTCAGGCTCTTGGGGAATCGTCGAAAGAGTTTTTCGATCTTTATGTCGAAGAGGTTGCCTATCAGACAGATGCCTATCAGGTAATCCATATTCCTTCAAAGGACGGGACACAATGTTCTTTGAAAAAAAAGCTATCGGCTTATAGCTTCAATGTTCAAACTTCTTTTGCCAAAAATAACGGAATGTATAGAGTTACCGTCTGCCGTAAAATAAGTAATATGTTTTATTCTGATGGTGATCTCGTTATTGGCAGCAGTTCGGTGATGCCTGGACATCATCATTGATAGAGAATCATAAATGAAATTACAAACGCATTTTTTCTCTGAAAAGGGAAGCTTAATGCCGCTATGGGCTATTGGTGGCATGATGGTGATGATCTCAATATTCTGGGTAGAAAACACTTCATTTTCTATCCTGGATAAACTAAGAAATATCCATATTACCAGCGCTGTCGCTCGGACTTCCCTGATCGATCATGGTCGTTCGCAGACAGCGCTTAATGAGATTGTCAGCGCATCGGGTACAAGCCCCTTTAAGTATACGCAGAAGTTCAAGTATGCTTCCGTAGAGGATATGGAGGAGTTGAAAGATAATGATCGGCTGCAGGAAATTATTTCAGCAAGAACAAATACTTCGCAAACCACCACTGTCCCCTTTGAAACATTGAATGATTCGCTGCACTTAAGCAAACATCTCAATATTACTTCTCTGGATAATACGGTTAAGGTCCTTCATCCTTTAAATATACATCTGGCCGTTGAAAGTACTCCTGAAAATAAACCGAATATGAGCCGCGTTAGTCAGCCCCTTTATAATGCCATAAAACGGTTAACGGGTGATGCTGCGGATACCAGGGTCAATATTATTCCCTATTCTTATCGCGTCAATAATGCCGGTAGATGTTATACGGGAATTAACCGTGGTGACGACTTTAGTTTTGTCTGGTGGGAGAACGCTTTTAGGGAGGAAGATCTTCTGACATCCTATAAGTCGCAACTTACCTCTGCAAAAAATAACTTTTCCAGTACCAATAGTTCTATCGTTACTCTGGACAGAAAGTTAGCCGATCTTAAGAAAGAACAGACTAAGTATAAACCGGGCACCGAAGAGTATGCTGAGTTGCAAAAGCAAATTGATTCAGTTAATAACCAGTTGACTTCGCTTACCAATAGCCTGCCGCAGCTTGAGGCTAGCATTGATAATGCTCAGGAAAAGGTAGATAAACAAACCAAGGTTGTTGAAGACCTCCAGGCAAGTGAAAACTATATAAAATTCCTGCCGTTGGCGCAGCACTATGCAAAGCGCTACCAGAATTATCGCTATTTCGAAGATTACACAGATGAGGTAGCAAATCAGGGTGATTTTTCCATGCCCGAAGAAAACTATTCTCAGTCTGCGTCGAAAATCACGTTATCGCCAACGGTTCACTATGCACTTTCTGTCTCCAGAAATAATTATTTTGGCGACACGAATACCTGCCCATCGACTGTGGTTAGCAGCAATATGTCCTCACCGGAAAGCGTTAAATCCGCGCTTAACTCAATAGACTATTCCGGGAAAGATCTGTTGGCGCTGGAAGGGTTGCTTTGGGCCGGAAGAAGTTTTTTTTCGGGGAGTTCAAGCCTTACCCGCAATGTGGTGATTATGTTTATCTCAGGGAAAGATGATTCCATCGATCCAGAAACCTTAGCTGGCGTTCAGGAAGCTTGTACAACCATTAAGAATACCTTCTCTTCAGGAAAGGTAAGTAAACTCGTGGTGGTGGCACCGGATGCGGATGCTGCTGATAACTATGTGGCTTTGCAATGCGCCACGAGCTGGAATAACGATACCGGCTTTATTTTTCTTGATAATTATGTCGATGATTTCGACAAAGAAATCGAAACGCGTTTTATACATTATTTTTCCCAGGAGTCGACGACCCGTAATGTCAATGGTTAAATATTATTTCATCTGCTTCTCGTTTATATCGGGTATATCCTTTGCAAAGCCGATGGAGGGAATGACGACTTTTAACTGTGAAAACCGCAGTGTGACTCATTCCAACTCTCTAATAAAAAACAAAAAAAATGACGCCTTGAATTATGATGGTACAACGCGCACCGTCATTTCCCAGGAGGCTATTGCGCGAGCGAAGAAAACACGTTTGTTTTTGGATCATCTTGATAAACTCTGTTCGCCCCGTCTTGCGGGCGAGCAAAGTAACTATATGGAAATCCTTCAAAACCAGCTGAAAGTGAGTCCGCAGCTGATTGGCAGCGTGTACTTTTCTCCTGCTAGCGCGCATGCGAATCGAAACCGGCAAGACCTCAGCAATATACGTAATGCCATTGCGCAATATTCGGCTGAGGATTATATACTGTTGATTGTCGGTAGTACGGATGCTACAGGGGAAGATTCTTTTAATGACTGGCTGTCTTTAAGGCGAGCACAGTACCTTGCTCATCAAGTAGTGGCAAAGAATTTTGATACCTTTCTTATTCCCTTGGGCAAAAAGGGAGCAACCGATGAGCGTCTAGAGAGCAATCCACGCTTCAGACGTGCTGACCTTTATTTGCTGAAAAAAGGTATTTAACTTCATACTTAATGCAAGTATCGTCTGACAAAACTGTAGTGGTCAAGTAGTATTGGCCACGGTTTACAGTAAAAATGGCATCTGTTCTCTGATTCTTCTGGGGGCAGCCCATCACTATAATGGTGAGGTCGGAATCGCCAGGAATCAGATCAGATATTGCTGGGGATGTAATTACTTTGCTTGCTCTGGATGAGGTTCTTTCATCTAATTCAACATAGATGTCAGACCTACGAAGCTACACTGTAATAAGCCATCCATGCTCAATGGTAGATATCTGGTAGCTCCGAAACGCCTCATTTGAACCTCATTTAAGGCTTGTAGCGCCCAACTGAAACATTTTACTTAAGGTAAACCAGTAAAGGGCTGTCAGTTCTACTAGATCGTTTGGTATTTTTTTAAGGGATTGAAAATCCCCGTGTCCTTGGTTCGATTCCGAGTCCGGGCACCACTATTCTAAAGAACCCGCCCTAGAGGCGGGTTTTTGCTTTTATAGTTTCTGATACTTTCCAACCGATCATCTCTCAATATCTTTACTGCTCTACCCCTCACAAAATCCATACGTAAGATTAGTCGTGCCTTTTAACAAGCTGACATCTGGCTTCTATAAGAAGATGGGGTTTAACGTGACGGGACGTACAGAAGTGGACGATCTCGAGCGACAGTACCTGTTACTCAACCCCGTGCACGGATAGCAGGCAATGTGCTGCCGGGAGAGCCTGGTGTGCTGCGCTTCTCAGGCCAACACACCGGTTACAACAGTATGGGCTGGATA
>NZ_JAOWCZ010000032.1:0-7169 GCF_030336705.1 Citrobacter sp. Cb028 | reverse complement strand
GTCAGCTTCTTCTTCGCGATGATTTTGATTTCATCCTCCGTGCTGACAATGCTGATTTCTTTACGGGCCAGCAATTCCATCAGGTCGTTCTGCGCCTGTATCTGCACCGGCCCCTGATTCGCAATGAGCTTAATACCGAGCTTACGCACAAATACGCTCAGGGCATTACCCACCCCGATGAACAAATTTTTCACCACGCTGACATCAACATTTTTACCGGCAGTGGCTATCAGGTTCTGCCCGGCAGATACCTGCAGATGTTGTCCGCTGGTCAGTGCGATGCCGTCCGGAGCACTCAGCAGCAGCACCGATTTTTTGAGGTCTGTCAGCTGTTGTTCCAGCAACGCTATCTGCGCCTGCAGATCGGCCGGATTCGCGGTCGCCTTCTGCGCGTCACCAGAGATGGACGTCATCTGCTCCCGGGCATCGCCCAGATTGCTGACCGCTGGCTGCATCTCCAGCACCTGGCCCTGTGCTTTCGTCTGGCCATCAGCGCTGATGAACATCCCTTTCTGTGCCCGGATGGCTCCCCAGCTGTCGGTTCTGAGCTCAAAACCCTCACCGCGCTTCTGCTTCTCCGCATCCACTAAATGTCCGAGATTCAGCTGACTCTTGCCGCCGTACTCGGTGCTGACCTTGATATGCTCTTTCCCGCGCTCATCGTCGAGGCGGATTTTGTTGTTCGCCGGTGTGCGCAGCACGTTACGTTTGTAGTTGCGGATGGTGACGTGGTCGCTGTGGGCCGAGTCGTGCAGTACGCCAGAAATGTTCGGTCTGTCCGGGTTACCGTCCTCAAAGCCAATCGCCACTTCGGTGCCCGCCAGCAGCGGCAGGTGCAGGCCGTAGGTATCACCCGCATACGGGCGGGACTGCCGTACCCACAGGCTCTCGAATCCGGTTTCCCAGTTATCACGGTCAAACAGCATGTTGACGCGATAGCGGCCATCTTTATCGATATGGCCGTAGGTATCGTTCTCGGTAGTGCTGGTGACGCGGGCCGGCAAGGTGCCGGCCATCACCGGGCGTGAGCCAGGCTCAGGGCGGAAACTAAAATCAGTGCTGTCCGGGATACCGTCGAACCTGACGCCGAAGTCTTCATCACGGCGCGCATGGCTGTGCATCGCTGTGACGACCACGCCCTGAGCAAACACCTCTGCCACTTCGTACCCGCCGGTGACTTTCAGCACCTGCCCAGGAGAGAGGGTCGGGCAGCTGGTGATGGCGCGGGTCTGCGTCTGACCATTCAGGTAGCGCTCATGACGAATGCGGGCGTAGAACGCCCCCGATTCCGGCGCAGGATTGCGGTCGTATGCGCTGCCCGGCGTCAGATAATTGTCGGCATAGTGGTAGGCATCACCGTAGGTGGTGGCATCCCCGCGAGTCGCATCGACCCGGGTGTTCATGTCTTCCGTCGCCTGACGGTAGTTGTAATCACGGGTGCTGACCTGCTTCTGCACCACGTTATGATGGCTCTCCATGCCCCAGACCGAGTCCACGCCTTTTGAATGCTGTCCTGATGGCGGAACCGATGGCAGCGTCAGGCCTTTCTCATACCCCTGCTGGCCGTCATAAAATTCCACCACGTCGATGTTCAGGCGCGTATCAGTGGTAAACCGGAACCAGATGCCCACCTCACCCAACAGACGGGTAATAAAGTGCAGGTCATCCTCGCCGTACTGCATCACCTGCTCACGACGCGGGTACTCTTTTGCAAGCGAGAACAGAAAATCCTGACCGCGCATGTTGTGGCGCTCGCGCAGAATTTTTTCCACGATTTGTGGGACCGACATGTCCTGATAAATGGCGTTCTGATGCGAACGGTCAAGCAGCGCCAGGCGTGGCTGGAGCGTCAGGGCATAATGGGTTTCATCTTTGGAGGTACTGAGGCGCTCAAAGCCGCTCACCACTCCCTGAAGGGTGCGCACGGCCTGTTGCATTTTGATGCCGTAACCCTGGTCTACCGGGGCCTGCAGCGTCAGGGAGGCCGCTTTCATCAGCATCATTTCTTTGCTGATGGCATGATCAGCGCTGGTGAACTCAATCCGGTAGCTGAACGGCAAGCTCAGGGCTTCATCGCCTTCAAACGCCAGCACATCGAGCTCTGCTGAGCAGCCCTTCACCGCCAGCTGGTGATGGTTGTGGCTGAATCTGATCGGGGGATTGTTGCTCATTGTATTCCTTACACATCGGCAGAAAAATTATACTCTGAAAAACCTGACATGCATTAAGTGAGTTAGTTACTGCTTGATCGTTATCGTATATTTCTTATAAAAATCTTTACCGGAATGTATTGTGCCAAGAGTAAATCCAGAAACAGTTACGCTATAATCACCTGATTTTTTCGGGATACCAGATATGATGATGCGATGGTAGTCTTTGTTTACTCCATCCTCTCCGCCGAAACTATATTTTATTTCTTCAGGACTCCATGCCAACCCTGAACCATTCGGGGTTATAGTTACCGATATGCTGAATTCATTAACAGCCCCACCTTTTATTTCAATGACTTCCTGGTACTGGTTATTAATTGTTGCAACTGTAAGTTCACTTTTTTCAGGCAAGACAACCAGGTGAGAGCCAGTGCAACCAGATACAATAAAAATTAAAATATAAATTAAATATTTAATTTAGCTCAATGATTTAAATATGACGACTCTAATAAAGCGCTTGAGGACATATTCTAAAGCTTTATTTAACTTGGTTTTTGACTATGCCCCATGAAAAGCCTCAATAAAAAAGCACCTCTAAGTAAGTTTCATTAGTTCTTCAAACTAAAACGGGTCTATTTACGCCGGAAAATCATGCTCATGGCACCTTCTGTCAAATACGCTGAAAATAAAGATAGCAAGATGACAAGGTTAAAACTTATCAGTGAATATATTAGGCATCTAAGTGTTTGTAAGTCCGCCTCATGTATTTGGCATTAGCATACAATATATTACATGAGCTCCATTCACTACTAACATAATATGCTTAACTATATCATCTAGTAAAAACGATACATTTAGCATGTCATTATCAAAAGACATATAAGGACACATAATTTATTCTTCAAATTTAGAAATTACCTCAGCAAAATCCTTTTTTGTTAACGTGCTTCTTTTTAGCAAATGCACAAGATCATTTCTTGTTAGAACCTTATTATTTTCCGTCTTAAAATCAGCAGGAGGTTTAGACAGGTACAATTCACTTATAATATCGCTACCAGCGTTGTCTGAGATGGTTTCTAACTCACCAGGAAGAGACTGATAATTAATGTAAATCACATACCCATTTTCATGCTTATAACCATCCACAATGGGGTAAAGAGCAACACCCGCGGGCAATATAGAATACTCAGAACCACGATAATCATGAATAATCAGAGGGGTTTCTGTGAAAAAATATTCGTTACCGATTACCATTGCATTATCCTCAGAATGTGGCTTACCATTAAAAAAAATAAAAAAGATAACAATAGAACATCTCAATAAAAAAAAGAAACTATTTCTTTGCAATTTCATCATCCCACTTCCTCAGTATATCTATCAGTTGAGACCGAGTTATTCCACTATTTTTTATTATGGCAAGGAGATCTGATTTTGATATAGGGTGGTAAAGAATCAAGCTTTCGATATCAACATCTGAAGCAGAAGATAACCAGATAGGATGAATCATTCCGTCGCTTCTCTTATTGTGATTAAAATCCCTCTCAACTTTAACCTTTAATGCATAGCGAGAAAATCCTTCATCAAATGACTGCTGGGGATTCAATGTTACTTTTGGCGGTAATATAGAGTACTCCTGACAATCCATATTAGTTCCAAACAATAATGGAATCGTTGTATACTCTAATTTAGAAAGTTTCAAAGTAGCACCTCTTGAAATACTGACCATTAGGGAACATATAATAAAAAAGAATAATACTTTAGTCTTACATTCCATCCACACCTCATTAAACAAGAATTATATAACGCATCATAAAAACATGCCAGAAATTTTCATTCTGCAATAATCATATTGATATAATTAATTTCCATACTGATTTATTTTTACTGGTTTAGGCTTATCTCTACTTTTCAGCATAACGCCAGCATCCGCAGGCATAAAAACTCTATCAGGCCATCCAGAAACCTTTGCCGCAAGCTTTTCTTTCATACTAAGACCTTGTCCATTATTGTATTTCGCTTGTGAGTTATCAATCTCTGAAATTGCAATTTTGGCTCCATCAAAACTTACCGTAGTACAGTTCCTTTTCAAAGCATCATATTCGTACTTTGTCTTATACGAAGTCATCACTTTACTTTTTGCAACAACACCAGCACCTTTAACAAACTCATCATAATACTCGATAACTTTTTTTGCATCTTCATCTTTTATACTAAACATATACCCTACAGTTTTTCTCCCTGTAGCATTTTCACCTGCTATATATTTTTTAAAGCTCGACCAAACCCTAATTATTCCATCACCTTCATCATTAAAGACCCCTCGCGTTGCGCCATATCGACCATAGTCGTAAGTATAATCCTTTTTAAGTGCAATAATTCTTATTGCAACATGTCCATACGTTTTATCTTCACCATCTTTAACATATGGACCACCAATTAATATCTCCATTAATGAACCCTGGACTACAGCTTGATGCCGCTCTCCAGTTTTAGCTCTAACATTTTGATCTTTTGAATTTATGTTAATTTTATCTGCCATGTATTAACTATCCCTTTTAACATTAGGAAATACCACATCACATATGCCAGATGCAATATTTTCAATTCGAGCGACTCCATCCCCTCCAAGAAATCCCTCTATAATCACTCCATCGGATGTAGTTAATCGATAATGTTCATAAGGAATTGGTTGGTCGTAATCATCTACTAAAATAATTTCAAACCAATCTTTCTCATTTAACAAATCATCAATATCTGCCTGGGATGATTTTGCTGCTAAGACGGGTATTGTTGGTCTATTCTGCGCTCGCGTCTGTCTGGCATAATGCCCGGCTTTTGTCCTGAAATCGCCCATTGTCGCTGATTCAATGGCATTAACATCCAGAGTGATATAACTCCCCCCGCCGTTTACCGTCAGCTTCTTCTTCGCGATGATTTTGATTTCATCCTCCGTGCTGACAATGCTGATTTCTTTACGGGCCAGCAATTCCATCAGGTCGTTCTGCGCCTGTATCTGCACCGGCCCCTGATTCGCAATGAGCTTAATACCGAGCTTACGCACAAATACGCTCAGGGCATTACCCACCCCGATGAACAAATTTTTCACCACGCTGACATCAACATTTTTACCGGCAGTGGCTATCAGGTTCTGCCCGGCAGATACCTGCAGATGTTGTCCGCTGGTCAGTGCGATGCCGTCCGGAGCACTCAGCAGCAGCACCGATTTTTTGAGGTCTGTCAGCTGTTGTTCCAGCAACGCTATCTGCGCCTGCAGATCGGCCGGATTCGCGGTCGCCTTCTGCGCGTCACCAGAGATGGACGTCATCTGCTCCCGGGCATCGCCCAGATTGCTGACCGCTGGCTGCATCTCCAGCACCTGGCCCTGTGCTTTCGTCTGGCCATCAGCGCTGATGAACATCCCTTTCTGTGCCCGGATGGCTCCCCAGCTGTCGGTTCTGAGCTCAAAACCCTCACCGCGCTTCTGCTTCTCCGCATCCACTAAATGTCCGAGATTCAGCTGACTCTTGCCGCCGTACTCGGTGCTGACCTTGATATGCTCTTTCCCGCGCTCATCGTCGAGGCGGATTTTGTTGTTCGCCGGTGTGCGCAGCACGTTACGTTTGTAGTTGCGGATGGTGACGTGGTCGCTGTGGGCCGAGTCGTGCAGTACGCCAGAAATGTTCGGTCTGTCCGGGTTACCGTCCTCAAAGCCAATCGCCACTTCGGTGCCCGCCAGCAGCGGCAGGTGCAGGCCGTAGGTATCACCCGCATACGGGCGGGACTGCCGTACCCACAGGCTCTCGAATCCGGTTTCCCAGTTATCACGGTCAAACAGCATGTTGACGCGATAGCGGCCATCTTTATCGATATGGCCGTAGGTATCGTTCTCGGTAGTGCTGGTGACGCGGGCCGGCAAGGTGCCGGCCATCACCGGGCGTGAGCCAGGCTCAGGGCGGAAACTAAAATCAGTGCTGTCCGGGATACCGTCGAACCTGACGCCGAAGTCTTCATCACGGCGCGCATGGCTGTGCATCGCTGTGACGACCACGCCCTGAGCAAACACCTCTGCCACTTCGTACCCGCCGGTGACTTTCAGCACCTGCCCAGGAGAGAGGGTCGGGCAGCTGGTGATGGCGCGGGTCTGCGTCTGACCATTCAGGTAGCGCTCATGACGAATGCGGGCGTAGAACGCCCCCGATTCCGGCGCAGGATTGCGGTCGTATGCGCTGCCCGGCGTCAGATAATTGTCGGCATAGTGGTAGGCATCACCGTAGGTGGTGGCATCCCCGCGAGTCGCATCGACCCGGGTGTTCATGTCTTCCGTCGCCTGACGGTAGTTGTAATCACGGGTGCTGACCTGCTTCTGCACCACGTTATGATGGCTCTCCATGCCCCAGACCGAGTCCACGCCTTTTGAATGCTGTCCTGATGGCGGAACCGATGGCAGCGTCAGGCCTTTCTCATACCCCTGCTGGCCGTCATAAAATTCCACCACGTCGATGTTCAGGCGCGTATCAGTGGTAAACCGGAACCAGATGCCCACCTCACCCAACAGACGGGTAATAAAGTGCAGGTCATCCTCGCCGTACTGCATCACCTGCTCACGACGCGGGTACTCTTTTGCAAGCGAGAACAGAAAATCCTGACCGCGCATGTTGTGGCGCTCGCGCAGAATTTTTTCCACGATTTGTGGGACCGACATGTCCTGATAAATGGCGTTCTGATGCGAACGGTCAAGCAGCGCCAGGCGTGGCTGGAGCGTCAGGGCATAATGGGTTTCATCTTTGGAGGTACTGAGGCGCTCAAAGCCGCTCACCACTCCCTGAAGGGTGCGCACGGCCTGTTGCATTTTGATGCCGTAACCCTGGTCTACCGGGGCCTGCAGCGTCAGGGAGGCCGCTTTCATCAGCATCATTTCTTTGCTGATGGCATGATCAGCGCTGGTGAACTCAATCCGGTAGCTGAACGGCAAGCTCAGGGCTTCATCGCCTTCAAACGCCAGCACATCGAGCTCTGCTG
>NZ_JAOWCZ010000031.1:0-334509 GCF_030336705.1 Citrobacter sp. Cb028 | reverse complement strand
ATGGTGCATCCGGGAGGATTCGAACCTCCGACCGCTCGGTTCGTAGCCGAGTACTCTATCCAGCTGAGCTACGGATGCAAATGGCGGTGAGGCGGGGATTCGAACCCCGGATGCAGCTTTTGACCGCATACTCCCTTAGCAGGGGAGCGCCTTCAGCCTCTCGGCCACCTCACCAACACGCCTCTTGCGAGTGCTTCGAAGAACTTGTTTCTGCTCATCGTCGCTGCGTGGCGCACATATTACTTTCTGGGACTTATAAGTCAAACAATTTTTCCAGCGCTTTTATCGTTTGCACATTTCACGCGCAATTAGTCTGCAAAAACGGCAAAAAGAGTGTTTTATCAACAGATAAATTGGCAATTTCTTGAGGCAATGAACAAACGGAAAAATCGCAGGGAAAGGCAATACGCGGATGAGAATCGAAAAAATGAGGAAGACGAAGAAGAAAAGAGAAGAAAAGGGATAATTCAATCAGGTTGCGCCTCACCAGAAAGGTGAGACGCGAAAACCTTAGTAACTGGACTGCTGGGATTTTTCAGCCTGGATACGCTGGTAGATCTCTTCACGATGGACAGAAACTTCTTTCGGGGCGTTTACGCCAATGCGCACCTGGTTGCCCTTCACCCCTAAAACTGTCACGGTGACCTCATCGCCTATCATGAGGGTCTCACCAACTCGACGAGTCAGAATCAGCATTCTTTGCTCCTTGAAAGATTAAAAGAGTCGGGTCTCTCTGTATCCCGGCATTATCCATCATATAACGCCAAAAAGTAAGCGATGACAAACACCTAAGTGTAAGCAGTCACGGCATCACATTCTGTTAAACCTAAGTTTAGCCGATATACACAACTTCAACCTGACTTTATCGTTGTCGATAGCGTTGATACAAACGCTGCGGATTGAAGTCCGCAGCGTCGACTTACGCTTATAATTATTACAGTTTTGCGCTGACCCAGCCTTTCACACTGGCTAACGCTGCTGGCAGAGCCGCAGCATCCGTACCACCGGCTTGCGCCATGTCCGGACGACCACCACCCTTACCGCCTACCTGCTGAGCGACCATTCCAACCAGTTCCCCTGCTTTCACGCGATCTGTCACATCCTTAGACACACCCGCAATCAGAGAAACCTTACCTTCCACTACCGTTGCCAGAACGATAACGGTAGACCCCAGTTGATTTTTCAGATCATCAACCATGGTACGCAACATTTTCGGCTCAACGTCCGCGAGTTCGCTGACCAGCAGCTTCACGCCATTGATATCAACCGCTTTGCTGGAGAGATTTGCACTCTCCTGCGCCGCAGCCTGTTCCTTCAATTGCTGCAATTCTTTTTCGAGTTGACGCGTACGCTCCAGCACGGAACGAACTTTGTCACCAATATTCTGGCTATCGCCTTTCAGCAGCTGCGCAATATCGCTTAAGCGATCGCTCTCAGCATGCACGGTTTGGATAGCGCCTTCACCGGTCACAGCTTCAATACGACGAACGCCCGCCGCAGTGCCTGACTCAGACACAATACGGAACAGACCAATATCCCCCGTACGGCTGGCATGAGTACCACCACACAGTTCGGTAGAGAAATCACCCATGCTCAGAACACGCACGTGGTCGTCATATTTCTCGCCAAACAGCGCCATTGCGCCTTTGGCTTTCGCCGCTTCGAGATCCATGATGTTCGTTTCAATCGGCAGATTGCGACGAATTTGCGCATTAACCAGATCTTCAACGGCACGGATTTCAGCAGGCTTCATAGCTTCAGTATGAGAGAAGTCGAAGCGCAGCACTTTATCGTTAACCAATGAGCCTTTCTGTGCCACATGCGTGCCCAGTACCTGGCGCAGCGCCGCGTGCATCAGGTGCGTTGCGGAGTGGTTCAAGCGAATGCGCGCACGACGAGCTTCATCAACATCAGCCTGTACTGCATCGCCAATTTTCAGAGAACCCGCAGACAGCTTACCAATGTGACCAATGGCCTGGCCATATTTCTGCGCGTCGCTCACGGCAAACGCGAAGCCTGCGCCTTTCAGTTCACCCTTGTCGCCAACCTGACCACCAGATTCCGCATAGAACGGAGTCTGATCCAGTACGACAACTGCGTCCTGACCTGCGTTAATTGCGTCTACCGCTTTACCATCAACAAACAGCGCGGTCACTTTGCCGTTAAGTTCCAGGTGTTCGTAGCCTTTAAATTCAGAGGCGCCATCAACACGAATCATCGCATTGTAGTCTGCGCCAAAGCCGCTGGCTTCACGTGCGCGACGGCGCTGTTCTTCCATTGCAGCTTCAAAGCCCGCTTCGTCAACCTTAATGTTGCGCTCGCGGCAAACGTCCGCCGTCAGGTCAACCGGGAAACCGTAGGTGTCATACAGACGGAATGCGGTTTCGCCATCCAGTGTATCACCGGACAGTTTTGCCAGTTCTTCATCCAGCAGCGCCAGACCACGCTCCAGTGTACGCGCAAACTGCTCTTCTTCGGTTTTCAGAACCTGCTCAACCATAGCTTGCTGACGCTTCAGTTCTTCACCTGCGGAGCCCATGACGTCCACCAGCGGACCAACCAGCTTGTAGAAGAAGGTATCCTTCGCGCCCAGCATGTTGCCATGACGTACCGCGCGACGAATGATACGACGCAGCACATAACCACGGTTTTCATTCGACGGGACAACGCCATCGGCAATCAGGAATGCACAGGAGCGGATATGGTCAGCGATAACGCGCAGCGACTTGTTACTCAGATCGGTCGCGCCGGTGACTTTCGCCACGGACTCAATCAGTGAACGGAACAGGTCGATTTCATAGTTGGAATTAACGTGTTGCAGCACGGCCGCAATACGCTCAAGGCCCATACCGGTATCCACGGACGGCTTCGGCAGCGGTTCCATGGTACCGTCAGCCTGACGGTTGAACTGCATGAAGACGATGTTCCAGATCTCAATGTAGCGATCGCCATCTTCTTCTGCGCTTCCCGGAGGGCCACCCCAAATATGGTCGCCGTGGTCGTAGAAAATTTCGGTGCACGGACCGCAAGGGCCGGTATCACCCATCTGCCAGAAGTTGTCGGAAGCATAAGCCGCGCCTTTGTTATCACCGATACGGATGATACGTTCGCGCGGAATGCCGACTTCTTTTTCCCAGATTTCATAGGCTTCATCGTCAGTTTCATAGACGGTGACCCACAGACGCTCTTTTGGCAGGGCAAACCAGTTTTCACCGGTCAGCAGTTCCCATGCGTATTGAATAGCATCATGTTTGAAATAATCGCCGAAGCTGAAGTTGCCCAGCATTTCGAAGAAAGTATGGTGACGTGCAGTGTAACCGACGTTTTCCAGGTCGTTGTGCTTACCGCCCGCACGCACGCAACGCTGCGAGGTGGTTGCGCGGGAATAATTACGCTTGTCGAGGCCAAGGAACACATCCTTGAACTGGTTCATCCCGGCGTTGGTAAACAACAAAGTAGGGTCATTGTTCGGTACCAGGGAGCTGCTGGCAACTACCTGATGTCCTTTACTATGGAAAAAATCGAGAAACGCCTGACGGATCTCAGCGGTGCTCTTGCTCATAATTATCCTGAAGAAATCAAGCTAACGAAATGTCATTACCAGCATCGGCACGTAAACTGCGCCTCTGGCAATCGAAAAGTGGGAATAAGATAAGTTTTCTTTACTGGGAAGTAAAATCCCGTATGCGCTCAATCGTCAAAATTTCGCCATATTGCCTGAATATCTTCCATCAGATAGCCACGGTAGAGCAA
This sequence comes from Citrobacter sp. Cb028, assembly GCF_030336705.1. Taxonomy (NCBI): domain Bacteria; kingdom Pseudomonadati; phylum Pseudomonadota; class Gammaproteobacteria; order Enterobacterales; family Enterobacteriaceae; genus Citrobacter; species Citrobacter sp. Cb028. Next base: position 330,756 of record NZ_JAOWCZ010000031.1, on the reverse strand, counting down.
AAAGCGCTGGACCTTTACCTTATCTGAAAAATCTACAGGTAAAGGTTCTCCGTATTTACGAATGGCCTGCGCGCGCGCAAGTGCTGCCCAGTCAATTTCGCACTCGCGCATGGCTCGTTCAACGGCTTCACGCGAAATCCCTTTTTGGTTTAATTCCTGACGCACACGCGCGGGTCCATAACCTTTACGGCTACGGCTGGAGATAAACTGCTGAACAAAGCGGTCATCATCCAGATAACGACTTTCAATACACCAGGCGATGACCTTGTCGTAATCCTCCGGCGTTGCATCAATGTCTTCCGGTCCATTTTTTCCCATCACCGGAGCGGCCAGCTTACGCCGCAGTTCCTGCTCGCTGTGATCGCGCATCGCCAGTATACGTACAGCGCGGTCAAGAAGTCGGGAATAAGCGGAGCGGCGGGAAGTTGCTTCTGTCATAGTGAGCCTTCAGAAATGGAAAAGGGCTGCATCGTATGCAGCCCTTCTATGTGCGATAACGTCAGATTATCAGAAATCTTCGTTCGTTTCTTTTACATCTTCACCGCTGTCATCAACAGAGAAGTCTGGTTTTGAATCCGGGTTATTGAGCAGTAACTCGCGTACTTTCTTCTCAATTTCCTTCGCCGTTGCCGGGTTTTCCTTCAGCCAGTTAGTGGCATTCGCTTTACCCTGACCAATTTTCTCACCGTTGTAGCTGTACCATGCACCGGCTTTTTCAATCAGCTTCTCTTTCACGCCCAAATCAACCAGTTCGCCGTAGAAGTTGATACCTTCACCGTAAAGAATCTGGAATTCAGCCTGTTTGAACGGCGCGGCAATTTTGTTTTTCACGACCTTAACACGGGTTTCGCTACCAACCACGTTGTCGCCTTCTTTCACCGCGCCAATACGACGGATATCCAGGCGAACAGAAGCATAGAATTTCAGGGCGTTACCACCGGTGGTGGTTTCCGGGTTACCGAACATAACGCCAATCTTCATACGGATCTGGTTGATGAAAATCAGTAGCGTGTTGGACTGCTTCAGGTTACCGGCCAGCTTACGCATGGCCTGGCTCATCATACGTGCCGCAAGGCCCATGTGAGAGTCACCAATCTCGCCTTCGATTTCTGCCTTCGGCGTCAATGCGGCAACGGAGTCGACAACGATAACGTCAACCGCACCGGAGCGCGCCAGCGCATCACAGATTTCCAGCGCTTGTTCACCGGTATCCGGCTGAGAGCACAGCAGATTGTCGATATCAACGCCAAGCTTGCGCGCATAGACGGGATCCAGTGCGTGTTCCGCATCGATGAACGCACAGGTTTTACCTTCGCGCTGTGCGGCAGCAATAACCTGCAGGGTCAGCGTCGTTTTACCGGAAGATTCAGGCCCGTAGATTTCAACGATACGGCCCATTGGCAAACCGCCCGCGCCCAATGCGATATCCAGAGAAAGCGAACCAGTGGAGATGGTTTCCACATCCATGGAACGGTCTTCACCCAGGCGCATGATGGAGCCTTTACCGAATTGCTTTTCGATCTGACCCAGCGCTGCCGCCAACGCTTTCTGTTTGTTTTCGTCGATAGCCATTAATTACTCCTGTCATGCCGCTTTCGGGTTAAACCGCGAAACGTGATAGATAATGTTCTGTTGGGGCAATTATACTGTATGCTCATACAGTATCAAGTGTTTTGTAGAAATTGTTGCCACAGGGTTTGTAACGCGTAGGCGGTCGCCTGTCGACGTACCGCATCGCGATCGCCGCTGAAGCATTCCCGGCGAGTAATCCCCTCGCCGCTCGCGCTGGCAAAAGCGAACCATACCGTCCCCACGGGCTTTTCTTCACTGCCGCCATCTGGCCCCGCAATACCGCTAATCGAAACAGCGAAATGCGCGCGGGCCGCTTTTAGCGCGCCAATCGCCATCTCCACCACCACAGGTTCGCTCACCGCCCCATGCTGGACCAGCGTCTCTTCGCGCACGCCAATCATCTGCGCTTTGGCTTCATTGCTGTAGGTCACAAACCCGCGCTCAAACCAGGCGGAGCTGCCGGCAATATCCGTAATTGCTTTGGCTACCCAGCCGCCAGTGCAGGATTCCGCCGTCGTCACGGTTGCCCCGCGCGCTTTCAACGCCAGGCCAACCTGCTCGCTTAACTGCATCAGTTCACTGTCGGTCATTTCAGCCTCTGTCAGTTAAAAAAATATGCCGGACAAGATAGCACTTTCATAACCAAGATGGGGATGAGGAGACAATTTTACGAGGGGCATTCAGAAAATAGATAAACCGCATTCAAAAGAGTACCGGATAACGCACCAGGATAGCGTATTCGGTCTACAAGGAATTGCCCCTGTAGACCGATAACAAATGATTACTGCACGCGCGCCAGCGCGACCGCCTGACCCAATTGCCACACGGCCATTGCATAGTGGGTACTGTGGTTATAGCGGGTGATGGTGTAGAAGTTTGGCAGTCCATACCAATACTGATAACCGGTACCGATATCCAGTCGCAGCAGGCTGGCCTGCTGATGATTACCCAGAGACTGCTGCGGCGTCAGGCCTGCGGCGGCAAGCGGAGAAATGCTGTACTGGGTTTTAAAGCCGTTCGCCAGCCCAGGCGCCTGGCCATTCGCCGGAACCGCGACCGTATCGCCTTTCACCCAGCCGTGGCCTTTGAAATAGTTCGCCACGCTACCGATAGCATCAACCGGATCCCACAGGTTAATGTGACCATCGCCATTGAAATCAACGGCATATTGTTTATAGGAAGATGGCATAAATTGGCCGTAGCCCATCGCCCCTGCGAAAGAACCTTTCAAATCGAGCGGATCGTCGCTTTCATCTCGCGCCATCAGCAGAAAGGTTTCCAGTTCACCAGAGAAATATTCCGCACGACGAGGATAGTTAAACGACAACGTCGCCAGCGCATCCAGAATCCGCGTTTTACCCATCACACGGCCCCAGCGAGTCTCTACGCCAATAATGCCAACGATAATTTCCGGCGGTACGCCGTAGACCTGCCATGCACGGTTCAGCGCATCTTCATATTGGTTCCAGAAGGCCACACCGTTTTGTACGTTATCCGGAGTGATGAACTGTTTACGATACCGCAGCCATGCACCGTTAGGTCCGGCTGGCGGTTGAGTCGTCGGCGCCTGGCGGTCCATCAAACGCAATACCGAGTCCAGACGCTTGGCCTGCGACAGGATCTCCTGCAACTGCTGGCGGTCAAAGCCGTGCTTGTTCACCATTTTCTCGATGAACTGCTGCGCGTTCGGATTATTGGCAAAATCGCCGCCCGTTTGCATGACATTGTGCTGTGGCTCAAGCAGGAAGCCGCCGGATGGCGTACCCGTAGTCGTTTGAGTCTCTGAAGGTTTAGGTTTGCTGCTACAAGCAGCAAGCAATACGAAAAGGGGAAGTAACGCTACATAACGACGCTTGAACATGAGACATCCATTAAACAAATTCAGCCTGGGAGAAGTATGGTAAAGCATCCTCCGCCACACAAGGAAGCAGTAGTCGCTCTCCTTCACAGAATTTCCCCCCTCTTGCACTCCTGACCGGCACATTTGCGCGTTCTCACGCACAATCTTTCAAATTAAAATATTTATCTTTCATTTTGCGATCAAAATAACACTTTTAAATCTTTCGATCTGATTAAAATTAGTAACCGTTTGGCAAGATAACTAAAACCCCTACAGGAGAGAATAATGATCGACACCATCACACTCGGTGCTGAGTGGTTTATCGGACTGTTCCAGAAAGGCGGAGAGGTGTTTACCGGCATGGTGACCGGTATTCTGCCTCTGCTGATCAGTCTGCTGGTCATCATGAATGCGCTGATTAACTTTATCGGTCAGCAACGTATTGAACGTTTTGCCCAGCGCTGCGCCGGAAACCCGCTGTCCCGCTATCTACTGCTGCCGTGCATCGGCACATTTGTGTTTTGTAATCCTATGACGCTGAGCCTGGGCCGCTTTATGCCGGAAAAGTTCAAGCCCAGCTACTACGCAGCCGCCTCTTACAGCTGCCATTCAATGAACGGCTTATTTCCCCACATCAACCCCGGTGAGCTGTTCGTCTATCTGGGGATCGCCAGCGGACTGACCACGCTGGGTCTTCCGCTCGGCCCGCTGGCAGTGAGCTATTTGCTGGTCGGCCTGGTGACCAACTTCTTCCGCGGCTGGGTGACCGATTTCACCACCACCATCTTTGAGAAAAAAATGGGCATTCAACTTGAGCAGAAAGTACATCTGGCGGGAGCAGCATCATGACGCGTATTCGTATTGAAAAAGGCACCGGCGGCTGGGGCGGCCCGCTTGAACTGGATGCCGAGCCAGGCAAGAAAATTGTCTATATCACCGCCGGGACTCGCCCCGTAATAGTCGACAGGATAGCCAGCCTGACAGGTTGGCAGGCCGTTGATGGCTTCAAAGAAGGCGAGCCGCCAGAGAACGAAATTGGCGTGGCGATCATCGACTGCGGCGGCACGCTGCGCTGCGGGATCTATCCAAAACGCCGTATACCAACAGTGAATATTCACGCGACGGGTAAATCCGGTCCGCTGGCCCAATATATTATCGAAGATATCTATGTCTCTGGCGTGAAAGAAGAAAACATTACCGTTATCGGTGAAGCATCCGCTGCGCCAACGCCTGCAAACAGCACGATGGGTCGCGAGTACGACACCAGCAAGAAAATTACCGAACAAAGCGACGGTCTGTTGGCAAAAGTCGGCATGGGAATGGGTTCAGCCGTTGCGGTTCTGTTTCAGGCCGGGCGAGACACTATCGATACCGTCCTGAAAACCATTCTGCCGTTTATGGCGTTCGTCTCGGCGCTGATCGGCATCATTATGGCGTCTGGCCTGGGGGACTGGATTGCCCATGGACTCGCACCGCTGGCCAGCCATCCGCTGGGGCTGGTAACCCTGGCGCTGATCTGCTCTTTCCCGCTGCTGTCCCCTTTCCTCGGCCCTGGTGCGGTCATCGCCCAGGTTATCGGCGTCCTGATCGGCGTACAGATTGGTTTGGGGAACATTCCTCCGCATCTGGCGCTACCTGCGCTGTTCGCCATTAACGCTCAGGCGGCATGCGACTTTATTCCAGTCGGATTGTCGCTAGCCGAAGCGCGCCAGGACACGGTCCGCGTCGGTGTGCCATCCGTACTGGTGAGTCGTTTTCTGACCGGCGCACCGACCGTTCTCATCGCCTGGTTTGTTTCCGGCTTTATTTACCAATAAGAGGCACTCAAAAATGACCGTGATTTATGAAACCACCATCACCCGCATCGGCCAGAGCGCCCCGGATGCACTCTGCGACCAGATGCTAATTACCTTTCGTGAAGGCGCGCCTGCGGATATCGAAGAATTTTGCTTCATCCATTGCCATGGGGAGCTGAACGGCTCTTTGCAGGCTGGGATCCAATTTGAGCTAAGCCAGCATCGCTACCCGGTCACAGCCGTTGGCAGCGTGGCGGAACAAAACTTACGTGAACTGGGGCATATCACTCTGCGTTTTGACGGACTGAGTGAAGCGGAATTTCCCGGCACCGTACACGTTGCGGGCCCCGTACCGGACGGTATCGCACCGGGCTGTATTTTGAAGTTTATTGCTTAAGATTGAAGGAGATAAAGATGAATCAGGTTGCCGTTGTCATTGGTGGAGGCCAGACCCTGGGGGCATTCCTTTGCCGTGGGCTTGCGACAGAAGGGTACCGCGTCGCGGTGGTGGATATCCAAAGCGATAAAGCCGCCAACGTCGCGCAGGAAATTAACGCCGAGTTTGGCGAAGGCACCGCCTACGGTTTTGGCGCTGATGCCACCAGCGAACAAAGTGTGCTGGCGCTGTCGCGCGGAGTGGATGAAATATTTGGCCGCGTCGATCTGCTGGTTTACAGCGCGGGTATCGCAAAAGCCGCGTTTATCAGCGACTTTCAGCTTGGGGATTTCGATCGCTCGTTGCAGGTGAATCTGGTCGGCTACTTTCTCTGCGCACGGGAATTTTCACGCCTGATGATCCGCGATGGCGTCCAGGGACGCATTATCCAGATCAACTCCAAATCAGGGAAAGTGGGCAGTAAACACAACTCAGGCTATAGCGCGGCAAAATTTGGCGGCGTAGGTTTAACCCAGTCGCTGGCGCTGGATCTGGCAGAGTACGGGATCACCGTGCATTCACTGATGCTCGGCAATCTGCTGAAATCACCGATGTTTCAGTCATTATTACCGCAATATGCGACCAAGCTTGGCCTTAAGCCAGACGAAGTCGAGCAGTACTACATTGATAAGGTTCCGCTTAAGCGCGGCTGCGATTATCAGGACGTGCTGAACATGCTGCTGTTTTACGCCAGCCCGAAAGCCTCTTACTGCACCGGTCAGTCCATTAACGTGACCGGTGGTCAGGTGATGTTCTAAGAAACATGATTGCCCGGTGGCGCTGCGCTTACCGGGCCTACACACATCTGGTCGGATAAGGCACAGCCGCCATCCGGCAAAATCAAAGGAGCACATTATGGTTTCCGCACTGATTACCGTCGCCGCTATCGCCTGGTGCCTGCAACTGGCGCTCGGTGGCTGGCAAATATCCCGCTTTAACCGGGCGTTTGATCAACTCTGCCAGCGGGGTCGGGTTGGCGTAGGTCGTTCCGGTGGACGGTTTAAACCCCGCGTGGTGGTCGCCATCGCGCTGGATGAACAACAGCGGGTTACCGATTCGTTATTTATGAAAGGTCTTACTGTATTTGCCAGGCCCGGTAAAATTGCCACGATAATGGGCAAACATCTTGATGATTTACAGCCTGATGTGATCTTTCCCCATGATCCGTTAGCGCAGAATGCACTATCATTGGCGCTTAAACTGAAACATGGGTAATTTCGTTGTGAATGCTAATAGCTTGCGAAATTATCATTTTGCAACCTATTAAGTCAGGGTAATCACGCCTATGAAACCTCGTCAGCGACAGGCAGCCATACTGGAGCACCTGCAAAAGCAGGGGAAATGCTCGGTTGAAGAACTGGCCCACTACTTTGACACAACCGGCACGACCATTCGCAAAGACCTGGTCATTCTGGAGAATGCCGGAACCGTCATTCGTACCTATGGCGGCGTGGTATTAAATAAAGATGAATCCGACCCGCCAATCGATCACAAAACGCTAATCAATACGCATAAAAAAGAGCAGATTGCTGAAGCCGCCGTCCGTTTTATTCACGATGGCGACTCGATTATTCTGGATGCGGGCAGCACCGTATTGCAGATGGTGCCGATGCTCACCCGCTTTAGCAACATCACCGTCATGACCAACAGTCTGCACATTGTTAACGCCCTTTCAGAGCTGGACAACGAGCAAACTATCCTGATGCCCGGCGGGACCTTTCGCAAAAAATCTGCGTCATTTCACGGTCAGCTGGCAGAAAACGCCTTTGAGCAGTTCAGCTTTGATAAACTCTTCATGGGCACCGACGGCATTGACCTCAATGCCGGCGTGACCACCTTTAATGAGGTGTTTAGCGTCAGTAAAGCGATGTGCAATGCCGCTCGCGAAGTGATTCTGATGGCTGACTCGTCAAAATTTGGGCGCAAAAGCCCCAATGTTGTGTGCAGTCTGGAAAGCGTCGACAAGCTGATTACCGATGCGGGTATCGACCCTGCGTTTCGTCAGGCGCTGGAAGCAAAAGGGATTGAAGTGATCATAACCGGAGAAACCAATGAGTGATGCACTACTGAACGCGGGCCGTCAGACGTTAATGCTGGAGCTACAGGAAGCCAGCCGACTGCCTGAACGACTGGGCGATGATTTTGTCCGCGCCGCCAATACTATCATCCACTGCGAAGGCAAAGTGATTGTCTCCGGGATTGGCAAATCAGGCCATATTGGCAAAAAAATAGCCGCGACCCTCGCCAGTACCGGCACGCCCGCCTTTTTTGTGCATCCGGCTGAAGCGCTGCACGGCGACTTAGGGATGATTGAAAGCCGTGATGTCATGCTGTTTATTTCCTACTCCGGCGGCGCAAAAGAACTGGATCTCATCATTCCGCGCCTGGAAGATAAGTCCATCGCTCTGCTGGCTATGACCGGAAAACCGACCTCACCGCTGGGTCTGGCAGCCAAAGCCGTGCTGGATATTTCTGTTGAGCGCGAAGCCTGTCCGATGCGCCTGGCACCGACTTCCAGTACCGTGAACACTCTGATGATGGGCGACGCATTGGCAATCGCCGTGATGCAGGCGCGCGGCTTTAACGAAGAAGATTTTGCCCGCTCACATCCGGCGGGTGCGCTGGGCGCTCGTCTGCTAAATAAAGTGCATCATCTGATGCGCCGTGACGATGCCATTCCGCAGGTGACGCTCACCACCAGCGTCATGGACGCGATGCTGGAACTAAGCCGTACGGGTCTTGGCCTGGTGGCAGTCTGCGACGACGAGTCGCTGGTGAAAGGCGTCTTTACCGACGGCGACCTGCGCCGCTGGCTGGTTGGCGGCGGAGCGCTCACCACTCAGGTTAGCGAAGCAATGACCCATAATGGCATTACGCTGCAGGCGCAGAGCCGCGCCATTGACGCCAAAGAGATCCTGATGAAGCGCAAAATCACTGCCGCACCGGTGGTAGATGAAAACGGTAAACTCACCGGTGCTATCAACCTGCAGGATTTCTATCAGGCAGGTATTATCTAATCCTTCAGCCCCAGACGTTTCGCCAGCCGGTGCAGGTTGGCGACGTCTGTTTCCAGCGCCCGCGCACTTGCCGCCCAACTGTGATTATTTTGCGCCAACGCCCGGCGGATCATCTCCCGCTGGAATGACTCCGTTGCCTCACGCAGGTTGCGATGCAGCGGGATCTCCGCAACAACCTCCGCCTGCAGAGCCGGGGTTTCATCCTGCAGGGCAAAATGCTGCGCCTCAAGCACCACTTCATCCCCTGCCCTGGTGGCCCTTGCCAGAACAACCGCCCGGTGAATGGCATGTTCCAGCTCACGCACGTTCCCGGGCCAGCCGTAATTCAATAGATGACTACGCGCGCCGGGACTTAACACCACGCGGGAAAGTCCCAGCCGCAGCCGACATTGTTCGCAAAAATAACCGGCCAGCAGTACCACATCTTCGCCGCGTTCACGAAGGGGCGGTACGAAAAGAGGAAAGACGCTCAGACGGTGGAACAAATCCGCACGGAAATTCCCGGCCAGCACCTCTTCCCGTAAATCACGGTTCGTTGCCGCCAGCACCCGAACATCCACGCGCAGGCTGCGATCGTCACCCACACGCTGAATATCGCCGTACTGCAACACACGTAGCAGCTTAGCCTGTAACGCCAGCGAGAGTTCGCCAATCTCATCGAGAAACAGCGTCCCATTGTCAGCCATTTCAAACTTACCGCTACGATTGCTGATAGCCCCGGTAAAGGCGCCTTTTACGTGACCAAACAGCTCACTTTCCGCTACGGTTTCCGGCAACGCCGCGCAGTTCAGATACACCAGCGGATTCACCGCGCGCGGCGAACCTTCATGGATAGCCTTAGCTACCAGCTCCTTCCCGGTCCCCGTTTCGCCGCTAATCAGTACGTTGAGATCGGATCCCGCCACAATCTCAATCTCTTTTTTCAACTGCAGCATATTGGGCGACAGGCCAATCATTTGGGTTTCAGTCACCTGCTCGAAGGCCGTCGACGGGCCCGGCAACATATTCTGGCTTTCCAGTTGTTCAATCAGCAGCGCATTGCTCAGCGCGCCCGCCGCCAGCGCGGCAATCAGCCTAAGCTCTTCATCGCTGAAAACATCGAATTGATCGGGCTCCATGCCATCCAGCGTTAACGCGCCAATCAGATTTTGACCGGCGAACAGCGGTAAGCCAATGCAGGCGTGTACCTTCAGGCTCTCCTGGCCCGGAATCAGCCCATCGTAAGGGTCTGGCAAATCGCTGTCGGCAGGGAAACGAACCACGTCCCCGGCGCGGGCAATCGCCTCCAGACGAGGATGCCCTTCCAGGGTAAAGCGCCTGCCGAGAACATCCTGCGCCAGCCCATCGATCGCCAGCGGAATAAACTGTCGCGACTCATAGCGCAGCAATGCCGACGCGTCGCACTCCAACACCTGACGCAAGGTGGTTATCAGGCGTTGAAAACGGTCCTGATGTCCAATACCGCTTTGTAATTCAATGGCGATACCCGCCAGCACGTCTACGGAAAAACTCATGACGACCTCATTGTCATTTTGACAATTCATATTGTCATATTGACAATAAAATGAATAGTCATTTTGACTACCACCTTATAGGCATTAAAAAACAAACCCTTTAAAATCAACAAATAAAAAGTTGGCACGCAACCTGCAATAAGCAAAACATCTTTTTTAGAAAAACGCTGAATTAATTACTGAGGTTGCTATGTCTATTCTGGTTAAAAATAACATTCATTGGGTTGGCCAACGTGACTGGGAAGTTCGTGATTTCCACGGGACTGAATATAAAACGCTGCGCGGTAGCAGCTACAACAGCTATCTCATCCGTGAAGAAAAAAATGTCCTGATCGATACAGTAGACCACAAGTTTAGCCGTGAATTCGTGCAGAACCTGCGCAGTGAAATTGACCTGGCAGATATCGACTACATCATCATTAACCACGCGGAAGAGGACCATGCCGGTGCGCTGACTGAGCTGATGTCCTGCATCCCTGACACGCCAATTTACTGCACAGCCAACGCTATTGACTCTATCAACGGGCACCACCACCACCCGGAGTGGAACTTCAACGTGGTGAAAACCGGCGACTCGCTGGACATTGGCAACGGTAAGCAACTGATCTTCGTTGAAACACCGATGCTGCACTGGCCTGACAGCATGATGACCTACATGACCGGCGATGCGGTGCTGTTCAGTAACGACGCCTTCGGCCAGCACTACTGTGATGAACGTCTGTTTAACGACGAAGTTGACCAGACCGAACTGTTCGAACAGTGCCAGCGTTACTACGCCAACATCCTGACGCCGTTCAGCCGTCTGGTTACACCGAAAATCACTGAGATTCTCGGCTTCAACCTGCCGGTGGATATGATTGCCACTTCCCACGGCGTGGTATGGCGCGACAACCCGACACAAATCGTTGAAATGTATCTGAAATGGGCGGCTGACTATCAGGAAGACCGTATCACCATTTTCTACGACACCATGTCCAACAACACCCGCATGATGGCGGACGCCATTGCCCAGGGCATCAACGAAGTTGACCCGAACGTGGCGGTGAAAATCTTTAACGTCGCCCGTAGCGACAAAAACGAAGTCCTGACTAACGTCTTCCGCTCTAAAGGCGTGCTGGTTGGTACTTCAACGATGAACAACGTAATGATGCCAAAAATCGCCGGTCTGGTAGAAGAGATGACCGGCCTGCGTTTTCGTAACAAACGCGCCAGCGCCTTTGGTTCACACGGCTGGAGCGGCGGTGCGGTAGACCGTTTGTCCACACGCTTGCAGGATGCCGGTTTCGAGATGTCGCTGAGTCTGAAAGCGAAATGGCGTCCGGATCTGGACGCGCTGGAACTGTGTCGCCAGCATGGCCGTGAAATCGCACGTCAGTGGGCGCTTGCTCCGCTGCCGGAAACAATCGTCAAAACGGCAACCAAAGAGGAAGAGTGCCCCTGTGCCGCTGCGGCTGATCTTGGTCCAAGCATGCAGTGCAGCGTATGCCAGTGGATTTACGCCCCGGCAAAAGGTGAACCGCTGCAGGATGTCGCGCCGGGAACACCGTGGAGCGACGTGCCGGATAACTTCCTGTGCCCGGAATGTTCATTAGGTAAAGACGTCTTTGACGTACTGGCAACGGAGGCAAAATGAGCCGCGGAATTGTCATTATTGGTTCAGGCTTCGCCGCCCGCCAGTTAGTCAAAAATATCCGTAAGCAGGATGCAGATGTCCCGCTGACCCTGATTGCTGCAGACAGTATGGATGAGTACAACAAGCCCGATCTCAGCCATGTTATCAGTCAGTCGCAACGTGCAGACGACCTCACCCGCCAGTCGGCGGGGGAGTTTGCCGAACAGTTTAATTTGCGCCTCTTCCCGCACACCTGGGTAACCGACATCGATGCCGATGCTCACGTAGTGAAAAGCCAGGAGCAACAGTGGCCATACGACAAACTGGTGCTGGCGACGGGAGCATCTGCCTTCGTACCGCCGATTACCGGACGTGAGTTAATGCTCACACTGAACAGCCAACAAGAGTATCGCGCCTGTGAAACACAACTGCGTGACGCCCAACGGGTGCTGATTGTCGGCGGCGGCTTGATTGGCAGCGAACTGGCGATGGATTTTTGTCGTGCTGGTAAAGCGGTGACGCTTATCGACAACGCCGCCAGCATTCTGGCTTCGCTGATGCCGCCAGAAGTAAGCAGTCGCTTACAGCATCGTTTGACCGATATGGGCGTACACCTGCTGCTGAAATCGCAGCTTCAGGGGCTGGAGAAAACGGAGTCGGGGATTCGCGCCACGCTCGATCGTAGCCGCAGCGTAGAAGTCGATGCGGTGATCGCCGCTACGGGTCTGCGCCCTGAAACCGCGCTGGCGCGTCGCGCCGGATTGAACATCAATCGCGGCGTCTGCGTCGACAGCTACCTGCAAACCAGCCACCCGGACATTTATGCTCTCGGCGACTGTGCGGAAATTAACGGTCAGGTACTCCCGTTCCTGCAACCGATTCAGCTGAGCGCCATGTATCTGGCGAAAAACCTGCTCGGCGGCAATGCACCATTGAAGTTGCCTGCCATGCTGGTAAAAGTCAAAACGCCGGAATTACCCTTGCATCTGGCTGGGGAAACCCAGCGCCGCGATCTGAACTGGCATATTGCCGCCGAAGTGCAAGGGATGGTGGCCAGAGGGATGAACGATGCAGGCCAGCTATGTGCCTTTGTCGTCAGCGAAGACCGCATGAAAGAGGCCTTTGCGCTGCTGAAAACGCTGCCCGTGTAAGTACAGGATACCGTTGCTTGATTTATTAACCTCACGCACATGGATGTGCGTTGCCACTTGTCGGTATGCCCCGACCTGTTGTTCTTGCCCCGCCAGTCCCGGGGCTTTTTTTTATTTTTGCGCCAACGCCCGCGCCGCCGCAATCACGCCCTGCCCCAACGACAATCCGCCGTCGCCCGCCGGTAAACGCTGCGGGAACAGTAAGGTAAAATCATGCAGATAAAACGCCAGCCGGGCTGACAATAAGCGGTTATGCATCACACCTCCGCTGAATACCAGCGTCTTAATCCCCCGCTCTTCGGCCTGCAAACGCATCAGGGTAGCAAACCCACGCGCCAGCGCGTCGTGAAACGCCCACGCTCTTTCGGCAGGTTTGGCCTGCCAGGTCAGCCATTGCTGCCAAAAAACCGCTAAGTCCAGCTGATTGCCATCAAGCGGCACCGTGACAGGATGCTCAACGCCAGCACATTGCGATGCCATCGCCTCCAGCGCGCAGGCCGCCTCACCTTCATAACTCAGCGATTCCGGCGCACATTGAAGCACGGCGGCAACGGCATCAAACAGCCGTCCGCACGATGACGCCAGCGGCGCGTTAATCCCCCGCTCAATGGCGCGCGCCAGCACGTTCCAGTTTTGATGTTGCAGCACCGATGTTTCCGGGTAGCGCTGCCAGTCAGGAACAAAACGCAGGCACTGCGCGAGCAAATTGCGCCACGGCTGTTTTGCCGCCAGATCGCCCCCCGCCAGCGCTACCGCCGGTAAGCCGCCAAGGTGTTCGCATTCACGATAGTTGACCCGCAAACACTCTCCCCCCCACAGCGCGCCGTTTTCCCCCATGCCGATACCGTCTAACGTCAGGGCAATCACGTCGCCACCGTCGAGCGACCAGCCGTGCTCGGCCAGACACGCAGCGGCATGCGCATGGTGATGCAGCACCGTTTCGGTTGGCAGATTCATTTCGCTGGCCCACTGGCTGGAAACATAACCAGGGTGTGCATCATGCACGATACGCTGCGGCGTAAAGTCATAAATGTTCTGGATCAGGCGCAGCGCATCACGCCACTGCTGCTGAATGCCGTCATCGCTGAGATCGCCCAAATGCTGGCTGATAACCGCCTGTTCACCACGCACCAGGCAGAAGGTATTTTTCAGATCTGCGCCCAGGCAAAGCATCGGCGGCACGTCGTGAAATCCTGGCGGCAGCGCCACCGCATCCGGCACGTAACCCCGTGAACGACGCAGCATCTCGCCACTGTCGCGTACCACAGAGTCATCCATTCGCTGCACAATTTCGCGGTTATGCAGCAGGAAACCATCGGCAATTTCGTGTAAATCTTCCAGCGCCTGCGCGTTGGTAATAGCGGGCGGTCTGCCGCTGAGATTGCCGGAGGTCATTACCAACGGACAATTCATCTCTTGTAAGAGCAGATGCTGCAACGGATTCGCTGGCAGCATGACGCCCACTTCCGTTAACCCTGGCGCAATGCCCTCGCTCAATGCTGCGACATAGCGTTTCTGCACCAACACGATCGGCGCGGCTGGGGTTGTCAGCAAACGACGAGCGGGTTCAGGCAGTCCGTCATCACCGGGCAGCATCACTGCCAGAGGTTTTGCCGGACGGTGTTTGCGCAGCCTGAGCAGCGCTACGGCGTCATCATTTCGTGCATCGCACACCAGATGAAACCCACCAATCCCTTTAACAGCCACAATACCGCCCGCTTTCAGACGCGATACTGCCGCCTGCAACGCCTCTTCTTTCTCCGCCCGCTCACCCGCGCTAAACCATTCGAGGTGGGGACCGCATGCCGGACAGGCAACGGGCTGGGCATGGAAGCGACGGTCGTACGGATCACGATACTCTTTATCGCATTGCGCACAGAGTGGGAATGACGCCATCACGGTAAACGGGCGATCGTAGGGCATGGCGCGGATGATCGTAAAGCGCGGGCCACAGTGGGTGCAGTTGATAAAGGGATAACGATAGCGGCGTTCACCGGGGGTGTTCATTTCAACCAGACATTCGGGACAGGTCGCGGCATCCGGAACGATTTGCGTATTCATCGTGCCGCCAGCACTTTGCCGAATCGAGAAATCGGCAGGCGGCTGCGTCCAGGCGAACGGTTCGCTCTCAACGCTGTCAATGCGCGCCAGCGGCGGGCAGTGTTGATGCAACTGCGCAATAAACTCTGCCGGATCTTCCTGTATACGCACAACCACACCGTCACCGTCGTTACACACATCGCCATGTAGCTGTAACCGCTGCGCCAGTTGCCAGACGTAGGGGCGAAATCCGACGCCCTGTACCTTACCGCGAATACGCAGCTGTACGCCGGAGTGGTTGTTTATTGTCATGATGAATTCCCGCGGTATTGTATCCCTGAAATGTCCGTTTGCCGGATGGCGGCTTCGCCTTATCCGGCACGTATTTTACGCGGATTTTCAGATATCAGAACAGCAAAGATGCAGTGGAATCCAGCGCCGCGCGACGGCGTTTTTCAGCGCTCAGTTGCTCAAGCTTATTGCGATCCACATAAATCAGCGCGTGAGTCGGGCAGACTTCCATACAGGCAGGGCCGGCCTCACGATGGTGGCACAGGTCGCACTTATTGGCTTCGGCTTTTTCTGCCCGGACGTTCAGACCTGCCCCGCTGTTACGAACAACCGGACGCACGACCACTTCCATTGCGCCATAAGGGCAAGCCACAACGCAGGTTTTACACCCAATGCAGCGCTCCTGCATCACGTGGACAAAGCCTTTATCACGGCTGATTGCACCGTTCGGACAGACGTTAGCGCACGGCGCGTCTTCACACTGGCGGCACAGCGTCGCCGTGGAGACATTAACGCCTTTGATGACGTGAATGCGGGGTAAAAAGGTTTCAGGGGTCAGCGATGCGCAGTCCTGGTTATCCTGATGGGATACCACGCAGGCCACTTCACAGGTACGGCAACCAATGCATTTATTGGCGTCTGCAATGATGAAACGGTTCATCAATTTCTCCAGCAATGACAGATTATCTGCCGAAGCATTCATAAATCGTGCCAGAATTTAATTGACTGTTATTAAAGGTTTTTTATTTTGATGAATGCAGAGAAGCCGTGTCATCGTCACTAGTGACGATGACAAATGACAGCCGTCAGCGCAAAACGAGCGGCGCAACAGAGTCGCGTTGAATGAGTTCACCGGTGAAGGTTTTTGGCGGCGTAAACGCCCCGTCATCCAGCATAAAGATCAGGCGGCCTATCGTTTCCTGGATCATTTCCGTTACCGGGATTTTGACGCTGGAAAGCGCCGGAATAGTGTATGGCGCGATGGCGATATCGTCGAAGCCAATCACCGACACCTGAGCAGGGACGCTCACGCCATGCGCGTGCAACTGCTTTATCGCACCGATCGCCATATCATCATTGCTGGCCACCAGCGCGGTAAAATTGACCTTATGCGAAAGCAAAGTATCGACTCCCGCCGCGCCGCAGGCTGGCGTCCATTTCCCTTTAACAATCAAATCATTATTAAGCGGAATGCCATGATGTGCCAGCGCGTCTTTATAGCCTGAAAGTCGCTCCACGCCGGTAGGCGAATCCATCGAGCCAGTAATAAAACCAATCTCTTTGTGGCCGCTGGCAATGAGATGAGTAACGGCGTTAAAACTGGTTTGCTTTTGATCGCACCACACGCAGTGGCTGGTATTTTTTCGCAGCCGCCGATTAAGCACCATAATCGGCTGGGCGTGGGCGTCGATGATATCGTCTATCTCATCCACGCTAAGAAAACGCGGATAGATCATAATCGCGTCACAGCGCAGATCGAGCAGGTACTGGATCGCCTGACGCTCTTCCTCTGCGCTGTGCTTACCGTCAGCCAGCAACAACTGGCGTCCCTTATCTTCCGCCATCCGCGCGGTATGAAACAGCAGTTCGCTGAAATAGACGCCGTGATAAAGGGTGTTAGTTACCACCAGACCCAGCGTCTGCGTAGTTTTCGCTGCCAGACTGCGTGCCAGCAAGTTAGGGCGGTAACCACTCTCTTCAATGGCCTGAAACACGCGGTCTTTGGTTTCCTGGCTGACATAACCATTCCCGGAAAGCACCCGGGAAACCGTCGCTTTTGACACCCCGGCACGCTTCGCCACCTCCAGCATCGTGGTCATATTACTCATCCCTTTTCTCTCAATGTGACGCAGTGTACTGCACCGTTTCGCCGCTGTCCTTGCTGCTAAATTGCAAACGCTGACATCTGGTGATCGGAGTCACAATTATAAAAAACGATCAAAATTAAACCTTGCCCATTGAGTTTAATTTAAACATGATTTTGTGGAACCGGTTTCCTATCTGCGTTTCATCAACCCAGAAAAGCGACCAACGTAAACGGATAAAACATAACGTACTCTACTGATAAAACAGGATTAAATCCGATGTCCAAAAATTATGCAGCGCTGGCGCGCTCGGTTGTGACGGCTCTGGGAGGCGTGGACAACATCACAGCAGTGACCCACTGTATGACCCGTTTGCGTTTCGTTATCAAAGATGACTCGCAGGTCGACAGCACGACGCTGAAGACGCTCCCTGGCGTGCTCGGCGTGGTGCGCAGCGATAACCAGTGCCAGGTGATCATCGGCAACACCGTTTCGCAGGCGTATCGCGAGGTAGTCAGCCTGTTACCTGCCAATATGCAACCTGCAGAGCCGCAAACCAAACCTCGGCTGACGCTGAAGCGGATTGGCGCTGGGATCCTCGACGCGCTGATCGGCACAATGTCCCCGTTGATCCCGGCTATTATCGGCGGATCAATGCTCAAGCTGCTGGCAATGATCCTCGAAATGACCGGCGTGCTGGTGAAAGGATCGTCCACGCTCACTATTCTGACCGTAATCGGCGACGGTGCCTTCTTCTTCCTGCCACTGATGGTCGCCGCCTCAGCAGCCATAAAATTCAAAACCAACATGTCGCTGGCAATCGCCATCGCAGGCGTACTGGTGCATCCCAGCTTCATCGAACTGATGGCGAAGGCCGCGCAGGGTGAGCACGTTGAGTTTGCCCTGATCCCGGTGACAGCGGTGAAATACACCTACACGGTGATCCCGGCGCTGGTCATGACCTGGTGTCTGTCCTACATCGAACGCTGGGTCGATCGCATCACTCCGGCGGTAACCAAAAACTTCCTTAAACCGATGCTAATCGTGCTGATCGCCGCCCCACTCGCCATCGTCATCATTGGCCCTATCGGTATCTGGATCGGTAGTGCAATTTCAGCGCTGGTTTATACCATTCACGGCTATCTCGGCTGGCTGTCGGTGGCCATTATGGGCGCATTGTGGCCGTTGCTGGTGATGACCGGTATGCACCGCGTCTTCACGCCAACCATTATTCAGACCATTGCCGAAACCGGAAAAGAAGGCATGGTGATGCCGTCAGAAATTGGCGCCAATTTGTCGCTGGGCGGTTCATCGCTGGCAGTGGCATGGAAAACCAAAAACCCGGAACTGCGTCAGACGGCGTTAGCGGCAGCCGCCTCGGCCATCATGGCAGGCATTTCCGAACCCGCGCTGTATGGCGTGGCGATCCGCCTGAAACGCCCACTGATTGCGAGTCTTATCAGCGGCTTTATCTGCGGTGCCGTTGCCGGAATGGCCGGACTGGCGAGCCACTCCATGGCGGCTCCAGGCTTGTTCACCAGCGTACAGTTTTTCGATCCAGCCAATCCGATGACCATCGTTTGGGTGTTTGGCGTGATGGCGCTGGCGGTCGTGCTTTCCTTTGTATTAACACTGCTCCTCGGCTTTGAAGATATTCCTGTCGAAGATGCAGCCGCGCAGGCCAGAAAAAACCAGGCCGCGCAACCAGGCAATATCAATAGAGCCAGCATTTGACTGGTATGAACTGAGGTTAACTATGTCTGTTTTTCCGCAAGGATTTTTATGGGGCGGCGCACTGGCCGCCAACCAGTCTGAAGGGGCATACCGGGAAGGCGGCAAAGGGCTGACCACCGTCGATATGATCCCCCACGGCGCAAACCGCATGGCCGTCAAACTGGGTCAGGAAAAACGCTTTACGCTGCGGGATGACGAATTTTATCCCAGCCATCAGGCAATCGACTTTTATCATCGCTATAAAGAAGATATCGCGCTGATGGCGGAAATGGGGTTTACGGTTTTTCGTACTTCCATTGCCTGGAGCCGTCTCTACCCCAACGGCGACGAGCTGACGCCTAATGAAGAGGGTATCGCGTTTTACCGGGCCGTGTTTGCCGAGTGTAAACAATACGGTATTGAGCCGTTAGTTACGCTGTGTCACTTCGATGTGCCGATGCATCTGGTCAGCGAGTATGGCTCCTGGCGTAACCGCAAAATGGTGGAGTTCTTTACCCGCTATGCCCGTACCTGCTTCGAGGCCTTTGACGGTCTGGTGAAGTACTGGCTAACGTTCAACGAAATCAACATTATGCTGCACAGCCCTTTTTCTGGCGCCGGACTGGTGTTTGAAGAAGGAGAGAATCAGGATCAGGTGAAATATCAGTCCGCCCACCACGAACTGATTGCCAGCGCCCTGGCAACTAAAATTGCCCATGAAATTAATCCGCAAAACCAGGTCGGCTGTATGCTGGCGGGCGGTAATTTTTATCCTTATTCCTGTAAACCGGAAGATGTGTGGACCGCGCTGGAAAAAGACCGCGAAAACCTGTTCTTTATTGATGTGCAGGCGCGCGGGGCTTACCCCGCTTACTCTGCCCGTGTGTTTCGCGAAAAAGGCGTGGTGATAGAAAAAGCGGCGGAAGATGACGATATCCTGAAAAACACCGTCGATTTCGTCTCGTTTAGCTATTACGCATCGCGCTGCGCCTCCGCTGAAATGAATACTGGCAATACCAGCGCCGCTAACGTGGTGAAGTCGCTGCGTAATCCGTACATTGCCGCCAGCGAATGGGGCTGGGGCATCGACCCACTCGGTCTGCGCATCACCATGAATATGATGTATGACCGCTACCAGAAGCCGTTGTTTCTGGTGGAAAACGGGCTGGGGGCGAAAGATGAGATCGATGCTAACGGCGAAATCAATGACGACTATCGCATTAGCTATTTACGCGAGCACATTCGCGCCATGGCAGATGCTATTGAAGATGGCGTGCCGCTGCTGGGCTACACCACCTGGGGCTGTATCGATCTGGTTTCAGCCTCAACCGGTGAGATGAGCAAACGCTACGGTTTTGTGTATGTGGACCGCGATGACGTGGGCAACGGCACGTTAGCGCGTAAACGCAAAAAATCGTTCTGGTGGTATAAGAAAGTGATTGCGAGCAACGGGACCGATCTGGAATAACAATGTTGCCGGGTGACACTGCCATCCGGCAACACGTATTATTCAGAATATATATACCCGCTGTCTGTTATCATTTTTATTGTACAACTTTAGGATTTTGCAGCAGCGGCAAAGGCGCTTCGCCCAACGCGTGGACCTGACCAATAATTGTCGCGCTCCGGCCAATCTGTAATGACTCAACATTCGTACTATTATGGGAGCCAAACTGGAACTGAATCACGTTGTTCGTTTTATTATTTTCGTCTTTCAGGCTGACAAGATAAGAATAAGCATTGGAAATACCATTAACCTTACGAATATCAATGACCACGCCCCGCAGCTTCACCCATTCACCAAGATAGTCCTTATTGGCTTTAACAGGATTTAAGGTATAGGGCGCGACAAAATCAGCGACGGACAAGGTTGGCATTGACGCAGCTGATGACTCCCCCGGTTGAAATAATCGGTCTCCCGCAGAGAAGAACGCGTCAGCCGCCGTCTCGCACCCGCTAAGAAGAGAGGAAATAATAATTAAATTTACCAAACGAATACCTGAACGCATAAATAACTCCTGTATATTAATTTCCCATATATTCAAACTCTAAATAATTCGAGTATATAACCTCCCTGAACAACGCCGAAATATAATATAACTCCCGTATTAGTAAAAGAAGAGAATATTCCCCCCCAACTATTATCAACTTCTCATCTTTTTCATTATTTGCATTCTATTTTCTGGATCTGCCTTCCAGTTTCGGGTTTGCCCTCCCGCCTTTTTACTGGCATTTTATTCAGTAGTTTTCCATCTCTTTATTTGTAACAAGGGAGTGTTTATGTCTGGTAAAAATGGCAATGCCGAAGCGGTTATCAACAAGCCATTACGTCATTTTAAAGTCAGCTATGTCAGAGTACGGCATGAAGATCGCAAAACCGGTTTTACACGACGTATAAGCCGCCATGCTTCACTCACGATGAACGGAGACTGGCTGGAACAGGCGGGGTTCCCAACGGGCACGTCAGTAAAAGTATCGGTTACGCAGGGGAAATTAATTATTGAACAAGCAGGTGAATAGTCTGTTTCGAGGGTGTCGACGTTATCCGGATGGTGGTAATGCGACACACCATCCGGTATTCAGTGCCCTCAGGCTCAGGCTTCCGGTGCCTCTAATTCAGCGAACCCACCGTGTCCTTCCCACCCGGCTAATCGCTGATAGACGGTATCTACCGCATCTTTGATCGGCTGTGTCATCGGGTAGTAAAAACCGACAATATCCGGCTGAATGCCAAGGAAAATCACCTCGCCAACGTCGTCTTTCAGCTGATCGACCAGGTAGTTCAGCGGCATGTTGTGGGTGGTCATCATGAACATCTCGGCAATATCATCAGGATCGATAATGCGGATTTCACCAGGATTTAGCCCCATATCGGTGGCATCCACAATCAACAGACGCTGCGGGCGCAACTCGCGGATGGCGACGATGTCGTTTTCCGGCGCGCTACCGCCGTCGATGACAACCCATTGTCCTTGAGGATTTGCAGCACACATTTCGGCCAACAGCGGCCCCGCGCCGTCATCGCCCATCATGCTGTTACCCACACATAATAAAACGTCAGTCACGATGTCTCCTCACCATCAGATAGATGGCGCTTTCCTGGTGGATATCGTGAAGCATGCTAAGCATCAGCTTGCTCCACTCCTGCTGCTGCGGGGTCTGCACGGCACGCGCATCATCGAACGCGCGCGCCAGCATTTGCACATGGTTGAAATCGATGACGATCTCGCCGTACTTCGGCACGCCTTCCATTTTCCGGCGGGCTTCACTGCCTTCGGCAAGCGTGGCAATCCACGCCAGATATTCATCCCACGGACAGGTTAACGCCGCTTCCAGGCAATCGATGATCCCAAGGTGGTGACCAATCGCCAGGCTGTAATAGACAACCTGCTGCGCCTCAGCGGGCGTTGCATCGTTCTCATCAATAAACTTACGGCTCAGTTGACTGAACACCACCGTTTCACTCATCGGATACGCGCCTCTTCGACAACATGATTAAGATGCGTGACGATCTCGGTCAGACGCGGATCGTTTTCCGCTTCCAGCCAGCGCGCCACCTGATGCTCGCCCTGCCCTAACTGCGTCATATAGTCATCAGCAATCTGGCGACCGTAACGGTAGCCCGCCAGACGGCGTGCTTCACGATCCACCTTCACGCGCAGCGGCTGAACCATGTTCGGATGCAGAATTTCAGCCGGCTGTTCGTCCAGTTCACCTGGCGCACGCGCGTGAATTTTTTGTTCCAGCAGACCCAGCGCCATTGCAAAACCGTACAGCGTAGCCGCAGGCGTTGGCGGACAGCCAGGAATATACACATCCACCGGTACGATTTTATCCGTGCCGCCCCATACGCAGTATAAGTCGTGGAAGATACCGCCGCTGTTACCGCAGGCACCGTAAGAGATACAAATTTTCGGATCTGGCGCAGACTGCCAGGCGCGCAGCGCCGGAGAGCGCATGGCACGCGTTACCGCGCCGGTAAACAGCAGGATATCCGCATGGCGCGGTGATGGTACAACTTTGATACCAAAACGTTCGGCATCAAACAGCGGAGAAAGCGTAGCGAAGATTTCGATTTCACAGCCGTTGCAGCCGCCGCAGTCCACACGGTAAACGTACGCTGAACGCTTGATGCTTTTAAGCAGCGACGCTTTCATGCTGGCAATGGATTCATCCACCGTCATCGGTACCGGAATACCGTTGGCGTCACGTGGGCCTAATAAATTGCTCATCAGCTGGCCTCTTTCATATGGCGAGTCAGTTCAATACGGTCAGACGGCACCAGGCATTTCTGGCGCTTACAATCCGGGCAGGTCTCAAAGCTTTCACGGTGGTTTTCCGCACGGCTGTCGCCGTTGTGCTTAAGCAGCGCAATGGCGTAATCGATCTCTTTTTGTACCGCAAACGGGCGGTTACATTCGCGACAATTACACAGCGCAAAGCGGGACTGCTGCAGGAAATCCTCTTTCTTCCACACCGCCAGTTCATACTCCTGCGACAGCTTGATTGCCGCCGTCGGGCAGACTTCTTCGCAGCGGGCGCAGAAGATGCAACGACCGAGATTGAACTGCCACGCCAGCTCATGGGTAACCAGATCGGTTTCTACCGTCAGCGCGTTCGACGGGCACGCATTCACACAGGCCGCACAGCCAATGCACTGCTGCGGATTGTGTTCCGGTTTGCCACGGAAGTTTTTATCGACCGCAATCGGCTCCAGCGGATACGACGATGTCGGCGCCCCGGTTTTGATGACTTTTTTGATAAAGGTAAACATGGCGATTCCTTATTTCAGCGGCGAGTTTTTACGCTCGATGCTGTAGCGCTCAAGTTCTTTGTACGGCACGACTTTGCTCTTCTTCTTACGCACATCGACCACGGTCATACGGTCGGTACAGGAGTAGCAAGGATCGAGGCTACCGATAATCAGCGGGGCATCGGAAACGGTGTTGCCACGCAGCATGTAGCGCAGCGTCGGCCAGTTGGCGTAAGTCGCCGCGCGACAGCGCCAGCGATACAGTTTCTGGTTGTCGCCAGTCATACTCCAGTGGATGTCATCCCCGCGCGGCGCTTCAGCAAAGCCCAGCGCAAAGCGGTGTGGAATGTAGGTAAAACCTTCCACAACCAGCGGGCCGCCTGGCAGGTTGTCCAGACCAAAGTCGATCATATTCAGTGCGGTGTAGACTTCATTGATACGGACTTTCAGACGAGAAATAACGTCGCAACCCTGTTCACTGTGAACTTCCATCGGCAGCAGACCATAGCCCACAAACGGGTGATCGGCGCGGGTGTCACGCGCATGGCCGCTGGCGCGTACCATCGGGCCGACGTTACTGAAGTCACGGGCAATTTCCGGATCCAGACGACCAATACCTACGGTACGCTGTTCCATGTTCGGCGTGCTGAGCAGCATATCGACCAGTTCCTGCACGTCACGACGCATCTGCTGCGCCAGTTGACGGGTCTGGATCATATCCTCTTTCAACAGATCACGACGAATACCGCCGATCAGGTTCAGACCGTAAGTTTTACGTGCCCCGGTGAGGATCTCCGCCATCTTCATGGAGGTTTCACGCACGCGGAAGAACTGCATAAAGCCGGAGTCAAAACCGGTAAAGTGACAGGCCAGGCCGAGGTTCAGCAGGTGCGAGTGCAGGCGTTCAACTTCCAGCAGAATGGCGCGGATCATCTGCGCACGTTCCGGCACGACGATGCCCATCGCGTTCTCGACGGAGGTGGTATAGGCGGTGCTGTGCGCAAAGCCGCAAATGCCGCACACGCGGTCGGACAAGAAGGTCACTTCGTTGTAACCCATACGGGTTTCCGCCAGCTTCTCCATGCCGCGGTGGACATAGAACAGACGGTAGTCGGCGTCGATGATGTTCTCGCCGTCAACAAACAGACGGAAGTGACCGGGTTCATCAGAGGTGACGTGCAATGGGCCAATCGGCACCACGTTGTTTTTCTTGTCGCCCAGTTCGTTGATGAACTCGTAGGTTTCAGCATCGGTAGTCGGCGCGGGGCGCTGGCGATAATCCATGCTGTCTTTACGCAGCGGGTAGAGTTCGTCCGGCCAGTCATCCGGCAGTACCAGACGACGCTCATCGGGCAAACCAACCGGGATCAAACCGTACATATCGCGCACTTCGCGCTCGCCCCAGACCGCAGCAGGCACGCGCGGCGTGACGGACGGGAACTCCAGCTTATTAGCATCGACTTCAACGCGCACGGTAATCCAGCACTTGGTACCCTGCTCCATCGACAGCACGTAGTACACAGCATAATGACCGCACAGCTGACGTTCGTCGTTACCAAACAGCACGGACAACCAGCCACCCTGTTTGTAGTACAGGAACTCCACCACTTCCGGCAGGTAGTTCACCTTGACGGTGATCGTCAGCTGATCTTTGGTCTGCCAGGCTTCATCCAGCACGACGCCCGGGAAGGCCTGGTGCAGCGCCGCGAGATATTGTTGACCTAATTTTTCTTCAGACATGCTCAAACTCTCTTAAATCACGCCACCAGCAAGGAGACGAACGCTAAAAACGCAAACCCAAAACCGGCCCAGGTCACGCGTGAAGTGGCGCAAAAACGCAGACGCGCCATGCTGTTTTCGAACAGGGCGATGACCAGCACGCCGAGAACCAGTTTGACGACGGCAATCACCAGCGCCAGCAGCAGCCCACCCAAGGTGAAGGTTTCCATCTGTCCCCACGGCAGGAACACGCCAACGAACATTTGCAGAACGACCAGTTGCTTAAGGCTAATGCCCCATTTCAGCACCGCAAAACCGCTGCCGCTGTATTCGGTCAATGGACCTTCCTGCAGCTCCTGCTCTGCCTCTGCCAGATCGAACGGCAGTTTGCCCATTTCGATAAAGGTGGCGAAAGCACAGGCGCACAGCGCCAGAATCAACGGAATGCTGCGTGCAGCAGGCCAGTGATAAATGGTATCGGCGATATTGCTGATATGCGTTGAGCCAGCAACCTGCGCCGCTACCCACAGACCCAGCAGCAGGATAGGTTCAACCAGCACGCCGAGCATCGCTTCGCGGCTGGCGCCAATAGCGGTAAACGGGCTACCGGTATCCAGGCCCGCGATAGAGAAGAAGAAGCGGGCGATGGCGAACAGGTAAATTAAGGTGATCAGATCGCCCAGTTGCGGCAGTGGTGAGCCAACGGTCACTACCGGCAACGCGGTGGCGATAGTCAGCATCACACCCACCATCACAAACGGCGTCAGGCGGAAAACCCAACTGGAATCTGCAGGCGCAATGCTCTGACGGCCCAGCAGTTTGATAATGTCGCGGTATTCCTGCAAAACGCCCGGACCGCGACGATTGTGCAAACGCGCACGTGCCACGCGGGTAATACCGGACAGCAGCGGCGCAACGGCAAACAGCACCAGCGCCTGAATTAACGGATATAAAACACTCATTCTCAGGCTCCTCGTGAAACCACAATCACCACCAGTACCGCCAGCTCAATCAGCGCCAGGCGACGGAACAGCACCGGTGCAGCCGCATTCTGCCAGCCCGGAACCAGTGATACCGGATTCAGCCATTTGCGCAGTTTGAGTACCGGTGCAAAGGCTTCTTTCACCGGCATGGCAAAACCGTGTGCGGTAATGACCATTGACTGCTCGTGATCGTAACCACACACCCATGCCGCACCGCGTGAACGCGATGGCAGACGGTTGCCTTTGAAAATCGCCATGATGATGAACGGCAGCAGCGGACATGCGATCAGCAGCAGCGTGATCATTGGCTGAGAAACGGTGGTGTTCGCGGTTTCCAGCGGCAGCGGAACGGCAGCGGAGATCATCGGCAGCAGCCACGGCGCAGCAACGCCCCCAATCACGCAGCAGATAGCCAACGCAACTACGCTAACGCCCATCAGGATTGGCGCGCAGCAGGCATTTTCAGCTTCCTTCGTGCGCGGTGCGCCAAGGAACGTAACGCCATAGACTTTCGCCATACACATCACCGCCAGCGCGCCGGTAATCGCCAGTCCTACCGCCAGTAACGGTCCTAACAGACGACCGACAAACGCGCCGCTGTTGCCAAGCTTAAAGAAGGACTGGTAGATAACCCACTCACCGGCAAAACCGTTCAGCGGCGGCAGTGCGGCCATCGCCATCAGGCCAACCAGCATCGCCAGAGAGATAACCGGCATACGTTTACCGATACCGCCCAGTTTTTCGATATCACGATGACCGGTACGGAACCAGATGCTGCCTGCGCCCAGGAACAGAACGCTTTTGAACAGGCTGTGGTTTACCAGGTGGTACAGACCGCCGGTCAAACCCAGCGCAATCAGTGCAGGTTGATTCAGGGAAATTCCGGTTACGCCTGCGCCCAGACCCAGCAGAATAATGCCGATGTTTTCCAGCGTGTGGTATGCCAGCAGACGCTGAATGTTGTGTTCCATCAGCGCATACAGACCGCCGACAAACGCGGTGATCATTCCCAGCACCAGCAGCGTAATGCCCCACCACAGCGGCGCGTTACCACCCAGCAGCGACAGGGAGAGAATACCCAGCAGACCCACTTTCATGACGACGGTAGAGAACAGCGCCGCAGCCGGTGCGCTGGCGTTGGCGTGTGCCTGTGGCACCCATCCGTGCAGCGGAATAATCCCGGCCAGCAGGCCAAAACCCGCCACGCCCAGCAGCCAGATATCAGACCCGAGCGGCAGCTCCTGTGCGCGCAGGTCAAGCAGGCGCAGCTCCAGGGTGCCGTAGCGTTGCCACACCAGGTAGCAGGCAATAGCCAGCAGTAGCGTGCCGACGCGGCCCAGCGCAAACCACAGTTTGCCCTCTTTGCTGCAGCCGGTGAGGAACACGGCACACAGCGCCATGATTTCCGCCATCACCACCAGCGTTCCGAGGTTGCTGGCAACCACCGCACATACCGCCGCGGCCATCAGCAGATTCACCAGTAGCCCGTTGGCTTTTACCTGCGGATGGCGATGCCAGTCAATGTTGTACAGGCTGACAAACAGGCCGCACAGGCCCAGCGTAATCAGCCAGATAGCGTTCAACGGGGTAATTTGCACACTGTGACCAATAAACGGCATCACACCGCTTAAAGCCAGCGCATTAGTCAGTACGGTGAAACCCGCAGCCGCCGTACACAGGCTGCCAACCGCACCGCCAACCCCGGCAATCCAGCCGCTCAGCGGTTTATGAAATGAAAACAGAAATGCCAGAACCGCAGCCGCCGTAAACCAGGCTACGCCGCTGTTAATCAGTGAAATTGCGCTCATTTTGCATCCCCACTCTGAGCCTGCTGAAACAAGGTGAGATCGCCGAAGTCGGTATTGAAAGTCAGCTCACGCTTACGTTTGCTGGCGCGGGCAATATCCACGTTACTCACCAGGTGCAGGGCTTTGGTCGGGCACATGCGTACGCAGGCCGGACCAAGCTCGTCAAAACTGCACAGATCGCATTTCACCGCGATGGCACGAATACCCGGAACCCAGTCCAGCAACGTGCTCACGCGGGCAGGCGCTGGCGGAGCCGGAGGCGCTTTTGGCGTATTGGCGTTTGCCGGGATATGCAGCGGACGGCTACCGGAAAACTCAATCGCGCCAAACGGACAGGCAATCCCGCACAGTTTGCAGCTTACACACAGGCTTTCATTCAGCTGCACGGCACCATCAACGCGATTAATCGCATTAACCGGACAAACGGTGGCGCAAGGCGCATCTTCGCAATGGTGGCAAAGCTGCGGGGCGGATTCTTTTTCATTTAACATCACTTTCAGGCGCGGCATTGACTGCAGGCCATGCTGGCGATGTGTCTCTGAGCAGGCGGCTTCACAGGTGTGGCAGCCGATGCAAAGAGTGGAGTCAGCAATTACAAAACGATTCACCAGGCATTCCTCAGGTGATAGTCATTTTTGACGAAAACATGTCTGGAAAATGTCATTTCGACATTTTTCGACATGCCCATTCCCTAAACGTCGTGACGCAGTATGAAAGCGCATCATGACAAAAGTGGGCACACCCAAGGCTTAAGCCGGGCTATGTCCCTCAATCAGCTGGCTTAAATTCACCGGCATATTGTTTTCAACCGCGGTATAGAGGCTGTCGTAGACGGTGGCGATTTTTTCGAGATAGTGCTCCAGCACCTGCTCGCGATCGCGGTTGCTGATACGCTCATCAACCTTACCGTCGATGGTCAACTCAGCCTGTGCAATCAGTTGCTTATCATCACCGTCTTTCGTTTCAACGTAGTACTCGATGGTGTGGCTGTTAAAGCCGTCCGCCAGCGTGACGTAGATAGTGAAGTGTTCAAAAAGGACGAAGCAGAGATCCTTGTCCGGTGCGCAGCTCATTGCATGGTGCAAACGCGCTTTTGACAGGGTGATCCCCTGAACCAGCGAGTTGCAGTAAATACGCCACTGGTCCTGTAGGCGACGATGCCGTTCAGCGATGTAATCGGCTTTTTCGCTTATTTCCCAAATAGTCATGTCAGGTTACCCGTTTAGCAGAGATGAACAGCTTTAAGCACATTTCATGCCAAAATTAAAAACCTTAATTTTCATACAGATAAAAAATCAAAGAGCGGTGACGACATGTCATTTCGTCATCGTCGTCATTGTCACGATAGAAAAAATTCAAGCTGGCATGTTTATTGCTTTTAATACGGCAACTTCATAGGAGGCGGTATGCACGAAATAACCCTCTGCCAACGGGCACTGGAATTGATTGAACAACAGGCCACGCAATACGGTGCTCAACGAGTAACTGGGGTCTGGCTCAAAATTGGCGCATTTTCTTGCGTAGAAACCAGCGCTCTCGCCTTTTGTTTTGATCTGGTATGCCGCGGGACCCTTGCAGAAGGTTGTAAACTCCACCTCGAAGAACAAGAAGCCGAATGTTGGTGCGAATCTTGTCAGCAATACGTCACCTTACTGACGCAACGCGTGCGCAGATGTCCGCAATGCAACAGCGATATGCTGAGAATTGTGGCCGATGACGGCTTACAGATTCGACGTATTGAAATAGATGAAACTCCAGCGTCGGATGCCGACGCCTAAGCGTCATCATCCGGCAACTGAAGTATCGCAAGTAATAAATCAGGAGTGAGCGATGTGTACGACATGTGGTTGCGCTGAAGGCAACCTTTATATAGAGGGTGATGAGCATAATCCCCACTCGGCGTTTCGCAGCGCGCCATTTGCCCCGGCAGCTCGTCCGGCGCTGAATATTACCGGGGTGAAGACCTCCAGTTTCACACCGAGCCAGACCGAAGAAGGCGATTTGCATTACGGTCACGGTGAAGCAGGCACCCACGCGCCTGGCATGAGTCAGCGCCGAATGCTGGAAGTGGAAATTGACGTGCTGGATAAAAACAACCGTCTGGCCGAGCGCAACCGCGCCCGCTTTGCTGCCCGTCAACATCTGGTATTAAACCTTGTCTCAAGCCCAGGCTCCGGTAAAACCACGCTGCTGACCGAAACGCTGATGAAGCTCAAAGACAGCGTGCCTTGCGCCGTCATTGAAGGCGACCAGCAGACGGTTAACGATGCCGCCCGTATTCGCGCCACAGGTACGCCCGCCATCCAGGTCAACACCGGTAAAGGTTGCCACCTTGACGCACAAATGATTGCTGACGCCGCGCCACGTTTGCCGCTTGAAGACAACGGCATCCTGTTCATTGAAAACGTCGGGAACCTGGTTTGCCCGGCTAGCTTCGACCTCGGCGAACGCCATAAAGTGGCGGTGCTTTCCGTCACCGAAGGCGAAGACAAGCCGCTGAAATACCCGCATATGTTTGCCGCCGCGTCGCTGATGCTGCTCAACAAAGTAGACCTACTGCCGTACCTCAATTTTGACGTAGAAAAGTGCATCGCCAGCGCCCGGGAAGTGAACCCGGAAATTGAGATTATCCTGATTTCCGCCACCAGTGGCGAAGGCATGGACCAATGGCTCTCCTGGCTGGAGACGCAGCGATGTGCATAGGTGTTCCGGGTCAAATCCGCACCATTGATGGCAACCAGGCCAAAGTCGACGTTTGCGGTATTCAGCGCGACGTCGACCTGACGCTGGTCGGAAGCTGCGATGAACACGGTCAACCCCGTCTGGGCCAGTGGGTACTGGTCCACGTCGGCTTTGCCATGAGCATCATTAATGAAGCTGAAGCGCGCGACACGCTCGACGCGCTGCAAAACATGTTTGACGTTGAGCCGGATGTCGGCGCGTTGTTGTATGGCGAGGAAAAATAATGCGTTTTGTTGACGAATACCGCGCACCAGAACAGGTGATGCAGTTGATAGAGCACCTGTGTGAACGTGCCGCACACCTCCCCTACACTGCTGAACGTCCGCTGCGCATCATGGAAGTGTGTGGTGGTCATACCCACGCTATCTTCAAGTTCGGTCTCGACCAATTGTTGCCCGACAACGTCGAGTTTATTCATGGCCCGGGCTGCCCGGTTTGCGTTCTGCCGATGGGCAGAATCGACAGTTGTGTGGAAATCGCCAGCCATCCGGAAGTGATTTTTTGCACCTTTGGCGATGCGATGCGCGTTCCGGGTAAACAAGGTTCTTTGCTACAAGCCAAAGCGCGCGGCGCGGATATCCGCATCGTCTATTCACCGATGGATGCGCTGAAGCTGGCGCAGGAAAACCCAACGCGTAAGGTTGTGTTCTTTGGCCTGGGTTTTGAAACCACAATGCCAACCACCGCCATCACCCTTCAGCAGGCAAAACAGCGTGACGTGCAGAACTTTTACTTTTTCTGCCAGCACATCACGCTTATCCCTACGCTGCGCAGCCTGCTGGAACAGCCGGACAACGGCATCGACGCCTTCTTAGCGCCGGGCCATGTCAGCATGGTGATTGGCACCGATGCCTATAATTTCATTGCTTCAGATTTCCATCGTCCGTTGGTGGTCGCCGGTTTCGAACCGCTCGATCTACTGCAGGGCGTGGTGATGTTGATTGAACAGAAGATTGCCGCGCATAGCCAGGTTGAAAACCAGTATCGCCGCGTGGTGCCGGACGCCGGTAACCTGTTAGCGCAACAGGCCATCGCCGAAGTGTTCTGCGTCAATGGCGATAGCGAATGGCGCGGTCTGGGCGTCATTGAATCCTCTGGCGTTCACCTGACGCCAGACTATCAGCGCTTTGATGCCGAAGCGCATTTCCAGCCAGCGCCGCAGCAGGTGTATGACGATCCGCGCGCGCGTTGCGGCGAGGTATTGACCGGCAGATGCAAACCGCATCAGTGCCCGCTATTTGGCAAAACCTGTAACCCAGAGACCGCGTTTGGCGCCCTGATGGTCTCCTCAGAAGGCGCATGTGCCGCCTGGTATCAGTATCGTCAGCAGGAGTGTGAAGCATGAACAGCGTACAACTCGCCCACGGTAGCGGCGGTCAGGCTATGCAGCAGTTGATCAACAGTCTGTTTATGGAGGCTTTTGCTAATCCGTGGCTGGCGGAACAAGAAGATCAGGCCCGTCTGGACCTGGCGCAACTGGTTGCAGAAGGCGATCGTCTGGCGTTTTCAACCGACAGCTATGTTATCGATCCGTTGTTCTTCCCGGGTGGCAATATCGGCAAGCTGGCCATCTGCGGTACGGCTAACGACGTGGCGGTCAGCGGCGCGATCCCTCGCTACCTCTCCTGCGGTTTTATCCTCGAAGAGGGTTTGCCGATGGAGACGTTGAAAACCGTCGTCAACAGTATGGCGGCGACCGCGCGTGAAGCAGGCATCGCCATCGTTACCGGCGATACCAAAGTCGTGCAGCGCGGCGCTGCAGACAAGCTGTTCATCAACACGGCCGGAATGGGGGCGATCCCCGCTAACATTCACTGGGGCGCACAGACGCTCGGCCCTGGCGATGTGCTGCTGGTCAGCGGTACACTTGGCGATCACGGCGCAACTATCCTTAACCTGCGCGAACAGCTGGGTCTTGATGGCGAACTGGTCAGCGACTGCGCGGTATTGACACCGCTTATCCAGACGCTGCGTGATATTCCCGGCGTGAAGGCGCTACGTGACGCGACCCGTGGCGGCGTGAATGCGGTAACGCATGAGTTTGCCGCCTCATGCGGGTTTGGTATTGAGCTGTCTGAAGCGGCCCTGCCCGTGAAGCCCGCGGTGCGTGGCGTTTGCGAACTGCTGGGTCTGGATGCGCTTAACTTTGCTAACGAAGGCAAGCTGGTGATTGCCGTTGAGCGTCAGGCTGCTGAAACGGTGCTTGCCGCGCTGCGCGCACATCCGTTAGGACGCGATGCCGCAATGATTGGTGAAGTGGTAGAACGCAAAGGTGTGCGTCTTGCCGGACTCTACGGCGTGAAACGCACTCTCGATTTACCACACGCCGAACCATTACCTCGTATATGCTAACAGCCGGTTGGCAGCAAGCTGTAGGCCGGGTAAGACGCATTTGCGTCGACATCCGGCCTTAACGCTGCAATATCACCTGATGGCGTTTTGCCGATCGGGTCTACGGTTCGTGTAGCAGGACCAGTCCGGCAATAATTTACGACTTATACCTATAATTCATTTACCGTTTTCGCACCGTTCTGCGGTGCTTTTCCTGGAAAAGCAATATGTCGTATACACCGATGAGTGACCTCGGACAGCAAGGCCTGTTCGATATTACTCGTACATTATTACAGCAGCCCGACCTGCCGTCTCTCAGCGAGGCGCTTTCGCAACTGGTCAAGCGTTCAGCGCTGGCCGACTGCGCGGCTATTGTCTTATGGCAGGCACAAACGCAGCGTGCGCGTTATTTTGCGACGCGTGAAAATGGTAACCCCATCGATTATGAAGACGAAACGGTGCTGGCGCATGGCCCGGTACGCCGTATTTTGTCTCGCCCCGATGCGCTGCACTGCAACTATCACGAGTTTAACGAAACCTGGCCACAGCTGGCCTCTGGCGGGCTGTATTCTAAATTTGGTCACTACTGCCTGCTGCCGCTGGCGGCAGATGGACGAATCTTTGGCGGTTGCGAATTTATCCGTAACGAAGACCAACCGTGGAGTGAAAAAGAGTACAACCGGCTGCAGACCTTCACCCAAATAGTCGGCGTCGTTGCTGAACAAATTCAAAGCCGGGTCAGCAACAATGTCGATTACGATCTCCTGTGCCGTGAGCGTGATAACTTTCGCATCCTGGTCGCCATCACCAATGCTGTGCTCTCCCGCCTGGATATTGATGAGCTGGTCAGCGAAGTCGCTAAAGAGATCCATCACTACTTCGACATTGATGCCATCAGCATCGTGTTACGCAGCGATCGCAAAAACAAGCTCAGCATTTATTCCACTCACTATCTGGATGAACATCATCCGGCACACGAACAAAGTGAAGTGGACGAAGCTGGCACGCTCTCTGAACGGGTCTTCAAAAGTAAAGAGATGCTGCTGATTAACCTGAGCGAACGCGATACCCTGGCCCCTTACGAAAGAATGTTGTTCGAAACCTGGGGCAACCAGCTACAGACTCTGTGCCTGCTGCCGCTGATGTCCGGCAATAATATGCTCGGCGTACTTAAGCTGGCGCAATGTGAAGAGAAAGTATTCACCACCGCCAATCTCAAACTGCTGCGCCAAATCGCAGAACGCGTGGCGATCGCCGTGGATAACGCCCTCGCCTACCAGGAGATCCACCGCCTGAAGGAGCGGCTGGTCGATGAAAACCTGGCGCTGACTGAACAACTCAACAACGTGGAAAGTGAGTTCGGAGAAATCATTGGCCGCAGCGAAGCGATGTACAGCGTACTCAAACAGGTCGAAATGGTGGCGCAAAGCGACAGCACTGTCCTGATTCTTGGTGAAACCGGGACGGGTAAGGAGCTGATTGCACGAGCAATTCACAACCTGAGCGGACGTAACGCCCGTCGGATGGTGAAAATGAACTGCGCGGCAATGCCTGCCGGATTGCTGGAAAGCGATCTGTTTGGCCATGAGCGTGGCGCATTTACCGGGGCCAGCACACAGCGGATTGGACGCTTTGAACTGGCGGACAAAAGTTCGTTATTTCTCGATGAAGTTGGCGACATGCCGCTGGAGCTTCAGCCCAAGCTGCTGCGCGTTCTGCAGGAGCAGGAGTTTGAACGTCTGGGCAGCAATAAGCTGATCCAGACCGACGTTCGCTTGATCGCTGCCACTAACCGCGATCTGAAAAAGATGGTCGCCGATCGCGAGTTTCGTAACGATCTCTACTATCGACTGAACGTCTTCCCGATCCATCTACCGCCGCTGCGCGAGCGCCCGGAAGATATTCCGCTGCTGGTGAAAGCCTTCACCTTCAAAATTGCCCGCCGGATGGGGCGCAATATCGACAGCATTCCCGCCGAAGCCCTGCGTACGCTGAGCAACATGGAATGGCCGGGTAACGTGCGCGAGCTGGAAAACGTCGTAGAACGCGCGGTTCTGCTCACCCGGGGCAACGTGCTGCAACTGTCCTTGCCGGATGTAATCGCTATGGCGCCGTCTACGCCGCCGGTGGCGACCGAAGTCGCGCAGGATGGCGAAGATGAATACCAGCTGATAATGCGCGTTCTGAAAGAAACCAATGGCGTTGTCGCCGGTCCTAAAGGCGCGGCACAAAGACTGGGGTTGAAACGCACAACGTTACTCTCGCGCATGAAGCGCCTGGGCATTGATAAGGACGCACTGGTTTAACGGATTATTGCCCGATAGCGCTACGCTTATCGGGCCTACGCCACTGGTGCGTTTGTCTTTGTCGGCCGGATAAGGCGCAGCCGCCATCCGGCATAGAATTGCTAAATCACTTCTTCCGCTGGTATTTCTCGGGTAACTCCGGCACCGGACGTTTGTCATCAATCAGATGACGCACGGTCAGGATCGGATGACGCCAGAGCATTCTGGGTCCAGCCCAACGCATAATTTGCTTCATCTCTTCGCGTTTAGCGGGCTGGTAACAGTGCACCGGACACTGTTTGCAGGCCGGTTTTTCCTCACCAAATACGCATTTATCCAGGCGCTTTTGCGCATAGGCAAACAACGCATCGTAATGCCCCGGTTCATCTGAAGCCTGCGGACACTGGCTCTCATACAGCGAGATCATTCTCTGGATCGTCATTTTCTCACGTGCAATACGTTTGCCGGACATGATGCCTCCATAATTAAGTTGCATAAATAATACACCTTAACTAAGCGCAGGACTATTACCTGGCGGTGATACATTCCTTAGCACCCTACGCAAATAAGAATTATTTTCATTTGTTTATGCCATGTGCTATATAACATAGCAAAGGCTATATTCGATGATAAATTAACCACTTTGTTGTGAGGGATACTATGCCGCATCTGCCCCATCTGAAGTCATTTCTCCTTGCCAGCGTGTTCACGGCGCTTACGCTGTCACCTGCCTGGGCGAAAGAAAAGTTCAAAGTGATAACCACCTTTACGGTGATTGCCGATATGGCAAGCAACGTGGCAGGTGACGCGGCGGACGTCAGTTCCATCACCAAACCCGGGGCAGAAATTCACGAATATCAACCCACACCGGGGGATATTAAACGGGCGCAAGGCGCACAGCTTATTCTCTCCAACGGCCTTAACCTCGAACTATGGTTTGCCCGCTTCTACCAAAATTTGTCCGGCGTACCGGAGGTCATGGTCTCAAATGGCGTGCAGCCAATGGGTATCAGCGAAGGGCCATACAACGGCAAACCGAATCCGCATGCCTGGATGTCAGCGGAGAACGCGCTTATCTACGTGGATAACATTCGCGATGCGCTGATGAAATACGATCCCGACCATGCCGCAACCTACCAGAAAAATGCGGAGAATTATAAAGCGAAAATCCAGCAAACTCTGGCGCCACTGCATGCAGAACTGGCGAAGCTCCCTGCAGATAAACGCTGGCTGGTCACCAGCGAAGGCGCATTCTCTTACCTCGCGCGTGATAACGGCCTGAAAGAGCTGTATCTATGGCCGATCAATGCCGATCAGCAAGGCACGCCCAAGCAGGTACGCAAAGTGATCGATGCGATCAGAAAACATCAAATCCCTACCGTATTTAGCGAAAGCACCGTGTCCGACAAACCTGCGCGTCAGGTCGCCCGCGAGTCTGGCGCGTATTACGGCGGCGTGCTGTATGTCGATTCGCTCAGCGCTGCCGATGGTCCGGTACCGACCTATCTGGATTTACTGCGCGTGACGACAGAAACCATCGTCAGCGGCATCAACGACGGGTTAAGGAGCCAAAAATGAGTCAATCTGCGATTACCGTGAATCAGGTTACGGTGACGTATCGCAACGGCCACACCGCGCTGCGGGATGCCACTTTTCAGGTTCCGGGCGGCTCAATTGCCGCTCTGGTCGGCGTAAACGGTTCGGGAAAATCAACGCTTTTTAAAGCGCTGATGGGTTTTGTCCGGTTGGCGAAAGGGGAAATATCGATTCTGCAACAACCGGTTAATAAGGCGCTCAAACAGAATCTTATCGCCTATGTCCCCCAGTCAGAAGAGGTGGACTGGTCGTTTCCGGTACTGGTGGAAGATGTAGTGATGATGGGCCGCTTTGGCCATATGGGGTGGCTGCGTCGACCAAAACAAATCGACCACGACTGCGTGGATGCGGCGCTGGCGCGGGTAGATATGCTGGACTATCGCCATCGCCAGATAGGTGAACTGTCCGGCGGGCAGAAAAAACGCGTTTTTCTGG
This sequence comes from Citrobacter sp. Cb028, assembly GCF_030336705.1. Lineage (NCBI taxonomy): Bacteria > Pseudomonadati > Pseudomonadota > Gammaproteobacteria > Enterobacterales > Enterobacteriaceae > Citrobacter > Citrobacter sp. Cb028. The sequence goes on along the minus strand of NZ_JAOWCZ010000031.1, from coordinate 293,317 downwards.
CAAGAGCCATCGCACAGGACGGGCAGGTTATTTTACTGGATGAACCCTTCACCGGCGTGGATGTGAAAACCGAGGCCCGGATCATCGATCTGCTGCGTGAACTGCGTGATGAAGGCCGGACCATGCTGGTCTCTACCCATAATCTGGGATCCGTCACCGAATTTTGCGATTACACGGTGATGATTAAGGGCACGGTGCTGGCAAGTGGGCCAACCGAAACCACCTTTACCCACGAGAATCTCGAGCTGGCATTCAGCGGCGTTCTGCGTCACGTCGCGCTGAGCGGCGGTGAACAACACGTGATTACCGATGATGAACGTCCGTTTATTTCGCGACGCGCGGCAAGCGAGGGGGAGTAATCATGAACTGGCTGACGGAGCCGTTTGGCTACCAGTACATGCTCAACGCCATGTGGGTTTCGGCGATGGTCGGCGGCCTGTGCGCATTTCTCTCCTGCTATCTAATGCTCAAAGGCTGGTCGCTGATTGGCGATGCGCTGTCGCACTCGATCGTTCCAGGCGTAGCCGGAGCCTATATGTTAGGGCTTCCCTTCGCGCTGGGCGCATTTCTTTCCGGTGGACTGGCGGCGGGCAGCATGCTGTTTCTCAATCAGCGTTCACGCCTGAAGGAAGATGCCATTATCGGGCTGATTTTTTCGTCCTTTTTCGGTATCGGGCTATTTATGGTGTCGCTTAATCCGATGTCGGTGAACATTCAGACCATTATTCTGGGTAACATCCTGGCGATTGCGCCGGAAGATATTCTGCAACTGGCGATCATCGGCGTGGTTTCGCTGACCATTTTGTTTTTGAAGTGGAAAGATCTGATGGTGGTCTTTTTTGATGAAAACCACGCGCGGTCTATCGGTCTGAATCCGGGTCGGCTGAAGCTGTTGTTTTTTACGTTGCTCTCCGTTTCCACGATCGCCGCACTGCAAACCGTCGGCGCCTTTCTGGTGATTTGCCTGGTGGTTACGCCCGGTGCGACGGCCTGGCTGCTGACCGATCGTTTTCCTCGCCTGCTCACCATCGCCGTGGCGCTCGGCAGCCTGACCAGCTTTTTCGGCGCCTGGCTAAGCTACTGGCTGGACGGTGCAACCGGCGGAATTATCGTCGTTCTGCAAACGCTGCTGTTCCTGCTGGCATTTGTCTTCGCACCAAAACACGGTCTGCTGGCAAATCGCCGCCGCGCCCGTCTGGTGAACAAGGAGCAAGTATGATCTTAACAACGCTGCTGGAACCTTTTCAGTTTAGCTTTATGGTTAATGCGCTGGTCATCTCTACCATCGTCGCTGTGCCCTGCGCGCTGTTGTCGGTATTTTTAGTACTCAAAGGCTGGGCGTTGATGGGCGATGCCATGAGTCATGCCGTTTTCCCAGGGATTGTACTGGCGTGGATTGCGGGCATTCCGCTGGCAATTGGCGCGTTTATCGCCGGTCTGTTCTGCGCGGTGGCGACCGGATACCTCGACGATAACAGCCGCATTAAGCGCGACACCATCATGGGTATTGTTTTCTCCGGGATGTTTGGTGCGGGTCTGGTGCTGTACGTCTCTATCCAGTCAGAAGTCCATCTCGATCATATTCTGTTCGGCGACATGCTGGGCGTATCTTTAAGCGATATCATGCAAACCGCGGTTATTACTCTGGGGATCGCGCTTATCATCGGACTTAAATGGAAAGATTTGCTACTGCATGCGTTCGACCCACATCAGGCAAAGGCCAGTGGGCTTAACACCGCACTGCTGCATTACGGCCTGTTGTGCATGATCGCCCTGACGATTGTCGCCACGCTAAAATCGGTAGGGATTATTTTGTCAATTTCATTACTGATTGCACCTGGCGCCATCGCGATTTTAATGACGAGGAAATTTTCCCACGCCTTATGGCTGGCGGTGGCGATGTCGGTCATTACGTCATTTATGGGCGTGTACCTGTCATTTTTCATCGACAGCGCACCGGCTCCCACCATAGTCGTACTATTTTCTCTGCTGTTTGTGATTACCTTTATTTATGCAACCCTGCGCGATCGGCGTTTAGAGAATCAGCTTCAGCTGCAGGATCCGTAAATTATGGGTCAGCTAATGTTCTTGATATTAATATAGCCTCCGCCAGGAGGTTATATTATCGGCAGATTACAGCATCGTGATGATACGTTTAAATAAACGGATTATAGATTACTCTAACGTGAACAACGGTTGTGGCTTGCCAATGTGGTATCCCTGTAACCACCCGACATTCATATGTTCCAGGTGCATCTGGATTTCGGCACTTTCAACAAACTCGGCGACAACCTGCATACCTTTCATTGCCGCAACCCGGCAGAAAGATTCGATGATATAGCGACTAACCTCACATTTTATAATCCTACGAACGAAAGACCCATCAATCTTCAAAATATCTGCTTCAATGTTCATCAGGCGTTCATAGCTTGCAAACCCGGCACCGAAGTCGTCAATCGCGATCCGACATCCCAATTGACGTAGTAAGCGTAGTGTATCTGCCGTGTGTTCTTTATCTGACAGGGTATCAGCCTCGGTTATCTCAAAAATAATCCGTTGCGGTATCACCACATATTCCTGCAACAACGCAGTTATCTTTGCAACGATACCTGAACGACATAGCGTCACTGGCGCCAGGTTAATGGAAAAACAACTCAGCGGATGGTAGCGCATGTACTTCAGGGTGTTCTCAATAACCCAAAGATCGATATCGGGTGCTAACCCTGTGTCGCGTGCAACCGACAGAAAATGGTCAGGGGAAAGAAATTCCCCGTGCTCATTGAGCATGCGGATCAATATCTCATGATAGGATTCATCACCACGAGTACTGACGATAGGCTGGGCCAGCAGGACAAAGGTATTGTGATCCAACGCGTTTTGCAGTGCAGCGCGAACATCCGTTGTATCGGTAGTAGGGTTGCCAAACAGTCGGCTATGCTGTGCCTCAAGGTTTTCCGGCCTGCCGTTGGTCATTGGCGATATGACTTTTGTTATTATTGGAGGGAACATCATATTCATATCAAATTAATAAATAAATACTAATTTATAGATAAAAATGGACATTCCGCGTAGCTGGCATCAGCGGTGAAGAAAAAGACAAAAACCAACATACTGATAATTAACAAAAATCACAAACCCAGTTTTTGCATTATCATTCCAGCTGAGTGCAAAAAAACACGTCAGATGCTTTTAATGTTAACTTTAACATACAAAAAAAGAGAGTTTCCCTCGCTTCATAATTATTTTTCCGTCACTCACTAACTCCTGCAATACTTTGTGGATAGCACTGCGTGAGATATGATTTCGAGCGAGAATGAATGTATACACAGATGTGTTTTCACGCATCTCAGGCTCCATCGACCAAATATATTTCAGGTGTTCAATAATCAATTCACGGATAGTGCGATGCGATTGCAATTTTTCTCGCTGAAAATAGCGTTGCAGATGTAGCGTTAAAATATCAAATGCATGTTTCCAAAGATTCTTTGCAGTGAACAAAAGTTCGGCATTGGGTGCACTCATCGCCCACATTTCACAATCGGTATCACAACGTAAATAGTGTCCGGCAACTTCCGTACGCATTTGTGGCAAGCCGAGGATAGCCGGTGCAGATATACTTACCATCACTAAATCATTTTCCACACGATGAACAGAGACGGCCCCTTTCTCCAGAAACAAGATATTTCCATCACTCTTCAGATCAATACGCTGGCGTTTTTTGCGTAAGGACAGCCAGGCATTATCTGACTTTTTCATTTCATCACCAACAAGCACTACAGCATTTTCAATATCTTTCTGGAACATGGGACTCTCTACCGCAAATTATGGCTTTGTCAAAACGAGGGTGGAATTTTACTCAACACGAAAAATAAATGTCAGCTCACCAACAAGCTGACATTTATTCCCATCTACATCTACCACCGGCATTCCCTGGTGACGTTGACGCGTTCAGACTCATGCTGTTTTCGCGTGGTGGCGCCAGGCAGTATATGACGCTGTCCATAAAGAATTAATGGCAATCATCTTTGTCGTTGTTATTTCATCTTTCTGTTCTTTGCAATGTAGCCAAAAAGATACAATGCATTGATTTATATATAGTTTATTTTCATTAAAAAGTTATCATTGTTGTTATATTATGATACGAAATTGAAACACTTCGCGGTTCTCGCTGCAGGGTCGGGTCCATACTGGTGGTCTTTATGGACTAAGTGGTATCATGACTCGCCAACCGCCTGGCGCACCAGCAAGAGTAGAAACATCATGTCTGAGACTGGCAATGTCAGTTATCTGATTGAAAAAATAATAATATTTACGCCAGCTACACAATCTCTGGCGCGGATAGATCAACCCAATCAGCGGATAAAACTCAAACACTCGGCGTCATTATGTCTTTTATTACTTATTCAACATCGCGGGCAAGTGGTTTCCCAAAACGAACTACTGGAATTCGGCTGGGGTAAAAATCACCGCCAGGTGAGCTTCAACGCCTTTTATCAAAGCATTCTCTCTTTGCGCAAAAGTTTGCTGCAGCTGGAACTGGAGCAACCGCTTATCACCACGATCCCCCGCAAAGGGCTGATCATCCAGGAAGAATTCAATATTCAGGTGATTGAAACTCCGGAGGAGAGCGTATCTTTTACAGCAGAACCTTTAGTGCCGGATGTCGCCATCGAAGAACTGTCAGATGACACAGCGCGCCAACCTTTGATAACCACTGCTGAAATGGTAATACTCACCATTACCCTGATAATTTGTGTGCTTATAATGTATCCGTGGCAAACCAGTGATAACTATTTCTCCGGCTATATCACCGCAGACAACGCCCCCACTGACTGTCAGTATTATTTTAATAATGATGCCAGTAATTTCTCCCGACATACGGCATTTATCAACAAAAATCCTGGGCTGTGTCAGAGCCATAAATTTATCTATATCACCACCTACCCTGAATCCAAGAAATTATCCGTGCTTGTATGTCGCTCACCGATGAAAAACAGGCAGGAAAACGCCTGTCAGTCGGTTTATTACCCACGGTATGATAGCTAATGAATTTTTATTCCCGAACGCCCCGCATCCAGACAGGTATTATCCTGTTGCTTTGTTTTGCTGCGCTAATTGTTACCGCCGTCTACCGGTACAGTAAAAACAATGGTCAGTTACATAATCTGACCTGTCGGTCTGCCATCGAGATTGTACGCAATACAAGCTCATTCCGAGGGATCATTGATATCAAAACCGGCGGCAGCAAAGGTATTGTGAATATTGATGGCATTATCAAAGATGCCGAAAATAATGAGCAGACCGTGCAACGCATGGTACTTTTTACACAATCCAGCTACGGCTCAAGCCCGGTTTGGATTTCGCAGAAAATCCAAATCTCCAATCGCGAAACAGCACCCGCCAGTCTCATTCAGGAACTCCTCCCCGACTTCTTCCTGACCAACACCAGCGTATCCAACGTCGATTTTTTTGCGCTGAATAGAGAGACGTATTTGATTACCAAAGAGGGGATCCCCTATCTGTACTGCCAGAATTATGCGTTGCCGGAAAATGAATAATCAATAAGCGAAGATTAAATAAGAGCAAAAACGATTTGAAAGAGTCACTTGATACTGACTTCGCGAACCACACGCCAGTGATGCCTTGGTGTGTTAATGCTGATTAATAAAGATTATTTTCTCTCATAATATAAAAAACCCATTCTAATCTACACTACCATAACTCACTGATTATGCGAACATTGTTACCCTGCTCGTCCAGCGTTATAACTTTCTGGTTTTCCAATAATCTCTTCCCTCTCTGACCGCCAGTAATAAATGTCACCGACAGTTGTATATTGATGCAACGATGATTTTATAGCTCGGGCGACTTTTCAGGCGCAGAGTTAGCGGTGAAATTTGAAGGTGTGCCAAGCTGATATTCTGCAATGCGGCACAATCATCCGGTCAGACAGGTATTGATCATGTTCATAACCCGATTGATTGCCCTGCCCGGGAGTCAACTTTAGCCCAGAACCGACACGGCAATTGTATCTAACGCGTTTATTTTATTATTTTTTTGATAATAATTTGTTAATCAATTTATTCACTCGCCTATTCAGCTGTTCTGCAAAAACGTCATTTGCAGCTTTTGCCCATCATCTAACCAGTAATTACTTTCTTAACGCTAGCCTCTTCATCCCCTCGCTCATGATATAAATTTATAAAAAACATTAAAAATAGCATTTTAATCTTAAAAAAATAATTTAATCGATATTTACATTTACCAAATATGCAAACAATGGTCTTATATTCCAACCTTACAGCGTGACGCGAAATGTTGTTCTGCAACCGAATGCGCCACTCCAGAGAAGGTGAAATGAATCATCAACATCTGTTCAGATGCCAGGGATGATGTAGCGCGAACCAGGGAGCAGGGAAAAAGTTTCACGCTACTGACAAAAGTAAATTTGATTATGAAAATGGGATATACACAAATGTTTAACAAAACATTCATCGTAGCGGCATTGATGGTTTCCGGCTCTGCATTTGCAGCTGAATCAACCGGCGTAGCGGGTGGCACTATTACCTTTAACGGTTCAGTGTCCGATACCACCTGTAACGTGGTGACCAATAACGGTTCAGACTTCACGGTAAACCTTTCCCCTATTGCTGTGGGTGATATGGGCACCACCGCCGGTGTTGTTAAAACCAACGCCAAAGACTTCACCATGAATCTGAAAAACTGCTCTGCGGCATCGGACGAAGCTAAAACGCTTAAAATCACTTTCAGCAGCAGCAACCTGTCGGATGACGCTAAATACCTGAAAAACTACAGCGACAATGGCGCCGAGGGTGTGGGTATTGCGCTAACCAAAGACGGTAACACTGCCGTACCGTTTGATACCGCTTTCGATACTGGTCTGAGTTCCGCTGACGCTGCCACCGAAGATGGCGTCACACTGACCATGTATGCCAACTACTACAACTACGGTGGCGCGGCCGTAACAACCGGTAAAGTAGTTACTGACGCAACTTATTCCTTCAGCTACGACTAACTCATTCAGCCGGGGTCTCCCCGGCTCTCCTCTACGACATTATGAAAACTCTGATATTTTTTCTTGCGGCTACGTTCATTTCCATGAATGCCAGCGCAAGCGTTGTGATCAACGAAACGCGTGTTATTTATCCGGCCAGCGCCAAATTTGTGTCGGTGCAACTGGTAAACGACAGCGAACAAACCCATCTGGTGCAGTCCTGGATTGACGAGGGCGATGCTTCCGCCGCGCCGGAGAAAGTCAAAGTGCCGTTTTCTCTGCTGCCTCCGGTCGTAAAAATGAGCGGACACGCCGGACAGGCTCTGAAAATCTCGGCGATGAACACCCATTCGCTGCCAAAAGACCGTGAAAGTGTGTTCTGGCTTAACGTTCTGGATGTCCCTCCTGTCCCTGAAGGCAGTGGAGATAGCTATCTACAAGTGGCCATTCGCAATCGTATAAAATTGTTCTATCGTCCGGATCAACTGAGCGATCTCGACAGCAGCGTGGCGGAGAAAATTACCGTTTCGACTTCTGGCGGTCAAACTTGCCTGAAGAATAATTCGCCATATTACATGACCATCCCTCAGGTCGTGACATGGCAGGGGGGCGAGCTAAAGCAAAGCCGAAAAGATAATTTACTGGCTGAGACTGCGTTTATACCGCCGTTTGGCTGCGCGCTGGTATCCAGCAAAATTCAGTCCGGTGGGCAATATCGCCTAACCTGGCTTGATGATTATGGCGCAAAGAGATTCAGCACTATCCACTGATATCCCAGATAAATGACTCCAGGTTCAATTCTGATGAAAAACAGTTCTCTGTTTCGTATAAGTTTGCTAGTTCACTCTGTCAGCCTCGCGATATTTTCATACGGCGCGTTGGCGGAGGATTTTAATAGCAGCCTGCTGGTAGGTAATTCAGCAGATATGGACTGGAGTAATTCTCGGCTGGTTATGACGCCGGGGGCTTATGATTTGGATGTTTATGTGAATAACGTCTGGCGCGGGAAATTTAATATTTCCGTCGCTAATGACGATAAAGGTACTCTGCTTATTAATAAAAACGACGCATCTCTACTGGATATTCAGGGGCTGGATGATATTGTAAATAAAAGCACCGCTGAAAAGCTCGACGTTAATACCCTGCTACACGGAGGGAAAAGCGCCCTGATACCCGGCACACTGCGTCTGGATTTAGAAGTACCTCAGGCTTTCGTAAAAGAATATAGCCGTAACTGGGTGTCACCGCAAAAATGGGATCAGGGAATTAATGGCCTGTATACCAATTACAATTTCAACTATTACAATTTTCACGGCCTGCAGAATGGCTATAGTGACAGCGATAATCTGTATTTATCGCTGAACAGCGGACTAAACATGTATGGCTGGCATTTTCTCGATAGCTCATCGTGGATGCGCTACAGCGCAATGAACAAAGGTAGCTGGATAAATACCACGCGTTTTGTTGAAAAACCAATTGCGGCAATCGATTCGATACTGCGCATTGGTCGAAGCTATACGACGTCTGATTATTTTGACACGGTCCGTTTTCGTGGGGTGACACTGAATAAAAGTCGTCAGATGTTACCGGACAGCGAAAACGTTTATATGCCAGTGATCGAAGGTGTTGCAACCAGTTCAGCGGTGGTCAGTATCTCCCAGGATGGTCATATCATCCACCAGATCAATGTCCCACCAGGTCCCTTTGCCATCCGCGATCTGATGCCTACCGGCTCACGCAGCGATTTATCCGTCGAGGTAAAAAACACCGGCGGCAACATTGAGCGCTTCATTGTGCCATTCTCCTCGATCCCGGATATGCAGCGCCCCGGCAGCAGCGACTATCAGATTAACGTCGGGGCGGTGGACATGCGCAACGTCGACGATAGCAGCCATTTTACCCAGGTGAGCTATTCACGTGGGGTGAATAACTACCTCACCGCGTCAGCGGGCGGGATCTGGAGCCAGAATTATCAGTCTCTGCTTCTGGGAGGAGCGGTTTCCATCCCCTACGCTGGGTCACTCTCGGCTTCCGTGGAGGAGTCGCAGTATCGTCTGCCTGGCGATAGCCGTCGCCACGGAGAAAAATACGCGCTGTCCTGGAGTAAATACTTCCCGACCCGCACCAATATTTCGCTGGCTTCGTATTATTACCGTACTCAGGATTACGCTTCTTTTAGCGATTATATCCTGACCAAATCCAATATTAAGGATTATGGCGGAACGGGCACCTCAACGATCAACAGCAAACAAGCCTTTAGCGCCAATATTAATCAGCCGCTGGGGGAACAATTTGGAAGACTGTCGCTTTCAGCCTACTGGCGCGATTACTGGCGCGGTCAGAAAAGTAGCCGTCAGTACAACCTGACCTGGAGCAATGCCAGTCACGGCGTCAACTACTCGGTTTCGCTGCGCCGCTCGGAGGTTACGCAGTCCTATTACGACTATGAAACCAATTATGAAGGCGACCTGGTGAGCGCGTTGCGTTCACGCGGTAAGACGGAAAACAACCTCTATTTTTCTGTCACGATACCGATGTCGATATTCGGCAGCGGCGGCAGCCTGTCTTCTCATGCCAGCGTGCAGAACGGCAAATATTCCTCTTCTGACGTCAGCATGAGCGGGAATATGCATGATGTTGACTACAGCCTGATGCTGAGCCACGACAGTGACAACGATTCGCGGGCAGCCGATCTCTACACCAGCTGGAAAAATGACTATACCAGCATGAACAGCGGCGCGACGCTGGCCCGTGAATATCGCCAGCTAAGCCTGGGTGCCAGCGGCAATCTGCTGGCATGGAAGGGTGGGCTGCTGGCGTCTCCTCATAACGGACGTAATTTTGTCATTATTGAAGCGCCAGGAGTGGTGAACGCGGTCGTTAACGGCGATACCTCCGCACACACCAACAGCAAAGGTATCGCCCTCATCACCAGCGCGACACCGTACCGACAGAATAATTTCCATCTGGAGCAGGATGGAACCCAAAAAAGCGACGTCGACCTTGAAGGTAATTTACTCAATGTGGCGCCGTACGAAGGCAGTATCAGCTGGCTGAAGTACAAAACTGACACGCGCAGACTCTTCACTTTTGATGTGCAAACCGCTGAAGGGGGTCAGTTACCGTTTGGCGCGGTTGTCAGCGGTGCCGGGAATGAAGAAGTCGGCTATGTCGCACAGGGGAGTCAGATTTTTATTAAGTCAGAGACGCTTCCCGCCAGCCTGAAGGTGAATATCAGCAAAGGTAAGACTAAAAAATTCTGCACTATTTCCCAGCCTGCAGAGCATGCTGAAAATATTTGTCGCTAACTCAGTTTACTCAGCTAACAGAATCAATCATGAAAAAATTATTTTATTTTATGGTTACGGCCATAATACTGACCGCAATCCCAATATTATCTGCACAAGCACAGTCGCAGGCTCAGTCTCGCGGTGTAACAGGCGATACCTGCCGTAATTCCGGTATACTTTTTACCAGCGTCGCAGAATCGGATAAGTCGCTAAATCTTTCATCGGCTTTCGTGAATTCAAACGTCGTTGAATATTCCTATACCACCAGTTGGTCGGGTAGTATGACCTGTACTTACGGGAATATTGGGATCGGTGGTCTGGCGCAAGACCACTTATATTATTTTACCGGTTTCAACGGTTCTCCTGTTTATTTGAATTTCAACAGTGCGGATGGTGAAAGTAGCTACTGGATAAAATTAACGTCCACCATTAGTGGCGATACCAAAGTGACTGTCAGCGGTATCGTGGGCATTCACTCTCTGTCATATCAGACACAATATACGCTACGAGCAGAATTAATGTCGGCTCCGCCTGTGGGCATGGAAAGCTATACCAAAACCACAACCAGCGGCGCACTGTCGGTCATACCTGCGGTGATGAGCGGTACCGGAAGCGGCTCCAGCTCCCCATTCCTTTCCAGCAAAACATATGCTTATCGCGCCTGGTCCAATATGATGTCTGAAACCGCACGCAAAAGCTGGAATACCGATTATTTTATTGCTTATGAGAAGCTGACGATTCAGTTTGAGCCAAAAGAAACAACCTGCAATATGACGCGAGACATGAGCGTGAAATTACCCCCTGCTCCGTTTAGCGTCCTGAAAAAAAATGGAAAGGCAGCTGGTGCCGATTTCACGATCCCGCTGAAGTGCGGCAACCTGGCCGGAATTAAAACGTCTACCCGCAATGTTAAGGCCTGGTTATCCAGCAATGATTTAGTCAGTTCAGATACCAGCTACCAGATAATGGTCAACGATGAAACCACAGCAGGAGGGGTAGGTATTGCCATTCGTAGCCGGATGTTTATGGGTGACTATGATGAGGTGCAAATATCCAGTAGCAATAATATGGAACATGCCTCACAAATATTAGATATCGCTAAAGATGATGATATAAGCAATACGCAATACATTTATCTTCATGCTTATTACAAAGTTTATAACGCATCAGCATTATCAACCGGTAGCGTGGTGGCGACTGCGCAGATAATGTTTGGCTACGATTAACCCCCTATTTTACTGTGGCCCAGACGGGCTACAGTAAGTTTTTAATTTAATTCTCTTAAAGGATTTTATGAAAATATCTGTTCAAACCGTGCTTGATCTTCTGCACAGCATTATGCACCCGCTTTCTCCTGAACTGGTGCATCATTTGCAACGCACGGGTCTCATTTGCTGGTATCTCGGGAATCGAGCCGGTTTTGACAGTGCAGCCATCAATAACGCCTGGCTTGCGGGTATGTTGCACAATATCGGGGCGCTGAGCAAAGTGCATCCCTTCAGTGGCGCCCATGGTAAAGCCTTTATTGAAGAGCATGGACGGCTTGGCGCCTCAATGATGTCCGGCGTACGTTTTTTACAGCCAGTGACCGCAATTCTTGAAACGCGCCACGCGGATGCCTTGGGTTACACGCAGAATACAATGCTAAATACCTGGCATCTGGTGCATCTGGCCGATGAGTTTGAGCTGTGGCTGCGCGGGATTGAAGGTGACTATGTGGCCCAACGGAATAATATTGTTTCCGGTTTTCTGGCCAGTAGCCCACTATGGCCATCGTGCCTGGTCGAGGCGCTACAGGATGCCAGCCATGAGGATGGTTTCTGGTTTCGCCTGAGTTCGCCCTCATTACAACAGGTGCTGCGCGTTATCAGCCCGCTCAATGATGTGGTGCTGGATCACCATGATTTTCTGGAGGTCTGCCTGCTGATTTCGAATATCGTCGATAAATACAGCAGCTTTACGCAGACTCACAGTACCAGCGTGGCTCACGTGGCGGCGAAGCTTGCGGAGCTGTACGGCTGCGATCGCTACACCCAGGATAAAATCCGCATCGCGGGGTACCTGCACGATATTGGCAAGCTGGGTATTCCACTGGAAATCCTCGAGAAGCAGGGAAAGCTGGAGCCGGACGAGTATGCGCAAATGAAGCGCCACAGCTATAAGACGCTGGAGATGCTACACCCTATTGAAGAGCTGGGTGAAATCGTACACTGGGCGGCAAGACATCATGAACGCCTCGACGGCAGCGGCTACCCTTTTCGTCTGGGTGCGGCTGCGCTGGATATCCCTTCGCGTATTATTGCTGTGGCTGATGTTTTCACCGCGATGATCGAGAACCGCCCCTATCGTCAGGGGATGTCCAGCGAAAAAGCATTGATTATTCTGGAGGAAGAGGCGTCAAATTTTCGTCTGGATCGGGACATTGTCGATCTGCTAAGCCATAATATTGCAGTGCTCAGACCTTTGGTTGCGATGTACTAAGCCAGGCATAACCCGAAATCGCAGCCGCGCAGAATGCATATTCTATAAATTTACCGAAAGAAAACGCGAATGAAATATTTGATAGCCAATAGAGTCATTTACGATAGCGAGAGCGGGGAACTTGTGGTCAAGGAACCCGGAAACGAGCAAAGTAAAAGGCTAACAAATACCGCTAACCGTATTCTTTCGTTGCTGATTGCGTCGCCAGGCCGGGTACTTGAACGTGATTATCTTCTGGATAAAGTCTGGGAGGAAGCGGGCCATCCGGGTTCCAGTTCATCGCTGAGCCAGTACATTAGTATCCTCAGAAAAACATTAACGTCCTTAATATTCATTGAGGAAATTATTGTAGCCGTACCCAAGGTGGGCTTTTACTTCTCACCGGAAATCGCCGTCGAACTGCAGAATGATGAGGAAAGGGTGAGTACCACACCTCTTCCGGTATCCCTGCGTAAGGCGGCAACGAAGGATAAAAAAAATCTCTGGCTGATCGCGGCTATCGCGTTTTTGCTGCTGGCCAATCTGTGGATACTCAGCCAGAAACAGGAATCACCGCGTTTTGCAGCGGAATACAGCATTGGTGAAATCGGGAGCTGCAAATTTACTGCCTATGAAGATTTATCGGAGGAAGTTGACCCTCAGGTCATGAATATTATCCGTCAGCTACAGCCTGAACTTGAGCAAAAGTGTGCCCGGAAACCCGCGCAGATTATGGTTTATTTTCAACCCAGCGTTCTTTACGGTAGCCATGGTCGGTTTTTCTACTCTTATTGTCCAACAGATAAGGCAACAGCAAAAATTGTCTATTGTGAGAACCATTACGCTTTTAACTGGAAATTAAAATGAAGCTGATGACAACCTTAGTGCTGGCAGCGGTCGCGTTGATTTGTCTGTTAACATGGCAACTAAACCTGCGATCGGGTGTTTATTTTGACGAACGCTGCTTTGCTAATGCCACCTATGTTGACGCTTCGGATAACGCTCTCTTATTCAAAGGGAATATCACGTTTGAATTTAACAAGAACGAAACGGGCGTATTTAATCTTTCGGGCAATATTGACTATCAGGGGCGTCAATATCGATTGTCGCGTTATATAACATTTACCTATCATAACGTCAGCGGCAACCAGTATCGCATGAATACGACGACCAAAGATATCATGGCTCACGATAATGTGCCGGAAGACATTACCCTGCTGACAACAAAAATATTTGGGATGGAAGGGGAATACGTTATCTCCTTAGACAAAAAAGACAATAACTATATTACGATTGCAAATACCTTATCACCCTTAATGAACTGTGTGATTCAATAACAGGGATAGTGTTATACATTCACTATGAAAAGAAATAATTGTGTCAATTGTAAAGAGTGCGGTTTTGCAGAACTGTGCTCTGCCTATCTTTTCAGGCAGAAAGATCCATTGTTTATCCGCAATCTGGAGACAAAAAAGAAGATTGCCAGAGGTGAATATATTTATCGTCGGGGAGAGAAAATAGACGAGCTGTATGCCCTACGTAGCGGGGCCGCTAAGGTTTACGATACGCGCGGGCAACTGATGGGGATCGTTTTGCCAGGACAGGTGATGGGCGTGGAAGAGTTACACATCGGGTACAGTCAGCAGGATATTCAGGCCGCAACGGAAATAGAAGTTTGCGTACTGAGAAGCGATCATTTCTACGAAATGAGCCAGCTGATGCCAGGATTTACAGATTTTATTGTCAGGATCCTGTCACGTTCGGCGCAGGAAAAACAGCAATTTATTTCAGTATTGACCAAAAGTGATACCTTGCAGAAGGTTCAATATTTCCTGCAACTGTTGTCTCGCACTTATAAAGAGTATGGCTTTGAGCATCACAATCTTGAGTTACCGATCAGTAAGAAAGAACTGGCCCAGGTTCTGGGCATTTCGATATCCACCTTGTCGCGTGCCCTGGATAGCCTGAAGGATCAGGGGATTATTTCCATGCTAAATAAAAAAGAGATAACGCTAATGATGTCAGACAAAAAATAGCGTCTGAATGAGGATGTTCTTGTCATTTCTTAGTTTCATCTCAAAAAAAACAGTAAATCATTTATTGTCCAGTGTATCCCTTTGAGGAAAGCACCGGACTCATTTTTCTTAAAAACAAAGAGTTAAGGTTTTTCCCAATGTCGTTTGTCGTATTCTCTGATGATATTTTTTTTACCCGGTCTGCGGGAGGGCTGATGCCAATAGATAGCCTGCGCGAAGAGAACTTATGTATTATTGATATTGAATCTTTCTTCAGCTTGCATGATATTAAACATCGTGTTTGCAATGAACTGACCGACGGCTATTCTATCATTTTTGTAAAAGGCCGAGGGATGTTATCAAAGGTGCTCTCATCACTGGAGGGTATCTCCAGAACCGCCTCTGTAACGGAGTTTATCCGGTATATTAATGAAGGCCGAAGATATACTTTCTATCATATACTCACCATACTTGATTCTTTGCGGGAGCTACGTAACCTTACCCATACCGAGATTTCCGTAGCCTGTGCGTTACGCCGACAAATAAATATTAATGCCACATCCCAACTTCTGCACTGCTCAACGAAAGCAGTGTATCAGCGGGTATCAGCCTTGGCTCAGAAAATGAACCTCAGATACGGTACCCAAATCCAGTATTTCTTGTACCGCGAATATACCATTGAGGAACTCCAGCAGATAGATTGCATGAAACATCGTCCTGATACCGGTGTATTCCAGAATAATGGATCGACCCCACATCTGTAAGCAGATTCGATCCTCACGACGAGGCCTGTCTAATGGCCTCCTTACTGAGGTATCGCCCCGGTTGTCGTACAGGTTGAATCACCACGGATTTAACAGACACCTCAGAGTCATTTATGGACTTATCTTTGTCGCCAGGCTTCATCATTTCTACCGCTTTAAACAAAAGTAGCTTTCCCTCTTGTTTTCCTGCCATAAAGACTCCGTTATCATGCACCTTATGCAGTCATGAACATCAAGGTAGGTTACTCTGTATATGCCCATATTTTACCCAGGTATAGGTTGGCAAGGCACACTTTAACCCACCTTTAAATGTAGGATTTCATGATATTCGATGAGACAACGTGAAACTTAATGATAACCACAAAAATCACTAACTCATTAAAAATTAAGAAAATGGACATCATAAACCGATGAGTACAATAGAAAACTTAGACTCCCACACCCCCATGATGCAGCAGTATCTATGATTCAAATGTAATCAATTGATTGATAATCATAAATATAAAAAATAGATTGCCTAGTTTACCTATGGGCTACATAAAAAATAAGTGCATCTTACATTATTGAAATTGAAATAATTTATACCTGGAAATAAAGAGGATAAACGTTAACATATAAATGCTTGTTAGATCATTGATTAGTAATGTGAAGCTTGCAGTAACATCCTGTTTTTGTTAGAAGTTAGATAATTATTACCATCAACAAACCTTCGAGCAAAACAATGAAAATAAAGCGATTAAAAGTAATAAACTTTAAAAAGTTCAAATATCAAGATTTCGAATTTAATGATGATGTAAATATTATAGTAGGTGATAATAACTCAGGAAAAAGCTCCATATTAGAGGCTATTGACATAGTTCTTAACTGTTGCTATCGAGGCAAACCTCTAACAAATGCTTCTTTAGCAGACATAATGAATTTAGAATCAATAAATGACTACTTGAAAAGTGATAAGAGTCATAACAACCTACCACTGATTAAAATTGAAGCATTCATTGATGGAGTTCCTGAATACAGAGGGAATATAAATTCAGAAAATTCAGATACCCAAGGTGTGAGCATTACTTTTACATTCGATATGGAGCTGCTCAACATATACAATAAATTCCTTAATGAAAACAAAGATAATATTTCAAGCATCCCAATTGAGTTTTATAAAATTGATTGGTTGAGTTTTTCCAATGAGAGAATCAGGCAAATCAGTAAACCATTTAAATCTCTTTTTATAGATCCAACAAGATTACATCCTACTTATGGTAAAAACCAATATATATCTAACATATTAAACTCAGTACTTAGTAGAGAAGAACAAGCTGTACTGGGTATAAAATATCGACAACTGAAAGAAAGTTTCAATGATGATGATAATGTAAAACATATTAACAGCGACCTTGATATAACAAATGACATTTCAGATAAGAACATGAAAATTGTTGCTGATATATCAGGAAACACTAATTTGGAAGCAAACCTTCAATTATCACTTGATGGTATAACTTTACCCTTTATTGGAAAGGGTGAACAACATAAAGTACAAATTAAGCTTGCAATGCAAAATAAAGCTAATGATGTTAATATTATTTTGATTGAGGAACCAGAAAACCACCTCTCTCATATGAATCTATCATCATTAGTTAACTTTATTGAAAAAAAACATGAAGGTAAACAACTATTTATTAGTACGCACAGTTCATTTGTTATGAACAAATTAAGCCTCAACAAAATTTGTCTACTCGGTAATGGTTATAAAAAACTTGATAAAATAGACTCTGGTACAGTTAAAAACCTTAAAAGACTACCTGGATACGATACGCTCAGAGCAGTATTATCAGCCAAAATAATTCTTGTTGAAGGTCCATCTGATGAGTTGATTCTCAAAAAATATTATTTAGAACAATATGGTAAATTACCCGAAGAAAACGGGATTGACATAATTGTAGTGAGGGGAATCGGATTCAAAAACTATTTGGAAATAGTAAAACACATTGAGATAAAAACAAATGTTATGAAAGATAATGACGGTGATTATAAAAAAAATGTCGATTCATACAATAAATGTTATGCCGATTACAATTATATTAAATTTTACTCTCCTACAGATATTCTTCAATACTCTCTTGAACCAATGCTTATAGAAACCAATAGAGAGAAGCTTGATGATTATGCAAAAATTACGTTATCTACTAAAACATTTAATATTTATGATAAATTAACAACACTTGATGAAAAAATTGCTTTTTTGAAAACATGGTATAACGGAGATGATGGTGCAGGTAAGAAAAAAGTAGATTCCGCAATCAGAATATTTGACTCTGAGGATAGCATTCTTTACCCACATTTTTTCAAGGATGTTTTCAATCATGAATAAATTAATTAGCGCATGTGCAGGTGCAGGAAAAACCCACCGCATTGTTAGTGAGGCTATTCAAGCCATTGACAAAGGAGAACGTATTTTAATCATTACATATACAATAAATAACCAAAAAGAAATTTATGAAAAATATAAATCATTGGGTGGTAATGATTACAAGAACTTTAAAGTAAAAGGTTTATTCACTTTCCTCCTTGAAGATATTATCCGTCCATACCAAAATGTAATATTCAAAGAGCGAATAGAGTCCTTAATTTTCAATGAAAGAGATCCTCATAAAATAGGCAATAGAACGATCTTCGGCAGAAAAGAGATTTTAGATAACGGTGAGACAAACCCTTTACATTTTCTAACTCAAAATGGAAATAAGGCTCATTCCACATATTTATCAAAATTAGCAAAGCGGATAATTACAAAAACTAAAAACGCCCCTATAAAGAGACTTGAGTACATTTACAACAAACTTTATTTTGATGAAGTACAAGATTTAGTTGGTTGGGATTATGAAATAATCGATGCAATTTCAAAGTCAAAAAAAATATCTCTTACATGCGTAGGTGATTTTCGCCAAACAATTTACCAAACAGCAATAACGACTAAAAAGCCCTTATCGACGATAGAAAAAAAACAGTTTTACATTGATAAGAATTTTGAAATGGAAGACATTTCATTGTGTAGACGTTCAATATTAGAAATTTGTGAATTATCAGATACGGTGCACTCCAATATGGGTTTTTCCCCCACCACTTCTAATGTTAAAGTCAATGACCCTAACATTATGAATCATATTGGAGCTTTCGCTGTGAAAGACTCAGATGTTAATAATTATATTACCAGGTTTAACCCTGTTTTATTAAGATCAAAAGTAACAAGCGGCAAGAAATATGCGATTGAATCATTACAGAAATTCACATATGGCAAAGCTAAGGGGCTTGGTTTCGACCGAGTGTTAATTCTTCCTACTAAAGAGTACATTAGCTTTCTTTGTGGAGAAAGGGATGTTTTTAACGATCAAAAAACAGAATCGTCCAAAAACAAATTATATGTAGCCTTAACACGAGCACGTTATAGTGTTGCAATAATTTATCCTGATGTTATTCCTAAAAACTGTCCGCTTAAGATATGGACTCCAGAATAATTTATAAAGTTTATTGAGGATTAAAATGACGAATTATATATATTCGAAGAAATTTTGGGACGATAAGGACTTCATACATCAAGTTCAGCAAGAGAACAATGAATTGGAGTTGCTAATAGTTTGTGATGTTGAGTCAAACTTTTCTTTTTCCTCTGCCGAAGCCCATCGATTAATATCCCTTGGTTCTTCAACAGTTAATATGGACAGTCTTTCTGTAGCGCATTTAAAAATTAATTTTGAAAACAAAAAAATACTTAGAAATATACGCTTGAACGAAATAATATTAAAGAGCTATGGCTCTCGGCAAACACCAGGTCCTGAGAAATACCAGCTACAGATAGCATATTCTCTTTTCAATTGTCAGGGAAAAATTACAAGCATAATTAAGAAAAATGAGACAACTGATTCCGAAACCAAAACCCTGATGACCAGTATTAAGATAAAGGAAATTATTGGCCAATTTTCGGAGGATCTGATTGAATTAATAAAAATAGTTTTCTCATCACACTATTTTAACATTACAATAGTCCCTTCGACATATAACCAATATATGAGGAATGGAGCTAATTATTTACGATTAGTCCAGAAAACAGAAGGTGTTCCCACTCCCACACCTCTTCATCCAAATAACGAGGGTTTTATTAAAAGTTTTAAGAAAAGAATAACCCAATTGTCAAAGATTAATAAAAAATATCGTGATTTATTTGTTCTATTTGATTACGGCTTGCATCTCGAAAAAATGGGTTTATTTAACGACGCTTATATAGCCTATTATAAAATTATTGAATCCTGTTTCAAAGAAGCTAATTTCCTGAAACATTGGGATGAATTAAACCAGAGACCGAGGAAATACATAGAAGGTTATACAAAAATAATACCATCAATGAATCAAAAAATGATGATGTTTACATTATATGAAATGTTCTCATCCGCAAGTAATGTTGAGGAAGATAAATTTATACCAATCGAAAATTTTTTGAATGTTGCAGAAATAAGAAACAAACTATCTCATACGGCATCGATTACCATTCCCACTGAATTATATTCTTTATGTAGAGTCGTTTCGTATTCGATGTTAGATCTTACATGTTTCCATGCGAACAAAAATTAAAGAGAATACATAAGCAAGGGCTAACTTATCGAAGCTACGCTTCTAAAGTTGACCTTGCTTTTTCGCCCTTCGGTTGAAAAAGAACATCAAAACCTAAAAACCATAATGCAAAAACACATCTGAAAATGTTGTATTATTTCAGCAAAAGCTTCGTTTTTATTCAACCTAAATTACCTGTATACATTGACATTTTTCTTTTGTGCAATATAAATATTCTATGCATAAGGAATATGCTTCGGATAAAAACACGAATGGAGTTCGTATGGAAAATACTTTTAATAATGCATATAAAAAAGAATTACCTCAAAATTTGTTGAGAACACATTGCGTCAGTGTTCGTTTGAATCAAACTGAGCTACAGCTTCTCAACACAAAACGCGGTGATAAAAGCAAAGGAGAGTGGCTTCGCTTAGCTTCTCTGGATAAGCTTCCCTTGTCCATTCCTGCCATCAACATAAAAGCATGGAAATCATTAGCTGAAATATCTCAGAAACTGAATAAGCTCGTCATGCACCTTGACAATAAAAGCAAAGGAAGCTCACTAACACAGACAGAAATCTTTGCTGTGAAGCGCCAGATTTCTGAGCTTCGCATGAATCTTGTCAGTGCAGATCTATGGGGAGAGAAATATGAATGAAGGGGATGCAGAAGATAAAGCGAGGTAAGAGCTTTGCTGGCGTAGTACTTTATGCATTGCGATCCGCTTCTCATCACAAAGTTGCTCCAGTTGTTATAGGTGGCAATATGATGGGGAGCTTCGCTAAAGAGCTAGTAGCTGAGTTTGATGCTACAAAAAGGCTTCGCTCAGATGTTGCAAAACCAGTGTGGCACAATTCGCTTCGTTTGCCGAGGAACGAGACATTAACTGATGCTCAGTGGTCTGGAATAGCAGATGACTACATGACAAGAATGGGGTTCTCTGAAACGCATCTCAGATGCTACGTCTTACATGACGACGAAGACGGCCAGCACATCCACATAATCGCCAGCAGAGTTTCTCTTGATGCAGGGAGGCTCTACCTCGGCAGGAACGAGAACCTCATCAGCACTCGTGTCATTCAACAGCTAGAAAGAGACTACCATCTAACCAAAACGAAAAGTCCTGATGATCATAACCCCTCTGCTTCACCTAAGAAGCGTAAAAAATTACGTAATGAAGCAATGCTGGAAGACAGAACCGGAGAGAAATGCGCAAAGACGATCATACAAGAAGCTATAGATACACTACTCACAAGCCAGATTTCAGAAGACGAGTTTGTGCAGCAGCTTGCAGCTCAGAAGATAAAAGCTGTTCCTAACAGAGCGTCAACAGGGAAGATGAATGGTTTTTCCTTTGAGTACGCCAACATTTCATTCAAGGCATCCCAATTAGGTAAAAAGTATTCATGGAAGAACTTAGAGCCGTTCATCATCATTGCCCCCCTTGCCGTAGATGATAGAAAAGCTTCCATTGCCTTCAATGCAACCAACCCAGAAGAAATTATCAAGATAGTGAAAGCTGACGCCGTAAGTTTTTTTGGTGGTATAGATGCAGAAAACACCCTGCTTCCTTTATCTGTCTTGCCTGTAGTAGATGATATCTATCAAGAGAAAGTTAAAACCACATGTAAAAGCTATGTGGACGTAGCGATGCGATGGATAGAAACCATTCCTTTTATAGACACGATAGTCATCACCCTCAAAAAACTACGTAATCCATTGTTAAGGGCGTTTAAACAGCCTCCGAAGATTTTTTCTGCTTCACTACTTCATATAGAGCTGCCATCCCTTCCATCTGTTGAAAAATCCGTGAAAACGAACATTTTTAGACTGAAAATTTAGCATAAATCAACTTAAAAACCCCTATGCTGCTGATTTCATGACAAAATAATTGATCGTTATAATCGATCGATAAATCTATCATGATAGCCATAGGCTATCAAAATGCAAAATATCGATCGGTACAAATGATTTGATAACTTTATAGCTTTGTACAAAATGTACTTTGAAGAAACTATCGGCTAATAGATTGATTTTACTAGCCTATTTTCAATATCGTTATATCATACAGGAACAAACGTATGAAATACTTCATGATGAAGCGTGTTCTGGTAGCAATCTTTCTTCCTATTGTCGTTGCTTATTTCGGTGGGGCTAAAGTAATGACTGTATATTGGGTCCCCCTGTTTTTCATCAGTGCGATGCTTATGGCTACAGCATATGGTAAATATGTTGTCAGAAAGAATAACTCTGCAACAGTCAATTACCTTAATGACAATAATAATGGGATCTATCTTCATAAATTCAATGATTGTGAAATCCGGTTAGACACAAATAAAAAAGAGGTTTTCCTTAAAAATAGCGAAGGAGAAAATACATATTCTTTTGAGGAAATTAAAGAGTGGAGCTACAACATTACCTATGGTGGTGAAGTTGCAGGTGCTGGATTAAGCAGTATCAGAGAGAACAGTAAAACATTAAGTCAAAACATCGCTGATACAGGTCTCTTTATCCGCGTAAAAGACGTTCGTAAACCAGAATGGCATATCCGGTTCTATCCTCGTAATGATTCTTTTAACTCTCGTAAGGGCATTAACGATCTCAAAACACAACTTAATCAATGGATGGAAATCTTTGACCAGAATTTGAATGCTGCATGAAATCAAAACACATCTTGCTTAAAACAGAGCCTATATCGAAGTAGATTCTGTTTAAGCATTTTTGTTATAGTTAGCTATATAGTTTACATTCCTATCTCTTAATGATTTTGCTAACACGGAACGATCATATTTTCTTTTTTCGTTAATGAAAAGCCTTTCACTATTTGTTTTGTTATTCAAAATAAAGTGAATAAGAAGACTGCACATTCTTCTTATTTTATCAGAATCGACCACTCTATTTTCTATATTATTTATGAAGCAGTAATAAGAGGTAAGCATAAAAGATAAAACGACATCTCTATTAGCTAACTCTATATTATCTATGTCATTTTTATACTTTATATAAAATCCAACACAAAATAGATAAGATTTATCTATTATATCAGATTCTGACAGCCCAGACTCTTCGAGCTTTTTAATGAAGCGTTCAAAGAGTATTAGAAAACGTTCCATGCTATTCAGTTTTTCCATAATTTGCATCCTTGCAATTGTTAACGTCCGTATTTCTGTTTATAAAATTAGCATAATATTTAATCATGTCAATAGCTAAAAACTATCAGTATTATCTTTTTATAATTGGAAAATTTTCTTCAATTTCGTGTTCTTTAATCCCTTTGAGATAACAAGAGTACTGTAGCTTAGCTATATTCTCTTGCAGTATATTGTTCAAGTTAGACAGTTCTGCAACTTTGATTTCTAATTTATCAATCTTTTCGTAGGCTTTTTTAATGCTGGATGGTTTGTCAACGAGATCAACTTTCTGCCTGATAGCCTTCTTTTTAGCCATGAATAAATTTACGATTTCTTTGTGTGTATATAAGGATTGCCTTGTTGGGGTTTTCCCGATCTTTCTTGATACTTTTTTGCATAAGTTGTCCCAAGTTAGCTTGTCGCCTTTCATGTTCCACTCGGTGATTGAATAAAGAATATAATCGATATCTCTTCTACTTAAATGCTTTGCCATACTCCCTCCTATTTTTTATTGAGTTTTTCTTTATATTTAAGATGTAGTTCTAACCATTGTTCTGCACCATACACTCCATCGTTCTTATCCTGTTCAGTTCTATATACCAGCTTGTCTACAAGCTCGGTCAGCTCGGTGCTGCCGCTACCTGTTGTGTCATCTAAGCCAGAGAACCTGGAGCAAGGTTTAATAGAGTAGTGATGTAGGCAATAGCCCTGTTCTGTAGCAAGCACAGCTCCATGCACATCAGGATCAAGGTTCGAGTCAGAGATCCCACTATCAGTTCCTAAGAAAGGCTCAATGGTACTTTGCTTCTGTTCGCTTATGTCAATGGCATACCCCTTCATGTGTTCTTCGGAAACATGGTTGTAATCTCTATTGCTTGTAATCCTATTACGCCCAGACCATCTTGCGATATCAAAATCATTCATCCCGCCAAGATATGCGAACGTATTAAGTAAATGCCTTGCCTGATGGCTATATACAATCAATGGTTTGCCATCTCTATCAAAAAAACCATGTCTTTCGAATATATTTGGTCCTCCTTTCTTTTTGTGTCCAATTTCCAACATGAGACTATTAGCTGAATATTTATGAATCTGCCACAAATTAGTTTGTGTATTTTCGGTAAGTTGATGACCATTAACAATACATAGGGCATTGGAATATTTAATTCCTTTTTCCCTATCGAAATATGGGAAATCTGGTGGCGGTGAATCATGGATGGTTTGGAATAGAGTTCTCAGTGTATAGGAGTACTTTTTACCCAAGAATGTTTCTTTATCATTTAATAACAAAGATTCTATTTTGGCTTTATAACCATGTTTCCATTTTACATTAACATCATAGCCTAAAGCTTTATATACCTGAGCACTTGTTAGAAGTTGTTCTTCATCTACATCTGGACAAGTAGGCAGTCTAAAAACTGATGATTTGTTTTCATGCCATAACGCGATGGCTCTTGCGTTCGCTGATAGTCTCCTGAGTCTTGCCACTGCTTTTTGAGCTACGGGAACCATTATCGAAGGTATCCATTTAATGTCTGCCCCATACCCTTTTCCAGAATAAAAGCGAAGCCCATAATGCTCGGCACCACCTTTATCCTGTTCTACAATCTCACAATCGGCCGGTAAAGCAAGGATTTCTGAAATTCTACTCGGAGCACACATCAAAAGAGCGAAAACAGAACTTACATACTGATCCTTTTCACTTAGTTCCGAATCTTCTTTTGCAAAAATACTTGCTAATGCTTCAATGGCAGATAAATTTGATAATTTCCCATTTTCTCCAATTACCTCAGAAAGCGGTTTATAACTTTCGACCTGTTTTAATTTTAAAGGAGACACCCATCCTATAAAAAATTCTCTGACTAATTTCTTTTCAACCAAGAATATAGAAAACCTTTCTAATACTTTTGATAGTTTGCATACAGAGTATTCTGAAAAATTTTTTTTCATTATATTTAAAGCCAAATCAAAAACCATAGTATCACAATTAGTTATACATGCACTGCCCTTTAATTTGATTAATGATGCTTCGATGCATTTTAAAACAACCATCTCTCGTTGAAATTTCTTCTTCCTTGTTAGACCTCTTTGATAAATAATGTAAGACTTCGCAAAGTCAACAAACTCCAAATTCATTGCATTTCCATCTTCCCAATGTTTGGTTTTTAGTTTGGTGAATGTGCCCAACTTATACCAAATATTTTCATCCCAGGTATGCATTCTTTTTTGATGGTTAAATTGCTGTTTACAAAATAATATGAATTGTTCTAAATTTTTCTCCTGCTCATCATTAGTTGGTTTAAATATTAAGACTGTCATTCCCCCTCCTATTCCATGCTTTAAAATGTTGGCAACCATCACAGTTTCTATTATTTTTATTTTCTTTTTTTATGTCCATTGTAAGGGCTTTTTGTAATAAATCCCCTTGGTATCCTCTTTTACCAAGAAATACATCGGATATATCTGTTAGATAACGTTCTACTGCTTTGTCTATAACATTGACGTTATCAGATAAGTTTTTAATATAATAACCTGCACTGGTATCAGACGAATGATCCATTGCGAAAGCAATTGTGCTTAAGCTCCCTCCACTTCTGGCTAATAACGTCCCGAATGTATAGCGAAACCTTACTGGATGAATTTTCAATAATTCCCCTGTTCTTGGGGAATACATTTTTAATTTCTTAGCAAAATCTTTTAACCAAAATCGAGCCTGACCTGTATTGATATGTAAAAAATCACATTGTAGGTACTTAGAGAAATCTATTTCATCTGAAACTTTACATAATTGAGGGATTGAAAGAAATATAGGTAAATCGTCGAAAAACTTCTCATTTAAATCTTCAGTAATAATTTCTTTAACTTTGTTTATATTATGAATTATTACTTTCATTAAATGTTGCCAGATATCCTCTGTAATTTCTATTTCTCTGAATGCCCCCCTGAACACATTATTCTTTTGCTTTGCTCTCGGTATTCTTAAAAAGTATCCTCTTTCATTCTTTATAACATCTCGGTGTTTTAATGACATGATTTGAATCGGTCTTCTTCCACTTAGTAGTAAAATCCTTGTGAAAATATAACAATATTCACTTACTATGCCTTGCTTTATACCTGTTTCAAGTCCATCTACAATCATTTTAATTTCCAGATCATTAAATGGACCTAATTTGGGGTCTCTTCTTTTAACTACATCTCCATGAATACTTGTAGGGATAGTTATCACTTTTAAATATTCATAAGCATTGTCATCTATTCCAAAATAACCAAGTTCTTTCCATTTAATTATAAAGCGCTTAAACATTATGAATTTTCCGTAATCTTTTCTCTGCAAATCGCTATATGCAGTAATAAGCTCATGTTCACTGAAAGTTCTAACATTATAACCAAACATAATAGCTTTTATTTTAACAATAAATGAGCTTACTGACTCTGGTTTGTGTATCTGTGCAAAATAAGCAAGAGTATGAATGAAACCTTCATGATAATTTTTTTCTAGAAAACCATCCATAAATGATAAGTTAATTATTACATTCCTTTTTAGATTCCATAATTTTTCCCTGAGATCAAACTCATACCCTGCCATACTATATCTTATATTAAATTCTTCTTTAAGTATTGTCTGATTAATCATATTCAATCACCTCAAATATTTTAAACATCCTGTTTTGCATAGCTTTTTGGATTTGGATACAGATCTCTTTTGTGAATCTTTGATTGTACACTTTCGATATATTTGTGTTGGGAACCCATCCCATAATATAAGATCGAATTAACTCTTCATTTATGTTTCCATTTTCTATAGCCGCATTCCTTACCTCTTTAGAAAATTCATAGTTCCAAGTGTGCCTAAGCTTATGTCCTGAAAAATTCTTTGGTAAGCTGTCAATCTCTTTTATTCGCTCGAATAACTTCTCATACGCCGCCATTGTCAACGGTAAACCTCTATTCAGCGAACTACCCTGATTAACGAACAGAAAATCATGTTTGTGCTTCTTTATGTTATTTTGTCGTTCACTTTGTATATAAAAATAGATCTTACTTTCCAGCCACTCCGACATGTAAATGTTTCTATTCAAAGTTTTAACAAGCGGCTGCTTGATCCTGTTATCTGTTAAATCATCGGGACGGCGAATTATTTTGATTACCCTGTTTTCAAGATCTATATCTCGCAAACGAATATTCAATAGCTCACCTGCTCGCACACCTAACATGTACAGCATGATTACTATTAATTCGTTCCTTGTGCGAACTGTCTTTGAAAACGGATTTTGAGCAGAGGATGATTTTATTGCAGAAAAAAGTCGCCTCTTTTGGTGATCATCAAGAGATTTTGACTCTGAGGTATAATAGTCATCATCATAACAAAGTTTCGGTTTTTTGCTGTCCAGCGTTCTTATGAATACATTTTGTTTTTTTACTTCCACTTTCTTATCATATAAAAGATAGTTAGAAAGCCATGTGAAATACCTGCTAATCCAATTTATCCTGTTATACTTAGTTTTTACACTTATTGGTTGCCTTCTTCCATGTGTAATTTTTACAACTTTTTTTGTGGTATGGTTTAAACCTAAATAGTAGACCAATTCATCTATCTCATGAGTAGTCAGGAATTCTAATCCCATTATCCTTTCTATTATGTCTATATTCTTCAGATTTAAATAATCATTCAATAACAATAAGGTCCTGATTACTGCTTCCATCGTCTTTACTGAGTGAGTTCGGTTTCTCACCTCTACTGTTATATACATGTTTTCGTAATATCTCGGTATGTTAGTCGCCCTATCAAATAACAAACAATACCTCTCACCGTTCTCAAACATGAAATTCTTTACATAAAAATTACTCACAATACCCCCTTTTTTTTTTACTTTTTATTCTCTAACTATGGTTGCAATTTAACTCTCTTTAATTTTGACTATTTTTTCCAATCCTAAATAAATCATAAATATATGGAACATTTGTCTTTTTTTGCAAATTTTTTACAATTTCATTTAATAGTAGAACTAAGCTCTGTTATGTTTACTGCCTTTTCATTTTAATTACGAGCGAGCAGTAGAAAATAATACCTTTAATAGCTAATGTAAAAAATAATGTAAATAATTCGAGATAAGCCCTGGAAATAGTTTACAAAATTGTTGGTTAAAACATTACATGATGAAATGTATGCAGTACAAATTTATTTTCAGAAAAACAAAAAAAATATTAACACTCCTTTATCAGTAGCTATCTCTATGGAAATAAAAGCGTGATACAATGTTCTTCTGGTTTGCAAATACATTTGCTAAGGAAGGTTCACCATGAATAGAGTATTGAAAACATTCGTCATTGGATTGCCACTTATTGGTGTTTTTTACGGAATATATTTCGGATACTTTCCTAATGCACCGGATATGCAAAGGAAGGATGATATCATAGGAACCTGGAGATCATTCGATTCATATTCATATGCTGACCAAGGAATTATAGTAAGTTCGAAGTTAAAGACATCTTATTTCTCAAACGGAAAGTACAATGTGAGCGGCGAAATGTCTTATAGATCCGATAAAATAAATAATGATAATTTGTTCGTATCCTATAGAGTTAATGGTGCAGGCGAATGGCAGATCAATGATAAAGAGTTAGTTATCTCTCTCAACAATTTGAAATCAAATCCTGATAAAATCATTTATAATGGAGAAAAAATAGATCTTGATAATTTATCTCTTCTTGAAAAACTCACAAACAAAAAGTTTCCTGCTGTAGAAGACATGCTTGCGAAAGGGGCAAGCCAATCGTATAGAATCATCATTGATAACCACAATTACAAAAAACTCGATGTGATAAATCCCTTTGGAAATAATTTTAACATGGAAATGTATAGAGAGAAGTAGGCCTATGCATAAAACACGGCCAGTGTTCTATTGGTAGTGTTTTTCCGCCCCCACCTAACCATATAGTTTGTTTCATTGATTATAAAATTCTCATGGGATATAAAGTTAATTACATACGTTGACTTTAGATTTATTTCACTATAGATATTAGTAAATACCATATATTTATAGAGGTGCCATATGAATAAAATAAAAATACTGTTTTTCAATGAAAATGATGATATTGATGAAACAGAGTTTTTCCAATCCAAGAATGATCACGATGATGAGTTATTTCGTGAATATAGAGAATTTTTATTCAGAGATGTAAATAATAATATTTACAGGAGAAAAATAAAGATACCTATAGCATCCTTAATTAAAGAAAATACGATTGTCGATTTTGTTGAAAAAAATAACTGTGTAATGCTTTCTTTTAATAACGAACACTCAAAAGAAAATGATATTATAGATGAAGCAGATAACTATTATAGAAAATCGGGAAATATTCGCCGTCTGTTGTCTCCAGGTGAAAACAATGGGAGGCTATGTGATATAGATCTCCCATTAGAAATTTTAAAAGACCAATGTAAAGGTTATATCCGAGTTTCTTTAACTACTCAGGGCGATAGTGAGGGTTTAGTTTAACTAATTCATCTTCTGCTTTTTGCAGTGTTTCAAATGGTCCAATTTCGTCTGTTGGATCATTTTTATTAACAAGGAAATATTCATATTCATCCTTATCTTTTATATTACTCTTTTTCTTAAGCCTCTTATCGATATAGTATTCTTTTGACTTACTTTTGTATGAGCCTGTTTTCATTTTTTCTACATTCCTTTCAAGTTAAGGGCTGATTCAATAGTTTGCTTTTCCAATGCAGCATTTGAGCTTTTAATTAAGTAATTTAAAACCTCATTAAACAATTCATTCCATTTATTTCTTTCATCGACATTTATCCAATCCAGAAAGAGAGCTTCCTCAATAGAAATCCAGTTTACTTCTGCATCAGATAGAAGTTGTCTGAAATCATCATCAGGGATAGTCAGTGCATGTGATATAATTTTGTTTGCAGAACCACTATTGTTGGTCATTTGCCAGAAGGGTTGAGGTTCAGTGAAATCACTCAATGAGGTAAAAGTTAAACCTCTAATCTGAGCTGCGTGCATAGTGTTTTTGACCTTATGCTCATCGCGCCAAACACGCAGATCCCCAAGAAGGTAGTTTACTTTCTGGTTTCTAGCCTTGCTGTCTCTGATTGGTATTGTATGTATGGCGGCCCATCACCATTTTGCCTATATCTTGCCAGAGTTTTGACACTGACACCAAGATAAAGGGCTGCCAGCTCAGCATTAAGAGTAGCCTCCTCAGGCATATCGCTAAACAGTCGCCAAACTTCACTAAGATCTCGCAACACCTCTATGTAATGCATAGCAACTCCTTCAGAAGCTCCTTTCACTAACCATTTCTACTTTAGAATTTTATATAGCAAAAAGCCAGCTCGAAAGCTGGCTATGCACTAAAAGAGAATGACTCAACATCAGGTGTGTAGCACTAAAGTACCTCAACTAATATTTAAGTGTAGTGTTGCGCACTTCACATAAAAACTAGCGAATTCCACTACGAATAGTGGTTTGCCAATACAGGCTTGGCAAGAGTAATATTGTCAACCCTTAAAGCACAATAATAATAACATCTCAATAAGCAGTTCTCAACTCTTTTCTTTCAAGTAAATTGAGCATGTTGTTCTGCTCCCATTTGACAAACCAATACTTAGTTAAAAGATAAGATAAATCACTTTCAATCTCATCCTGCTGGCGTTGAAGAGAAAACTTACTTAGAAATTTTTTATACCATTTCTCTCTAAAATGTAGGGAAATATACTTACAACTCATGCAGTCCAAAAATAAGTGAACCAGTTCTGAGTCTTTCTCCAGATCAAATGAAGCATCAAACTTCTTATCAATTATACATTCAACTGCTTTCCTATTTTCTTGATATACATTGTGATCTTTATAATAATACAGCAAACTTATAATGAAGAAATAGTTATAATTATTTACATTACTTAGAGCTTCTTTTATTTGCATTTCATCCATGAGATAATTTTCACCAAAGTCGCTTGTGGCAAGTATAACATTCATCTTCTCGATTGATGTAAATCCTTCTCTAAGCTCTACATTATTTTTAGAAAATCTCATATTTCTCAATTCTGTCATTATCATATCTTTAAATTTATCAAGAAATATTTCTGACTCTTTGATAAAGAATTTCTGTACAATAGCTATTGATTTAGCTAATCTGTTTGATGATGAAACGCTTGGTTTAATGTTATGGAAGAAAAACATAATTTTCATCACTATAATGATTGCTTCATAGAATTCGCTTAACGACTCTTTGTCATCTTCTGCTTTATATAGTTCAACCAGTCTTCTTATTCTTTTAGCAAAAGCAGAAATCAAATATGGTGCAACATTTTCATAGCCATCATTGCTTTCGCTGCATCTTGACTTAATCAGGTCAAGTATACTTTTAATTAACTTTTCGGATCTATAAATATAATTAACCTTTGACTGTACTTCATCTTCATTACATTTTCGTAATCTATCAGAAAATATCTTTTCGTCGAAAAATTTCAGTATTTTTTTCGCTTCAATAACCATTTCAGATTTACTTGTTAAAAATGGTCTTTCTATTTTGCTGAGTTTTTTATCGCCTAAGTATAAGTTATATTTAGCAAGCTCATCACTAATGACACCATATACATGCTGAGCTATATCTTGATTTACAGCAAATATAAAATAGTCATCCACATACCTTAAAACTTCATAATGGATTTTGCATGTACACCCGTACACTTCCTTAAGTTTTATTATTATGTTTCTATCAATGCTCTGGAATATCAACTCTGCAAATACTCTGCTAAATTCAGCACCGATAGGTATACCATTTGTTTCATTGTTATTACTCCTTTGAATTATTTTATCTAATTCCTCTGAAAACTGCTTGCCCTTATTCAAATTAGTTTTGACGAATTCTTTATTCTTTATTGCCCAGCTTATTGTATGTGTGTAGATGCTATCAAAACAGTTCGCGATATCTAATGACCACATTGTGTTAAATTTCTTTTCTAACGCAATATAATCCTCACTTTCAAAAAGTTTAAATATTCGATCATATCCTTTATAGGCAAAATAGGAAGAAGCATGTTTACTCCAAAGTTCCTTTTCAAGGGTTTCAATATTTACACTTTTATAATTCACATCTTTATAATTTTCATCTTTTAAATAAAATGAATTAGCAATCTTCACTGGTGCTCTAATTGAAAACTCGCTTTTTTGGCAGAGGGCAGTAATAACACTGCCAAACTGATTGTAAAACTCAATATAATTGTATTGTGAACGAGGATGAATTAAGGATAATGTTCTTAGCTTAGTTTCATCTTTGAATATTTTATATTTCAATGGATAGGTTTGTTCTATTTGCTTCTTTGCTCTTTCCGCATCGTTAGATAATTTTTCGTCATTTTTAGGTGAAACTAGTTTTTTGAAGAATATATCTACAGGATTGAATTGAGATGTATTTTGATCGCTTATATGGGCGTTAATATATAAACCATCATTTGTGAATATTATGGGAGTATCTGAAGGGGATGTATCAGTTAACAGTGCTCTCCGATAATCCTTCTTATCTAATTTAATAGTTTTTATTTTCACTTCCAGATCCTCGTTATAGTTTTCATTCGGTTTAGACTATATTTTTTGTGTATTTTTGCATTAAAACCTCTTTCAAAACTTATTCCTAATAAGATTTTTTTTTGCTCTTTCGTTAATGTCAGAGCCTTTGATAGTCTACCTCCAGAACCAAGCAGAAGTCCTCTTAGGTAATTATCTACGCTTTTTAACGATTCATTATTGTTGACCAGGGCGTAGTTATAAAAAATGCCTGTTGGTATTTTCCTGTTTTTATCTTTGTTTATTAAAGACCTGTTGGTAGATAAAAAGGTTATTCTATCAAACAAAATATCAAAATCGCCATTCTTAATAAAGTTATAGAATGATTTACAAATCCTAGTCTTTATCCTTTTTATTTTTTTATCACTTATATCAATTTTTATTTTCCGGTATATAGAGTTTGCTTTACCAGCCGATGATGATCCATCTGGATTCGGGGGAATGTGCGTATCGATGACCGTAATTTTATACCCCAGATAATCAAACTTGGCTGCAATAGAACCATTTATATCTTGCGGAGAATGAGTCCTTTTGTTTATCTTAATTACTTGAGTCTTAACATCATTAGCAGTCAATCCAGCGGGAAAGCTATCTTTAACTTTATTTAACATACTAACTTCATCTATTTTATGATCGGTAATAATTAATATATCGTCCACAAACCTCTTATATAAAAAAACCTCATTCATTTTTCTTATTATTATGTCGAATTCTTGCATGTAGATATCTGATAAAATTGAACTTAATTCAATGCCTCTTGGCAATCCGCTATTTCCATTTTGAATATGCTCATTTAAAATAAGTCTAATAAGGTTTTTTGAATGACAAGAAAGTGAGTGATCGTGATTTATTCTTTCCAAAAGTACATCTATATCAATTGATTCATAAAAAGATTTAATATCAATTAAAAATATTTTACTTTTAACACCTTCCTGCACATAGGAAATAAGATTTCGCACAATTTCTGTTCGATGACATTTTTCAATCTCAATATTATTACAAACATTTGAATGCAACCGCCTTAACACTAACTTCCAAGGTAAGTCGTTTACATAATAAACTGTCTTACCATTAGAAATTGTTTCACTAATTGCCGGGGATAATAATTTATGGGCAACATCATAAGCATCCGAAACTTCTTTTTCTAAGTACTCATCATTATTGAGCTGATCATATTTATAGAAATCACTTTTTTTTATTGCCCTTGATAATGAATATTTATCAAAACTCTGCCCCTTCATACTTTCCCCTTGAGAATTGGTGGATACTTGGATGACGCTAATAATGAATTATATAACTCAGGTGAAGTCAACAACATATTTAATTCTATACGTTGTAGTGCTTCATAAACACGATCTTGATCTGGGTTTGCGTATCGCTCTGTAGGATCAGTAGTGTTTCGATGGTTAAGCAATTTTTTAACAACCGCGTAAGAGGTGAGTTCTTCAGCTACACGACCAAAAGTTCTTCGAAGATCATGCATACCTAACTTCACTATCCCTGCCTCTTGGCACAGGTTTTCGCGTAAACTTTTACTATCGGAATAGTGTCCAATCTTGCTTCGTGATGAACGAGCCGGAAAAACCCATTTGCGTTTATCTGCTCGCTTTTCGTTATCGTTGACGATATCTCTTCGATCTTCCAGAATACGCTTTGTCGCATCGCAGATTGGCAGTTCATGGTCATTACGGTTTTTGGTGTCGAAGAATCGAATCATTCGGTTTTCAAGATCAACATAACTGGTCGTTCTTGCTTCTTCTTCAGTCAGAACCTCACGCCAGCATAGCGAAGCAGTTTCTTCTTTCCTCGCACCTAACAGAACCGTCAGTAGAAGATAATCACAACCCAAGCGATTGAAGCTTCTTTTGTTATGTAATGCAGTCAGAAACCTACCTAATGTGTCTTTTGGGGAAAGTGGGTTTCGAACACCTTTCGCTTTGTAGCTGTCTTCCAGTTCTGATCGAGTCCTGAATTTCTTCTGCACTTTCAGGATAGAGAATGGATTGTATGACAGTGATGGTTGTCGTTGCTGTGTTTGAGCATTACCAGCTTCGATTTCAATCGCATGTTTGACCGCAACGTTGGCCCACCTGAATGTCTGCTCCGCTGCTGTTCTGGCTCTTGAAGCAATTTCATCAAACTTACGAAGGATGTCATTACCAGTGAGATCCTTCACTCGTAAAGCTTCCCACTCTTTCAGACGATTTTCTGCTTTGTCCAACACTAACAGTGTGTTTGGTTTGGCTGGTTTAGACCTGCCAAGAAGGTGTTGACGATATTGAGCAAACACTTCACTGATAGTGAGTTCAGAAGCCTCTGTTTCTCGTTTAATCCTATTCGGATTCCTTTTGGTGGCGATCATGGTCTGAACCAATTGCCTGGCAGCTTCACGAGCTTGATCGATACTCTGAAAATCAGAAACATTCCCTACTTTCACTTTTAAGACCGAACTCGGTTTCTTACCTTCTTTCACATCACGAGTACCAGAAGACACTCTTCTCTGGATTACATAGGTTTTTTTCGTCAAACTTACCTTTACACCAAAACCTACCGGCGAATCACGGTGATCGTCAAAAACGATGTATGGTTTCTGTTGGGGATTAGGTTCGAAAACAACTTTCCCAGAGCTATTGAGTTCTGGCTTAACATGGACACTTAACTTGTTGATAATAAAAGACTGAGTGAGAGTTGTTTTCAAAGTATCACCACTGTTTGTAGCCCAGAAAAAGAGTAAAGCCACTCTATCATGTTCTGAGCTACAAGTGAGCTACAAATTTATCGATTTATATGGGTTCAAAGCGGTTTCACTTGGGGCCACTTGAGTACTTGAAAGACTTAAAAAACGAGTAAAATCAATATGAATGAGTCTATTGATAAGGATTTATCAGACCATACGCCCATGATGCAGCAGTATCTCAAGCTGAAGGCTCAGCACCCGGAAATACTGCTGTTTTACCGCATGGGCGACTTTTACGAACTGTTTTATGACGATGCGAAACGCGCGTCTCAACTGCTTGATATCTCCCTGACCAAACGCGGCGCATCTGCGGGCGAGCCAATCCCGATGGCAGGCATTCCTCATCATGCGGTAGAAAACTACCTCGCCAAGCTGGTCAATCAGGGTGAGTCCGTTGCTATTTGTGAACAGATTGGCGATCCGGCGACCAGCAAAGGCCCGGTTGAGCGCAAAGTGGTACGTATTGTCACGCCAGGCACCATCAGTGATGAAGCGTTGTTGCAGGAACGCCAGGACAACCTGCTGGCCGCCATCTGGCAAGACAGTAAAGGGTACGGCTACGCTACGCTGGATATCAGCTCCGGGCGTTTTCGTGTCAGTGAACCCGCTGACCGCGAAACCATGGCCGCGGAATTGCAGCGCACCAACCCCGCTGAATTGCTGTATGCCGAGGATTTTGCCGAAACCTCGCTGATAGAGGGACGTCGCGGCCTGCGTCGTCGTCCGCTGTGGGAATTTGAAATTGATACCGCCCGTCAGCAGTTAAATCTGCAGTTCGGCACGCGGGATCTGATTGGCTTTGGCGTGGAAAACGCCCCACGCGGATTATGCGCTGCCGGCTGTCTGCTGCAATACGTAAAAGATACCCAACGCACCTCGCTGCCGCATATTCGTTCCATCACCATGGAGCGTCAGCAGGACAGCATCATTATGGACGCAGCCACACGCCGCAATCTGGAAATCACCCAGAACCTGGCGGGCGGGGTGGAAAACACGCTGGCTTCAGTACTCGACTGCACCGTGACACCGATGGGTAGCCGTATGCTCAAGCGCTGGCTGCATATGCCGGTCCGCGACACCAAAATCCTCACCGAGCGCCAACAGACTATCGGCGCGCTGCAGGATACCACCAGCGAATTACAACCCGTGCTGCGCCAGGTAGGCGATCTGGAACGTATTCTGGCGCGTCTGGCCCTGCGTACTGCGCGCCCGCGCGATCTGGCCCGTATGCGTCATGCCTTCCAGCAATTACCCGAACTGCGCGCGCAACTGGAAAACGTAGACAGTGCCCCCGTGCAGATGCTGCGCGAGAAAATGGGTGAGTTTACTGAGCTGCGTGAACTGTTGGAACGTGCCGTCGTGGAAGCTCCGCCGGTGCTCGTACGTGACGGCGGCGTCATTGCCCCAGGCTACAATGAAGAGCTTGATGAGTGGCGAGCGCTGGCTGATGGCGCCACGGACTACCTCGACAGACTGGAAATCCGCGAACGCGAACGCACCGGTCTGGACACGCTGAAAGTAGGATTTAACGCCGTGCACGGCTACTACATTCAGATCAGCCGTGGGCAAAGTCATCTGGCGCCGATTAACTACGTACGCCGCCAGACATTGAAAAACGCCGAACGCTACATTATTCCGGAACTGAAAGAGTACGAAGACAAAGTTCTGACCTCAAAAGGCAAAGCGCTGGCGCTGGAAAAACAGCTGTATGACGAACTGTTCGACATGCTGCTGCCACACCTGGCTGATTTGCAACAGAGCGCCAGCGCGCTGGCGGAGTTGGACGTGCTGGTCAACCTCGCGGAGCGTGCTTATACCCTGAATTACACCTGTCCGATCTTCACCGATAAACCCGGCATTCGTATTACCGAGGGACGTCATCCGGTGGTTGAACAGGTGCTGACCGAGCCGTTTATCGCCAACCCGCTTAACCTCTCGCCTCAGCGACGGATGCTGATCATCACCGGCCCAAACATGGGGGGTAAAAGTACCTATATGCGCCAGACTGCGTTGATTGCGCTACTGGCCTATATCGGCAGCTACGTTCCGGCACAGAAAGTCGAGATCGGGCCTATCGATCGTATCTTTACCCGCGTGGGCGCGGCGGATGATCTGGCATCGGGTCGTTCCACCTTCATGGTAGAAATGACCGAAACCGCCAACATTCTGCATAACGCCACCGAGAACAGTCTGGTGCTGATGGATGAGATTGGACGCGGCACCTCCACCTACGACGGCCTGTCGCTGGCATGGGCATGCGCAGAAAATCTGGCGAATAAAATCAAAGCATTAACTTTATTTGCGACCCACTACTTCGAACTGACGCAGTTACCGGAGAAAATGGAGGGTGTCGCTAATGTGCATCTGGATGCGTTAGAGCACGGCGATACCATCGCCTTCATGCACAGCGTGCAGGATGGCGCGGCGAGCAAGAGCTATGGTCTGGCAGTCGCTGCCCTGGCTGGCGTACCGAAAGAGGTGATCAAACGCGCGCGGCAAAAACTGCGCGAACTGGAAAGCATTGCGCCAAATGTTGCCGCAACCCAGGTCGACGGTACGCAGATGTCGCTGCTGTCAGTACCGGAAGAAACGTCACCCGCCGTTGATGCGCTGGAAAACCTCGACCCGGATTCGCTAACGCCTCGCCAGGCGCTGGAGTGGATCTACCGGTTGAAAAGTCTGGTGTAGCAAAAAGAGCCCGATAGCGTTAGCCCTAAAGAAAAAGGCCAGTCTCAATGAGACTGGCCTTTCTTGATAGAACTTGTGCTTACTCGCGGAAAAGCGCTTCGATATTCAGTCCCTGAGTCTGCAGAATTTCACGCAGACGACGCAGACCTTCAACCTGAATCTGGCGAACACGTTCACGAGTGAGACCAATTTCACGGCCCACATCTTCCAGTGTCGCAGCTTCGTACCCCAGCAGACCAAAACGACGTGCCAGCACTTCACGCTGTTTGGCGTTCAGTTCGAACAGCCATTTGACGATGCTCTGTTTCATATCATCGTCTTGCGTGGTGTCTTCCGGACCGTTTTCCTTTTCATCGGCCAGAATATCCAGCAACGCTTTTTCGGAATCGCCACCCAGCGGGGTGTCTACCGAGGTAATACGCTCGTTGAGTCGGAGCATACGGCTGACGTCATCAACCGGTTTATCCAGTTGTTCAGCAATCTCTTCTGCACTCGGTTCGTGGTCCAGTTTATGCGACAACTCACGCGCGGTACGCAGATAGACGTTCAGCTCTTTTACAATGTGAATCGGCAGTCGTATCGTACGGGTTTGGTTCATAATCGCCCGTTCGATCGTCTGGCGGATCCACCAGGTTGCGTATGTTGAGAAGCGGAACCCACGTTCCGGGTCAAACTTCTCGACGGCACGGATAAGCCCTAAATTGCCCTCTTCAATCAGGTCCAGCAATGCCAGACCACGATTGCCATAACGACGAGCAATTTTCACCACCAGACGCAGGTTACTTTCAATCATGCGACGGCGAGATGCGACATCTCCACGCAGTGCGCGACGCGCAAAATAAACTTCTTCTTCGGCTGTTAACAGTGGTGAATAACCAATCTCACCAAGGTAAAGCTGAGTCGCGTCCAACACACGCTGTGTGGCCCCCTGCGATAACAGCTCTTCTTCAGCCAGGTCGTTATCACTGGGTTCCTCTTCACTCAAGGCTTTTTCATCAAAAGCCTCTACTCCGTTCTCATCAAATTCCGCATCTTCATTTAAATCATGAACTTTCAGCGTATTCTGACTCATAAAGGTGGCTCCTACCCGTGATCCCTAACGGAACTAGCACGTGAAAGCCTGGTTCCGCCTAATTATCGCTGCGGTAAATAGCGCAGCGGGTTTACGGATTTCCCCTTGTAACGAATTTCAAAATGCAAGCGTGTTGAACTGGTTCCGGTGCTACCCATGGTAGCTATTTTCTGCCCCGCCTTGATTTCTTGTTGTTCCCGGACCAGCATTGTATCGTTATGGGCGTAGGCGCTCAGGTAATCATCGTTATGTTTGATGATAATAAGATTACCGTAACCACGCAGCGCATTACCGGC
The DNA here is from genome assembly GCF_030336705.1 of Citrobacter sp. Cb028. Lineage (NCBI taxonomy): Bacteria > Pseudomonadati > Pseudomonadota > Gammaproteobacteria > Enterobacterales > Enterobacteriaceae > Citrobacter > Citrobacter sp. Cb028. The sequence continues at coordinate 253,666 of NZ_JAOWCZ010000031.1, read as the reverse complement.
ATAGACGACGCGTCCATCTGCGGTCGCGACAATAGCCTGTCCTTTGCTGCCTGCAATGTCGATCCCTTTATTGCCACCTTCGGTAGCTGCAAAGTTTTCGATCACTTTGCCGTCAGTCGGCCAGCGCCATGTAGAGATTGGCGAGCTAGTCGACGTTGAGCTTGCAGTTGATTCGGTTGTGCTAACTGCTGGAGCCGTTACAGGCGCTGTGACCACAGTCCCAGCAGGCTTGTTGTTCGGCAACATTTTGTTAGCACTTTGTTCACCTGAATCCTCAGAATACGTAATTGTTGGTTTCGAAGCAACAGCAACGGTGGAATTTTGTGCAGGGTTGGTCACAACTCCTTGCTGTGCTGCATCCGCCTGGGTGATGGCATTGCCACCGGTAATCGGTGCGCCAGACGCGTTGCCCACTTGCAGAGTTTGACCGACATTCAGGCCATACGGGGCCGGAACGTTATTGCGTTGTGCGAGGTCACGGAAATCGTTCCCGGTGATCCAGGCAATATAGAAAAGGGTATCGCCTTTCTTAACAGTATAGGTACTGCCGCCCGTGTAGCTACCTTTCGGAATATTCCCATACTTACGATTGTATACAATACGACCGTTTTCCATCTGCACAGGCTGTTGAGCAACAGGCTGGATTTGCGTTGGCTGTGTGGTTGGTTGCTGCACCGACTGGATCTGTGGCGTCTGCTGTACTGTCGACGTCGAGCCCATTTTGGGTGGAGGCGTAATCAGCATGCCAGAACTGGTGTTCGTTGATGCACTACCGTTAACCGAGCTGACCGGCGCTGGTGGATTCGAGGTGTTTGAACAACCTGCCAACCATAGTGAAACCAGTGACAATGCCGCAATGCGGCGAACGGTAAATTTGTGGCTTCCCGCGCTCATTTATCCCCCAGGAAAATTGGTTAAAACCAGTGACGTAATCACCGTGCAAGGCACCGTCACAATACGCTTACTCTTTCGAGAATAACCAGGAAAACTCCAGGTATTCAGCAGCGCTATCTACGCAAGCTCCCCTTTCACTAAGGGAACGAAACGTACGGCCTCCACGGTATCGATAATAAATTCGCCTCCCCGACGACGCACCCGCTTCAGAAACTGGTGCTCATCGCCCACGGGTAAGACGAGAATGCCGCCCTCATCCAGTTGCATCATCAATGCGGTTGGGATCTCGGGCGGCGCTGCCGTTACAATGATAGCGTCAAACGGAGCTCGCGCCTGCCAGCCTTGCCATCCATCACCATGACGGGTCGAAACATTATGTAAATCAAGCTGCTTCAGGCGGCGACGCGCCTGCCATTGCAAACCTTTAATGCGCTCAACGGAGCACACATGATGCACCAGGTGCGCCAGAATCGCCGTCTGGTAGCCAGAGCCAGTACCAATTTCCAGCACCCGAGACTGCGGCGTTAGCTCAAGCAGTTCGGTCATTCGCGCAACCATATAAGGCTGCGAAATTGTCTGCCCCTGACCAATCGGCAGGGCAATATTGTCCCAGGCCTTATGTTCAAACGCCTCATCAATGAATTTTTCACGCGGCACGGCGGCGAGCGCATCGAGGACAAGCTCATCTCTGATGCCCTGCGCACGTAATTGTTCAAGAAGAGTGTGTACGCGTCTGCTTACCATTGCGTGTCGACTCCCACGCTGTCTAACCAGTCAGAAACCACCTCATGCGCGCCGTATGCGGTTAAATCGACGTGCAGCGGCGTGATAGAAACATAGCCTTCATCGACGGCGGCAAAATCCGTATCCGGCCCGGCGTCGCACTTTTCACCCGGTGGCCCGATCCAGTACAGCGTATTACCGCGTGGGTCCTGCTGTGGAATAACCTGATCCGCCGGATGGCGACTGCCGCAGCGCGTGACGCGAATACCTTTAATCTGATCCAGCGGTAAATCCGGCACGTTGATATTCAAAATGCGACCGGTGCGCAGCGGTTCACGACTCAGCGCCCGTAAGATACGACAGGTTACTGCGGCAGCAGTATCGTAGTGTTTATGGCCATCGAGTGAAACAGCCAGCGCCGGGAACCCCAGATGACGACCTTCCATTGCCGCCGCAACGGTACCGGAATAGATAACATCATCACCCAGATTAGGACCCGCGTTGATACCAGAAACGACAATGTCCGGACGCGGACGCATTAATGCGTTCACGCCCAGATAGACGCAGTCGGTGGGCGTACCCATTTGTACGGCGATATCGCCGTTATCATAGGTAAAGGTGCGAAGTGAGGATTCCAGCGTCAGCGAGTTAGACGCGCCACTGCGGTTACGATCCGGGGCAACCACCTGTACGTCAGCAAACTCACGCAGCGCTTTCGCCAGCGTTTGTATACCGGGTGCGTGGACCCCATCATCGTTACTCAGCAATATACGCATAATCACCCATTGTGTTAATAAGTTCCCTTACAACACTGGTGGCGAAGCTACCTGCCGGTAGCCAGAAGCGTAACTCGACGGTTACGTCATCCCACCAGTTCCAGCTTAATTGTTGTGGATACAGCAACATAGCGCGACGCGACGCGTCGACTTTCTCGCGCAATAACAGAGACTGCAGCGCGGTTTCATCAGCAACAGCGGCTTTTTCAAACGCCAGTGCGTCGCGCTGAGTTCCCCACTCACCGCTGCCCGGTAATGCCGCTGTGATCATCAATTCTTTCTCATCGACGCGACGCTGTAATTCAGTGTGTTCTTCCTGTGTGGCGACAAACCAGCTTCCGCGTCCGGATAATTGTAGCGCATCGCCGTCAACAACTTGATTAAAGTCTTTTTTTTTCAAGCGTTCACTGACTATCTGATTAAACAACGCGCTACGGGCCGCCGACAACCAAAAACTGCGTTTATTGCGATCGCGCACCGGCGCATCGCTTTGTGCCCAGCGCAGCGCCCCTTGCAGGTTGCTACCGCCGATACCAAAACGCTGAGCGCCAAAATAGTTCGGTACGCCGCGTTCGCTAATCGCCTGCAAACGCGCTTCAACGTCATTTCGCTCGCTCACTTCACGCAACACCAGCGTAAATTCGTTGCCTTTCAGCGCCCCTAAACGCAGCTTACGCTTGTGGCGCGCGTACTCCAGAACTTTACAGCCTTCGAGCTCAAATTTGCTTAGATCAGGCATTGCATTGCCCGGTACGCGCGCGCACAGCCACTGTTCCGTGACCGCATGCTTATCTTTCTGCCCGGCAAAGCTCACTTCACGGGCGTGAATTTTCAGGAATTTCGCCAGCGCGTCAGCCACAAAACGGGTGTTACAACCGTTTTTCAGGATGCGCACCAAAACATGCTCGCCTTCGCCATCCGGTTCGAAGCCTAAATCTTCGACGACAACAAAGTCTTCCGGATTCGCTTTCAGGACGCCATGGCCCAGTGGTTTGCCATGGAGATACGTCAGATCGTCAAACACAGTCATTTCGGTGCCTTAATGAGTAACGCCACCGCTTCACAGGCAATCCCTTCCCCACGTCCGGTAAAACCGAGTTTTTCCGTGGTGGTCGCTTTCACGTTAACATCATCCATATGGCAGCCGAGATCTTCGGCAATAAACACGCGCATTTGCGGAATGTGCGGCAGCATCTTCGGCGCCTGAGCAATAATCGTCACATCCACATTACCAAGCGTATAGCCTTTGGCCTGAATACGCCGCCAGGCTTCTCGCAATAATTCACGACTATCGGCACCTTTAAAGGTCGGGTCGGTGTCAGGGAAGAGTTTACCGATATCCCCCAGCGCAGCCGCGCCCAGCAGAGCATCGGTTAGCGCGTGTAACGCCACATCGCCATCAGAATGCGCCAGCAATCCTTTTTCATACGGGATGCGCACACCACCAATGATAATTGGGCCTTCTCCGCCAAAAGCGTGTACGTCGAAACCGTGTCCAATTCGCATTATGTCTTCTCCTGGTGGGTAGTCCGGGTCAGATAAAATTCGGCCAACGCCAAATCCTCTGGACGCGTTACTTTAATATTATCAGCCCGTCCTTCAACGAGCTGAGGATGTAAGCCGCAATATTCCAGCGCCGAGGCCTCATCCGTAATGGTTGCGCCTTCGAGGAGCGCACGGGTCAGGCAGTCGTGCAACAGCTCGCGAGGGAAAAACTGCGGCGTCAACGCGTGCCATAAATCGGTGCGATCGACCGTATGGGCAATGTCTGTTCGGCCCGGCTCCGCGCGCTTCATCGTGTCGCGTACTGGTGCCGCCAGGATCCCGCCGGTGCGGCTGGTCTCACTGATTGCCAGCAAACGGGCTAAATCATCCTGGTGCAGACACGGACGCGCGGCGTCATGCACCAGTACCCAACTGGCCTCACCTGCGGCTTGCAAACCGGCAAGGACAGAATCGGCACGCTCGTTGCCGCCATCCACTACGGTAATTTGCGGATGCGCGGCGAGTGGAAGTTGGGCAAAGCGGCTGTCGCCTGGGCTGATAGCGATAACGACTCGCGTCACCCGGGGATGAGCCAGCAGCGCATCAACCGAGTGTTCAAGAATGGTTTTATTGCCAATAGAGAGGTACTGCTTAGGACACTCTGTTTGCATTCGGCGGCCAAACCCGGCAGCCGGCACCACGGCGCAAACGTCCAATAAAGTGGCTGCCATGTTAAATCCCTGGACGGTTTATCGATTGTTTTGCCCTGCAGTCTGAGCGCGTTTAGACGCGTCAGGCACCAGACGATAAAAGGTTTCGCCCGGCTTAGTCATGCTGAGTTCGTTGCGCGCGCGCTCCTCAATAGCCTCTTGTCCGCCATTGAGATCGTCAATTTCGGCAAAAAGCTGATCGTTACGCGCTTTAAGTTTCGCGTTCGTAGCTTGCTGCGCAGCAACATCATCGTTGACGCGACTATAGTCATGTATGCCGTTCTTACCGAACCACAGCGAATACTGCAGCCAGACCAATAAAGCCAGCAACAGCAGCGTTAGTTTACCCATCCTGCCCCCTGAAAAACGGCATTAACATCCCATAACTTCCGCAGACAACTTTACATCAACGGTCGGGAATGCCGCGACAACGCGGGCAAATGTAACACATTTGCCCGTTGTTACGTATACCCCGTGTAAGGAGAACATAATCTCATTGTTGGTTACGGTTTGAATTATGACCAGAGAGTGAACAACATCAGCGATTGTTAAAAAAAGGCGTTTGCCTAACCCAACAACCACAGAAATAGCGCGCCAAACATCGCCCCAACCACCAGTAGGGTGCAGGTAATGCTCAGCAGCAACAGCCCCTTCAATAGGGAGTGCAGCGCAATACCCGCGACAATCGCCACGGGCAGCAATGCGAGGAAAAAGGGCCAGGTATAAATGAAGAAAAAGAGTGTGTTAGGGCCATAAATCAGAAACGGAATCCCCAGCGCCAACAACCACGCGATAAAACCGACCACGGCACCCGGTAGTGACCAGGTGGTTTCATCGTCGGCGGCGAAGGTATCTGACTCTGTAATAGTAATGTTATGGCTGTTACGCATATCTAATCCTGTGACCGTGACTGACCGGGCATACAAGCTCGGGTGTCTCAGGATCTGATAATATCTTCCTGCCTCAGCAGGTCTAATAATTGGGGTACCAAATTTGTTACCAATTGTTCACCATCAAGATGAATCTCTGGCGATTCAGGCGCTTCGTATACCGAATCAATTCCGGTGAAATTGCGCAACTCACCCGCCCGCGCTTTTTTATACAGCCCTTTTGGATCGCGTAATTCGCACGTTGCCAGCGGCGTGTCGACAAAAACCTCAATAAAACGCCCTTCGCCAACGCGTTCACGGACCATTTTGCGTTCGGCGCGATGTGGAGAGATAAAGGCGGTCAACACCACAAGACCCGCATCCACCATCAGGTTAGCCACCTCGCCAACCCGACGAATATTCTCCTTACGATCGGCATCGCTAAACCCAAGATCGCTGCACAGGCCGTGGCGCACGTTATCGCCATCCAACAAATAGGTACTCACTCCCAGCTTGTGCAACGCCTCTTCCAGCGCCCCTGCTACTGTGGATTTACCGGAACCAGACAGCCCGGTAAACCACAGCACAACACCACGATGACCGTGGCGTTGTTCCCGCTGTTGCGGTGTAACAGGATGGGCATGCCAGACGACGTTTTCGTCATGCAGCGCCATTATTTTCCTCCCAGCAGATCGCGCGCGCCCCAGTGCGGGAAATGGCGACGCACTAACGCATTAAGCTCCAGCTCAAACGCGCTGAACTGAGAAGCCGCGGCGTGATCCTGGACGATTGGCTCACGTACCAGCCCCGCGCCAACGGTAACGTTGGTCAGGCGGTCAATGATAATCAGCCCGCCCGTAACCGGGTTCTGCTGATAGGTATCCAGCACCAGCGGCTCATCAAAGGTCAGATTAACCAGACCGATGCCGTTTAGCGGCAACGCTTCAACATCACGTTGGGTCAGGTTATTAATATCAATCTGGTACTGCACGTTATCAACGCGTGCGCGGGTCTTCTTACCGGCGACTTTGATGTCGTAGCTCTGCCCAGGCGACAACGGTTGTTCCGCCATCCACACCACATCAACGGCAGCGCTTTGTACCGCAGGTAACGCTTCACCGGCATCAAGTAGCAGGTCGCCCCGGCTGATATCGATCTCATCTTTCAATACCAGGGTGATCGCTTCACCCGCATGTGCTTCCTGTAAATCGCCATCAAAGGTTACGATCCGTGCCACGCTCGACTCAACGCCGGATGGCAGCACTTTGACGCGTTGCCCTACCTTCACACTACCGGAGGCCAGCGTCCCGGCATAACCACGAAAATCCAGATTCGGTCGGTTCACATATTGCACCGGGAAGCGCATCGGCTGAGTATCAACTATGCGTTGAATCTCAACGGTTTCCAGCACTTCCAGTAGCGTCGGACCGCTGTACCACGACATGCTGGCGCTTTGTGAAGCCACGTTGTCGCCTTCCAGCGCAGAGAGCGGCACAAACCGGATATCCAGGTTGCCCGGCAACTGTTCAGCAAAAGTAAGATAGTCTTCGCGAATGCGGTTAAATGTCTCTTCGCTAAAGTTCACCAAATCCATTTTGTTGATCGCCACCACCAGGTGTTTGATCCCAAGTAGCGTGGAGATAAAGCTGTGACGACGGGTCTGATCCAGCACGCCTTTACGCGCATCGATCAGCAGGATCGCCAGGTCGCAGGTCGACGCACCGGTCGCCATGTTGCGGGTGTACTGCTCATGGCCGGGAGTATCCGCAATAATAAATTTACGCTTCTCGGTAGAGAAATAACGGTAAGCCACGTCGATGGTGATGCCCTGCTCGCGCTCGGCTTGCAAGCCGTCAACCAATAACGCCAGATCGAGCTTTTCGCCCTGAGTACCGTGACGTTTACTGTCGTTGTGCAGCGATGAAAGCTGGTCTTCATAAATCTGACGCGTGTCGTGCAGCAGGCGACCAATCAGGGTGCTTTTCCCGTCATCCACGCTACCGCAGGTTAAAAAACGCAGCAGGCTTTTGTGTTGCTGGGCGACCATCCAGGCTTCAACGCCGCCTTCATTAGCAATTTGTTGTGCAAGTGTCGTGTTCATGGCGGCTCCTTAGAAATACCCCTGACGTTTCTTCAGCTCCATGGAGCCCGCCTGGTCGCGGTCAATCACGCGGCCCTGACGTTCACTGGTGGTTGAGACCAGCATCTCTTCGATGATTTCAGGCAGCGTCTGCGCATTCGACTCCACCGCGCCTGTTAACGGCCAGCAGCCGAGCGTACGGAAACGCACCATGCGTTTTTTAATCACTTCACCCGGTTGCAGATCGATTCTGTCGTCATCAATCATCATCAGCATGCCGTCGCGTTCCAGCACCGGACGCTCCGCCGCCAGGTACAGCGGCACGATGTCGATATTTTCCAGCCAGATGTACTGCCAGATATCCTGTTCAGTCCAGTTGGAGAGCGGGAATACGCGAATGCTTTCGCCTTTGTTAATCTGTCCGTTGTAGTTATGCCACAGTTCCGGACGCTGATTTTTAGGGTCCCAGCGATGAAAACGATCGCGGAAAGAATAAATGCGCTCCTTGGCACGCGATTTCTCTTCGTCACGACGAGCGCCACCGAACGCGGCGTCGAAACCGTATTTGTTCAACGCCTGCTTCAACCCTTCGGTTTTCATAATATCGGTATGCTTGGCGCTACCGTGAACAAACGGGTCGATGCCCATCGCCACCCCTTCCGGGTTTTTATGCACCAGCAGTTCACAACCGTAGGCTTTCGCCGTGCGGTCACGAAACTCGTACATCTCGCTGAATTTCCAGCCGGTATCAACGTGCAGCAGAGGGAACGGCAACGTGCCAGGATAAAACGCTTTGCGCGCCAGATGCAGCATTACGCTGGAATCTTTGCCGATGGAATACATCATCACCGGATTCGAAAACTCGGCGGCCACCTCACGAATAATATGGATGCTTTCCGCTTCCAGTTGCCGCAGGTGGGTAAGTCGTTTTTGATCCATAACCGTTCCTATGTAATGCCGTTATTTTGCTAACGATGCTCAGATAACCTGACTATAGGGAGGGCAAGAGGGCGAATGAAATTACGAATTGGAATGAGTAGTTCCTCAAAGGAATAACGATCCGGAAAAGCAAATATCAAAAAGTGCTTAAGCTACCGAATTTCGGGCATTTAGGAGCAAATGAAATTGTTTTACCTCGATCACGGTTTCATACTAGCGGCTAAAAAATTTCTGCTTGGTATTTAAGGACTCATTATGTTTTCCGCAACGCGCCCACTTCTTGCAATCCTGGCGCTCGGCGCGTGCTTTATCCTTCCCGCACAGGCAACATCTTCCAAACCTGGAGATATCGCAAATACCCAGGCTCGATATATCGCAACGTTTTTCCCAGGCCGCGTAACGGGCTCTCCGGCAGAAATGTTGTCTGCTGATTATATTCGCCAGCAATTTCAGCAGATGGGCTACAGCAGTGATATTCGAACGTTTAATAGCCGTTATGTTTATACCGCCAAAAATAACCGTAAAAACTGGCATAACGTCACGGGAAGTACCGTTATTGCCGCACATGAGGGTAAAGCGCCACAGCAGATTATTATCATGGCGCACCTCGACACCTACGCCGCACAGAGCGACGCCGATTCCGATGCCAATCTGGGTGGATTGACCCTGCAAGGTATTGATGACAACGCCGCAGGACTTGGCGTGATGCTGGAACTGGCGGAAAAACTCAAAGACGTGCCGACGCAGTACGGCATTCGATTTATCGCCACCAGCGGCGAGGAAGAAGGCAAACTGGGCGCGGAGAACATCCTGAAGCGAATGAGCGCCGCCGAGAAGAAAAATACGCTGCTGGTTATCAACCTCGATAACCTGATCGTCGGCGATAAGCTCTATTTCAATAGCGGTAAGAAAACCCCGGAAGCGGTGCGAAAATTGACGCGCGACCGGGCACTGGCCATCGCGCACAGCCGCGGTATCGTAGCCAGCACCAATCCGGGACTGAACAAAAACTATCCGAAAGGTACTGGATGTTGTAACGACGCAGAGGTCTTCGACAACGCAGGCATTGCCGTGCTCTCCGTTGAAGCAACCAACTGGAGTCTGGGCAAGAAAGATGGCTATCAACAGCGCGCCAAAAGCGCCTCGTTCCCGGCAGGCAACAGCTGGCACGATGTGCGACTGGATAACCAGCAGCATATCGATAAAGCCTTACCGGGCAGGATAGAGCACCGTAGCCGCGACGTGGTACGCATTATGCTCCCGTTGGTAAAAGAACTGGCAAAGGCGGGAAAATCCTGAAGAAGAAGTCCGGTAATATGTAAACATTACCGGGCTTTTATCTTTTACCCTTCGTGCAATCCGCACTCGCGCTTCAATCCGAAGAACCGCGTCTCTTCTTCCGCCATACCCGGCTCCCATTTGCGGGTGGTATGGGTATCACCAACTGACAGATAGCCCTGATCCCACAGTGGATGGTATTTCAGGCCGTGCTTTTGCAGGTACTGGTAAACGGTACGGTTGTCCCAGTCGATGATCGGCAGCACTTTAAACACGCCGCGCTGGATAGCCAGCACTGGCAAATGCGCCCGGCTGCCCGACTGCTCGCGGCGCAGACCGGCAAACCAGGTTTGCGCATTGAGTTCTTTAAGCGCGCGGTTCATCGGCTCGACTTTGTTGATCTCATTGTATTTCTCAATGCCTTCAACGCCCTGCTCCCACAGTTTGCCGTAGCGCGCTTCCTGCCAGGCCGCGCTCTCCTTCGCCCGGTAGACTTGCAGATTAAGCTTGAGCTTGTCCGTTAACTCATCAATAAACTGGTAGGTTTCCGGGAACAAATAGCCCGTATCGGTGAGGATCACCGGGATATCCGGGTGAATCTGATTCACCAGGTGCAGGCTTACTGCCGCCTGGATACCAAAGCTTGATGACAGTACATATTCACCAGGCAGGTTTTCCAGCGCCCACGCCACGCGCCCTTCGGCGTCCAGCTTTTCGAGCTGTGCGTTGGTTTCCGCCAGCGCCAGAATGCGGTCGACTTTTGGCAGGTCATTAAGGGCGTTTAGATCGAGTACGGACATAATTACCTCTCGTGGTTACTCCCAGAAATCCCGGGCGGGATCGAGCACCGGACGAATGATGCCCGCACGCACCGTAAAATCACCGAAGCCTTCACCCGCTTCGCGCTCTTTCGCCCAGCGCCCAACCAGTTCGTCAACGGAGTCGAGAATTTCCGATTCCGTAATATTTTCGCGATACATACGCGGAATGCGCGTGCCCATGCGGTTACCGCCAAGGTGTACGTTGTAGCGCCCCGGGGCTTTACCCACCAGGCCCAGTTCCGCCAGCATCGCGCGGCCGCAGCCGTTCGGGCAGCCTGTAACGCGCATCACGATATGCTCGTCAGGAATGCCGTGTTTTTCGAGAATAGCTTCCACTTTATCAGTGAACGATGGCAGGAAACGTTCGGCCTCCGCCATCGCCAGCGGACAGGTCGGGAACGACACGCAGGCCATCGAGTTTTCACGCTGCGGCTTCACCGCATTCATCAATCCGTGATCGCGCGCCAGCTTCTCGATCTTCGCTTTTTGGCTTTCCGGCACACCAGCAATGATCAGGTTCTGGTTGGCGGTGATGCGGAAATCCCCTTTGTGGATCTTCGCGATCTCCAGCAGGCCGGTTTTCAGCGGACGGCCCGGATAATCCAGGATACGACCGTTTTCAATAAACAGCGTCAGGTGCCAGTTATTGTCGATCCCTTTTACCCAACCAATACGATCGCCGCGACCGGTGAACTCGTACGGGCGGATCGGCTCAAATTTAATACCAGCACGACGCTCCACTTCCTCTTTGAACGTGTCGATACCAACGCGTTCAAGCGTGTATTTGGTTTTGGCGTTTTTACGATCGGTACGGTTACCCCAGTCGCGCTGCGTTGTCACCACAGCTTCTGCTACCGCCAGGGTGTGCTCCAGCGGCAGATAGCCGAACTCGCTCGCGGTGCGGGCGTAGGTTTTCTTATTGCCGTGCTCAATCGACAAACCACCGCCGACCAGCAGGTTAAAGCCCACCAGCTTGCCGTTTTCGGCAATCGCCACGAAGTTCATATCGTTGGCGTGCAGATCGATGTCGTTCTGCGGCGGAATTACGACCGTGGTTTTAAACTTACGCGGCAGATAGGTTTGACCGAGGATCGGCTCTTCGTCGGTGGTCGCAACCTTCTCCTGATCCAGCCAAATTTCTGCATAGGCGCGAGTACGCGGCAGCAGATGTTCGGAGATCTTCTTCGCCCATTCATAGGCTTGGGCGTGCAGCTCGGACTCGTACGGGTTAGAGGTACACAGAACGTTACGGTTCATGTCGTTGGCGGTCGCCAGCGCGTCCAGCCCGACCGAATGCAGCATCTGATGTACCGGCTTAACGTTCTTCTTCAGAATGCCGTGAAACTGGAAGGTCTGACGGTTGGTCAGACGAATGCTGCCGTAAATCGTGTTGTCATGGGCGAACGTGTCGATCGCCTGCCACTGTTTGGTGGTGATCACCCCACCCGGCAGACGGCAGCGCAGCAGCATCGCGTGACGCGGCTCCAGCTTTTGCTCGGCTCGTTCGGCGCGGATATCGCGGTCATCCTGCTGGTACATACCGTGAAAACGGATCAGCAGGAAGTTATCGCCTTTGAAGCCGCCGGTCAGGCCGTCGTTTAAATCTTCGGCAATCGTACCGCGCAGATAGTTGCTTTCCAGCTTCATACGCTCAGCGTCGGACAGCTTGCCTTCGACCACCAATGGTCCTGGGTATTTTTCGCTCATTAGTAGACATCTCGCTGATAACGGCGCTCAATGCGCAGCTCACTTAAAAATTCATCCGCCGCTTCGATATCCATAGAACCGAATTCGGCAATCACTTCCAACAAAGCCTGCTCAACGTCTTTCGCCATGCGATTGGCGTCGCCGCAGACATAAATGTGGGCACCGTCGTTTATCCAGCGCCACAGTTCCGCACCCTGTTGGCGCAGTTTGTCTTGTACGTATATTTTTTCTTTCTGGTCACGGGACCAGGCCAGATCGATACGGCTCAGCACGCCCTCTTTGACGTAACGCTGCCATTCCACCTGGTACAGGAAATCTTCGGTAAAGTGTGGGTTGCCAAAAAACAGCCAGTTTTTGCCTTCGGCTCCGTCAGCCGCACGCTGCTGCATGAATGCACGGAACGGCGCAATCCCCGTGCCTGGTCCAATCATAATCACCGGTGTCTGCGGGTTAGCCGGCAGGCGGAAGTTATCGTTGTGTTCGATGAACACGCGCACTTCGCCCTCTTCTTCCACGCGATCGGCGAGGAAACTGGACGCGCCACCAGCACGGGCACGACCTTCAATGTCATAACGCACCACGCCCACGGTGACGTGCACTTCGCTTTCCACTTCCGCCTGGGAAGAGGCAATAGAATACAAACGCGGCGTCAGCGGTCGCAGAAGCTCAACCAACGTTTGGGCGTCCAGTTGCGCCGGAGAGAAGCGCACCATATCGACGATTGGCGTGGTTGCGGCGTAATGCTGCAATTGCGCTTTGTCGCCCACCAGCGGCAGCAGAGAGTCGCTACGGGTTAAAGTGGCATAGTTCTCGACGATATTGCCGGTGTTAACCGTCAGCTCGAAATGCCACTGCAGCGCTTCGGTGAGCGACAGGGTTTTGCCGTCAACCGTGACCGGTTCATCTCCTTTCAGCCACAGCAATTCAACCAGCTCTTTGACCAGCTCAGGATCGTTCTGATACCAGACTCCTAAGGCATCGCCCGGCTGGTAGCGCAGACCGGAGTCGCCGAGATCGATTTCAATATGGCGCACATCTTTTTCCGAGTCGCGACCGGTGATTTTCTGATTCACCGCAAGCGACGCCGTCAGCGGCGCTTCTTTGGTGTACGGGCTGGTGTGTACTTCATTTACCGCACCGCTCGCAGCAACTTGCACAGACGATGCCGCAGGCGCACGCGCTTTCAGGACATCAACCAGACGGGCACGCCATTCGGCTGCCGCGCCCTGGTATTCGACGTCGGCATCCACGCGGTCAAGCAAACGTTCTCCGCCCAGCTCAGCCAGTTTTGCATCGAAGTCTTTTCCTGACTGACAGAAAAACTCGTAAGAAGTGTCACCAAGACCAAACACGGCAAAAGCGGTGTTATCAAGCTTCGGCGCTTTTTTCGAGAACAGGAATTTATGCAACGCTACGGCTTCTTCCGCCGGTTCACCTTCCCCTTGCGTCGACGCCACTACGATCAGCAATTTCTCATTGGCGATTTGTTTGAATTTATAGTCGCCAGCATTGATGAGAGTGACGTTGAGCTTTGCAGCGATCAGATCATCGCGCAGGGCTTCCGCCACACGACGCGCATTACCGGTTTGCGAGGCGGAGATAAGCGTAATGCCAGGCATTTCAGCAGCAGGCGCAGGAGTCGCCGCATTGCTGCCTGGCTGCTGATTCAGCACGCCCCAAAAATAGCCAGAAACCCACGCAAGCTGTGCGGGAGTGAAATCAGTCGTGGCCGCCTGAAGGCGTGCCAGTTGCTCCGGGTTTAGCGGTAGCAGAGCGGAAGGTGGGACCTGTGTCGTCATGCGTTGTCATGTTCCAGTAAGCAAAGCGGATTTCAGCAATAAAACCCAAACTGAAGATAAGGTTAACGGCGGGGATAGTAACAATTAAAGAAGGGATAGAAATAACAAATAACCAAATGAACTAACCTGTTTTAGTTATAGTTATTAACAGCAAAACAGATTGGATAACCATATGATATATCAATAATTATTAAATATTACCATCATGAATAGGTCGTTCTGATACTCAGCGCCCTTTTAACTAATGATAAAATTCGCTCTTTACGGTACCCTACGGCGGTTTTTCGCATTCTTGAGAGTAAAAAATGTCCACCACCTTGTTTAAAGATTTCACCTTCGAAGCCGCTCACCGCCTGCCGCATGTACCGGAAGGGCATAAGTGTGGCCGCCTGCATGGTCACTCATTTATGGTGCGTCTTGAAATTACCGGTGAAGTCGATCCGCATACCGGTTGGATCATGGATTTTTCTGAGTTAAAAGCCGCGTTTAAGCCAACTTACAACAGACTCGATCACTACTATCTGAACGATATTCCTGGCTTAGAAAACCCAACCAGTGAAGTACTGGCCAAATGGATTTGGGATCAGGTTAAACCGGTTGTCCCTCTGCTGAGTGCCGTAATGGTGAAAGAGACCTGCACAGCAGGCTGCGTGTATCGCGGGGAATGATTGTATCGTCTGTGGCAACGGTCAATTTTCCTTAACTAACACTCTGTTAGGGTTATGTGCTCTGGATATCTGGAGCACAACATGTCTGACGATTTCGATATTATTATTATCGGTGCAGGGATAGCGGGCACCGCTTGTGCTTTACGCTGCGTGCCCGCTATGTGGTACTGGCGGAAGGGGCAACAACCTGCTGGCCGAGCGTTATGGATTCCTGCCTCGTCCCTCGACAACCGCAATGGCATTAAAGAGACTTTGGCGCTGAACAAAGGGATTTTCCGCGATTTAACCCAGCACACCGATGTGATCCTGAAAAAGTCGTATGAAGTACTGCACGGCGGCCTGGATAACGTTAATTCGATTCAGAGCTGGTCGAACGCATAAGGTTATCCGGCCTGCATGTAGCACTCAATGCAGGCCGATAAACCCATTATCATCAGGCAATATTCAGATACTTATGGGTCTGCATCGACAGACGCCAGTTCCGCGCGATACAGGTATCAATACACAAACGCGTGGCATCTTCTTTCTGGCTGATTGGCTGTAAGGCGATGATGCGCGGTTTGTCGTCGCTCAACGTAGCCAGCAGTTCATCCAGCGCTTCAATATCGCGAACGCGACCAACCGGATGTTTGATTTCATTCGCACGCTCCAGCGCCTGCGACAGCACATCATAACCGCCGCGCATATTCACCTTCGGCGATACGGTCACCCAGGTATTCGGCGTACAGCGCACTTCGTGGGTACCGCTGGTTTCAATCTGGCAGCTAAAGCCGTTCTTTTCCAGCAGGTCTGTCAGCGGCATCAGGTCATGAATGCAGGGCTCGCCACCGGTTATCACCACGTGACGGGCGGTATAGCCCTGACGCACAATGACCGCCAGCAGATCCTCGCTACTCGCCGCGCCCCATTTATCGCTCTCTTTGGTCTTAGCCAGGATGCTGTACAGGGAAACTTCCCGATCCTCAAGCTTATCCCAGGTGTGTTTGGTATCGCACCAGGCACAGCCAACCGGGCATCCCTGTAAACGAATAAAAATGGCGGGGACGCCGGTAAAGTAACCCTCACCTTGCAGGGTCTGGAACATCTCGTTAATCGGGTACTGCATAGTCATCTCTGTGAGGGGGATAAAGCATAAGTATCGCAGATTTCGGTCATCAGGTCATGTACGGGAGCCGCCGCGCCTCTGTGCCTTAAGGTGCTGTCGCCAGCGGTGATGATTTAATATTTTGAAGGTATGTTGTTTATCGCTCTGAGCAGGCCTTTTTCAGTCTCGATATAATTTCCGGTCTTCAGCTGAGCCAGTATCTTCATGATGCTGCTGCGCGACAGAAAGGTACGGCTTAAAATATAAGAAACAATGCTGACATTATTTCTCACCTCTTCTGTTTCATCCATCAGTTCATAGAGCTGATAGCATATAATCTCATAAGAAGATAATGCCGAGATCTTCGTGCAGTGATCGAACATTCTTGTCGCACTATAAATTAATAGCGCGGCTACGCCTTTCCACAGGTTACTCCTGTCGATAATCCGGTTGGCATCGGCAATAGAAAGAACGCTAATATCAGAAGTCTCATTCGTTCTGATATAGAAATAATCATGCTCCAGCAACTGCGTACTTAAGCCAAATATGTAGGGAGCTGATTCTGAATTTAAGGCAATACCGTCGGCATGGCGATAAAGCGTAATGTTACCGTGATGAAGTAAAAAACATTTATGCTCCCCATCCACTCTAAAGTTAAGTGACTGCTTATTGGCGAGCGTCAACTTATTGGCTGAAGGTGTAAGGATGCTTATCAGTTGATTGATATCAGCCAGAGGCTTTTTGTGTCTGATGCTGTAACTTATTGAGGTGGCTCTTTTTTTATTATTCACAAATAAATCCCTCCATAGGCTTATGAACATCCCCCTAACGCACTCCCCTCACATAAACGATAATTATGATAATTGTTTTAGATTTTTAAAAGTTGTTTATGGGTGTAAAATTACACCCATAAACAACTTGCACAAATATCCATAATACTATTATGGGTACTGAATTCATTCATCTTAAAAATCATCCAATTTGATATTACAACCATTTTAGTAAAAGGAAATAAGTAATAAAACCATAAATTACTTATCAGAATTATTTTGTTATATAAACAAGATTAAATATTACTTTGAAGATATTGATTTAAAAAGAAATAAGATTAAGATCTATCGGATAATTCTGAGTCAAATTTTAAGTGAGCGTCAATCAACATGAGGAGTATGTTATGGATACCGAACATCCGGATCGCAGTCTGATCCTCTCCGCTACCGCCGAACTGCTGGAAAGCCTGGCTCCTCTGGCGACTTTTGCTATGTATCCTCCCAACACCCGGTTATATCTTTATAATAATGGCGTTGCGTACTGCTATCTGGTACGAAGCGGCGTGTGCAACGTCTATCATCAGACGAGTGAAATTCTGCTGGGCACGCTGTATGTGCCAGGGATCATGGGTCTCAGTGGAACACTTTACGCCGAGGCGGGGATGTTTATTCAGACCCACAGTACCTCTGAGATCGCCATTACCCGTACCGATAAGGTCAACCAGTTCGTCACCGAGCACAATCTCTGGAGGCTGCTGGCCTGCCATAGCCTCAGAGTCACCTCACGACTTTATACGATAAATACCAGGCTCATGGCCACCTGTGCCTATGAAATTGTCCGCGTTCAGTTACAGGAGTTGATGAGTGAACCAGCGGAATACAGACATGATGTTTCTGCCGCGCAGTATATCCAGCAGAAAACCAGCCTTTCACGTAGCAGCATTATGAAAATCCTCGCACAGCTTAAAAAGGGGGGCTATATCAGCATTGAAAACGGCATCCTTTTGACAATCGAGCATCTTCCGTTAAAGTACTAACCTATTGTATCAACGAAGAAAAATAACGTACTCTCTTCGATGAAATGTTTACCCTTATAATATGTTCTTGTTTTGTTAACTGACAGTCGCTATTTTCCCAAGACTTACCCCCCCTCTGGCATAACCCTTTTATCGCGGAAAACACACAGGGTGTAAAATTACACCCAAAAAAGTGTTGCCGGATATTTTGAAATGTACAAGAATAATCTCATACAAATTATAACGTTTGACAAACCCGTTTTAAATATAAAAGCAGGGAACTGTCATTCTTATTAATATTATCATTAGAGATCTGTGAGCCTGGAAACGGGACGATATTCTATTGATAAATTTCAAAAAGCTGCCGTTTGCCTGGCAATACATTAATACTAATAAATTGAATATACTCAAGGAATAGATCATGAAAAGCAAATTACTGCCACTGGGAGTGCTGATTTCGTCTCTGGCTGGAGTTTCAGCGATGGCAGCTGATGGGGAGGTGAATTTTAACGGCGAGATTATTGATGCCGCCTGTAAAGTCACCAATAGTCCGGCCAGTCCGCTGACGGTAACACTAGGTCAGGTCAGTAAGAGCGCCTTTACCAACGCAGGCTCTACTGCTGCACCGACCAAATTCACGTTGCAGCTCACGGATTGCCCGGTAAGCGCAACCAAGGCGGCCGTGAAGTTTGACGGCTCCCCGGTGACAGGGAGTCCTGGCGTGCTGGCCCTGACCGCAGAAACTGGCGTGGCAGGCGGCGTGGGGATTCAATTATACGACGATGCCAATACCGCGATTCCGCTGTATAACGCATCCAAACAATACCCTCTGACGTCAGGTACCGGCGTGGTGAATAATCTGGATTTTATTGCGCGCTATATCGCCACATCGACAACGGTGACCGCAGGCAAGGCTAATTCAATGGCAAGTTTCACCATTGTTTATAATTAATAGCCCGTCATACCTGCATAACGAAATTGTTATTCGGACCGATGGATTATTGTCGGTCCGTCCTCACTCTTTTAATGAATGACTAATGATGAAACTTATTCCTCTCACCTTGCTGACTGCACTAATAATAACCTCCGGGTTAGCCCAGGCTGGCCTGATTGTGGGTGGCACCCGCTTAATTTACGATGGGAGTAAGAAAGAGTCTTCAATTAATGTGAGCAACCCGGACCATGCACCTTATCTGGTGCAAAGCTGGGTCGAACCGGAAATTAATCGCGCAGAGAAAACGCCGTTTGTGATCACCCCGCCGTTATTTCGTCTGGACGGCGGGCAGGAAAATGTCTTGCGCGTCGTGCGGGCGGGCGGGAATCTACCGCAGGATAGGGAATCGCTGTACTGGCTGAATATTAAGAGTATCCCCTCGATAGAAAAAGATCAGGGTAAAAACCTGCTGCAGATCGCGGTCAAGACGCGCATCAAACTGATCTATCGCCCTGAAGGTTTAACAGGCTCCGCGGAAGTGTTAACCCATAAGCTTTCCTGGCAACGACGCGGCAACCGGCTGGAGGTGGGTAACCCGACCTCATTTTATATGAATTTCCAGAGCGTTACCGTTACAGGTAAAGAGCTGGAAGATGCCCGGTATATTGCGCCGCAGAGTAGCGCCATTTTTGAATTACCCAGCGGTGCGGGTAATAGCGTGAGCTGGAAAATTATTAATGATTACGGCGGAATCGGCGAGCTTCATCGTGCTTCATTCTGATAAATAACAGCACAGGAATCCGGCGTAAATTATTTACCCTTCAGGGAAGGACTATACAGATGGGGAGCCCAAAAAACCTGCGCAAATATCCACAAACCAATAATATCCGCAGGCTGATTTATCTTTTTTCGACACCCTTTTTACTACTAAATTTAACGACTTTTGCCTCACACGCCAGGGAATATTTTAATCCGCTGATGCTGGAAATTGACAACCCGCATCAGGAAAAGACCGATCTTAGCGTATTTGAAGAGGAAAACGGCCAGGCACCGGGCGTTTACCGGGTCGATATCTCTGTTAACAACCAGTATCAGGAAACCCGGGAAGTGGAGTTCAGCATGCAGCCCGGCCCGGACGGGAAAGCGCTTCTGTCGCCATGCCTGAGCGTGAGCCAGCTTAACTCGATGGGAGTCAAAACCGACCTGTTCCCGGATCTGGGCGATGCCGCCGCGCCGTGTGCCAGGCTGGACGCGATCCCCCAGGCTCGCGCAGAGTTTCGCTTTAGCGCGCAGCAACTGCTGTTGAGCATTCCGCAGGCCGCCATTGTGATGAATCCACGCGATTACGTTCCTGAAACGCAGTGGGATGATGGGATCACCGCCCTGCTGCTTAATTACAGCGTGAACGGTGCCAGTACCCGGGCGCGGGATCGTAGCGGCACGGACAGTACGACCCAGTACGCCAACCTGCGTCCCGGCATGAATATCGGTCCCTGGCGGCTGCGTAATTACACGACTTTTCAGCGGGATAATAACGGTCGCGACAGCTGGGACACCGTCTATACCTATTTGTCCCGTGATATTCGTGTCCTGAAGAGCCAGCTGGTGCTGGGAGACAGCGCCTCCCCGTCCGATATTTTTGACAGCGTTCCTTTTCGCGGCGCGCAGTTGGCGTCCGACGAGGAGATGATCCCCGACAGCATGAAGGGCTATGCGCCGGCGATCAAAGGCATCGCGCGAACCAATGCGCAGGTGATTATCCGGCAGAACGGGTATGTTATTTATCAGAGCTATGTGGCGCCGGGCGCATTTGAAATCAACGACATGTACGCCACCGGTGGCAGCGGGGATCTCTATGTGACGATTAAAGAAGATAACGGCAGCGAGCAGAATCTCGTCGTACCGTTTGCCTCACTGCCGGTGCTCCAGCGTGAACAGCGGCTGAAATATTCATTGACCAGCGGCCAGTATCGTTCGTATGACCGCAGCGTGGAAAAGACGCCGTTTAGCCAGGCGACGCTGATCTACGGCCTGCCCCGGGGTTTTACCCTCTATGGCGGCGGCCAGTTCTCGGATCACTATCAGTCGCTGGCGCTGGGCGTCGGTAAAAATCTGGGGGAAATTGGCGCGCTTTCGCTGGATGTCACCCAGGGCTGGTCGAAGATACAGAACCAGCCGAAGGAGAAAGGCCAGTCATGGCGGATCCGCTACAGCAAAAATATTGTCGAAACCGGGACTAACTTCGCCATTGCCGGTTATCGCTACTCGACCGATGGCTATTACACGCTGGCAGAAGTCATGGATACCTGGCGCGGCGGGAGCAACCCGACGTTTTTCGAGCGCAGGCGTAACCGTACTGAACTGTCGCTGAGCCAGAATTTGTGGGAAAGAGCGGGCTCGCTGTCGCTGAGCCTGATAAACGAAGACTACTGGAACAGCGGCCGGACCCTGCGGTCGATGAGCGCCGGTTACAACAATAGCTGGAACGGCATCAGTTACGGGTTTAATTACAGCTATAACATTAACTCGACGTCGCGCAGCGGGGGCTCCGGTAAAGAAAAGGTCTATGAGCACGACCAGGTGTTCTCACTGAATATCAGCATTCCACTGAATCGCTGGTTGAGTAATACCCACGCGTCGTGGAACGTCAGTAGCAGCCAGAAAGGGAGCACCAATCACACCGTGGGTCTCAATGGTACGACGCTTGAGGGCAATAACCTGAGCTGGAGCATCCAGCAGAGTTACGGCAGCCAGGGAACGGGCAACGGCGGCAATCTGAACGCCGACTATCGCGGAACCTATGCTGAAGTCACTGCGGGATATGCTTACGACAAAAACAGCCAGCGGCTGAACTACGGGCTACAGGGCGGGATAGTCGCGCACGCCAGCGGCGTCACCTTCGGCCAACCGCTGGGTGAAACCATGGCGCTGGTTCAGGCACCGGGAACCTCCGGGGTTGGCGTGAGCAATCAGAGCGGGGTGAAAACCGACTGGCGCGGCTATGCCATCGTGCCTTATACCTCGCCCTATCGTAAAAACCAGGTGCAGCTGAATACGCTGACACTGCCCGATAACGTAGAGCTGATGCAGACCACCCGCAACGTGGTGCCGACGCGGGGAGCCGTGGTGCAGGCCAGCTTTAACGCCAGCGTGGGCCAGCGCGTGATGATGACGCTATTGCTGCAAGGTGGAATGCCAGTGCCATTTGGCGCGACGGTCAGCGATACCGCGCAGAAAAGCGCCCAGGCGTTTATCGTTGGCGATGGCGGACAGGTGTATCTGACCGGTCTGGCCGACAGCGGTGAACTAAGAGTGAAATGGGGGAACGGCGCAGAGCAGCAGTGTCAGGTGAATTATTCCCTGGCTAAAGCGATGCCGGAAAATAGCGATATTCAGATCGTTAGCGAGCGGTGTCATTAAGTAAATAACTTAGCCGTTCAAAAAAATAATTTTTTATCTGATACCTGTTGCGTATTGAGGTATACCAATGAACAAAATGAAATTTCAGAAAATTATCTGGAGCGCTGCTTTTCTAATATGCAGCTCATTTTCTGCGCTTGCCGCCTGCAATATCGAACAACAAAAGGGGGGTATGGCATGGGATAATTTTCAGACGAAAGACAGCGTGACCGCGGGCAGCGCTAACGCCACCGCGACGCTCAATATTACTTATCAGTAGACGGCTCCGCCATCTGAGTTATAAAAAGGAGGGGACTAAATGAATATTCATAAAAGATTCATTCATCTGGCGCTGGCGGGGCTATATCTGGGAGCGGCAGTAAATATTGCCGAAGCAGAACCGGTCAATATTAATATTACCGGCAAAGTCGTCGCCTCACCTTGTACTGTTGACACCACCCAATCACAGCTCAATGTTAATTTGGGTGATGATATTCAGGCCACCGCCCTGGCACAGCCTGGTAACGTCACGGCATTCAAAATCTTTTATTTAATCTTAAAAGATTGTCCTTTTGGCACAACATCGGTAACGGCGGCCTTTTCCGGAACGCCAGCAGCGAACAGCCCCGGGGATTATGCCAATACCGGGACGGCAACCAATGTTAACGTACAGCTTAAAGAGAGTCTGGGTTCCGGTAACGGTAAGTTTTTAGGTCCGGGAACCACATTAAAGCGTAATGTTGCATCCGACCGCACTGTCTCCTTCCCGATAGGCGCACGCGCCATTGCTGCAGCGGCAGACGTTATGCCCGGCACGATAGTGACTGTTTCACAAGTCACCTTCACCTATCAGTAAACCTGACTTCTCTGCTCTACGGGTGTTTATTATGCAGCAACAAATGAAATATGTTCTCCCCGCGCTTTGTCTGGCGTGCCCTGCATATGCTGCGGAGATCAATATCGGTGGTCATGTTGTGGCGTCTCCCTGCGTGGTCGAGATCGCCTCGCAAAACCAGAGCGTTAATTTCGGCCAGCTCCGCTTAAATGAAATGCGCGCCGACGGAAATGCTTCCGCGTGGAAATCCTTTGAGGTGAGGCTTTTCAAATGCCCGGCAGGAACGACATCGGTGGACGTGACGTTCAACGGACAGCCGGCCGTAGAAGATCCCACGCTGTATGCCAGTACGGGGACCGCCGCCAACGCCGCCGTGCAAATGGCCCAGGACACAAACAAGGCGCAGGTGCAGGGAAACGGCAGCAGCATGAACGTCCTGGTTGACGCTCAGCGCAAGGCGACCTTTTTACTGGCTGGTCGGGTGATTGTCTCTGACACTACCCTCCCCGGTACGTTTAATTCCCTGGTACAAATGAATTTTACTTACCGATAAACAAAACCACCCTGCTTAGAGCCAGGCTCTGAATGGGTTGCTGAGAATAGTCACCTGAAATAGCGGCGAGGGTATGCGTTATGTTACAGATACAGAAGAATCATATATTCGTCCTGGTACTTGGGTTAACCGGTGCGTTTACTGCCTCTGTTGAAGCGGCCAGCTGTGTAAATTCCGGCGGGTATTATACGTTCTCAGGAGCGTTAAATTATCAACGTGACGACGCCACCATGAATGTTTTCAGTAATAAATTTGGATCTATTGGCAGCGAAGTATGGGGGCTGGGTTGCTTCGGGGATCCTGACGCCGACAGAGATGTGTACTTGCGTTTACAGGTTAATTCAGCCCCCGTTGCAGGTTATACCGATGTCTATCCCACGAATGTTGACGGAATTGGCGTTCGTTATAATTTTGCCCTGAATACAGGCTCATTGTCTTTTTGCCCGGTGCAATTTGACGATCATATTTCAAACTCAACCCGGACTTATACCTGCCATATACTTAAAAAGGACACGCAGGGTTTATCCATGGGTGCATCATTGCAATTTGTGAAAACCAGGCCCAATGTCTCCTCAGGAGCAATAACGACAATACCGTCTGTAACCTCAAGCTATTCGTTAAATAATCAAAGCGGACAGTGGGATTTAAATCCCATCTGGTCAGGTGCGGGGTCAGTGGTGGTGACGGTCCAGGCATGCGCAATAAATAACGCGAGTATCGCTGTCCCCCTGGATCCGGTATTAGCGGATAGTTTTAGCGGTGCAGGATCCACCAAAGGCGATCGGACTTTCACAATAGACCTTAACTGTGATGCGGGCACCCGGATTAACGCATCGTTAAGCGGGACGCAAAGTACTGAAACCGCCAATGACAGTATCCTGGCATTATCAGGAGCTGGGATGTCAGGGGTTGCGAGCGGAATCGGGATCCAGCTGCTTTATGGGGGCGCGCCCCTGAAGCTGAATAACAACATCGTGCTGAAAACCTCAGCAGGCGGGCAGGAATTCCCTCCGGGAGCCTTCACCGCACGCTATTTTCAGACGAAAGACAACGTGACCGCAGGCAGCGCTAACGCCACTGCGACGCTCAATATTACTTATCAGTAGGCGACTCGGCCATCAGAATTATACAAGGAGAGGCATAAAATGAATATTCAAAAAAGATTCATTCATCTGGCGCTGGCGGGGCTGTATCTGAGAGCGACAATCCATATTGCCGGGGCCGAACCGGTCAATATTAATATTACCGGGAAAGTTATTGCGTCCCCGTGTGTCGTAGCCAGTGGCAGCAATATCAATGTTAATTTGGGAGACATCCCGGCTGCAGATATTGCAGCGGCAGGTACAACCTCTACCCCGG
Organism: Citrobacter sp. Cb028; assembly: GCF_030336705.1. Taxonomy (NCBI): domain Bacteria; kingdom Pseudomonadati; phylum Pseudomonadota; class Gammaproteobacteria; order Enterobacterales; family Enterobacteriaceae; genus Citrobacter; species Citrobacter sp. Cb028. The sequence goes on along the minus strand of NZ_JAOWCZ010000031.1, from coordinate 228,967 downwards.
TAAATTTTACCATTAACCTTGCCAGTTGCCCGGTGGGAACCACCAGCGTGGTCGTGACATTTACCGGAACGGAAGATCCCGACTTTCCGGTACGCTATAAAAATACCGGAACGGCGAACGTTGCGATAGAACTGATCCAGGTCAGCACCGGTTACCTGAAAGGAAATAATACGAATATTACTCAATCAGTCCTGGCCGATCGTACCGTTACATACAATTTACGTGCCCGGGCCTATTCCAAAGGCAATGTGATGCCGGGGACGATCGCTGGTATCGTTCAGGCCAACTTTACTTACAATTAAGTTACTATTTTGCAATTCACAATGACTTATCAGTAAACCGAACTATTTCTGTGTAAAGGATATTTATCATGGTGCAACAAATGAATTATTCTATCCTGGCGCTTTGTCCCCTGTATCCAGCGATCTTTTTACTGACTGGTATCTGCCCCCTTCCCAATACGTTTAATTCTTTGGTGCAAATGAATTTGAATTACTAAAAAAACCACCCTAATTATTATTAATAAATGCCTCTACTGGCTCTGGTATATTTAATATGAAAATACTCATACAGGACCCTTACGAATTTTATCGCGAAGGATTGAAACATTTTTTTATAGAGATATTCCTTGGAAGAACCGCCAATAAAATTGGCTTTTTAACATCCTACTCCCAACAAAACTTTGATAAGGCAGATATCGTCGTTATTTCTCTGGCTCCGGGAGAGCATCTCATGTGTTTTCCTGAACTGCAGAACAGGACAACAGGCATTATTATTGGCTTAACCGATGAAGTGATTGACTCCCCTTCCGATCTGCCCTTTTGCATTGCCCGGATCATTTTTATTCACCGACAGGACTCACTGTCGACAGTTAAAGAGAAAGTATTAACTGCCTGGCGGGAATCAAGAAAAAAGCAAATACAGCCAGGGAAAACATTATGTTTTCATTGTCCACATAAAGTCCTGACCAGACAGCAAAGGCGCATTATGTCCTTTATCTGTCAGGGCATAACGACATCTGAGATTGCCCGCAATATGTCAATCTCAGAGAAAACGCTCTATGTGCATAAATACATCATCCGCAAAAAGTTTAATCTGCGAACGAATCATGCGCTATTTTGCTTTCTTCAGAAACTTGCAGGTAAAAACAGCCAGCAGATTTATCTGCGTCAAATTCCGCTGAACGCATAAAAAAACCCGCCGCAGCGGGTTTTTACGTTAAGAGTTAAAGAACAGGATTACGCCTGACCTTTGATCTCTTTACGACCGTTGTACGGCGCTTGTTCACCCAGAGCTTCTTCGATACGAATCAGCTGGTTGTACTTAGCAACGCGGTCAGAACGGCTCATAGAACCGGTTTTGATCTGGCCTGCAGCGGTACCAACAGCCAGGTCAGCGATGGTAGCGTCTTCAGTTTCGCCAGAACGGTGAGAGATGACAGCGGTGTAGCCAGCGTCTTTCGCCATTTTGATCGCAGCCAGAGTTTCGGTCAGAGAACCGATCTGGTTGAATTTGATCAGGATGGAGTTAACGATGCCTTTTTCGATGCCTTCTTTCAGGATCTTGGTGTTGGTTACGAACAGATCGTCACCAACCAGCTGGATTTTGTCGCCCAGAACTTTAGTCTGGTATGCGAAACCGTCCCAGTCAGACTCGTCCAGACCATCTTCGATGGACACGATCGGGTACTGTTTGGTCAGTTCTTCCAGGAAGTGAGTGAATTCTTCGGAGGTGAATGCTTTGTTGCCTTCGCCAGCCAGAACGTATTTACCGTCTTTGTAGAATTCAGAAGCTGCACAGTCCATCGCCAGGGTGATGTCTTTGCCCAGCTCGTAGCCAGCTGCTTTAACCGCTTCAGCGATTACAGCCAGAGCTTCAGCGTTGGAACCCAGGTTCGGCGCGTAGCCGCCTTCGTCACCTACTGCAGTGTTCATACCTTTAGCTTTCAGAACTTTAGCCAGGTTATGGAACACTTCAGAACCCATACGTACGGCTTCTTTCAGGGTTTTAGCGCCAACCGGCTGAATCATGAACTCCTGGATGTCAACGTTGTTGTCAGCGTGCTCACCACCGTTGATGATGTTCATCATCGGAACCGGCATGGAGTATTTGCCCGGAGTACCGTTCAGTTCAGCGATGTGTGCATACAGCGGCAGGCCTTTAGCAGCAGCTGCTGCTTTGGCGTTCGCCAGGGACACAGCCAGGATGGCGTTTGCACCGAAGTTGGATTTGTTTTCAGTACCGTCCAGATCGATCATGATCTTGTCGATGCCAGCCTGATCTTTAGCATCTTTACCCAGCAGAGCCTGAGCAATTGGGCCGTTAACAGCTGCAACAGCTTTCAGTACGCCTTTACCCATGAAACGGGATTTGTCGCCGTCGCGCAGTTCCAGTGCTTCGCGGGAACCAGTAGAAGCACCTGACGGAGCTGCTGCCATACCAACGAAACCACCTTCCAGGTGTACTTCGGCTTCAACAGTCGGGTTACCACGGGAGTCGATGATTTCACGACCGATGATTTTAACGATTTTGGACATTAGATTTTCCTCAGTACAAGTTAAACTAAAACTCCAGACAAACAATGCACCCGGATGGGTGCATTGCCGTTCTAACTTTTTTACTTCTTACTTCGCCTGACGCTTCTGATGTTCACTGGCGGCTTTCACAAAGCCGGCAAACAGCGGGTGCCCATCACGTGGCGTGGAAGTAAATTCCGGGTGGAACTGACAGGCCACGAACCACGGATGATTCGGTACCTCAATGATCTCGACCAACTGATCATCACCGGAACGGCCTGCAATACGCAGACCCGCAGCTTCAATCTGTTTCAACAGCATATTGTTGACTTCGTAACGGTGGCGATGGCGTTCAACAATTGTCGGCGCGCCGTACAGCTGACGAACCAGGCTATCGTCGCTCAACTGACACTGCTGGGCGCCAAGGCGCATTGTGCCGCCCAGATCGCTCTTCTCGGTACGGACTTCAACGTTGCCGTCTTCATCGCGCCATTCGGTAATCAGGGCCACCACCGGGTACTTACAGTCTGGCACAAATTCCGTGGAGTTGGCGTTATCCATACCCACTACGTTACGTGCAAATTCAATCAACGCAACCTGCATACCCAGGCAAATACCCAGATAAGGAACATTGTTTTCACGCGCAAAGCGCGCTGTCGCGATCTTACCTTCAACACCACGGTAGCCGAAGCCGCCAGGGATCAGGATTGCATCAAGACCTTTCAGGATCTCAACGCCGCGCGTTTCGACATCTTGCGAATCAATCAGCTTAATGTTGACGGTGACACGATTCTTCAGACCACCGTGCTTCAATGCTTCGATAACTGACTTATAGGCATCCGGCAGTTCAATATACTTGCCGACCATACCGATAGTCACTTCGCCTGCCGGATTCGCTTCTTCGTAGATAACCTGTTCCCATTCTGACAGATTAGCTTCCGGACAGTTCAAGCTGAATCGTTTACAAATATAATCGTCAAGGCCCTGGGATTTCAACAGGCCTGGAATTTTATAGATGGAATCGACATCTTTCATTGAAATAACGGCTTTTTCTGGCACGTTACAGAACAATGCAATTTTTGCACGTTCGTTGGCCGGAACCGCGCGATCGGAACGACAGATCAGAATGTCAGGCTGGATACCAATAGACAGCAACTCTTTTACCGAGTGCTGAGTCGGTTTAGTTTTGACTTCACCGGCAGCGGCCAGGTAAGGAACCAGAGTCAGGTGCATGAACAGCGCGTGTTCACGACCGATATCTACCGCTAATTGGCGAATCGCTTCCAGGAATGGCAGGGATTCGATATCACCGACCGTACCGCCGATTTCAACCAGAACGACGTCATGACCTTCGCCACCGGCAAGGACACGCTCTTTAATCGCGTTGGTGATGTGCGGGATAACCTGTACGGTTGCACCCAGATAGTCACCACGGCGCTCTTTGCGCAGGACATCGGAGTAAATTCGACCGGTAGTGAAGTTATTGCGGCGAGTCATTTTGGTACGAATGAAACGCTCATAGTGACCCAGGTCCAGGTCGGTTTCAGCGCCGTCTTCAGTAACGAACACTTCCCCGTGTTGGATTGGACTCATAGTACCTGGATCGACGTTGATATACGGATCCAGTTTCATCATGGTCACGTTGAGGCCACGAGCCTCAAGAATGGCTGCCAGGGAGGCTGCGGCAATGCCTTTACCCAGAGAGGATACGACCCCGCCGGTCACAAAAATATAGTTCGTTGTCATGCTGGACCTGAGAAGTTAGGGTGAAACGATGGAATTACCAAGACGGGAAAGTAGTATACCCGAACATGACGAGCGCCACAAACTTTCATTATTCCTCCTCTTCACCAGGCTCACATAAACATCGGGAGTGAGAAAATAGCCCCTTTGGGGTAAATGTTTTTGACGTAAATCAAGCGCTTGTTATTTAAAAAATCACACAAATCGCCCTTGACCGACGAAATCCCTTAGAGATCAATTTCCTGCCGTTTTACCTGTTGCCAGACTTCTTCCATAGTTTCCAGATCAACACCAGTCATTTCCAGACCCCGGGCCGCTACAATTCGCTCAACCTCACGAAAACGGCGCTCAAATTTCTCGTTCGCTTTTTGCAATGCGGTCTCTGCTTTAGTGCCTAAATGCCGAGCCATATTGACCGTAGCAAACAGCAGGTCGCCCATTTCCTCCTCCAGTTTAGCCTGGTCGACAACAGCCTGCTTCGCCTCAAACATGACTTCATCGATCTCTTCGTAAACCTTGTCGACAACCGGTCCTAATGTTTTCCAGTCGAAGCCAACATTAGAGCAGCGTTTCTGGATTTTTTGGGCGCGCATTAACGCCGGTAAACTACGGGGAATATCGTCGAGTGCGGAATGCTGCGCCTTCTGGGCGCGTTCTTCGCTTTTGATCTGCTCCCAGCGGGTCAACACCTCAGTGCTGTTACTGGCAGAAACATCAGCAAAAACATGTGGGTGGCGACGCTCAAGCTTATCGCTGATGGCGGCGCAAATATCATTGAAATCGAAACGTCCTTCTTCCTGCGCCATCTGGGCGTAAAACACCACCTGGAACAGCAAGTCACCCAGCTCTCCACGCAGGTCGTCGAAGTCTTCCCGCGCAATTGCGTCCAGCACTTCATAGGTTTCTTCGAGGGTGTAAGGGGCAATAGTGGCGAATGTCTGCTCTTTGTCCCAGGGACAACCGTTTTCCGGGTCGCGCAGGCGCTGCATAATACCGAGCAGTCGGTCGATTTGGTTCATTGGAATATCCTGAAATTTCAATACGCGAAGCCCGATAAGACGACAGCCGATATCCGGCAACATGGCAATGCCTGATGGCAACGCTAACGCGCCTCACCAGGCATGCAAACTTATCTGGCCTATTAAATAATTAATTACCGTGCAGACGACGTGCGTCGATCACATCCGGCACCTGGTTCAACTTGCCGAGCACGCGCCCGAGCACCTGCAAGTTATAGATTTCGATGGTCATATCGATGGTAGCCAGCTGCTGTTTGGTATCACTCCGGCTGGCAACCCCCAGCACGTTCACCTTCTCGTTGGCAAGAATCGTGGTGATATCACGTAATAAGCCGCTGCGATCGTTAGCCTGGACGCGAACCACCAGCGAATATCCTGCCGAGTAGCTTTCGCCCCAAACCGCATCAACAATACGTTCCGGCGCATGGGAGCGCAGCTCGGTCAACTGTTCGCAATCCGCCCGGTGCACGGAAATACCGCGGCCCTGAGTGATAAACCCGACAATTTCATCGCCTGGAATCGGCTGGCAGCAGCGCGCGATGTGGTGCATCAGGTTACCCACCCCTTCCACCACCACGCGACCGTCGTCTTTACGGCGACTCTGCGGCGCCTGCGTTTTCTGCTGAAGCTGTTTCAGCGCGGCGGCATCCTGTTCGGCTGCGCTTGGCTTATTAAACTGCGCCTGCAGGAAGTTCACCATCTGGTTGAGGCGAATATCCCCCCCACCAATCGCCGCCAGCAGCTCATCCAGCTCATTGAAGCTGTAGCGCGGCAGCAGGTGCTTTTCCGCTTCTTTCAGGCTAATGCCTAAATGCGCCAGCTCATCGTCGAGGATCTGGCGGCCAGCAAGGATGTTTTTGTCGCGGTCCTGTTTACGGAACCAGGCGTGGATCTTCGAACGCCCCCGACTGGTGGTGACATAGCCGAGGTTAGGGTTCAGCCAGTCGCGGCTTGGGTTAGGCTGTTTCTGGGTGATAATTTCAATTTGATCGCCCATCTGCAACTGGTAGGTAAACGGTACGATGCGCCCGCCAATTTTCGCGCCAATGCAACGATGCCCCACATCACTGTGAATATGATAAGCAAAATCGAGCGGTGTGGAGCCTGCAGGTAAGTCCACAACGTCGCCTTTTGGCGTAAAGACGTACACTCGGTCATCAAAGACCTGGCTACGGACTTCATCCAGCATTTCACCAGAGTCCGCCATCTCTTCCTGCCAGGCGATCAGCTTACGCAGCCATGCAATACGATCTTCATGACCAGAACGCGCTACGCCTGAAGCGGTGCCCTCTTTGTACTTCCAGTGTGCCGCAACGCCCAGTTCGGCATCTTCGTGCATCTGTTTCGTACGGATCTGAATTTCAATGGTTTTCCCGCCCGGTCCCAGCACAACCGTATGAATTGACTGATAGCCGTTGGGTTTCGGGTTAGCGACATAGTCATCGAACTCATCCGGCAGATGGCGATAGTGAGTATGCACTATCCCGAGCGCGGCATAGCAGTCCTGTAAACGCTCCGCCACGATACGCACCGCGCGCACGTCGAAAAGTTCATCGAAGGCCAGCTGCTTTTTCTGCATTTTGCGCCAGATGCTGTAGATGTGTTTCGGACGTCCGTACACTTCGGCTTTGACGCCTTCCGTTTTCATCTCTGAGCGCAAATGACCGACGAACTCATCAATGTAATGCTCGCGATCGATGCGACGTTCGTGCAGCAGCTTGGCAATACGTTTGTATTCAGCCGGGTGCAGGTAACGGAAGCAGTAATCTTCCAGTTCCCATTTTAATTGCCCGATACCCAAACGGTTGGCCAGCGGCGCATAGATATTGGTGCACTCTTTTGCCGCCAGAACGCGTTCATCTTCCGGTGCGTCCTTCACTTCACGCAGATGTGCAATTCGTTCGGCCAGCTTGATGACCACACAGCGGAAATCATCCACCATAGCCAGCAGCATGCGGCGAACGTTATCGACCTGTTCGGAAGAGACTGAATCGGTATGAGTGGCCTTAAGCTGGCGTATTGCCGCCATATCCCGCACGCCGTGGATAAGATGAACAATGGATTTGCCCACGCTCTCGCGCAGGATGTCTTCACTGACCACGTTGGCATCTGCCAGAGGGAACAGCATTGCTGCGCGCAGCGTGTCGATATCCATGCTCAACATGGAGAGTATTTCAACCATCTCCACGCCACGCCATAACAGCAGATCCGCATCCGGATGCCCCTGTGTCTGCTGCTGGCAGTACGCCCAGGTTTCGGCTAAGCGTTCACACGACTGCTGGCTGGAGATCCCCAGACTCGCGATCCATTTCTTTGGATCAAACTCACCAGCTTTATTTATATGTGCACTTCTTACCGCAACCATTGTCCTCTCCTTAAGGGGCCTGGCCTGTCGAAGTCGACAAGCCATACCCATTGTCTTTCACGCTGCATTACCACCCGAAATCCAATGGGTACAAAATTTATTACATACGCTCAAACAGGACCATTGATTCCAGGTGTCCAGTGTGCGGGAACATATCGAGCATCGCCAGTCGCCGTATGACATATCCCGCGTCGAGCAAAGCATCGCTGTCACGAGCCAGCGTTGCCGGGTTACAGGATACATAAACAACGCGTATAGGTTCTAATTTTATAATATGTTGCATCACACCTGCAGCCCCCGCACGCGCAGGATCGAGCAATACTTTGTCGAATCCGTTTTTCGCCCACGGCTGCCGGGTAACATCTTCCTCAAGGTTTTCATGAAAGAATGTCACATTGTGTAATCCGTTATTCAGCGCGTTTTCCCGGCCTTTTTCCACCAGCGCCGGTACCCCTTCCACCCCCACCACGTTTGCAGCCCGGGTTGCCAACGGCAGGGTAAAATTACCCATTCCACAGAACAGATCGAGTACGCGATCTTCAGGTTGCACATCCAGCCATTCGAGCGCACGGGCCACCATTTGTTGGTTTACCCCTTCATTGACCTGAATAAAATCACGCGGGCTGAAGGTTAACCGTAGTCCATTTGAGTCATACCAGGGCGACTCTTCTGATATTGATTCCAGTATCTCGCTTTGCGGGGCCAGAAACAAAGACAGCCCCTGAGAATGCGAAAAGCATTCCAGTTTTTCTTTATCCTGAACACTTAATGGCGCCGTGTGGCGCAAAATCATCAGGGTTCCGCTCCCCGCCTGCACCAGCTCGACATGACCAAGATGGCGTAACCCTTGCAGACTTTCCAGACACGCCCGGATGTGGGGCAAGAGCGCTTCAAGCTGGGGCACCAAAATAGGGCATTGTTTAACATCGATAATGTCGCTGGATGCGGATTTGCGAAACCCCATCTGCAATTTTTGTTCTTTTGGCCGATAGTTCAGGCTCAACCTGGCGCGACGACGATAGCCCCACGGGGTATCAGCTATAACATCCGACACTTCACATTTCATTAAACGCGACAACGCCGCGCTTTTGCTACGCTGCTGCAACGAGATGCTGGCATGCTGCTGCTGGCAGCCGCCGCACACGCCAAAATGCGGGCAACGTGGCACTTCACGCTGCGGACTGTCGTTTAAACGTCGTTTTACTTGCGCGCGGGCGAACTGTTTTTTATCTTCGGTAATCACCACCTCGGCGCTTTCCTGAGGTAGCAATTCCGGTATAAACAACGCCTTTCCGTTATGGCGAGCAACGCCCTGGCCGAAAGGATCAAGGTCATTGACGGTAACGGTTATGATCTGACGCGTCGTCACGCGTCGTTTTGCAGAGTAGAATTGCGCCATCGACGAGATATATCTCTATTTAACAGTGTGACCCTAATTGTCCCATAACGGAACTCCATGACCAACTACAGCCTGCGCGCACGCATGATGATTCTGATCCTGGCCCCGACCGTCCTGATTGGTTTGCTGCTCAGTATCTTTTTTGTTGTGCATCGCTATAACGACTTGCAGCGTCAACTGGAAGATGCTGGCGCCAGCATCATTGAGCCACTCGCGGTCTCCAGCGAATATGGCATGAATCTGCAAAACAGAGAATCCATCGGCCAACTTATCAGCGTGCTGCATCGTCGCCATTCCGATATCGTGCGGGCAATTTCTGTCTATGACGAGAATAACCGGCTGTTTGTCACATCCAATTTTCATCTCGATCCGTCTGAAATGCAGCTGGCAACCGGTTCACCATTTCCCCGTAAGCTGAGCGTCACCCGGCTCGGGGATATCATGATCCTGCGAACGCCAATTATATCGGAAAGCTATTCGCCGGATGAATCTGCCGTCAGCGACGCCAAAAATACGGAAAATATGCTGGGGTATGTAGCGCTTGAGCTGGACCTCAAGTCAGTACGATTGCAGCAGTATAAAGAGATCTTTATCTCCAGCGTAATGATGCTGTTTTGTATCGGTATTGCGTTAATTTTTGGCTGGCGTCTGATGCGCGACGTGACTGGCCCGATTCGCAATATGGTGAATACCGTTGACCGAATACGTAGAGGCCAGCTCGACAGCCGCGTCGAAGGTTTCATGTTGGGCGAGCTGGATATGCTCAAAAATGGCATCAACTCGATGGCGATGTCACTTGCGGCCTACCATGAAGAGATGCAGCACAACATCGACCAGGCCACCTCTGACCTGCGCGAAACGTTGGAGCAGATGGAAATCCAGAACGTCGAACTGGATCTGGCGAAGAAACGCGCCCAGGAAGCGGCGCGTATTAAGTCTGAGTTTCTGGCTAACATGTCGCATGAGCTGCGTACGCCGCTGAATGGCGTGATTGGCTTCACCCGCCTGACGCTTAAAACCGAGCTCAACACGACGCAGCGCGATCACCTGAATACGATTGAACGCTCGGCCAACAATCTGTTGGCCATCATCAATGATGTGCTCGACTTCTCCAAACTTGAGGCGGGCAAACTGATTCTGGAAAGCATCCCATTCCCGCTACGTAGCACGCTGGATGACGTCGTCACGCTGTTAGCGCACTCATCCCATGATAAAGGGCTTGAGCTGACGCTAAATATTAAGAATGACGTGCCGGACAACGTCATCGGGGACCCGCTGCGCTTACAGCAGGTAATCACTAATCTGGTTGGCAATGCCATCAAATTTACCGAAGGCGGCAATATCGACATTCTGGTCGAGAAACGCGCCCTCAGTAACACGAAAGTGCAAATTGAAGTGCAAATCCGCGATACCGGAATTGGCATCCCTGAGCGCGATCAGTCACGCCTGTTCCAGGCCTTCCGCCAGGCCGATGCCAGTATTTCCCGCCGCCACGGCGGGACAGGACTGGGCCTGGTCATTACGCAAAAGCTGGTCAATGAAATGGGCGGGGATATCTCCTTCCACAGCCAGCCGAACCGGGGCTCCACGTTCTGGTTCCATATCAGCCTCGATCTCAACCCTAACGTTCTCGTGGATCGCTCAACCACGCACTGTCTGGCCGGAAAGCGGCTGGCCTACGTTGAACCTAACGCCACAGCCGCGCAATGCACGTTAGATATCTTGAGTGAAACGCCGCTGGAAGTGATTTACAGCCCTTCATTCTCCGGGCTGCCGAAGGATCACTACGATATTCTGCTGCTTGGCATACCGGTCACTTTACGCGAACCGCTCACTATGCAGCATGAGCGGCTGGCAAGCGCAGCGGCGATGACCGACTTTTTGTTACTGGCTCTGCCTTGCCATGCGCAGATCAACGCTGAGAAATTAAAGCAGGGCGGCGCGGCGGCGTGCCTGTTGAAACCTCTTACCTCAACCCGCTTACTGCCAGCGTTGACAGAGTATTGTCAACTGAACCACAGCGCGGCTCCGCTACTGTTAGACGAGAGCAAAATTGCGATGACCGTCATGGCGGTGGACGACAACCCGGCGAACCTCAAGCTGATTGGCGCACTGCTGGAAGATAAAGTGCAGCACGTCGTGCTCTGCGACAGCGGACATCAGGCAGTAGATCGCGCCAAACAGATGCAGTTTGATCTCATCCTGATGGATATTCAGATGCCAGACATGGACGGTATTCGCGCCTGCGAACTGATCCACCAGCTTCCTCATCAACAACAGACGCCGGTCATTGCGGTCACCGCGCATGCCATGGCTGGGCAAAAAGAGAAGCTGCTCAGCGCCGGGATGAACGATTACCTGGCGAAGCCTATCGAAGAAGATAAGCTGCATAATCTGCTGTTACGCTACAAACCCGGCGCGAGCTCATCGCTGAGGGCGCTCGCTGTTGAACCGGTCGTCAATCCGAATACCACACTCGACTGGCAACTGGCGTTAAGGCAAGCCGCCGGTAAAAACGATCTGGCGCGGGATATGCTGCAAATGCTGCTCGATTTTCTGCCCGAAGTGCGTAACAAAATTGAAGAACAGCTGGTAGGTGAAAACCATGAAGGACTGGTGGATATGATCCATAAACTGCATGGCAGTTGCGGTTATAGCGGCGTTCCCCGCATGAAAAACCTGTGTCAGCTGATTGAGCAGCAATTACGTAGCGGGAGCAAAGAAGAAGAGCTGGAGCCTGAGTTTTTAGAGCTTCTGGATGAAATGGATAACGTTGCGCGCGAAGCGAAGAGGTTGTTAGGGTAAAGATCTGATTGCCGGATGACGACGCTCACGCGTCTTATCCGGCCTTCATGCCACATCATTCAACGTAATTGCTGACCCGCTTTCAGGGTCGCGGCCACGTTTCGCGCCGTCATTCGTACGTTCTCACTCGCGTTCTTCAGCGCCTCTTCCAGTGTGCAAACGGTATAAATAACGCTAAAAACCGCATCCAGCCCATGTTCATGTACAACACCGACATCAGCCGTCAGGCTGCCGGCAATGCCAATAACCGGTTTGTTGTAACGCTTTGCCACCTTCGCCACGCCAACCGGAACCTTACCGTGAATGGTCTGGCTGTCGATACGTCCTTCACCCGTGACCACTAAATCCGCATCCGCAACGCAGTCGTCGAGGTGTAACGCATCCGTCACGACCTCAATACCGCAGCGTAACTGCGCACCGCAAAACGCATACAGTGCCGCCCCCATACCACCAGCCGCGCCACCACCCGCCAGTTCCAGCACGTTGACGTCCAGATCGCGGGCAATGAGTTGCGCATAATGCGTGAGCGCCCGATCAAGACGAAGAATCATCTCCGGCGTCGCCCCCTTTTGCGGACCGAAGACCGCAGAGGCCCCCTCTTCACCGGTCAACGGATTAGTCACATCGCAGGCCACTTCAATACGGCACGCGGCAAGACGCGGGTCTAGCTGAGAAATATCAATCCGGGCGAGTGATTCAAGGCCAGTCCCGCCATGAGCAATATCGTTATTTTGCGCATCCAGTAATTTTGCTCCCAGCGCTTGCACCATCCCGGCACCGCCATCATTGGTGGCGCTGCCGCCAATCCCGATAATGATATGTTCAACGCCCGCGTCCAGCGCATGACGGATTAGCTCCCCGGTTCCCCAGGAGGTCGTTTTCAGCGGATCGCGTAAACCTGCGGGAACCTGCTCCAGTCCGCTGGCGGCCGCCATTTCGATAAACGCCGAACGCTCATCCCCGGATAAACCATAAAATGCCTGAATCGTTTTACCCAGAGGGCCGGTAACATCAACATGCACAAGGTGGCCTTGCGTTGCGGCAACCATCGCTTCGACCGTTCCCTCACCGCCATCCGCGACCGGGATCTTCACGTAATTCGCCTCAGGCCAGATCTCACGAAATCCCAGCTCAATAGCCGTTGCCACTTCAAGCGCACTCAAACTTTCCTTATAGGAATCCGGTGCGATTACTATTTTCATAAAGCATCCTTACGCATGTTGACTGTGTTAAGCATACACCAGGAGAAAAACCGCCCCTTTTGTGGGAGCGGTCCCAGTTCGCTTAGCGTACCATGCACGGACGCTTATTATCAAACGTCCAGTTCGGGATCAGATACTGCATTCCCATGGCATCATCGCGCGCTCCCAGTCCATGTTGCTGATACAGCTCATGAGCTTTCATAACCTGATCCATATCCAGCTCCACGCCCAGACCCGGCTTCGCCGGTACCTGCACCATGCCGCCTTTGATTTCAAACGGCTCTTTGGTCAGGCGTTGATTGCCTTCCTGCCAGATCCAGTGGGTATCGATAGCGGTAATTTTGCCCGGCGCCGCCGCCGCAACATGAGTAAACATCGCCAGCGAAATATCAAAGTGGTTGTTAGAGTGCGAGCCCCAGGTCAGCCCAAACTCATGACACATCTGCGCAACGCGGACAGAACCCTGCATAGTCCAGAAGTGCGGATCCGCCAGCGGGATATCCACGGACTGCAACGACAGCGTATGTCCCATCTGACGCCAGTCGGTGGCGATCATATTAGTGGCGGTCGGCAGACCGGTAGCACGACGGAATTCCGCCATGACTTCACGGCCTGAGAACCCCTGCTCGGCACCGCACGGATCTTCCGCATAAGCCAGCGATCCTTTCAGGTACTTACCAATTTTAATCGCTTCATTCAGCGACCACGCACCATTGGGATCGAGCGTGACGCGTGCCTGTGGAAAGCGTTTCGCCAGCGCCACAATAGATTCCGCTTCTTCTTCCCCGGCCAACACCCCGCCTTTCAGTTTGAAATCGTTGAAACCATATTTCTCATATGCGGCTTCCGCCAGGCGCACCACTGCATCCGGGGTCATCGCCTCTTCATGACGCAGGCGATACCAGTCGCATTTCTCATCCGGCTGGCTCTGATACGGCAGCGGCGTCGCGTTACGGTTACCGACGAAGAACAGATAACCCAGCATTTCAACTTCGCTACGCTGCTGACCGTCGCCCAGCAGAGATGCGACGTTAACGCCCAGATGCTGACCCAGCAGATCCAACATGGCCGCTTCGATCCCGGTAACCACATGAATAGTGGTACGTAAATCGAAGGTCTGCAAACCACGGCCACCGGCATCACGATCGGCAAAGGTATTGCGGACCGCATTCAGTACGTTTTTGTATTCACCTAACGTTTTGCCCACCACCAGCGGAATGGCATCTTCCAGGGTCTGACGAATTTTTTCGCCGCCGGGAATCTCACCCACGCCGGTATGACCGGAGTTATCTTTGATAATCACAATATTACGTGTGAAGAACGGGGCATGTGCGCCGCTCAGATTCATCAGCATGCTGTCATGGCCCGCAACCGGGATCACCTGCATCGCGGTTACGACTGGGGTAGTAAATTGTGCGCTCATAATTAAGTCCTTATTCAAAATTAGTGGCGGCCGAAAACGGGACGTTTACGGTCAAAAGTCCATCCAGGGATCAGATACTGCATCGGGCCTGCGTCATTACGCGCGCCGCCGGGCAGCGCCTTATAGGCTTCATGCGCTTTCTGTACCTGATCCCAGTCCAGTTCCACGCCCAGGCCGGGCGAGTCGGGTACCGCAATTTTTCCGTGTTTAATCTCCAGCGGATTTTTGGTCAGGCGGCAATCGCCCTCCTGCCAGATCCAGTGGGTGTCGATCGCCGTTGGGTTGCCCGGCGCAGCGGCACCGACGTGGGTGAACATCGCCAGGGAAATATCAAAATGATTGTTAGAGTGGCAGCCCCAGGTCAGTCCCCAGTCATCGCATAGCTGTGCCACGCGTACCGCGCCGGAAAGGGTCCAGAAGTGCGGATCGGCCAGTGGAATATCTACCGAGTTGAGCATCACCGCATGGCCCATCTCACGCCAGTTGGTGGCTATCATATTCGTTGCTACCGGCAGACCGGTTGCACGGCGGAACTCGGCCATCACTTCGCGGCCAGAAAAGCCCTGTTCTGCGCCGCACGGATCTTCGGCGTAAGTCAGAACATCGTTCAGCCCTTTACACAAGGAGATAGCTTCATCCAGTAGCCAGGCACCGTTAGGGTCGACCGTAATACGCGCATCCGGGAAACATTGTTTCAACGCGCGAGCGGTGTCGATTTCCTGCTCGCCAGGCAGCACACCGCCTTTGAGTTTGAAATCTTTAAAGCCGTAGCGATCCTGCGAAGCCTGAGCCAGACGCACCACCGCCTCACTGTTCATCGCCTGCTGGTGACGCAGGTGATACCACTCATGGTTACCCGGCGTGCTGTCCAGATACGGCAGATCGGTTTTGCTGCGATCTCCCACGTAGAACAGATAGCCGAGCACGATGACCGCATCGCGCTGCTTGCCTGGCCCTAACAGTTCGCAGACCGGCACGTTCAGCGCCTTGCCCAGCAGGTCGAGCAGTGCGGCTTCCAGCGCGGCCACCGCATTAACCCGCAGTTCAAAGGTCCAGGCACCTTTACCAAAGGTGTCAAAATCAGCGGCCTGGTTGCCTTTATGCACCTGCTGAACCACTTTATTCAGGCGCGCGACTTCCTGGCCCAACACTTGTGGAATCGCGTCCACCAGCGTCTGATAAATCACTTCGCCGCCCGGTGCTTCACCGACGCCGGTATTTCCGGCGTTATCGGTGAGCACGACGATATTGCGGGTAAAGTATGCGTTATGCGCCCCGCCAATATTGAGCAGCATGCTGTCATGACCGGCCACCGGAATGACCTTCATATCGGTAATAATGGGACTCGATTGTGTTGTCATCATCATTGCCCTGCGACAGGTTTCAGTTCGATACGTTTAATATCACCCACCAGCACCAGATAGCTCACTACAGCAATCAGCGCATGCACCCCGACGTAAATCAACGCACCGTTAAACGAGCCAGTGGTACCTACGATGTAGCCGATAGCAATTGGCGTAACGATACCGGAGATGTTGCCAAACATATTGAACAGACCGCCGCTCAAACCGCTGATCTCTTTTGGCGCAGTATCGGCCATCACCGCCCATCCCAACGCACCGATGCCTTTGCCGAAGAAGGCCAGCGCCATAAAGCCGATGATCATCCACTCCACGTTGACGTAGTTACAGAACACCATCACCATCGACAACAGCATACCCAGTACGATTGGCGTTTTACGGGCGATATTCAGCGAACCGGTACGGCGCATCAGCCAGTCGGAAATAATGCCGCCGAGCACGCCGCCTGCAAATCCGCAAATGGCCGGGACCGAGGCAACAAAACCAGCTTTCAAAATCGACATACCGCGTGCCTGTACCAGATAAACCGGGAACCAGGTGATAAAGAAATAGGTCAGCGCGTTTATGCAGTATTGGCCGATATAAATACCGATCATCATCCGTGAGCCCAGCAGTTGCTTGATCTGCCCCCACTTCACGCTGAACGGCACTTTGGCTTTGGCTGCCGCCTGATCCATATTGATCAGCGCTCCGCCTTCGGCAATGTAGTCCAGCTCTTTTTGGTTTACGCCCGGATGCTGGTTCGGTTCATGAATCACCTTCAGCCAGATAAAGCTGATAACAATCCCGAGACCGCCCATAAAGAAGAACACATGCGACCAGCCCACTTCGTGGGTCAACCAGCCCATGATTGGCGCGAAGATCACGGTGGCAAAGTACTGCGCCGAGTTAAAAATAGCGACCGCCGTGCCCCTTTCCTGCGCCGGGAACCACGCCGCCACAATACGACTGTTGCCGGGGAAGGATGGCGCTTCGGCTAACCCCACGAGGAAGCGCAGGGTAAACAGCGCAACGATAATGCCGAAGCCGCTGAAGATATCGACGAAGCCCTGCAGCAGGGTAAACATGGACCAGATAAAAATGGACCAGAAGTAAACACGTTTTGAACCGAAGCGGTCGAGCAGCCAGCCGCCGGGGATCTGACCGATAACATAGGCCCATGAAAAAGCGGAGAATACATACCCCATCCCTACCGCATCCAGACCAATATCTTTGGCCATCTCCGAGCCGGCGATGGATAAGGTGGCGCGATCGCCGTAGTTGAAGGATGTGACGATAAACAGCATCACCACTATCCAGTAGCGAGCGTTAGTGCGTTTTTCCGCGCTGCTCGCCGCCTGACTTAATGAACTCATTGTTGCACTCCTGAATCTTGGCTTTCGCCAGTTCATTCTGTACAGCACCTGTAGGGTGATCAGAATGAGAGGTTAGTGTGTGGCAGTTTTGGTACAGCTCAGGGCCGTTTTATTCTGACTCGCTGCCTTTTCGGGAACTGACGGGAAAAGTATATGAAGGAGTGCCTCTTACCCTCACCGTGCAAAAACACAACATTGCGGGAGGTGAATGAGGTTGTTTATGGCATAAGCCTAAGGGAATGGAAGATGCTTCACGAAATTGGCGTTTGGTGGGCGATTTGTTGCCGGGTAGCAACGCCTTACCCGGCCTACGATCCAAAAGAGAGTAACAGGCCCGTGCAAGCAAAGTGCTGCCGGGCAAAAGGTTATTTAAGCAAGGTTCCCCAGTTTTCTACCCACGGATTGGATTCGCTTTCCGGTTCAGGATGCTCGCTGGCGTCTATCAGCAGCATTTCCCCAACACGGTGGGCGCTTTGTTCCTGCAACAGTGCATCGAACTGCTTGCCGCCATTGCAGAAATTAACATAGCTACTGTCACCCAGCGCAATTACCCCGTAATGCAGATTTGGCTGGAAACCGAGATTATCTTTGATCCCCTGAAACAGCGGCACGATGCTATCCGGCAGATCGCCCTGCCCGGTCGTTGAGGTCACCACCAGCACATATTTTTCCTGATATGCCTGCCAGTCGCTGAGCTCGGGATCTTCGAACACCGTGGCTTTATGACCCTGCGCCGTCAAAATAGCTTCGGCCTCTTCGGCAACCAGCAACGCGTTTCCGTACATCGTGCCGACAAAAATTCCAATTTCCGCCATAACCGTAATCTCCTGGGACTTAAGAATCTATCTGCTCATCCTGACCTGACAGCCCGCTGAACTCAACCCTTTCATTCTCAGGGAGAAGTCCACGCCAGCCAAACTGTGATAGCGCCTGCATCCAGACATCATCCAGCCCGGCGCGAATAACCAGCGGTTCGCCGGTAAAAGGATGAGTCAGCGCAAGCTGGCTGGCATGAAGCATCAAACGCTGACAGCCAAAGTGCTCAGCGGCGCTGCGGTTTTGCCGCAAATCACCGTGCTTACTGTCACCGATAATCGGATGGCGTAAGTGCGCCAGATGGCGTCTGAGCTGGTGTTTTCGACCGGTTTTAGGATCCAGTTCCACCAATCCGTAACGGGTCGTCGGATAACGTCCGGTCGCTACCGGCATCTCAACCGTCGCCAAACCGCGATAATGGGTGACGGCAGGCTGCGGGCCTTTATCATCACGGGCAAATTTATCGGCGATCTTATCCAGTTCTTCGACCAGCGGGTAATCCAGCACGGCATCATCCATCAGCCAACCACGCACAATCGCATGATAGCGTTTCTGAATTTGATGATGTTCAAATTGCTGGGACAGCAACCGCCCGGCTTCGCTGGACAGTCCCATAAGCAGTACTCCAGAAGTCGGTCTGTCGAGTCGGTGGGCGGTAAAAACGTGCTGACCAATCTGGTCGCGTACCGTTTGCATCACCACCACTTTCTCATCCCGGTCGAGCCAACTGCGGTGAACCAACCAGCCCGAAGGTTTGTTAACTGCGACCAGCCATTCGTCCTGATACAGAATCTCCAGCATCAGGCGTTATCACTTGTAAACAGTGCATCCAACTCCTGCAATGCCGTCAGGAGAATTTCGCGTTGCGGGTGATCGGCTGCCAACGCCATTTCGTAATACGGTGCGACGGCAAAAGCCTGCGGAAGCGGCTGAGCGTTATCAATCAGCGTATGCATGCGGGGAATCAATACCCATTGCAGCCACTCAACCGGCTCCATGGTATCCATACAAAAAGGCTGCGTGCTGGTAAACAGATGCTCTGCAGGTTCATCCAACCGCCAGTGATTATGTTCACGCAGTAGCGCTTCAAGCGCGTGTAACTGCTGGCGCACACGGTCATGAGTCGTCATGAAATTAACCTCAATGATGAAAAATCTGGCGCGAAGAATAGCACTAGTGAAGGGAAATAAAAAAAGGGAGCACTGTAAAAACAGTGCTCCCGGTTCGTTTCGCAGCGTTCCAGCTACTTTTAGTGCTCCCTGCTCATCCGTGACAACTTTTCCTGTGGTCTTGCGACCTTGTTCATCCTGAACTAGTGCATCCTGCTCACATCACCCCGATGTGAAAACTTCATCCTGAAGTGTCCTGGCCATCCTGACCCGCCGAACATCCTGACCGGCTCTCATTCTCCATCCTGGAGGTGTCCCTTAACGCATCCAGCGCTTTCCGCTTTGCTTCATCCTGAAGCCTGTCCATGTAACACCGTCCTGGTGTGTCCTGCCGAAGAGCCATCATCCTGATGTTCTCTTCGTTGTGCGACTCCTTGTCGACAGATATAGAATCGCCTGTTTCGCCTTGTCTTACAAGATGCTTACAGACACTCCCTTAAGATTATTTTCGTATGAAAGTTGACAATAAAACATTAACTTTATGAATAATAAGGGATAATTATTTTATCCGTTCATTAAGTCTTTACTTATTACCTGGCAATGTCCTACAGGGTTTGTAAGAGATCTCTCACAAGGCTCAGGGCAATCTGGATTACAGAACTGGCTTAAGCTGAGTGAGAAATTCCGCAAGTGAGTCCGCCAGCACCGTTCGTTTACGGGTTCCCAGCGTTTCTTTGCACACTTCACCGGAGAGATTGCACACCGAAATGACGTCAAGTTCATTGTCCTGGGTGGCAATAAAAAGCGTAGGCGACAGCTTGAGGCGCTTTTGCGTAACCAAGTGACCAATCAGGTTTTCCTGAACGCGCCTGAAGTCGTCTTCGCTCCAGGTTTGCAGCAGCGTTAGTTTTTCATCCGCAAACTGCGTGTGCATGTCCCCGGCAAACTGGGTGGTGTAAAAAGCGTGAACGGCTGGTTGTATCACGATATCAAAGGCGCGTTCAACCGCATTGAGGTTTTTTTCGCCGACAAAAGGCTGAGGTTGCCAGAATACCGCATCGTCTGTGGAAGAAATGATGCACGGAGAAGGTACGCCATACAGCTCTTCGCTGAGGGGCCAGCTGTTGTTTTTTTCGTACCATGCGTCGCAATAACGTGTCGTAAAGGCTGTCAACGCCTGCGCTGTCAATTCGTCCACTGATTTCTCTCTTCACAAAAGCCAGGATACACTTGTCGCATAGTGTATCTGGTTTATGACGGTGAAACATGTCCTCTTATGAAAATCATCAGGCGCTTGACGGCCTGACTCTTGGTAAATCAACAGATTACCGTGACAATTACGATGCCAGCCTGCTGCAGGGCGTTCCACGCAGCCTGAACCGCGACCCGCTGGATTTACAGGCCGATAATCTGCCTTTTCACGGTGCCGATATCTGGACGCTATATGAACTGTCATGGCTGAATGCCAACGGTTTACCGCAGGTAGCGGTCGGTCATGTAGAACTGGATTATACCAGCGTAAATCTGATCGAATCGAAAAGCTTTAAGCTTTACCTGAACAGTTTTAACCAGACGCGTTTTGATTCCTGGGATGCGGTACGCCAGACGCTGGAAAACGATCTGCGCGCTTGTGCTCAGGGTGATGTCAGCGTAGCGCTGTACCGTCTTGACGAACTGGAAGGACAACCGATAGCCCACTTTAACGGCACCTGTATCGACAATCAGGATATCGTCATCGATAACTACCAGTTCAGCACAGAGTATCTGGAAAATGCCGTTGGCGGTGAAAAAGCGGTGGAAGAGACGCTGGTCAGCCATCTGCTGAAGTCTAACTGCTTGATCACCCACCAGCCGGACTGGGGCTCCATACAGATTCAGTATCGCGGACGAAAAATCGATCGCGAGAAGCTGCTGCGTTATTTGGTCTCCTTCCGTCACCATAATGAGTTTCACGAGCAGTGCGTGGAACGCATTTTCAATGACATTCTGCGCTTCTGCCAACCGGAGAAACTGAGCGTTTACGCGCGCTACACGCGACGTGGCGGCCTGGACATTAACCCATGGCGCACCAACACAGATTTCACCCCAGCAACGGGGCGTCTGGTACGTCAGTAATCTTTTTTCTCAATTTTGCGTGCCGGATTCCGCGCGCAAGGTTGTGAAAGGTCATAAGCCAGGGCTATTGTAATCAACAGGGAATGACGTGTTGCGTCCCATAAGGAGTTTACTTGATTACACATATTAGCCCGCTTGGCTCAATGGACATGTTGTCGCAGCTGGAAGTCGATATGCTTAAACGCACGGCCAGCAGCGACCTGTATCAACTGTTTCGTAACTGTTCGCTTGCCGTTCTGAACTCCGGCAGTTTGACCGACAACAGCAAAGAGCTGCTGTCACGCTTTGAAAGTTTCGACATTAACGTGCTGCGCCGCGAACGGGGCGTGAAGCTGGAACTGATCAACCCGCCTGAAGATGCGTTTGTTGATGGACGCATTATTCGCGCACTGCAGGCCAACCTGTTTGCCGTGCTGCGCGACATTCTGTTCGTCAATGGCCAGATCCATAACGCCGGTCGCTTTCAGCATCTGGATCTCGAAAGCTCGGTGCATATTACCAACCTGGTATTCTCGATCCTGCGCAATGCCCGGGCGCTACACGTGGGTGAAGCGCCGAACATGGTCGTCTGCTGGGGGGGTCACTCCATCAACGAAAATGAGTACCTGTACGCCCGTCGCGTTGGTACCCAGTTGGGCCTGCGCGAACTGAACATCTGTACCGGCTGTGGTCCGGGGGCGATGGAAGCGCCAATGAAAGGCGCTGCGGTCGGTCACGCCCAGCAACGATACAAAGACAGCCGCTTTATCGGTATGACCGAACCGTCAATCATTGCCGCTGAGCCGCCTAACCCGCTGGTTAACGAACTGATCATCATGCCGGACATTGAAAAACGTCTGGAAGCGTTCGTGCGTATCGCCCACGGTATAATCATCTTCCCAGGCGGCGTAGGGACAGCAGAAGAGCTGCTGTATCTGCTGGGGATCCTGATGAACCCGGCCAACAAAGATCAGGTTTTACCGCTGATCCTGACTGGACCAAAAGAGAGCGCCGATTACTTCCGCGTGCTGGACGAATTTATCGTGCACACACTGGGGGAAGATGCGCGTCGCCACTATCGCATTATCATAGACGATGCAGCAGAAGTGGCTCGTCTGATGAAAAAAGCGATGCCGCTGGTGAAAGAGAACCGCCGTGACACCGGTGATGCCTACAGCTTTAACTGGTCTATTCGTATTGCGCCTGATTTACAGATGCCATTCGAGCCGTCCCATGAAAACATGGCTAACCTGAAGCTGTACCCGGATCAACCCGTGGAAGTACTGGCGGCAGACCTGCGCCGTGCGTTCTCAGGGATTGTAGCCGGTAACGTGAAGGAAGTCGGGATCCGCGCCATCGAAGAGTTTGGCCCGTACAAAATCCACGGTGA
Source organism: Citrobacter sp. Cb028 (assembly GCF_030336705.1). NCBI lineage: Bacteria > Pseudomonadati > Pseudomonadota > Gammaproteobacteria > Enterobacterales > Enterobacteriaceae > Citrobacter > Citrobacter sp. Cb028. The sequence goes on along the minus strand of NZ_JAOWCZ010000031.1, from coordinate 206,370 downwards.
CCGCGAAATGATGCGCCGCATGGACGATCTCCTGCAGGGCTTTGTTGCACAGCATCGTATGAAGTTACCTGGCTCCGCGTATATCCCTTGCTACGAGATTTGCGCCTAACCTCCAACAGCCGCCAGCAGACGCTATCGCGGTGACAGTTTTGTCCATATCAAAGCCGGGTTTGGCGCATCAGCCTCCCGGCTTTTTTTAGTGATACCAGTCACATAGCTCAGACAATCATATAAATACCGATGATGTTTCATTAAAAATAGCGCGCTACGCAAACGATTACCTTTAAAACCCAACCGTGATTTATCTTAGGAAATTATTATTAGTCGCCAAAATCCTCTAAAAACAACAGTTTTTACAGCGTAACGCTCGTATCTTCGCGCCTTCGCTTTCATGATATATGTCGTTAATGTTAGCCTTCGCGCCCGTAAATTCGCTTTGACTATTTTTTAACAGATTAATGGTCCAAATTTATCCACATAAAAGGTGGATTATTGCATTTGGGATCGCGATCACTGATACATTCATTACTAAAATGTATCTTTCCGCCCGCAAATTATTACGGCGAAAAATTATATAAAAAATCGCTCAACGAATTTCGATTTACAGTCGGGTATTTTCTCATTGGATTGATCCCAAACCCGACTTTTTAAGCTTCCTCCAGGAGAAATAGATGGAAAACACTCAAACCAGCACTATCGTTACGGGCCAGACCCGCAGCGCATGGCGCAAGACAGATACCATGTGGATGCTGGGCCTTTACGGCACGGCGATTGGCGCGGGTGTATTGTTCCTGCCGATTAACGCAGGCGTAGGCGGTATGATTCCGCTGATCATCATGGCGATCCTTGCTTTCCCAATGACCTTCTTTGCACACCGCGGCCTGACTCGCTTCGTGCTGTCCGGTAAAAATCCGGGTGAAGACATTACTGAAGTTGTAGAAGAACACTTTGGTGTAGGCGCAGGTAAACTGATTACCCTGCTCTACTTCTTCGCTATCTACCCAATTCTGTTGGTCTACAGCGTAGCAATCACCAACACCGTCGAAAGCTTCCTGACCCACCAGCTGGCAATTACGCCGCCGCCGCGCGCAATCCTGTCTCTGATCCTGATTGTCGGCATGATGACCATCGTGCGTTTCGGTGAGCAGATGATCGTGAAGGCGATGAGCATCCTGGTATTCCCGTTTGTTGCCGCCCTGATGCTGCTGGCGCTGTACCTGATCCCTCAGTGGAGCGGTGCAGTTCTGGAAACCCTGTCCTTTGACTCTGCAGCAACCACCGGCAACGGACTGCTGTTGACCCTGTGGCTGGCAATTCCGGTAATGGTGTTCTCCTTCAACCACTCACCGATCATCTCCTCCTTCGCCGTGGCGAAGCGTGAAGAATACGGTGATGAAGCTGAGAAGAAATGCTCTAAGATTCTGGCATTCGCTCACATCATGATGGTGCTGACCGTTATGTTCTTCGTCTTCAGCTGCGTATTTAGCCTGACCCCAGCGGATCTGGCCGCAGCGAAAGAGCAGAACATCTCTATCCTGTCTTACCTGGCAAACCACTTTAACGCGCCGATCATTGCCTGGATGGCACCGATCATCGCGATTATCGCTATCACCAAATCCTTCCTCGGCCACTACCTGGGCGCACGTGAAGGTTTCAACGGTATGGTGATTAAGTCTCTGCGCGGCAAAGGCAAAACCATCGAAATCAACAAACTGAACAAAATCACTGCGCTGTTCATGCTGGTAACCACCTGGATTGTGGCGACGCTGAACCCAAGTATCCTCGGTATGATTGAAACCCTGGGTGGCCCAATCATCGCGATGATTCTGTTCCTGATGCCGATGTATGCAATTCAGAAAGTACCGGCAATGCGTAAATACAGCGGCCATATCAGCAACGTCTTCGTTGTGATTATGGGCCTGATCGCTATCTCCGCTATTTTCTACTCTCTGTTCAGTTAATTCCCCTGCGCCGCTCCTCGGGGCGGCGCACCTCGATACACAATGGACGCCTCATGATTAGCGTATTCGATATTTTCAAAATCGGCATTGGCCCTTCCAGCTCCCACACTGTTGGCCCGATGAAAGCAGGCAAACAATTCACGGATGACCTGATTGCACGCGGAATTCTCACTGACGTAACCCGCGTAGTGGTTGATGTCTATGGCTCTTTGTCTCTGACGGGGAAAGGTCACCATACCGACATCGCTATTATTATGGGCCTGGCGGGTAATCTGCCGGATACCGTAGACATTGATGCCATCCCGGCCTTTATCCAGGATGTGAATACTCATGGACGTTTGCTGCTGGCGGACGGTCAACATGAGGTCGAGTTCCCGGTCGACAAGTGCATGAATTTCCATGCGGACAATCTGTCTCTGCACGAAAACGGGATGCGTATTACCGCACTGGCGGGCGAAAAAGCCATTTATAGCCAGACTTACTATTCCATTGGCGGTGGGTTCATCGTTGATGAAGAACATTTTGGTTTACCGAACAACTCTCCGGTAAACGTGCCGTATCCGTATAAATCTGCGGCTGATTTGCAACGTCATTGCCAGGAAACCGGCCTGTCGCTTTCCGGTCTGATGATGCAAAACGAACTGGCGCTGCACAGCAAAGAAGAGCTGGAACAACACTTCGCCAACGTCTGGGACGTCATGCGCAGCGGGATTGAGCGCGGCATCACCACCGAAGGTGTATTGCCGGGCAAACTGCGCGTTCCACGTCGCGCGGCGGCGCTGCGCCGTATGCTGGTCAGCAGCGACAAAACCACCACTGATCCGATGGCGGTTGTTGACTGGATCAACATGTTCGCGCTGGCCGTGAACGAAGAAAACGCTGCCGGTGGACGCGTGGTTACGGCGCCAACTAATGGCGCATGCGGGATTGTTCCTGCCGTGCTGGCGTACTACGACAAGTTTATCCGCGAAGTGAACGCTAACTCGCTGGCACGCTACATGCTGGTCGCGAGCGCCATTGGTTCACTGTACAAGATGAACGCCTCCATCTCTGGCGCCGAAGTGGGCTGTCAGGGTGAAGTCGGCGTTGCCTGCTCCATGGCTGCGGCCGGTCTGGCTGAACTGCTGGGCGGTAGCCCAATGCAGGTGTGCATCGCGGCGGAAATCGGTATGGAACATAACCTGGGTCTGACCTGCGATCCGGTTGCCGGCCAGGTGCAGGTACCGTGCATTGAGCGTAACGCCATTGCTTCGGTTAAAGCAGTGAACGCCGCACGTATGGCGCTGCGCCGTACCAGCGAACCGCGCGTGTGCCTTGATAAAGTCATCGAGACCATGTACGAAACCGGTAAAGACATGAACGCCAAATACCGTGAAACATCTCGCGGCGGTCTGGCGATGAAGATTGTCACCTGCGATTAAGTCCCACCACGTTTCAGGATCTGTAGGCCGGATGAGGCGCTCGCCGCCATCCGGTCTACGGATAACGCTATTTCGCAACACTCGCCTCCCCTCGCCGTGAATGTTACCCTACAAACTTATTTGTTAGGGAGAACACCGTGGCCGTCCACCTGCTCATTGTCGATGCACTGAACCTTATCCGCCGCATTCACGCCGTACAGGGCTCACCCTGCGTAGAGACGTGCCAGCACGCGCTCGATCAGTTGATTGTGCACAGTCAGCCTACGCACGCCGTGGCGGTATTCGATGATGAAGCGCGCAACAGCGGCTGGCGTCACCAACGGTTGCCTGACTACAAAGCAGGTCGCCCCCCGATGCCTGATGAATTGCACCGGGAAATGCCCGCCTTACGCGCCGCTTTTGAACAGCGCGGCGTCTGCTGTTGGGTCTCCAGCGGGAATGAAGCCGATGATTTAGCCGCAACCCTAGCGGTTAAAGTGAGCCAGGCGGGACATCAGGCTACCATCGTCTCAACCGATAAAGGCTATTGTCAGTTGCTCTCCCCGACGCTACGTATTCGTGACTACTTCCAGAAGCGCTGGCTGGATGCACCGTTTATTGAGAAAGAGTTTGGCGTGCTGCCGCAGCAGTTGCCTGATTACTGGGGACTGGCCGGGATCAGCAGTTCGAAAGTACCGGGGGTTGCAGGTATTGGTCCCAAAAGCGCCACGCAGCTGCTCGTACAGTTTCAACATCTGGAAGGCATTTACGCGCATCTTGATGAAGTACCAGACAAGTGGCGCAAGAAACTAGAGATGCACCAGGAGATGGCGTTTCTGTGTCGCGATATCGCACGGCTGCAAACGGACTTACATATCGACGGAAACCTGCAGCAATTACGGTTGGTGCGATAGCTCTGTTGCCGAATGGCGCTGTGCTTATCTGGCCTACACGTCGAACACCCCGGTAGGCCGGATAAGGCTTTCACGCCGTCACGCTGAAAAATTACCAGGCGGTGTGGTACAGCTCAACGATATCCCCAAGATTCGCTTCACGGGGATTTCCCCCGGTACAAACATCGTCCAATGCCGCCTGTGCCAGCGCAGGAATATCCTCTTTACGTACGCCAACATCGCGTAAATGCAGTGGGATCCCTACATCGCGGTTAAGGGCGAAGACGGCATCTACTGCCGCTTTACGTGCCTCTGCCAGCGTCAGTCCTTCAACCTTAACTCCCATCACCCGGGCGATATCGCGGAATTTTTCCCCGGTGAATTCGGCGTTATAGCGCATCACGTGCGGCAGCAAAATGGCATTTGCTACGCCGTGCGGCGTGTTATAAAACGCGCCTAACGGGTGTGCCATTCCATGCACTAATCCCAGACCAACGTTGGAAAAGCCCATCCCGGCCACGTACTGGCCCAGCGCCATCGCTTCCCCAGCCTGGGTATCGCCCGCAACGGAACCACGTAATGCCCCGGCTATCATTTCAATGGCTTTAATGTGCAGCGCATCGGTAAGCGCCCATGCCGCCCGCGTGATGTACCCCTCAATAGCATGGGTCAGGGCATCCACTCCGGTGGCGGCTTTTAGCGCCGCTGGCATGCCGTCCATCATGTCTGCATCGATGAACGCTACCTGTGGGATGTCATGGGGATCGACACAAACAAACTTACGCCGATTTTCTTCGTCAGTAATCACGTAGTTAATGGTCACTTCCGCTGCCGTTCCCGCGGTGGTGGGGATAGCCATAACCGGCACGCTCGGGTTGCGCGTTGGCGATAACCCTTCAAGGCTGCGTACATCCGCAAACTCAGGGTTATTATTGATAATGCCAATCGCTTTACAGGTATCCTGAGGGGAGCCTCCGCCGATGGCGATCAGATAGTCTGCGCCGCTTTGCTGAAAGACACCCAACCCTTCCTGCACCACCGCAATGGTTGGGTTAGGAATAACGCCTGAATAGATTTCCCATGCCAGACCTGCAGCATCCATTCGGGAAGTCACCTTATCGACAACGCCGCACTGCACCAGATTTTTATCAGTCACAATCAACGCCTTGCGATAACCACGACGGATGACTTCATCGGTTAATGCACCAACAGCTCCCCGGCCAAACCATGCCGTTTCGTTCAGAATCATTCTGTTCGCCATCGTATTTCTCCTTTTCGCTATGCGAAATTACTCTTCAATGCGTAATCCGTAAGATTTGAATTTCTCCAGCACAATGGCGATCTCCTCGTCATCCAGCACCGGCACCGGGTCGACAATCGCCAGCGTGCTCAGATAAAGGCGGGCCAGAACTTCCACTTCATGCGCCAACCACAGTGCTTTTTCCAAATTCGCTTCACAAGCAATCAACCCATGGTGCTGTAAAAGCGTTGCCTTACGGTTTTTCAGGGCGACGCTCACATGCTCTGACAGCTCTCGTGTACCAAACGTCGCATAAGGCGCACACGGAATAGAGTTCCCCCCTGCCGCCGCAATCATGTAGTGAATTGCCGGGATAGGGCGATTAAGAATAGAAACGGCCGTGCAATGTACGGCATGGTTATGGACAACCGCATTGGCATCCGGACGCGTCTGGTATGCCGCCAGGTGAAAACGCCATTCACTGGAGGGTAATTGTCCTTTATCATATTTCCCGTCGTTATCTACATACACGATCATATTTTCAGTAAGTCTTTCGTAAGGAATACCGCTGGGCGTGATCAGCATCCCATTTTCATAACGCGCACTCACATTTCCCGCCGTCCCCTGATTCAATCCAAGGCTGGTCATTTCAAGGCAGGTTTCAATGATTTCTCGTGACAAACGCATTCTTTCCATAATGATTCTCCGGGTACAGTTTCCCCTCGTCTTTATTGCGAAAAATGCAGCCGCAGAATAAGACGGGTCAGGTTTCAGATACTGGCAGCCACTGAACATATATATTCATGTTCAGTAGGCCGATTTATTTATAGCGGCGTATTAAGGTTGTCTTACGCGCTTAATAAGCTTCATCTCAACTTTTACAGTTTCTTTAATTGGCTGGTCATCAATAGCACTCATCATCATATCGAACGCTTTTTCCGCCCAAACATTTTCATCCTGCTGCATTGACCAGACATTATTGGCGAGGAATCCCAGCATTGGGTGTTCATCGAATGTCCCAATATTAATTTCAGGTGGAATTGTGCCAAAACGATTACGAATAGCGTTAATGGCCCCCTCCAGTACGGGTAATGATGAGGCAATAAATGCCTGTGGGCAGCCCTGTTCGCCGATCAACTCATCCATCAGTCGATAACCCCCCTCGGGCGTGTTGTCCGGCCCTTCGCGCACCCAATCGCTATGCAAAATACCATTATTGTTCAATGCATTAAGATAACCTTGCAAACGGTCGCCGATGCTGGGTAATCCGGTATCTCCCACCAAAAACCAGATCGGCGACTTTCCAGCGTCAAACAAACTTTGCGTCAATTTTTCGCCGCCCAAAATGTTATGGCTTTCTACCAGAGCGTTATCGGTATACTTAAAATCACGGTCAAGTAACACCATCGGTTTTCTGACCTGACGTAAATGGTGCTGCTGATTCTCTAATGTTGAGGGAACAATAAAAAGGCCATCGACATTGCGAGCTATTAACGCTTTGGTCAGTTTATTTTCGTAATCAACATCGTCATAGGTACAGCTAATCGTTAGCTGATAACCGGAACGACGACAGCGTTGCTCAAGTTTTTCTGCGAGTGTGGCAAAAAACACGTTGGAAATATTGGGCACAATCAATCCCAACGTATCCGTTTTATTCAATTTCAGGCTGCGTGCTGAATGGTTAATGACGTAACCATAGCGCTCGACATATTCATTTATACGCGTTTGGGTTTTGACACTGATTCGATATTGCTCTGCTTTCCCGTTCAGCACCAGTCGTACGGTCGTAACCGATAAATTCAGATCGCTGGCTATCTGTTCTACTGTTTTAGCCATTTATATGCCCCAGTTCACATCCAAAAACGTCAATCTACAATCATAAAAGTATTTTAAACTTTTGTCTTACTGCATAAGTTGGTTAATCGCCTGCTGCTGATCCCACATCATCAGATAAGCCTGATATTTGCGGTCATAGAAGTTCCGCCGTGCCGGGTTAGCCTTAATCACCTCGCCTGATCGAACCATCGCCTGGCATGCAGATGGAATATTTTCCCACGCGCCGCAGGCAACCGCGCCGGTGATGGCCGCACCTAACGTCACTGCATCCTCTTCCTGCATCAGATGAATATCGCATCCGGTGGCATCGGCATATTCTCGCAACCACAGTGGGTTATGCGTTGCGCCGCCGCACAGCGTCAGTCGGGAAATGGTGTGACCGTTTTCGCGCATCACTTCCATAATATGCCGCGTACCGCAGGCGATCGCCTGTAATGTCGCCAGGTACAGACGAGCAACCTGCATCTCGCCTCGCTCAAGAGTCAAACCGCAAACACTCCCCCGGGCATCGGGTCGCGCGCGCGGTGAACGATTACCGTGATGATCGGCCAGCACATGCAAATAACGACCTGGCTCTAACTCCAGCTCCTCAAGTGCGGCAACCCATTCATTAACTAAAACGATGGGATGGCAACCCCGCGCCTCAGCCTTGTGAAATAGCGCCGCGCTGGCTCCTGACTCCTGAAGCGTCCAGTCGACTAACGCCCCAGCAGCACTTTGCCCCCCTTCTGTCAGCCAGTAGCCTGGCAGCATGGCTGACCAGTACGGCCCCCATACACCAGGTGTATGAATCTCCTGCTCGCTGCACAGCATATGGCAATTTGACGTTCCGCTGATCAACGCCAACGTCCCCTCAGGCTCAACACCGGCAAGCGCTACTCCGCCCGCATGGGCATCAATCATTCCGCTGGCGACGACCACTGCAGTCGTCAGCCCCAGCGCCTGGGCCGCATCGGCGCTAAGCGTTCCAACGGCAGCGCCTGGCGGCAGGATCCGCGACGGGATTTTGCCCAACAAATCCGTTAACTCAACAGCGTCAAGCAGGGAGTGGCTAAAGCGTTGTTCATGTGCCAGATAGTTCCATTTACAGGTCAGCGTGCACAGACCAGCAACATCACAGGCGGTAGCTTTAGAGACCAGAAAGTCCGCCAGATCGTAGAAGCGATACGCACTCTGCCAGGTGGCTGGAAAATGGTTTTTCAACCACAGTACTTTAGGAAGCTCCATTTCGATGCTGACTTCACCGCCAACGTAGCGCAAAGCCGGATCCTGCGTGGCGTTTATACGTTGCGTCTCCTGCGCCGCACGATGATCCATCCACATGATGATGTTATGGTCTGATGGTTCGCCAGGTGAAACCGCCAGACCCCGCCCCTGCTCATCCAGTGCTACCAATGAACAGGTGGCATCAAATCCCAATGCGCGAATCTCCTCAATGCGAACCCCGGATGACGACACCGCCTCCTTCACTGCATGGCAAACCTGCTGCCAGATTTCTGCAGATGACTGCTCAACCCGCTCAGGACCGGGTCGAAACTGCGAGATGGCGTATGTCGCAAAAGCCAGCCGTTTGCCACTGGCATCAAAGACACCAGCCCTGACGCTGGCGGAACCGACATCCACACCGAGGAAATATCCACTGCCCATAGTAACTCCCTGACGCTGGCGAATGATGGGGCGAGCACTTCGCCCCAACGGGGTTATTTTTTACCGAATGGGTGTAACAGCTTGTCAATTTCCGGGGTGTCAATGTTCTTCGCATTAACGAATTTAACCGGAATATCAATTTCTTTCGGTACAGACTGACCCGATACCGCTGCATTTAGTGTCTTGATACCCTGGTAGCCAATCTGATAAGCGTCCTGCACGACAAAGCCCTGAATGACCCCAGACTTCAGGAAAGCAATGATTGCCTCGGTGCTATCAAAACCAATCACTTTCACTTTGCCTTTCAGGTTTTGACTATCAATGGCGTTTGCTACGCCCAGCGTTGAGCCTTCATTGGTGCCATAAATCCCTGCAATATCAGGGTTGGCCTGGATCATATCGATGGTTTTATCCATCGCTTTTTGCGGATCGCCATCGCTGTACTGGACCGGTAGCACCTGGATTTCCGGGTATTTCTCCTTCATGCGGGCAATAAACCCTTCCGAACGCTCAATCGCTGAGGAGGTCCCCGCTACGTGCGCAATAATGCCCACTTTACCTTTGCTGCCCACTTCCGCTGCCAGTGCATCCGCCGCTTCAGCACCGGCTTTACGGTTATTCGTGGCGACAAAGCTCACCGGGATATCGGAATTCACGCCGGAGTCAAACGTCACAACTTTAATGCCGCGTGAATTTGCGGTCTCAACTAATGGCGCCAGCGCATTGGCATCTAACGCTGCCAGCAATAGCCCATTGGGTTTTTGCGCCATCGCGTTTTCAACTAGCTGAATCTGCTCGGCAATCTGAGTTTCATCCGCCGGGCCAACATAGCTGGTTTTATCACCCGACTCTTTTGCTGCCGCTTCCGTCCCCATTTTTACGGTTTGCCAGAATTCATGCTGGAAACCTTTACTGACCACCGGAAGGTTCATATCTTTAGCCAATACGCTGGATGTCATACAGGCCAGCAGGGATAACGCATAGACAAAATTCCTGGTTCTCATTGTTTTACTCCGTTCTGAGTGAGTCACCCTAAACGTCAGGGTTATGATGCCCCGTGACTTCCGGGAGCGTAAATCAACGAATTTTTTTGCGTAATGTATCGAGATAAACCGCAGCAATGACCACCACGCCCATGGCCACCATTTGCCAGAACTGGGAAACCCCCATCAGGTTCAGACCGTTTTTCAACACGCTCATAATGAATGCGCCGATGATAGTCCCGCCGATGGTGCCAATTCCTCCCATCAGGCTCGTACCGCCAATAACAACCGCCGCGATGGCTTCCAGTTCATAACCCACACCAACCGTTGGCTGACCAGAGTTCAGACGTGAGGCCAGAATAACCCCGGCGATCCCGGTCAGCAGACCACAAAAGGCGTAGACGAAAATTTTGACGCGTTGAACTTTAATACCGGAAAGATGTGCGGCCACCTCATTGCTACCTACAGCGTAAACATAGCGACCAATCACCGTTTTCTTCAGGATGTAGGCGGCGATTAGCGCCACCACCACCAGGTAAAAAACGGGATAAGGCAACACATCGAACAAACGTCCCTGGGCCAGCATTTTGAAGGTGGGGTAATCAGCGAAATAAATCGCACGACCATCTGTCATCACCATATTGATGCCTCTGACGGACATCATCAGGCCCAGCGTGGCGATAAAAGGTGGGATAGTCATTTTGGTGACCAGCAGACCATTGATATAGCCGCATAATCCACCGGCCAGCACCCCGGCCAGAATACATACGGGCAGAGGCAATCCCAGCGTGGCGCTGATGCCTACCGCAACACCCGAAAAGGCCACCACCGAGCCAAGAGAAAGGTCGATTCCTGACGTGATAATGACGAAGGTAACGCCAATCGCCATAATGCCAATCACTGAAGTTTGCAGAGCGATTGTCATGATGTTTTCAGTGTTAAAGAAAAATGGCGAACCAAAGCTAAAAAATATTACTAAAATAATCAGACTCAAAAGCGGCGCAAGGCGCATTAAAAGCTCTTTGTTAATTTTTATTTTCTTATTATTGCTGTCTGAAGAGGTTACAGAGATAGTCATAAATTAGTCCTCTAACGTCGCATATTGCATGATTTTTTCTTGTGTGGCGTCATCAGAAGCTAACTCCCCGGTAATACGTCCATTACGCATCACTAAAATGCGATCGCACATACCCAGCACTTCCGGTAATTCAGAGGAGATCATGATAATTGACTTCCCTTTTGCCACCAGTCGATTCATTAATTCATAAATCTCAAGTTTGGCACCCACATCAATACCGCGAGTGGGTTCATCAAAGATGAGAATATCGGTGTCTTTACACACCCATCTGGCAATAATAATTTTCTGCTGATTACCACCACTTAAATTCAGAGCAGCCTGTTCTAAATGTGGTGTTTTAATACGTAGGGCTTTCACCTGTTCTTCGCTGGTTTTCTGACAACGTTTGCTGTCCACGTTGCCATAACGATCGGAATACTCAGGATAATTGCCCAACATAATATTGCGCTCAACGGACAGTCCTAATGCCAGCCCCTCTTTTTTCCTGTCCTCGGTTAAATAGCTGATACCCTGTTTGATAGCATCAGGAATATCTTTAATTACCGTCACGCTACCGTTCAGCTTGAGGGTTCCGCCATCAATGGGATCCGCACCAAAAATTGCCCGCGCCAGCTCAGTACGTCCTGCCCCCATCAGACCGGCGAAGCCCAAAATTTCGCCCTGATACAGAGTGAAATCAATATTGTTCAATACGCCATTGCGCGTCAGACCGCTTACTTCCAACACCGGTTTGCGTTGAGCCAAAGGTTCGCGGCGAGGATAGATATTGCCAAGATCGCGCCCAACCATCATGGCAATCAGATCGCTAATTTTAACCGCATCATAATCCACAGTGGCAATAAACTGACCATCCCGCATCACCGTCGCGCGATCGGCGATCAGCGCCAGTTCCTCTAATCTGTGCGAGATATAAACAATGCCCGTTCCCTGTTCTTTCAGCAAACGAGTTACCTGAAATAAGCTGTCAATTTCCGTTTCAGTCAGCGCTGCCGTCGGTTCATCCATAATAAGAATCTTGGCATTCACCGATATCGCTTTAGCAATCTCAACCATTTGTTGTTGCGCGACGGTCAGATCGGCCACCAGCGTTTCTGGAGAGATATTCAGGTTTAATTTTTGCAAAATATCGATAGCTGCCTGTCGCTGTTGTTTTTCATCCAGACGCCAGCGATTATTTTTGCAAAACTCCCTGCCAATAAATATATTATCTTCCACCGTGAGTTCAGGGAAAAGGTTAAACTCCTGGTGAATGATGGTGATACCTGCGCTTTGTGCACTCAACGGGTTCGCAAAAGTAACAGGTTGTCCCTCAAAAATAATATCCCCTTCATCAGGCTGATAAACACCGGATAAAATCTTCATCAACGTAGACTTTCCTGCGCCATTCTCACCCAGCAGCGCATGAACCTCTCCTTTGCGTAAAGCAAAATCCACATTACTCAACGCTAATACGCCGGGAAAACGTTTCGTAATATGACTCATCTGTAAAAATGTTTCAGACATTGCTGCTTTCCTCAATATACAGAAACTGCAATCAGTGAATCAGGCGCAAAACGTTGCCAGGAAGCCATCGTCACCGTTAATGCGAATACTACCTATAAGTTCATATGCGTTTTATCAATTATGCTAACTCGAGTTAGCGAAGTGCCTTTTAAAGCTATTTTAGCTACTCAAAATAGCCAAATCATTTGGTTTAAAACTGTGACGCTGAACAGACAATTTATTACAACCAATTAATTTAAAAAGGATTTATTGAAAATACCCGTCCTGGTTTATTTGACGCAGATCGAATTTTAACCACTTCTCGTGAAGCCTCTCACAGTTCCACAACAAAAAAGTTGTGCAAAAAACTCTCTAATACCTAAGCTAACTCGAGTTAGCAAAAATGGGTTATTCAGCCAACTGCGACGGTGGTGTTCAACATCCGCTTTTGCAGCACGGCATAAAGTGAGATGAGGAACCTCGAATGAACAAAAATAGCTTACCGAAAATTGGAATTCGTCCGGTGATTGATGGGCGCCGTATGGGTGTTCGTGAATCGCTCGAAGAGCAAACCATGAATATGGCAAAAGCCACTGCTGCGCTGATCACAGAGAAACTTCGTCACGCCTGTGGTGCACAAATTGAATGTGTGATTGCCGACACTTGCATTGCCGGGATGGCTGAATCTGCCGCCTGTGAAGAAAAATTCAGCAGCCTGAACGTAGGCGTGACGATTACTGTTACCCCATGCTGGTGCTACGGTAGCGAAACCATCGACATGGATCCGATGCGCCCGAAAGCTATCTGGGGCTTTAACGGAACAGAACGTCCCGGCGCAGTTTATCTGGCCGCAGCATTGGCTGCGCATAATCAAAAAGGACTTCCCGCCTTCTCTATTTACGGCCATGACGTACAGGATGCCGGTGACACCACGATCCCTGCCGATGTTGAAGAAAAATTGCTGCGCTTTGCCCGCGCGGGCCTGGCGGTTGCCAGTATGAAAGGCAAAAGCTACCTGTCCGTAGGCGGTGTTTCAATGGGCATTGCCGGCTCGATTGTCGATCATAACTTCTTTGAATCCTGGCTGGGAATGAAGGTTCAACCCGTTGATATGACCGAACTGCGTCGTCGCATCGACCAAAAAATCTATGACGAAGCTGAGCTGGAAATGGCGCTGGCGTGGGCGGATAAAAACTTCCGCTACGGTGAAGATCAGAACGCACAGCAATATAAGCGTAACGCAGAGCAGAGCCGTGCGGTGCTGAAAGAGAGCCTGCTGATGGCCATGTGCATTCGCGACATGATGCAGGGTAACCAAAAACTGGCAGACAAAGGTCGGGTTGAAGAGTCACTGGGGTACAACGCGATTGCCGCAGGCTTCCAGGGCCAGCGTCACTGGACCGATCAATACCCGAATGGCGATACCGCCGAAGCACTGCTCAACAGCTCCTTTGACTGGAACGGCATTCGCGAACCGTTCGTTGTCGCCACCGAAAACGACAGCCTGAACGGCGTGGCGATGCTGTTTGGTCATCAACTCACCGGCACAGCGCAGGTCTTTGCCGATGTGCGCACCTACTGGTCGCCAGAGGCGGTTGAACGCGTCACAGGTAAACCGCTAACCGGCCTTGCTGAGCACGGTATTATTCACCTGATTAACTCCGGCTCGGCAGCGCTGGATGGCTCCTGCAAACAGCGCGACGGCGAAGGGAAACCGACCATGAAGCCGCACTGGGAAATCTCACAGAAAGAGGCGGATGATTGCCTGGCGGCTACCGAATGGTGTCCGGCTATTCACGAATACTTCCGCGGCGGCGGCTATTCTTCTCGCTTCCTGACCGAGGGCGGCGTGCCGTTCACCATGACCCGCATCAACATCATCAAAGGCCTGGGCCCGGTGCTGCAAATCGCGGAAGGCTGGAGCGTGGAATTGCCGAAAGAGATGCACGACCAGCTTGATGCGCGCACCAACTCCACCTGGCCAACCACCTGGTTCGCTCCGCGCTTAACCGGTAAAGGCCCGTTCAGCGATGTCTATTCCGTCATGGCTAACTGGGGCGCAAACCACGGCGTACTGACGATTGGTCACGTGGGCGCGGACTTTATTACGCTCGCCGCCATGCTGCGTATCCCGGTTTGTATGCACAACGTGGAAGACGAAAAAATTTACCGCCCTTCAGCCTGGGCAGCCCATGGTATGGATATGGAAGGCCAGGATTATCGCGCCTGCCAGAACTACGGCCCGCTGTATAAGCGTTAATGCGACTCTGGCCCGGTGGCGCAAGCTTACCGGGCCTGCGCAGTGAATTTTGTAGGCCGGGTAAGCGCTGCGCCATCCGGCTACGTTTGGGGAGCGATTATGAAACAAGACGTTATCCTGGTTCTCGACTGTGGCGCGACCAACGTGCGGGCTATCGCCGTTGACCGACAGGGAAAGATTGTCGCCCGCGCAGCAACCCCGAACGCCAGTGACATCGCAACAGAAAACAGTACCTGGCATCAATGGTCGCTGGAGGCCATTCTGCAACGCTTCGCCGATTGCTGTCAGCGCCTCTGCACGCAACTGGCCGCCTGCCATGTCCGCGGGATCGCCGTCACCACTTTTGGCGTAGACGGCGCGCTGGTTGATAAGAACGGCAAGCAGCTGTATCCGGTGATTAGCTGGAAATGTCCACGCACCGCAGCGGTGATGGAGAATATTCACCGCTACATATCACCGCAGCAATTGCAGGAAATTTCCGGCGTCGGCGCATTTAGCTTCAACACGCTGTATAAACTGGTGTGGCTGAAAGAAAACCATCCGCAATTTCTGGAGCAGGCGCACGCCTGGTTGTTTATCTCGTCGCTTATCAACCACCGTTTAACCGGCGAGTTCACTACAGATATCACCATGGCGGGCACCAGTCAGCTGCTGGACATCCGGCAGCGCGATTTTAGTCATGACATTTTGCAGGCTACGGGCATACCGCGCCGTCTGTTCCCGCGCCTGGTTGAAGCAGGCGAACAGATTGGGGTTTTGCAACCAGAGGCTGCCAGCTTGCTCGGGCTTACGGCGGGAATTCCGGTCATTTCTGCCGGACACGACACGCAGTTTGCGCTATTTGGCGCTGGAGCCCAACCAGATGAACCGGTGCTCTCTTCCGGCACATGGGAAATTCTGATGGTGCGCAGTGCGCAGGTGGATACCTCCCAGCTCAGCCAATATGCGGGTTCCACTTGTGAGCTGGATAGCCAGGCTGGACTGAATAACCCCGGCATGCAGTGGCTGGCTTCCGGTGTACTCGAGTGGGTGCGTAAGCTGCTGTGGACTGCCGACACCCCCTGGCAGACGCTGATCGACGAAGCCAGGGTCATCCCGGCAGGCGCCGAAGGCGTGAAGATGCACTGCGACCTGCTGGCCTGTCAGAATGCGGGCTGGCAAGGGGTTACGCTCAATACCACCCGTGGTCACTTTTATCGCGCCGCGCTGGAAGGACTGACAGAACAGCTGCAGCGAAACCTCCATACGCTGGAAAAAATCGGTCATTTCCAGGCCACTGAACTGCTATTGGTAGGTGGGGGAAGCCGCAACGCGTTGTGGAATCAGATCAAAGCGAATGTTCTCGGGATACCTGTCAAAGTGCTGGATGACGCCGAAACCACCGTGGCAGGTGCCGCAATGTTTGCGTGGTCGGGCATTGGGGAATTTGCCTCACCGGAACAGGCACGCGGGCATGTACGCTACCAGTACCGTTACTTCTATCCGCAAACCGAATCCGAACTAACAGGAGTTGAGTAATATGCTCAAAACAATATCTCCCTTAATTTCGCCCGACCTGCTGAAGGTACTGGCTGAAATGGGGCACGGCGATGAGATTATATTTTCCGATGCCCACTTTCCGGCCCACAGCATGGGACCGCAGGTTATCCGCGCCGACGGTCTATTGGTCAGCGACCTGCTACAGGCGATTATTCCGCTCTTTGAACTGGACAGCTATGCCCCACCGCTGGTGATGATGGCGGCTGTTGAAGGCGATGCCCTCGATCCTGACGTCGAGGCCCGCTATCGTCAGGCGCTTTCACTGCAAACCCCCGGCCCGGACATCACGCGTATTGACCGCTATGCCTTCTATGAACGCGCGCAACAGGCGTTTGCGATCGTTATCACAGGAGAGCGGGCAAAGTACGGGAATATTCTATTAAAAAAAGGAGTAACCCCGTAATCTCTGATCTGAATGCCCGTCAGCTACGGGCATTCATCATAAGATGAGGATCAGAACATGAAAGCGGCGCGCCAGCAGGCGATCGTAGATCTGCTTACCAACCACAAAAATCTGACAACCGAAACCCTTGCTTTGCAACTTAAGGTCAGCAAAGAGACCATCCGCCGCGATCTCAGCGAGCTACAAGCCCAGGGAAAAGTGCTGCGCAATCACGGGCGGGCCAAAGTGATTCATCGGGAAAATCAGGACAGCGGCGACCCGTTTCATATGCGACTCAAAAGCCACTATGCCCACAAAGCGAATATTGCCCGCGAAGCGCTGGCATGGATCGAAGAAGGTATGGTGATAGCCCTGGACGCCAGCTCAACGTGCTGGTACCTGGCGCGACAGTTACCGGACATCAACATTCACGTCTTTACCAACAGCCAGCCCATTTGCCAGGAATTGGCTAAACGCGAACACCTTCAGCTCATCAGCTCCGGCGGTCGCCTTGAGCGTAAATACGGTTGCTATGTTAACCCCTCGCTCATCTCGCAGCTCAAACCACTCGAGATCGATCTGTTTATTTTTTCCTGCGTAGGGATCGACAGCGACGGCGCACTCTGGGACTCTAACGCGACCAATGCCGACTTCAAGTCCATTCTGCTTAAGCGCGCAGCGCAGTCATTATTGCTGATCGATAAAAGTAAATTTAATCGTTCGGGAGAGGCCCGGATTGGGCATCTGGATGATGTGACGCATATTATTTCAGATACGCCGCTGATTGAAACAATGCAGGCCGGATGAGGCATTTACGCCTTCATCCGGCCTGCAATTTTACCTTATCGCTCGTCGCGACGGCCACCAACAGCAGCCCACAGGCGACGGACGTGCACGGTGACTTCTTCACGGTCATGATACAGCTGACGCGCCTGAATCTGGGCATTTACGCCATGCTCGTCAAGCTGTGCCTGAATATAAGCCAGGTTTTGCGACACCTCTTCGTAGCGTTTTTTCATCGGCAGCTTGAGGTTGAAGATAGTCTCACGACACCAGCCGTTGACCAGCCACTGCGCCATCAGGGCGGCAACCTTCGCGGGCTTTTCCACCATGTCGCAAACCATCCACGAAATGTTATTGCGATTTGGTCGGTACTTAAATCCGTCTTCGCGCAGCCAGGTAACTTGTCCGGTATCCATCAGGCTTTGCGCCATCGGACCATTATCCACGGAGTAAACCCACATGTTGCGTTTAACCAGTTGATAGGTCCAACCGCCCGGGCATGCCCCTAAATCCACCGCATACATTCCGTTAGCCAGACGTTCATCCCACTCATCGGCAGGAATGAACACGTGCAGCGCTTCTTCCAGCTTCAGTGTTGAACGGCTCGGCGCATCGGCCGGGAACTTCAGACGCGGAATGCCCATGTAGAACGGGGAGTTATTGTCGGGCCAGGAATAGCCGGTATAGCAACAGCCTGGTGCGATAAAGAACACATGAACCACCGGACGTTTTGGCGTTTCATACTTTGCCAGCACGCCCGCTTCCCGCAGCGCCGCGCGCAGCGGTACGGTAAATTTACGGCAAAATTTAACCAACTCTTTGCTTTCATTGGTGTCAGCAACTTCAACGCGCAGATCGCCGCCTTTCTCTACCACGCCCTGCAACATGCCGACAATCGGCGTAATGCGGTCTTCCGGCGGTAAATATTGCAGCAGTTCGCCCACCACAAACATTTGACGGGCAAAAATCAGCGAGCTAAACGGCAACTCTTTCACTAACTTTTCGGCATCGTCCTGCTGATAGCATTCGAAGATGACGTAACCCGCATTGTCTTTCACGCGGGCAAAACCGAAGATTTCCCGGCGTCCTGCTTTATCCGTAATTTCTGCGGCGCACTCTTTCTCAAAACCTGGGCGACACAACAATACAACCTTATTCATGGCTAACGCCCTTACGTTTCAATCGAATAGCGCCCACTAACATCAGCGCCCAGCCCACAAGGAAGCTGAAACCGCCGACGGGGGTAACAAACGCCCACAGGCGTAAATGCGAGAGCGCGAGGCAATACAGGCTGCCGCTAAACAGCACGGTTCCTAATGCCAAAAACACGCTACTCCAGTAAAACCAAATGCTAATGCGCCGCTGCATGGCGACGGCCAGGCCAAATATAGCCAGCGTATGGAACGCCTGATACTCGAGGCCAGTCTGGATCCACCCCATCTCAACGACACCGAGGGTTTTACTCAGAACATGTGCCCCAAAGGCGCCCAACGCCACAAAGATAAAGCCACTTACGGCGGCAAAAATCAGCATAAAACGGCTGGTCATGTGAATACCCTACGTAAATTATTGTTCATAACGAAAGCGGAATTTTTCTTGTTCCGTGGCCGCTTTCGCCAGAATCCACTGACGGAAGGCGGCTATTTTACCCAGTTCTGCCTGACTGTCATGACAAACCAGATAAAATGCGTTTTTGCTGACCAGAACATCATTAAACGGACAGACCAGACGTCCGGCTTCTATTTCGGATTGCGCCATGACGTTATTAGCCAACGCAATTCCCTGTCCATGGATAGCAGCCTGGAGCACCATGGCGCTATGGCTGAAGATGGGTCCCTGCTGTACGTTGATATGATTCAGGCCAAGCTGGCGCGTATAGGCTTGCCAGTCACGGCGTGACGCATCGTGCAATAATGTGTGTTTCGCCAGATCTTCGGGCGTCTTTAGCGGTTTATCACCGGTGAGTAATAGCGGCGAGCAGACCGGCAATAAATATTCTGCGTACAATTTTTCAACGCGCAGACCCGGCCAGTTGCCACGTCCGTAGAAAATCGCCACATCAACATCGTCAGCCAGTTTGTCTTCCTGACGGTCCACCGCCTGGATCCTGACATCGATTCCCGGATAAGCTGAGTTAAAGCTAGAGAGTCTGGGAACCATCCATTGGATTGCAAAACTGGGCAATAAACTCACGGTGAGCGCACCTTTTGCACTGCGTGCCTGAAGTTTACGCGTCGCGTCGGTTAATTGCGAAAAAATCTCTTTGATGTCGAGAAAGTAGCTTTGGCCTTCTTCCGTTAACAGCAAAGATCGATTGCGTCGACGAAACAGCTTCAGCCCCAGGAAATCCTCAAGTGACTTGATTTGATGACTTACTGCGGCCTGCGTCACAAAAAGCTCTTCTGCTGCGCGAGTAAAGCTCAAATGACGCGCTGCAGCATCAAAAACACGCAACGCATTTAGGGGTGGTAATCGTTTTGACATGACTTTTAGGCTTTGATGTTAAATGAATTTAACAATTAACCAACAGGTTGTAACCTATTAGTTTTTTTTATCTGAGCCATTATAAATTGTCCGTTGAGGTTCTACCAGCAAATACCTATAGTGGCGGCACTTCCTGAAGCCGGAACGAAAAGTTTTATCGGAATGCGTGTTCTGGTGGGCTTTTGGCTTACGGTTGTGATGTTGTGTTGTTGTGTTTGCAATTGGTCTGCGATTCAGACCATGGTAGCAAAGCTACCCTTTTTCACTTCCTGTACATTTACCCTGTCTGTCCATAGTGATTAATGTAGCACCGCCAAATTGCGGTGCTTTTTTTTGTCCGACTCTTTGTCGATGGACGACCGGTTAGTTATCCAATTCTACCATCTCTTTCACATCGGTACGGTTAATCTGCTGTTTGTTGCCGTTAGCGTCTTTATACGAAATCATCCCCGTTTCATTGTCGGTCTGTGGCTTACCATCAGATACGATTGATCGACCATCATTGGTGTGCATCACGTAATTCGAACCAGAACAGGCGCTCAGGGCAAAAGTCAGCATACAAGCAGAGATAATTGCGGCAGTCTTTTTCATCTTTTTCTCCTTAAAGCGATTTATGCTATTAAAAACACACTCCGTAACAGGCTAAATTGCTCGCCTAACGGTATATAGCATAAGACACTGCGTGGACTTTGCCAGGATATCCAGAGTATTCCGATGGTTAGCCCCCCCTTGTATCAGCGCCCTTTTTGCGCCACGATCGGTTTACTGAACTGAGGAATACCATGAACGCTTTTAACCCCGCGCAGTTTCGCGCGCAATTTCCCGCACTCAACGATGCTGGCGTCTATCTCGACAGCGCTGCTACCGCACTGAAGCCGCAGGCAGTGATTGAGGCCACCCATCAGTTTTATAGCCTGAGCGCCGGGAACGTCCATCGCAGCCAGTTTGCCGAAGCCCAGCGCCTGACCGCACGCTATGAAGCCGCGCGGGAAAAAGTCGCAAGCCTGATTAATGCGCCGGATGACAAAACAATCGTCTGGACCCGCGGTACGACGGAAGCGATCAACATGGTTGCCCAAAGCTATGCGCGACCGCGCTTACAACCGGGTGATGAGATTATCGTTAGCGCAGCAGAGCATCATGCCAACCTCGTGCCCTGGCTGATGGTGGCGGAGCAAACGGGGGCGAAGGTCGTCAGGCTGCCGCTTAACGCCCATTTATTGCCAGACGTTGAAAGCCTCGCGCAACTCATCACTCCACACAGCCGCATTCTGGCGCTTGGGCAGATGTCGAACGTTACCGGCGGTTGCCCGGATTTAGCCCGCGCCATTACGCTCGCCCATGCGGCTGGAATGGTGGTGATGGTGGACGGCGCCCAGGGGATTGTCCATTTCCCCGCCGACGTACAGCAATTAGACATTGATTTCTATGCGTTCTCGGGCCACAAGCTGTATGGCCCCACCGGCATTGGCGTGCTGTACGGTAAACCGGAACTGCTGGATGCCATGTCTCCCTGGCTCGGTGGGGGTAAAATGATTAGCGAAGTCAGTTTTGACGGTTTCACCACCCAGGCTGCTCCATGGAAGCTGGAGGCCGGTACGCCTAACGTTGCTGGCGTTATCGGGCTAAGCGCGGCGCTCGAATGGCTGGCGGACGTTGACGTGGTGCAGGCCGAAAACTGGAGCCGGGGTCTGGCGACGTTGGCAGAAGATGCGCTGGCGAAACGCCCCGGCTTTCGCTCCTTCCGCTGCCAGGACTCCAGTCTGTTAGCCTTTGATTTCGCAGGCGTTCATCACAGCGACATGGTGACGCTGCTGGCCGAATATGGCATTGCACTGCGTGCAGGACAACACTGTGCGCAACCGCTGCTGGCAGAACTGGGCGTATCCGGGACGCTACGCGCCTCATTTGCACCTTATAATACGCAAAGTGATGTAGATGCGTTGGTCGCAGCCGTTGACCGCGCGCTGGAAATATTGGTGGATTAATGACAAGCCCTCTGTTCGCCGGACACCCGTTTGGCACAACCGTAACGGAAGAGACGTTACGCAATACCTTTACCTCGCTCACCCAGTGGGAAGATAAATATCGCCAGCTGATTCTGCTGGGTAAGCAGTTGCCAGCGCTTCCGGATTCGCTAAAGGCACAGGCCAAAGAGATCGCGGGCTGCGAAAACCGCGTTTGGCTGGGGCATACCCTTCATGAGAATGGTACTTTGCATTTCTTCGGCGACAGCGAAGGTCGCATTGTACGCGGGCTGCTGGCGGTATTACTCACGGCGGTCGAAGGTAAAACTGCAGCCGAGTTACTGGCGCATTCGCCTATGGCATTATTTGACGAGCTAGGTTTACGCGCGCAGCTCAGCGCCTCGCGTACCCAGGGGCTGCATGCTCTGAACGAGGCGATTCTTGAGGCTGCCCGACAGGTTTGATGGTTGCCGGATGGCGACGCGAACGCGCCTTATCCGGCACAACACACTCAACTCTGGCGCGCCGCTTTCGCCATCATCTTCTTCAGCGCATGTGAGACGGCAACAAAGCCAAAGGCGGCGGTCACCATAGTGGCCGCGCCAAAACCGGATGCGCAATCCATGCGCTTCGGCCCTTCCGCCGTCGCCTTCATCGCACATACCGAGCCATCTGCCTGCGGGTAAACCAGCGCTTCGGTCGAGAACACACAGTCCACGCCCAGCTTGCCTTTGCTGTTTTTCACCACACCAAAATCGCTTTTCAGTCGCTCGCGTAGCTTGGCTGCCAGCGGATCCTGGATAGTTTTTGCCAAATCAACGACCTGTATCTGCGTCGGGTCGATCTGCCCTCCCGCACCACCGGTGGTCACCAGCGGAATTTTGTTACGCCGACACCAGGCGATCAGTGCCGCTTTTGGGCGCACGCTATCAATCGCATCAATGACATACGAATAACCCGCACTCATATACTCAGCAACATTATCCGGCGTGACAAAATCATCGACTACGTTCACCCGGCACTCCGGGTTAATCTGGCGGATACGTTCAGCCATCACTTCAGCTTTTGCCAGGCCGACGTTATCGCGCAGAGCATGGATCTGGCGGTTAGTATTGGTGACGCACACATCATCCATATCGATGAGCGTGATGGCGCCAATACCGGTACGCGCCAGCGCTTCCGCCGCCCACGACCCTACCCCGCCAATCCCGACCACGCAAACGTGCGATTGGGCAAACAACTGCAGCGCATTTTCGCCATACAGACGCGCCGTACCGCCAAAACGCTGGCGCCAGGCATCACTGATAACCACAGACATAACACCTCAAATTCATTAATATCGAGCGCCATCCGGCTATTAACCGCTGAACACGTTACCCGTACCCGGCGCTGTTTTCAGTACCCAGACGCGACCGTAGTGATTATACCACCCCGCACGGTGTCCGGCGTCAGCACCAATGCCCTGATAGATATCGAAGTGTTGCCCTTTAATAGCGCCACCCACATCTAACGCCACCATCAGGCGCAGTTCGTACTGGCCGGTAAACTTGCCGTTATTGTCCAGTAACGGGACTTCCGCCAGCAATGTTGTGCCCGCCGGAATGATACTGCGGTCAGAAGCCACAGACGCGCGGCCAATCAACGGTACCGCGCTGGCCCCTTTGACCGGTGCAAAAGATTGCGGTTTAAAGAAGACAAACGATGGGTTCTGCTCCAACAGCTCACGCACTTCGGCTTCGCTGTGCGTTTCACCCCAATGGCGAATAGCCTGCATCGACATATCTTCTTTTTTCACTTCGCCACGGTCGATAAGCACTTTACCGATGCTGCGATAGGCGTGGCCGTTTTTCCCGGAATAGCTAAAGAAGTTAAGCGGACTGCCATCGCCAAAATCGATGTAACCACTGCCCTGCACATCCATAATGAAGTTATCCATTAGGGAGTTGCTGTACGCCAGAATGTAGTTGTCGCTCAGCGCGCCCGCGTAAATCTCGGCACGGCTTGGTAAGCGGCCACGTTTTGGCGGCATGCGATAGATAGGATACTGAAACTCGCCCTGGCGCGTATGGCGCGCCTGAATAACCGGCGTGTAGTAACCGGTAAACTGGACGTTACCGTAGTTGTCCGCCCCTTCCATTTGCCAGGCATCAATACCAAACTGGCGCATACTGCGCGTATCACCGCCCGCACGTAACCACTGCTGGATAGCGTTGTAAACGTTGCTCTGGTTGCCGTACAAACGTGGCGAAGCGCTGCGAATTTGATTAACCTGCTCGGCGAAATCACCGGCATTGATTGGTGCGCCAACCGCATCAGGCTGGTTCACCAGTGAGAAAGGCTGGGTAAATTTCCCGTCTTTATACTGCTGCCCACGATCGGTGGGTTTTGAGGAACACGCGGCGAGCATCGCGACGACTGCTCCCGCCAGAAGATATTTTGCCCAACGTCCTTTCATTGTTCTCGTCTTATGTTGCCTGAATGCGAGACGAAGATAACAAACCCCCGAACCTAATGAAATGCGTATACATACCCGAACGCAAATTTTGAGCAAAAAACAATCCAGAATGTGTTGTTTTTGTTCATTTTCACCTTAAAAACGTGATCAAGGTGAAAAAAGGGTTGCATGAAAATGCGAGCAGAGTATAGTGCGCATCCACGGACGCGGGGTGGAGCAGCTTGGTAGCTCGTCGGGCTCATAACCCGAAGGTCGTCAGTTCAAATCTGGCCCCCGCAACCAATTAAAATTTGATGAAATAAAAGCAGTACGGTGACGCGGGGTGGAGCAGCCTGGTAGCTCGTCGGGCTCATAACCCGAAGGTCGTCGGTTCAAATCCGGCCCCCGCAACCAATCAAATTTGATAAAATATAAAGCAGTACGGTGACGCGGGGTGGAGCAGCCTGGTAGCTCGTCGGGCTCATAACCCGAAGGTCGTCGGTTCAAATCCGGCCCCCGCAACCAACATTATAAACACCCTAAAGGGTGTTTTTTTGTATCTGTGGTCCATAAAAAAAGCGCTTTTCAGCGCTTTTTTGTTATCCCCTTCTCGCCAGCGTCGCACCATCGGCAAAGTAAGCTTTGATCCCCGCCAGAATCGACTCTGCAACTTCCTGCTGGAAGGTCGCAGTTTTGAGCTTGCGCTCTTCCTCAACGTTACTGATAAATGCGGTTTCCACCAGAATAGACGGAATATCCGGCGCTTTAAGTACCGCAAACCCGGCTTGTTCAACCTGGTTCTTATGCAGATTGTTGACTTTACCGAGCTTATTCAATACCGCTTTACCAAACTTCAGGCTGTCGGCGATGGTCAGCGATTGCACCATATCGAACATGGTATGGTCGACGTAGCGATCGCCGCTCTTGCTGACGCCGCCAATCAAATCCGAGGCGTTCTGAGTTTGCGCCAGATATTTCGCGGCGGTGCTGGTCGCCCCTTTGGTCGAGAGTGCAAACACCGACGAACCTCTGGGCTGTCGACTGGTAAATGCATCAGCGTGAATAGAGACAAACAGGTCTGCACGCTGCTTCTGCGCTTTCGCCACGCGGACTTTAAGCGGAATGAAGATATCTTCATTTCGCGTCATAAAGACCTTCATGTTGCCCTCTTTCTCTATGAGGGCTCGCAGGCGTCGGGCAATCTGCAGCACCACATCTTTTTCACGCGTCTTGTATTTCCCCACCGCACCGGAGTCCTCTCCGCCATGTCCTGGGTCGAGCATAATGACAATGGGACGATCGCGCCCCGCTTTACCCGGCTGCGGGCCACTTTGCGCAGGCGGCACCTGTTTGTCCAGATCGCCCTTGTTGTATTCTTCCAGCAACGCCAGCAGCGGATCCTGAACATCCTGGGCATTCGCGGGATAGAGATCCATCACCAGACGTTCTTTAAAGCCGGCCACCGGAGCCAGCGCAAAAAGTTGCGGCTTCACATTCTGTTTCAGCTCGAACACCATCCGCACGGTCTGTGGGTCAAACTGCCCGACGCGCGCCGATTTAATATACGGATCGTCAGGACGGATCTGCGCACCCATGCCCTTGAGCACCGAGTTCAAATTAACGCCTTCAATATCCACAACCACACGCTCAGGATTACTCAGGGCAAACTGTTTGTATTTCAGCAGACGGTTAGATTCTACCGTGACGCGGGTGTAGCTGGACGCTGGCCAGACACGTACGGCAACGACCTGACTCATGGCAGCCAGACCAACCTGGCTGACGCTCAAAAGCCACATAGCACCCGCACCTTTCAGTAAACGGCGGCGACTGATTGCTGAATTGGATCCCGACATGCTTCTCCCGAGCAAAAAGAAATCTTTATTGAGGTAATACGTAAAACGTCTGAATTGACCGGAAACTTTAGCGAATGACGCATAATCTGTCATCTATAAAAGGGTAAACATTCTTTTTATATTCACGGCATTACTGAGAAAAATCTTCGGCATGGGTAAAAATTACGCTTGCGCACAGCGCCAAAACAGAATAAAAATACACAAATTACGAATAATCATGCAATGAGGGTGTGCCGTGGTGAAGGAGCGTAGAACCGAACTGGTACAGGGATTCCGCCATTCTGTTCCCTATATCAATACCCATCGGGGAAAGACGTTTGTCATTATGCTGGGCGGCGAAGCCATCGAGCATGAAAACTTTTCCAGTATCGTCAATGACATTGGCCTTCTTCATAGCCTCGGCATCCGCCTTGTCGTGGTCTATGGCGCACGACCGCAGATTGATGCCAATCTTGCGGCGCATCATCATGAACCGGTGTACCACAAGAATACGCGCGTTACCGACGCTAAAACCCTGGAGCTGGTCAAACAGGCGGCAGGGTTACTTCAGCTTGATATTACCGCCCGCCTGTCAATGAGCCTGAATAATACGCCATTGCAGGGGGCGCACATCAATGTGGTCAGCGGTAATTTTATTATCTCCCAGCCGCTGGGCGTTGATGACGGCGTGGATTACTGCCATAGCGGACGTATTCGTCGTATTGATGAAGATGCCATTCACCGGCAGTTAGACAGTGGCGCGATTGTGCTGATGGGCCCGGTCGCCGTTTCCGTCACCGGTGAGAGCTTTAACCTGACTTCAGAAGAGGTCGCCACGCAGTTGGCTATCAAACTGAAGGCAGAGAAAATGATCGGCTTTTGCTCCTCTCAGGGCGTCACCAACGATGATGGCGATATTATTTCCGAGCTGTTTCCTAACGAAGCCCAGGCGCGCGTTGAGTTGCAGGAAGAGAAAGGCGATTACAGCTCCGGCACAGTGCGCTTCCTGCGTGGGGCAGTGAAAGCCTGTCGCAGTGGGGTACGGCGCTGCCATCTGATCAGCTATCAGGAAGATGGCGCATTGCTGCAGGAACTGTTCTCCCGTGACGGGATCGGTACGCAGATCGTAATGGAAAGCGCCGAGCAGATCCGCCGCGCTACCATTAACGATATCGGCGGGATTCTGGAGCTGATCCGCCCGCTGGAGCAACAAGGCATTCTGGTACGTCGCTCCCGCGAACAACTGGAAATGGAGATCGACAAATTCACGATTATTCAGCGCGATAACCTGACCATCGCCTGCGCCGCTCTGTACCCTTTCCCGGAGGAGAGAATTGGCGAAATGGCGTGCGTGGCGGTGCATCCGGACTACCGTAGCTCATCGCGCGGGGAAGTATTGCTGGAGCGGATCGCCGCGCAGGCCCGGCAAATGGGACTGAGCAAACTGTTCGTGCTGACCACGCGCAGCATTCACTGGTTCCAGGAACGTGGTTTCACGCCGGTGGATATCGACCTGCTGCCGGAAAGCAAGAAAGAGATGTACAACTATCAGCGGCGGTCAAAGGTGCTGATGGCGGATTTGGGGTAGTGGTCGTTGCCGGATGCGGTATAAATGCCTTATCCGGCAACGAATTTTATTGACTAAACAACGCCGACAATCCGCTGCGACGTTCGGTGCGGGTGGCAATGGCGTTACTTAATATCCGTTCATCGGCATACAGTGACAGACGCTGGCGCGCGCGGGTGACGGCGGTATAGACCAGCTCGCGGGTAACCACGGGTGAATGCTGGCTGGGTAAAATCAACGCCGCATGGTCAAACTCAGATCCCTGCGATTTGTGCACGGTCATCGCCCAGGTGGTTTCATGTTCAGGTAAGCGACTGGGCTGGACTGATTTGATAGAACCGTCCGGCAGCGCAAACCACACCCTCAGGCCCTGTCCACGATCGAGGGCAATGCCGATATCACCGTTAAATAATCCCAGCGAACTGTCATTGCGCGCGATCATCACCGGCCTTCCCTCATACCAGCGGCTATGCGTCGAACGATGAATTTTACGTTTTTGCGCCATCACCTGCTCAAGGCGTTCATTCAAACCACCCACGCCAAACGGGCCTTCACGCAGGGCACACAACAGCTGATACTCATTGAAGGCCTGAATGACGGCATCCGGCTCAGCGCCCTCGCGCAGTAAATCCAGATAGTGCCCATAACCCGCCAGCGCCTCATCCAACATCGCGGCGTAATCTTCGCTGCTATGTAGCGTGCGTTTTTCGATGTCGCTAAACCCCTGCTGGAAGACCGTTTTGAGCGCGGCTTTGTCACCACGATTAATCGCAGCAGCCAACTGACCGATTCCGGAATCGCTACCGAAACGGTAACTCTTTTGCAGCAGACACAAACTGTCGCGCAAAGCGGCGGCCTGAGTTCCCAGACCTGCCGGAATAGCGCTTCCGGTCAGACGACTGAGCTGGCGGGCGCGTTCCGGGGTAAACCCGTCACCGACGAAAGCACAGATATCCCCCAGCACCGCCCCCGCTTCGACGGAAGCGAGCTGGTCACGATCGCCAAGAAAAATCACCCGCCCGTGCGGCGGCAGCGCATCGATAAGGCGCGACATCATCGGCAAATCAATCATCGAGGCTTCATCCACCACCAGCACATCCAGATGCAGCGGGTTTCCCGCATGATGGCGCAGGCGCTGACTGCCTGGCTGAGCGCCTAATAATCGATGCAACGTACTGGCGTCATCGGGAATGCGTTTCTTTTGCTCTTCGGTTAACGGCAGTTCTCGTAGCGCTGCACCCAGCGAGGCAGTCAGGCGCGCTGCCGCCTTTCCAGTAGGAGCCGCCAGACGAATACGGCAGCGTTCTCCCTCCGCCATCTGAATCAACGCCGCCAGAAGCCTCGCAACTGTTGTCGTTTTTCCGGTCCCCGGCCCGCCGGAGATCACCGATATACGACGGGTCAACGCCACCGCAGCGGCCACTTTTTGCCAGTTAACACCTTCCGCTGGTGGAAACAACGCCGCCAGCGTGTGGGTAAGCCGTTGTTCATCCACCTCAATGGCGTGGTTAACTTCACTGAAAAAGCGAGCCACCGCCCGTTCGTTATGCCACATCCGGTTCAGATACAAGCGATCGCCGTGCAGCACCAGCGGCGTGGGTTGCTCACCACGGCTTACCGCCCCGGAGGCCAGCAGACATTCCGTCCAGTCTTCTGGCTCCCCTACTTCAGCGAGCCAGGCGCTTAAAAGGGGATGGGCATCCTCGCTCAGGGATAACCGTGAAAGTGGTAAGCAGACGTGCCCTTCTCCTGCTTCACGACTAAGCAACGCCGCCGCCAGCGCAACGGCAGGGTTATCATTTCCGGCAACCGCCAGCGCAAACTGGGCATCCAGAGGCCGGAGCTGTTTTTGCTCCACAGCTTCCAGTAATCGTTTCTGGATTGTCATGACATCTCCTCCAGTGGCGCACCGACAAACATCTCGTCCATCAAGGCGATTAACTCCCCGTCAGGTCGGGTCGCGTAAATTCCCTGTTGCGGATTTTCACTGTCAATGCCACGCAAGAAGAGATAGATAACACCGCCAAAATGGCGTTCATAATCATAATCAGCAATGCGATGGCGCAAGTAGCGATGCAGCGCCAGGGTATAAAGTTGATACTGCAGGTCGTAGCGATGCGCCTGCATGGCAGAGGCCATCGCCTGCTGCGTATACGCTGAGCTGTCTTCCCCAAGCCAGTTCGATTTGTAATCGAGAAGGTAATAACGCCCCTGGTGGCGGAAAACCAGGTCAATAAATCCTTTCAGCATGCCGCGTACCTGCATAAATTCCAACGCAGGGCACCCCGCGGAGAGCGGATCGTATTGGCGAATTAACGCATCAAGTTGGCTGGCCATCAGCGGCTGCGAAATCGGCAGGTAAAACTCCATCTCCACCTGTTTTTCACGCGCGGAAAGATGGCTCAAACTCACGCCCGTCTCGTTGAGAGGCGCCTGCAAAATGGCATCCAGCCATTCGGTCAAAACCGGCGTCCAGTGCGCGTCATAACCGCCCAACGCCAGTTTTTCCTCGACCCAACGCGGATCTACCGGTTGAGTAAAGTCGAGATCTTCAAACAGGCTATGCAAGAATGTACCTGGCGAAGCGCCGCGCGGGAACTGATGCGGTGTAAGCCCTGACTCTTCAATAACCTCACCAACGCCTGCGGCATCAATATCCAGTCGCGGGATCAGATCCTGCGCGATTCCATGCCCACGCTGTTGCAGACCGGAATAACTGGTCACGCACCAGCTATCGCCGGGCGTACGCTGCAGTATTTTCGCACTCAGTTCGCAGCTAACAGCCTGCGCAACTTGCCAGGGTTCACCGTCAGGCTGCGCAGGCGTCTGGCAGGCAATATCGTCGCTACACAGCGCTTCAATCGCACTACGCAGACCCGCGGCATCCATCGGCTCACCTTTTTGCAACAGGCGACCAAGGGCGCTGTGATGTACATCGGTATCCCCTTTTTTATCGCCCCGACGTCGCACCAACGGCGCCACGCCAAGGCTGCAGTGCCATACCGAACGGGTTAGCGCGACATAGAGCAAACGCAGGTCTTCCGCCAGACGTTCCGCTTCAGCCAGCTCAACGCTCTCCTCGGCATCGTTGAGATCCAGCACGGCTTCAAAAGAGCTGCGATCGTGGTAGAAAGCCTGATCCTGGACGCGGAAATTCGTGATAAACGGCAGCCAGACCAGCGGATACTCCAGCCCTTTAGATTTATGGATAGTGACGATTTTGACCAGATGCTTGTCGCTTTCCAGCCTGAGCTGCTGGCTGGACGCGTTGCTGTCGGGTTCAAGAATATGCTGGGACAGCCAGCGCACCAGCGCATGCTCGCTTTCCAGCTGCGAGCCCGCTTCCTGCAACAGTTCGCTGATATGTAAAATATCGGTCAGGCGGCGTTCGCCCCCCGCCGTCGCCAGCAGGTTTTCCGCAATCTGGCGGGTTGTCATCAGCGCGCGCAGCATCGGCATCACGCCGCGTTTATGCCAGATCTGACGATAGCCATCAAACTCTTCGACCACCGCATCCCAGGCATTTTCGTCGTTATTTAAGGCTTCAAGATCCTGCGCATTCAGCCCCATCATTGAGGTCGCCAGCGCGCTACGCAGCGTGTTCTCACGCTCCGGCGTCATCACCGCCTGCAGCACCCACAGCAACTCCCGCGCTTCCAGCGTTTCAAATACGCTGTCACGGTTGGAAAGGTAGACGGAGGGAATTGCCAGCTGCGTCAGCGCATCACGGACCAGTGCCGCCTCCTGGCGGCTACGAACCAGTACGCTGATGTCCGATGCACGTACCAGACTGGATGTTTTACCACTGACCAGTTGCGCAGCGCCTGACTGCCCGGCCTTAAGCCAGTCGCGAATTTGCGTGGCGCACACCTGGGCCATGTAGTTCTGATAATCGCCTACGCCGCAGCTTTCCCCTTCCATCAGCCACATGCTCATGGCTGGCTGTGTCTCACCATGTAAAACAAACCGAAACGACTGGTTTTTTTCTGCAAATTTTACCGGGCTAAAGGGGATTTCGCGGAACATAAAGGCGTCATCCATCTGGCTGAAAAGCGTATTTACGCTATTGACCATGCCGGGGGCCGAACGCCAGTTGGTATCGAGCGTATAGTGTGCGCTGACCTCGCTGCGCGCCTTCATATAGGTGAAGATATCCGCGCCGCGAAACGCGTAAATCGCCTGTTTTGGGTCGCCAATCAGCAGCAGTGCGGTATCCGGCTGATGCTGCCAGATCCGGCGAAAAATACGGTACTGCTGCGGATCGGTATCCTGAAATTCATCGATCATCGCGACCGGAAAACGGGTACGGATAGCCGTCGCCAGCGCATCGCCGCTTTCACTGCGCAACGCCCCATCCAGACGGCTGAGCATATCGTCAAAGCCTAGCTCACCGCGGCGTCGTTTCTCCTCGGCAACCGCTGAACGGATCTCCGCCAGCGCCCGGGTGATCACCAGATCGCGGAGAGTTAACGGTTCGCTAAGCAGTTCATCAATAGCGACAAACAGCGGGTGCTGAGGGGTTATTCCGCCCGCTTTAGTGCGCTCTTCCAGAAAACGCTGTGAGAATTTCTCCAGCGCGTCAGGAAGCTGATAACTTTGGGTTTCTTCTTGCGCCCATGCGCTGATCTTTTCGATCCACTTACCCTGGTTACCACGGTTAAATTTACGCCGGTCGATCCCGGAGGCTTCCAGCAGGCCATCCAGCTCATCAACGGAATCACGCCATTGCTGCTTGATCTGGTTAATGCGCGCGAGAATTTGTTCGTGTCGGGAAGCCAGCGTTTCGTCATCAGACGGCGGAGCCTTGATGACCGGCGCTTCCCCCTGCAGATAGCGATCGATGTCTCTCAGCAGAGCCTGCGGTCCTTTCCACGTTTCAAAAATCACCTGCGCAATGTCGCGGGGTAGTGGATAGCAGTGTCGACGCCAGAAGTCCGCACAGGCCTGATAGCGCAGCAGCGATTCATCTTCTATCAGTTGCTGTTCGAACAGCATGCCTGATTCAAAGGCGTTGAGACTGAGCATACGCTGACAAAAGCCGTGGATGGTAAACACCGCCGCTTCATCCATCTGTCTTTCAGCCAATAGCAGCCACTGAGCGGCCTGTTTTTTATCGGCGATTTCATCTAACAAACGGGCATATAGCGGGTTGTCGGTTGTTTCACGCAGGCAGGCAATTCGCAGTTCATGAATGTTGCTACGAATTCGTCCGCGCAACTCTTCGGTGGCCGCCTCGGTGAAGGTGACCACGAGCAGTTCTTCAACGGTCAGAGGACGAGGAAAGGCGGCAGAGCCGCCCAGTCCAAGCAGTAAACGTAAATACAGGGCGGCGATGGTAAAGGTTTTACCGGTGCCCGCAGAGGCTTCAATCAGGCGCTCGCCCGTCAGGGGCAAGCGCAGTGGATCAAGGGACTCAGCGGCATCATTCATTCTTATCACTCATCAGGGGTAAGGTTTGCTGCAACGCGCTGACGGTCTGCCACACTTTCCAGCCTTCCGGGTGTACATATTCTGCTTTCCCGTTCTGACTGCCGGAAACCTGTGACAGTATCGCCATGCCTTGCGGCTCAACCACCGCCTGATGGAAGAAGTCGGCAAGTTTTTGCGGCGTCAGCAGTTTAATCTGAGCCACTATTTTATCACGTGAATCGAAGCGCATATTGCCGCGATCAAAATCTTTGCTTA
Organism: Citrobacter sp. Cb028; assembly: GCF_030336705.1. Taxonomy (NCBI): domain Bacteria; kingdom Pseudomonadati; phylum Pseudomonadota; class Gammaproteobacteria; order Enterobacterales; family Enterobacteriaceae; genus Citrobacter; species Citrobacter sp. Cb028. The sequence continues at coordinate 172,917 of NZ_JAOWCZ010000031.1, read as the reverse complement.
ACTGTGAGGCTTCTTCCCCCAGCGTTTGCGGCGCCTGCAGCATTTGCGCAATAATCGCCTGCTGAATTTGCGCAAACTCTTCAGGTTTCATCGCCCGCAGCTTCGCTTCCGCCGTCGGGAAAAACGCTTTATAACGCTCCCAAAGATAAGACGGCTGCTTATCATTGCTTTGCAGCAGGAACCCCATTCCCCACTGACGGCCGATACTCATCGGGAACGCAAATACAGCGTAGCCTAACTGCTCTTCAGTACGCAGTTGATTGTAGAACCACGGCTGAACAATCTGCCCTAACATGGCGCTGTAGGCTGAACTGGCGTATTCATCGTATCCGGTTGGCACAAATACCGCCGCCAGCGCGGAGTCCGTGCTACTGCCTGCTTTTTCAAAGATGGCAGACTGCTTCTTGTCCACAACCACATCTTTATTGCGACACCACTGTGACCCGTTAGCGTCAAGCTGTTGTTGGATATCCCGCGCCATGGTCGTCGCCTGAGCGGCGCTCATATTACCAATTACCAGGAATTCAGGCCGCGCACCGGTTTTTAAGGCGTCGCGGTACGCCATCACCTCTTTCAGGGTGATGGAAGGCAGTAGCTTACGGCGCTCATCGCGTGAGAAGTACGGCACCTGAGAAAGCATCTGCACTGGCATAATTGCCTGATCGTAGGCTTTACCCTTCTCTGCAGAATCCATCATCTGAGCATACCAGGATTTCGCCTGTTCCAGCTGTTCATCCGTTGAGGTGTAGCTGAAATAGCCGCTCAGCAGCGCCTGAAAAAGCTGCGGCAGACGTTGGGTATAGCCGTTGGCGTTAAGCATCAACCCATTGTTAGCGTTGGTAGAGAAACCAATTCCACCTACCGACGCCTGATTGCTTAACTGATCGAGCGCAATCCCCGCCAGGTAATCGTTAAGTGCGAATAATACCTGGTTGCGGGCGCTGTCCATGGCCTTCGGGTTACGCAGGATCACGCTGACGTCAGCCTTCGGCTCACTGGCAAAATACTGGCTCGGCGCATACACCACGCGTAGATCCGGCTCATCAACGATCAGTTCCGGGTGAGCGTATTTTTTATCCGTTTTAATCAGCGTGAAATCATCCGGAATGTAGGGGTTCAACTCCGGTAACGACAGCGCAATGCCCTGCGCTTTTTGCTGCCAGTCGGCAAAGGTTTTGTCGCTGATTTTATCCACCTGGTAAGGCGCATCGACAAAATAAGCGGTTTTATTATGCGGTTCTTTCGCACTGATATACCAGATACGCGCATTCTGTGGCGTCATCATTGCCAGGCGTTGCTCAACGGCTTTCACATCGTACTGGTCGGCAATATTCACCGCATCCAGCGTATGTTCGACAGGAACGCGGATCATGGTATCAGCCAGCCATTCCACGTAGTCCATATCACGGGTGATGGAGGGATAACGGAAATCGAGATCCAGTACGTGCGCCAGTTCGTCAAAATAGCGTTTATCGACGCCTTTATCGCGTAACAGATTGAGATAACTGAAAATTGCCGCAACAACTTCATCGCGGTTCGCCAGCCCTTTGTCGGTTAACGTCGCGGAAATGGCTAACACGCCGCTGTTCCCATTGACCACCGGATCGGAATCCGCACGAATACCTTCAACCAGTCCCTGCTTTTGCAGCCAGTCAGACAACGTGCCAGGGCTACGATTACCAATCAGATAGGTCACCAGCTCATCGGTTTTACTGCGGAACTGCGCGCTGTTGTTATCGATACGAAACTCGACGCGCAGTACTTTACGCGGCATTGCCGGAACATAGTGGATGATGACGCCCTTTTGCGCCTCGGTGACTACCGGTACGGTAATTTCAGGCTTTGCGATATTTCTGTTCGGTACGCGTCCAAAGGTGTCAGCAGCTATCCGCGCCAGCTCTGGCAGCGGCTTATTGCTATAAATCACCGCCTTCATCAGGTTCGCGGAGTAGTACTTTTCATGAAATTTTTGTAATGCCTGCACCACCGGGTTTCCCGGTTTATCGCTTAATGTCTCGAGATTTCCGCCGGAGAAACGCGAACCAGGGTGCGCCGGGTTGATGGTCTCAGCACTCACCTGCGCCATACGCATCCCGTCTCGGGTACGCGCCAGCGTCAGCTCGGAGTTAACCGCGTTACGCTCACGATCGGCATATTTTTTATCCAGCAACGGATCGGCAATAGCGTCCGCCAGGCGATCCACCGCCCCCACCAACGCGTCGTTTTCGACTTCAAGATAGAAGGCCGTACGGTAAGGCGCGGTGCTGGCATTGTGGCTGCCGCCGTGCATTTTCAGGAATTCAGCCAGACTGTCCGGCTGTGGGTATTTTTTCGAGCCCATCAGACACATGTGTTCGAGATAATGCGCCAGCCCCTGATGCTCGTCCGGATCTTCCAGCGAGCCCACGGGAACCACCAGTGCAGAAAGGGATTTCACGGCCTGAGGATCGGATACCAGCAACACGACCATGCCGTTATCAAGGCGCACGGCCTGATACTGGCGGGTGTCTTTATCGCTTTTACGGATGGTTTCAGCTAAAGGCTGCCAACCGGTATCTGCCTGACTTACGGGAACCCAAAGGGCGACGAACAACAGTAATGCGCTGAACCAGGTGCTGCGGGGCATTCACAAACCTCATCATTAACGTATTCACCTGTTCACAGCAAAGCACGCATAAATACGTGGTCTGAACAGGGCAAGACTATGTGCTGAACGAGCCAGCATCCTCTCTTTGTAAGAATCAGTCCGTGACAGAATGCGCATCATAGTGGAAGCCATCGAACTGCGCAATTTTTATACAATCATCATGACTGATTAAAGCGAAAAATCGGTAACAGGTAGCGCTGAGACTGTAAAACAATGGTATCCAGCGTAGCCGCATCCAGCTGACGCCAAAGACGCTGATACCAGATATCATCACCTTCACCCCGTACCATCATGTTGCCTTCATAGGCCTGCAGAAACTTACTGCGCGCTTTTTGCAACGTTGCATCGTCATCTAACATGGCATCATTTACGGCGTCATAACAGGTTTTTATCCAGGCGCCGCCGCTTTCGGGCAATACCAGCAATGGTGACGACATGCCTTCCCGATACCCGTCAATGAGCTGCGACAGGTACAGCAGCGCCTGCTCTGCATCCAGTGGCGGAAAACGCCATTCCCCGTCTTTACGCAGGAACAACCGGCTCTCTCCCGTACCGCCACTGGCACAATAGACAAGATGTTCCAGCCAAAGTTGCACACCCTGCGCAATGCTTATCAAAGATGGGCGCCAGCGCAACAAACCGTCCTCTTGCACCTGTGGCAACCAACCGGTGATTTGCACGCCGTTACAGTTAAGATCGATTTCCATACTCTGACAGGGCTGACGACAGGCGATAATGCGTTCAGCCAGCGACTGCATCTCCTGACGCTGCGTATCCCACAGAATTTCGCCAAATGGCCCATAGGGAAGCGTGCCCGCCGCACGAAAACGGCGAAACAGTTGTTCAGCATCCTTCTCTTCAACCAGCGTGTTAAGCAATTGCTGATTAAGCTGATAGCGGGTTAATCCTTCAAGAGTGAACGGTTCCGTTTCCGGGATCTCACTTTCTTCAGAGCGGAAGTTGACCCTCAGCCGCATCTGGAAAAAAGCCCTTACCGGATGAGCCCAAAATCGCTGCAGCGTTTCCAGCGTCAGCGTTTCAGGCATCTCAAAGGGAAGCGTCTGGACAAAATCCGTGTGCGCTTTTCCTGACAGGCTCGCCGCAGGCAGCCATTCCCGGGCATAGCTTTGCTGTTCGCCCGGCAGATAGTTTTGTGCATCAAAGGGCATACGGGTATGCAAACGAGTAATGTGTGCTTTTACCCGGGCCTCGCTTTGATCGCAGGTCAACGATTCATCGCCCGGCAGATAGTGGCTTTGCCCGATGTAGTCCATCAGTTCCTGCACCAGTACCGACGGGAAGCGCTCGCTGTTGTCCTGAATGGAGCGGCCAATGTAGCTGATGTAGAGCGTTTGCTGTGCTGAAATCAATGCTTCAAGAAACAGGTAGCGGTCATCATCGCGACGGCTGCGATCGCCCCTCATCGGTTTTTGACTCATCAAATCAAAGCCCAACGGCGCAAGCTGACGCGGATAAACGCCATCGTTCATACCCAGCAGGCACACCACCTTGAAAGGAATAGAGCGCATCGGCATCAGCGTACAAATGTTAACTGGCCCCGCCAGGAAGCGCTGGCTAATGCGCTCCTGGTCAAGACGCTGGGCCAGCTCATCACGCAATAGAGAAAGCGGTATGGCATCACCATACTCAGCCCCCAGACCTTCAGTGATAATGGCCTGCCACTGCTGTTCAATCAGCGTCATCGCCGCTTCGGTATCTGCATCCGGCAGGAAGAAATCATTAAGCATGTCCCGACAAACGGGCAGCCACTCTTCCAGCGGCCGTTCCTGCGCTAACCCTCTACGCCAGAGATTGAGCTGCATCAGCAACGAGGCCAGATGCCCTACCAACTCGGCAATCAAACCGTTGGACTCATCGTATGGCAATACCGATTGCCACTCGCCCTGCGCGCTTTCCATCGCGTAGCCGAGCAGCATGCGCGTTAAACCAAATTGCCAGGTATGCTGACCTGTAGGCGGAAGTTCCAGTTCACGCACGTTATCGTCGTCAATTCCCCAGCGAATCCCGGATTCATTGACCCATAAACGAAGATAGCGCAGCCCTTCTTCATTGATATTGAAACGCGCCGCCAGCACGGGCACATCCAGTAATGCCAGCACATCCTCTGAGACAAAACGGCTATCCGGCAGCGACAGCAGGCTAATAAAGGCCTGTAAGACGGGATGAGACTGGCGCGCCCGACGGTCGGAAATCGCATATGGTAAGTAACGCTCAGTTGGCGCGCTGCCAAAGACCGACTGAATAAATGGGCTGTAGCTGTCGATATCCGCCACCATCACAATAATATCGCGCGGCGTCAGCGTAGGATCCGCTTCCAGCATTGCCAGCAGGCGGTCATGAAGAATTTCTACCTCGCGCTGTGGGCTATGACAAACATGGAAAGTCACGCTGGTGTCGTTCAGTTCAAGCCGTCGTTTATTGTCGCTACGCGAATACTCTTCCAGGGTAACGCCCGCCACGGCATGACTTTCAAGTTCCAGAATATCCGATTGAATATTATGCAAAAGATTGTCAGGTGTTATATCGACAAACGCATCCAGCTCCTGACTATTTTCCAGTTCTGAAAGCAAATAAATGTAATCGCGCCCCAGTTTGCCCCACGAGGCCAGCATCGGGTTGCCCACATCCTGTTCACCATCGCTGTTAAACAATCCTTCGGCTTTCTGACTATCGCGAAACAGCGGCAGATGGCGTTCTTCAAAGCTGTGCCGACGCTGACGCGCCATCAGCTTCGCCAGCCAGGCGGGATCTTTTATATCTCCCCAGTAGTAGCGACAAGGGTTGGTAAACAGCAGATGAATATCAATGTGCTTGCCCAGCGCCTGCAATGCCTGCAAATAAACCGGCGGCAGAGCCGAAATGCCGCAAATAAAGACGCGAGAAGGCAGTCCCTGCGGGCACTCGGACGCACTTTCCAGAGTCTGAATAAATCGTTGGTATAAATTGGCGCGATGCCAGCGCGGCTGGCCCAATTCCTCGGTGTGTTCCACCAACGCTTTCCACAACGGCGCCTGCCAGGCCTGAGATTCGCCGAGTCCCTCAACCAGTCGCCCGGCTTCCCACTGGGTCAACCACTCAGGGCGATAGACTAAATACTGGTCAAAGAGGTCAGCCGCGCGCGAGGAAAGCTGAAACAGCTTACGTTTATCGGTGTCGTCCGTCAGATAGTGGCGCAGCAATGCGAAGTCATCGCCATCCAGCAATTGCGGCAACAGCGTCATCAACTTCCAGCTCATGCTCTGTTTGCTGAACGCGCTCTCTTTCGGGATATCCGGCAGCACGCGCACAAACATATCCCAGATAAAACTCGCGGGCAGCGGAAAATCGATGTTGGCGGCAATACTAAACTTCTGTGCAAGGGTCATTTGTAGCCACTGCGCCATACCGGTACTTTGAACCAGGATCATCTCAGGTTCAAAGGGGTCGTCCAGCCGCTCGCGCTCAACGATAAATTCCATTAACGCTTCCAACACATCCAGACGATTGGAGTGGTAGACCCTTAACATAGCGACTCCTGACTACTGACGATTCGGGCAATGCAGACGCGTCATCTGACCCTGCCTGCCCAAGGGTGAAGAAATTTTAACGTTGATGCTGACACATCCCGCGCTCGTTGTCTGCATTCGGTTAACCTGCCAGTTCAAAGGCGATGAAAACTGATACAGCTGGGTTTGCTGCCAGGCGTGACGCCAGAGTTGCTGATACTGGTTTCTGATGATAAAGCTGTTCATCAGCGCCCGCTGGTATCCTGACAGCGCGGTCACAATCATGATCATCAGCACCATTGCCAGCATCACTTCCGGCAGGCTAAAGCCACGCTGTCTGTTCAGGGGATCTGACATAATGCCTGCTCCTTTAGCGGACAAAAATCGCTCCAGCCGTGCGCCGAGTATTCGATATTGTCATCAATAATCGCCCCCTGCCGCCATAACGATACCCCTTCATAATGGACTATAAGCAGCACGGAATTATTAGTGAGCTGTCGCAGACAAACCGCGGCATCCTGCGTGGTATAACGCCGACACTGTGCAGCGAGTTGTAAGCGCCAGGGCTGCATACGCCCCCATTCCATCGCAGATTGCACCACCACCTGGCGCTGCAGAGCCTGACTTTGCGTGACCACTCGCGAAGCAAAACGGGACTCCTGCCTGCTAACGCCTTGCAGCAGAAGGCTACCGAGCACCAGCAGTAACAGGACCATCGCTAAAGATGAAACGCCCCGCTCACGGTTCACAGGTTGAATCCTGTCACGCTGTAGACTGCTTCAATAACCTTTTGTGGTTCGACATTGTTCACTCCGCGCAAACGCAGCGTAAGGAGCGGGGAATATCCGCTGATATTCAGACGTTCAACCTGAAATGCCTCAATCTGTATCGTGGCTGGATCGGACATTTTCTCCCACCCTTTTCCATTGCAGTCCGTTACTCCCCGCAGGGTCTCCAGTACCTTGTCCTGTAAACGAAATCCAATCGTATCGGCCTCTTTCGCGGGACTGCTCTCCCAAATGCCGTTGCTATTGGCATCCCAGCGCGCAATGACACAGTCGCCCTTAGCCGATATCTCCAGCCCTTCTCCGACACAGTTTCCGCGGCAGTACCCTGCCCGCTGAAGATGCTTCGCCACGGTGTATACCCGCTGCCATATTTCATCTTCAAGCGCTAACTGGCGCGTGTTGCGCAGGATCTCTCGCTGCAGCGCGGGTAAAAATCGCGCTGAGCTAAGCAATAAAACGCTGCTAATCGCCATAGCAATCAGCACCTCCAGGAGTGAAAAGCCCCGTTCATTTACTGACATAACCTGGCCTCATCTTTCTCGCAAAGCCTGATTCGCCCCCAGCCTGACACCACCACGCGCCATTCCCCTGTCGTATTTTTCAGGCGAATATGTCCAGCCCATGCCGTATTGCGCAGACCAAAAAAGGCCAGTGAAGGTGTTATCTCTGCCATTTCGACATCGTCCCAGGGCGGTGTAAAAACCAAGGGCGAAACGGGTAGACACGTGGTTTGCACAGCAGCAGAGCTGACAAAACACCAGGATGTGCCATCCCGAATCACGCTGATGACGTGATCGCGGTTACGCCAGTTAGCATCTTCACGCAGTTGCAGCAGGTAATCTCGCACCTGAATGGCGGTTTGCCATAGCCGCTGTTGCTGTTGCCAGCGCTGCCAACCATACAGCCCCGAGGCGCCAAGCGCCGCGACGATCAACATCGCAATCAGGGTTTCGATAAGCGTGTAGCCGTGTTGTTCTTTCATGCCGCCAGTATGGCGTGAGGAAAATGAATAACGAGCGGGAAATTCGGTTTCTACGGCGAGCTACGAGGAATATTTGTCGCGTTGCAGGTCGTTGCAATATTTCAGGAACCCACGCCGAAGAACGCGATTTGAGACAAAAAAAACCGACGCGCACGGGCGTCGGTTGTGACAGCATGAAGCCGATTAGATAGCCACTGGCGCTTTAATACCAGGATGCGGATCGTAGCCTTCAATTTCGAAATCTTCGAAGCGATAGTCAAAGATAGATTCAGGCTTACGTTTGATGACCAGCTTCGGCAGCGCGCGCGGTTCGCGGCTAAGCTGCAGATGCGTTTGATCCATATGATTGCTGTACAGGTGCGTGTCGCCGCCGGTCCAGACAAAATCACCCACTTCCAGATCGCACTGCTGCGCCATCATGTGTACCAGCAAGGCGTAGCTGGCAATGTTAAACGGCAAACCGAGGAACACATCGCACGAACGCTGATACAGCTGGCAGGAGAGCTTGCCATCCGCCACGTAAAACTGGAAGAACGCGTGGCACGGCGCCAGCGCCATTTTATCCAGCTCACCGACGTTCCATGCAGAAACGATAATTCGGCGAGAGTCCGGGTCATTTTTGAGCTGGTTTAACACCGTGGTGATCTGGTCAATATGGCGACCATCTGGCGTAGGCCACGCACGCCACTGTTTGCCATAAACCGGCCCCAGATTACCGTTTTCATCCGCCCATTCGTCCCAGATTGAGACGTTGTTTTCATGCAGGTAGGCAACGTTGGTGTCGCCCTGCAAAAACCACAGCAGTTCATGAATGATCGAGCGTAAATGGCAGCGTTTAGTCGTAACCAGCGGGAACCCTTCCTGCAGATTAAAACGCATCTGATGACCAAAAATGGAAAGCGTTCCGGTTCCGGTACGGTCGTTTTTCTGTGTGCCTTCATCCAGCACTTTTTGCATCAGTTCTAAATACTGTTTCATGGTTCCTCAGGAAACGTGTTGCTGTGGGCTGCGGCGGTACGCCCAAACCATCATAATAATGCCTGCGACAATCATCGGGATTGAGAGGATCTGTCCCATGCTGATGTACTGTACCCAGGTGCCGGTAAACTGCGCATCCGGCTGGCGGAAGAATTCAACGATAATACGAAACGCGCCATAACCAATCAGGAACAGACCGGATACCGAGCCCATCGGGCGCGGTTTACGAATGTAAAGATTAAGAATGATAAACAGCACAACGCCTTCCAGCGCCATCTCATAAAGCTGTGAGGCGTGGCGCGGCAGCGAGCCGTAGGTATCAAAAATTGACTGCCATTGCGGGTTAGTTTGCAGCAGTAAAATATCTTCGGTACGGGAGCCCGGGAACAGCATGGTGTACTTGAAGTTCGGATCAACGCGTCCCCACAGCTCACCGTTGATAAAGTTGCCCAGACGCCCTGCGCCCAGACCAAACGGAATCAGCGGGGCAATGAAATCAGAAACCTGGAAGAACGAACGCTTGGTGCGTTTGGCGAAGATAATCATCACCAGGATCACACCAATCAGCCCACCGTGGAAGGACATCCCGCCGTCCCAAACGCGGAACAGATACAGCGGGTTATCGAGGAATAACGGGAAGTTATAGAACAGTACGTAACCAATACGCCCTCCAAGGAAAACCCCGAGGAAGCCCGCATACAGTAGATTTTCTACTTCATTTTTGGTCCAGCCACTGCCCGGACGATTAGCACGGCGCGTCGCCAGCCACATCGCAAAAATAAACCCCACCAAATACATTAAGCCGTACCAGTGAAGCGCGACGGGTCCGATTGAGAAAATGACCGGATCGAAATCCGGAAAATGCAGATAGCTACTGGTCATCTGTCACCACAAGTTCTTGTTATTTCGCTGAAGTCAGACAGCAATTGATAAGCGCGCCTGCATAATGCAGGCGCTCCAAAGGTGCGAATGATAGCACATGGGGATCGCAGCGGATGCCGATTACAGTTAAAAGATATGTATACCTACTGTTACCAGCCCTCGATTCACAATCCCCCGCGAATCAGTCCCCCCATGCCACGGCGTTCCATAAAAGCCGCCACCTGATGGCGTACTTCTGTCGCCATCTGCGCTTCCAGACTGCGTTGCGCCAGCGTTTGCGCCTCATCAAAATCGATATGGCGCAGCAGATATTTAACGCGAGCCACGGAACGACCGTTCATCGACAAATGGCGAAAACCCAGGCCGATCAGAATGGCCACGCACATCGGGTCGCCCGCCATTTCACCGCACAATCGCAAATCGATACCGCTTCTTTCGGCTTCCTGCGCAATCATCGCCAGCACACGTAACATACCCGGATGCAGGCTGTCATAAATGCTGGCCACCCGCGTATTGTTACGATCGACAGCCAGAATGTACTGGGTGAGATCGTTGGTTCCGACCGAGATAAAGTCTATCCGGTTTATCAGGTGCGGCAGCATAAACACCATCGACGGAACTTCCAGCATGATGCCAATGCGCGGTTTTGGGATCGCGTAGCCGATCATCTCTTCCACTTCGCGTCCGGCGCGTTCAATCAAACGTCGCGCTTCGTCCACTTCATCAATGCTGGTGACCATCGGCAGCAAAATGCTCAGGTTGCCGGTTGCCGCGTTGGCACGCAGCATGGCCCGAACCTGGATCAAAAAGATCTCCGGCTGATCGAGCGTTATGCGAATGCCACGCCAGCCAAGGCACGGGTTCTCTTCACTGATCGGCATGTAGGGCAGTTGTTTATCGGCACCGACATCCAGCGTACGCAGGGTCACCGGCTTGTCGTTAAACATTTGCAGCATGCCCTGATACTGCGCAACCTGTTCTTCTTCCGAAGGAAAACCGCTTTGCAGCATGAACGGGATTTCGGTGCGATACAGGCCAATGCCGTCGATCCGGCTCCCCAGCTTCTCTTCATGCTCCGGGCTGAGGCCCGCATTGAGCATCACCTTCACGCGCTCGCCACTTTTCAACTGTGCTGGCTGGTTGACGTCATCTTCCGCCAGGCGGCTCAGCTCAATTTCTTCACTGATAAGACGCTGATATTCCTGGATCAATACCGGTTCTGGATCGACCAGCAGTTCACCGCGATAACCGTCCACTACCAGCGTACGGCGGTGTAACACCGATGGCTGGATATCGGCCCCCATGACGGTAGGGATACCCAGCGCACGAACCATAATAGCCGCATGAGAGTTGGCCGCGCCGTCCCGAACAACCACACCGACTAAGCGGTCCTGAGGAAGTTCCGCCAGCGTGGTGGCGGAAAGCTCATCCGCCACCAGCACAAAACGTTCCGGCCAGGTATTCGGCCCCTGGATCGAGTCGTCAAGATGGAACAGTAGACGCTGGCCCAGCGCGCGTAAATCTCCGGCCCGCTCCTTGAGGTAGTTATCACTCAGCGCGGCAAACTGTTCGGCAAACTTTTCAATGATCGTTTTAACGGCCCACTCGGCCACCGAACCATTATCCACTTCCGCAAACAGCTCACGGCGCAGACGAGTATCGGAAAGCAAGTGTGAATAGAGATCAAAAATCGCCGCCGTTTCTTTCTGCGCCCCGGCGGTAAAGCGTTTGCTGTAGCGGCGGAATTCATTCGCCGCCTCTTCCAGCGCACCGGTGAGCCGCTCGCGCTCAAGCACCGGATCCAGCGTTGAAGCCTGATAGACCTGCTCCATCAGCGGCAGCGTCGCATCCTGCCAGCCTTCGGCTATTGCCACACCAGGGGCGGCGGGCAATGCGCGGATGCGCGTTTGCCGGTATTGGCCGAACAGCGCGTTAAGCTGCGACTGCGAAAGAATCGCCGCCATTTGCGTGGCGAGCGTGACGAGGAAAGACTCTTCACTTTCATCGTACTGCCGCAATTCGCGCTGCTGGACCACCAGCACACCTAACAGCTGACGGCGCTGAATAATCGGTACGCCTAAGAACGCACGAAAGCGCTCTTCTTTTACCGAAGGGATGTATTTAAAGCTGGGATGTTTTTGCGCATCGGCGAGGTTGATAGGTTCCGCCAGCCTGCCAACCAGGCCAACGATACCTTCATCAAACGCGAGTGCGACAGTACGACCACGCGGTTTCTTCAGTCCCCGGGTCGCCATGAGGTAATAACAACGTCGATCGTGATCGGCCAAGTAAACCGAACAGACCTCTGTATCCATCGCAAGACAGATGTCGGTAACCAGAATATTCAGCGCTTCATTCAGACGCGGAGCACTGGCCACCTTTTCGACTATTTCGCGCAGGCGGGTGAGCATAATTTGCGTAGCTTAACCTCTTTTACGTCTGTACGCAGGTGCGCTTTGCGGCTTAGGAGTGCTCTCCTGAAGCGCCATGACAACACTTGCGAATTCTTTCATCACCCTGCGATAGACATCGCGTTTAAATGACACCACCTGTCGAACCGGATACCAGTAACTCACCCAGCGCCAGCCGTCGAACTCAGGTGTACTGCTGGTTTGCATATTGATTTCAGCATCGCTGCTGACCAATTGCAGAAGAAACCATTTTTGTTTCTGGCCGATACAAACCGGCTTCGTGTCCCAACGCACCAAACGTTTCGGTAACTTGTAACGCAACCAGTTACGAGTAGAAGCAAGGATCCGTACATCTTTACGACTGAGACCCACTTCTTCAAAGAGTTCCCGGTACATCGCCTGCTCTGCTGTCTCTCCTGCATTTATCCCACCTTGCGGGAATTGCCAGGAGTGCTGACCAAATCGCCGGGCCCACATGACCTGCCCCTGGCGGTTACAAATTACTATCCCTACATTCGGGCGGTAGCCATCGTCATCAATCACCGGACTACCTCAATATAAACCTTATATACAAACGATTGTTTCACACTCCAGAGAGGCGGTAAACCACTCTGTTAAGGGCGCGATACTCTAATAACAATTGAATAACTCACAGCTAAGGGCGGAGTTATAAACAGAAGAAGGGCAAGCAAGGCGATTTTATTCACCTTTTCTGTGGATATAGTTGTGAAGAAGTACGGAATTACTATGGGAAAACCCAGAACAGTCCGAATAAGACATTCGTCACATATCAAAAATAGTCTTCTATATTCATAAAGTTAAAACCGTTCAGCGCAAATAAACCCATAGAAATGTGACGTATATCACGTACACGATCTTCAGGCTGATGAAAGATCGACCAGCGTTGGTTTTATCCACAGATTATGCCAATAAGTTAGGCACAATTTGTGTGAAAATTCGATTTTCGTCGCACGTCAAGGCTGTAAATTGAAACAGTAGTGGGGGTTTTTCACAGTTATCCCATCTTTCTGTGGATAACATGGTGTAAGATCCTGTTCATTGTCAGTGACCAGAATTGGAAAACCCGCTTCGCTGTTGCGCAACTCTGCGTATGTGAATCTAAAAACCAATATAAATCATAGAATTGAATAAAGCATGTGGAAAAAGATAAACTCTGTCCACACGGTATAAAATCTTTGCTCATTTTTTCACCTAAGGGTTAACCCGATGTCAGAACTCCATCCGCTGCTTTCTCCCCCTGAATCTGAAGCCCAGTTGTTGAGCCAGGCACAGCTGCTTTCGGGCTACGCGCTGGGAGAGTTGGCGGCAATGGCGGGACTCGTCGCCCCCAAGGATCTCAAGCGCGATAAAGGCTGGATTGGCGTGCTACTGGAAATCTGGCTCGGCGCCAGTGCGGGCAGCAAACCGGAGCAGGATTTTGCGGCGCTGGGCGTGGAGCTGAAAACAATCCCAGTGGATAGCCTTGGCAGACCGCTGGAAACCACCTTTGTGTGCGTGGCACCGTTAACCGGCAATACCGGCGTTACCTGGGAAACCAGCCATGTGCGGCACAAACTTAAACGCGTTCTGTGGATCCCGGTAGAAGGCGAACGCAGCATCCCGCTGGCAGAGCGCCGCGTCGGCTCTCCCCTGCTGTGGAGCCCGAATGAAGAAGAAGACCGGCAATTGCGTCTGGACTGGGAAGAGTTGATGGATATGATTGTGTTAGGCCACGTCGAACGCATCACTGCCCGCCATGGGGAAGTGCTACAGCTGCGTCCTAAAGCCGCCAACGCCCGAGCGCTTACCGAGGCCATTGGCGCCTATGGCGAACCCATCCTGACCCTACCACGCGGTTTTTACTTGAAAAAGAACTTCACGCGCGCATTGCTTGAGCGACATTTCTTGTTCCAGGCGCAATAGGCACCGTCCGGTCTTTCACCCGCCGCGTTACGGGCCTATAATTACCGCTTCTTTTTTTTTGGCAGGACTTTGTTCGATGTTATTTGCATGGATAACCGATCCTAACGCCTGGCTTGCGCTCGGTACGCTGACGCTGCTGGAGATCGTTCTTGGGATCGACAATATTATTTTCCTCTCTCTGGTTGTAGCCAAACTCCCGACAGCGCAACGCAATCATGCCCGACGTATTGGGCTTGCGGCGGCGATGATCATGCGTCTGGCACTGCTGGCCTCTATCGCCTGGGTAACGCGTCTGACAAACCCGCTATTCGAAGTGTTTGGCGAGGCAATATCAGCGCGCGACCTGATCCTTCTACTGGGGGGATTGTTCCTGATCTGGAAAGCCAGTAAGGAGATCCACGAATCCATTGAAGGTGAGGAAGAGGGGCTGAAAACCCGCGTTTCCTCTTTTCTGGGCGCGATTGTGCAGATCATGTTGTTAGACATTATCTTCAGCCTGGATTCCGTGATTACTGCGGTAGGCTTGTCCGATCATCTGTTTATCATGATGGCGGCAGTGGTGATTGCCGTGGGTGTGATGATGTTTGCTGCACGCCCGATTGGCGATTTTGTCGATCGCCATCCTTCGGTAAAAATGCTGGCGCTCTCGTTCCTGATTCTGGTCGGTTTCACGCTAATTCTGGAAAGTTTCGACGTCCACGTTCCGAAAGGATATATCTATTTCGCCATGTTCTTCTCTATTGCGGTAGAGACCCTGAACCTGTGGCGTAATAAAAAAAATCCGCTCTGATGAAATCCATCGCTCCCCGCACGGGGAGCGAATGCGCGCCACACCTACCTCTTCTCACAGTTTAAGATTTTACTGCTTTCGCCATGCACAACTTCGCGTTATTACTAAACTATTGTCAGATGCAGGCCATGTGAGGATAAGCAGATGAAAAAATGGGCAGTTTTGATTTCCGCCGTAGGACTGGCTTTTGCCGTTTCCGGATGCAGCAGTGATTATGTAATGGCGACAAAAGATGGTCGAATGATCCTGACCGATGGAAAACCAGAAATTGACGATGATACCGGTCTGGTGAGCTATCACGACCAGCAAGGCAATGCGATGCAGATTAATCGCGATGATGTGTCTCAAATCATTGAACGCTGATGGTTGAGGTCAGCAGCGCGCTGGCCTTAACAATTTTACTTCCCTTTTTCTCTTCCCTCAGCCATTTTTATAATCCTTATGTCGTGATTATAAAAAGGAAACGGCTATGCAATATCACCGTATACCCCACAGCTCGCTTGAAGTCAGTACACTGGGGCTGGGCACAATGACGTTTGGTGAACAAAACAGCGAAGCCGACGCACATGCACAGCTCGATTATGCCGTAGAACAAGGCATAAATTTGATCGACGTTGCCGAGATGTATCCGGTACCGCCGCGTCCTGAAACCCAGGGTCTCACCGAAACCTACGTAGGTAACTGGCTCGCCAAACACGGCAGCCGTGAAAAGCTAATCGTTGCTTCTAAGGTGAGTGGACCTTCACGTAACAACGACAGCGGTATTCGACCGAATCAGGCGCTGGACCGTAAAAATATCCGTGAAGCGCTGCACGACAGCCTGAAAAGACTGCAAACCGATTACCTGGATCTGTATCAGGTTCACTGGCCGCAGCGCCCGACCAACTGCTTTGGTAAGTTAGGCTACAGCTGGACGGACTCTTCGCCAGTCGTTTCGCTGCTGGATACGCTGGACGCGCTGGCAGAGTTTCAGCGCGCGGGGAAAATTCGCTACATCGGCGTGTCCAATGAAACCGCGTTTGGCGTGATGCGCTACCTGCACCTGGCGGACAAACACGATCTGCCGCGCATCGCCACCATCCAGAACCCCTACAGCCTGCTGAATCGCAGCTTTGAGGTTGGACTGGCGGAAGTGAGCCAGTATGAAGGCGTTGAACTGCTGGCCTACTCTTGCCTTGGCTTCGGTACATTAACCGGTAAATACCTGAACGGCGCGAAGCCTGCCGGTGCACGCAATACGCTGTTTAGCCGTTTCACGCGTTACAGCGGCGAGCAAACGCAAAAAGCCGTTGCGGCCTATGTGGATATCGCGAAACGCCATAATCTGGATCCTGCGCAAATGGCGTTGGCATTCGTGCGTCGTCAGCCGTTTGTCGCCAGCACCCTGCTGGGAGCCACGACGATGGAGCAGCTAAAAACCAACGTTGAAAGCCTGCATCTGGAGTTGAGCGAAGAAGTACTGGCAGAGATTGAAGCGGTGCATCAGGTGTATACCTATCCTGCACCGTGACGGTTAGTGCCTGATGGCGCTACGCTTATCAGACCTACAAATTGCTGCTCTCTGTAGGCCAGATAAGGCGACGCTGCCATCCGGCACATTCATTGTTCATTCATCTCGTACCAGGCTGGCGGCGCTGCCAAATCCACAGCGCCGCAATCGCCAGCGCAAACAGCGCGCCGAATCCAATACCAATCGCTACCGCCGGGATCCCCACCAGCACTGCCAGTGAGTAAATCCCAAGCATCAGCAGCATCGCGCTGTTCTCGCCCAGGTTTTGCACCGCGATCGCATTACCCGCACCGACGCTTTTCTTGCCCCGCTCCTGCAGCAACGCATTCAGCGGTACCACAAAGAAGCCACCTGACACGCCGATAAGCATCAGCAACGCGTAAGCCGGAAGCAGCACATGCTGAAGTGAGAAAATCAGCACCACGACGCCAATCAGGATCCCCGCAGGCATACAGCGCGACACGGTTTCCAGCGTCACCAGCTTCGCTGCCGCCCCCGCGCCTACGACAATCCCAATCGCTACCATAGCATTGAGGTAGGTCGGCGTAGCGTTATCGGTGATGCCGAGCGCTACCGGAACCCACAGCACCAGCAGAAAACGCAGCGTGACGCCCGCGCCCCAAAAAAGGCTGGTTCCGACCAACGAAAAACGTGTTTCACCGTTGCGCCACAGCGAAGAGGCGGCGCAGAAGAAACTGCGCGTCATTTTCCCCAGATGCCAGGATTGGCCAGGGCGAGCCGCGGCCAGTTTCGGGATGTACAGGTTAGCCACCACGGCGCCAGCATAGGCCAGCGCACAGACAGAAAGCGCGGCTATCACATGCCAGTCGGCCAGAACGCCGCCGGCGACAGAACCGAGCAAAATCGCGGCGATGGTGGAGGCTTCCATCAGGCCGTTGGCTTTCACCAGTTTGTCACCGGTGGTCAGTTCACCGAGAATGCCATACTTGGCCGGTGAATACGCGGCCGCGCCAATCCCCACCAGCGTATACCCGAGAAACGGATTAATGCCGAAGCAAATACTCGCCGCGCCCAGCAGTTTCAGGGCATTCGCGAACATCATCACTCTGCCTTTGGCAAAGCTATCCGCCACCTGTCCAACAAATGGCGCAAACAGGATGTAAGCGCCCACAAACACCATTTGCAGGATTGGCTGGCTCCAGTCCGGATAAAATTGTTCCTTCAGCAGCGCCAGCGTGGCGAACAGCAGTGCGTTATCGCCAAACGCCGACAGAAACTGCGCGGCGATGACAGACATCATCCCTTTGGACCAGATTGAAGTGTTAGTGTGCGCTGACTCAATCATGTTGTTTTTCCGGCTCATCGACCCAGCTTTTCAGCGTAACAAAATCCGGCTTACCGCTGCCGAGTAATGGGAGTTGCTTCAGGTGGCGAATATCACGCGGCACGGCAAGTTCAGGCACGCCATGCGCTCGCGCATACTGCTGTAGTTTTTCACGTGTGAGTTCGCTGTCGGTAGTGAACAGCACCAGGGCCTCACCTTTGCTGGCATCGCTCTTGATCGCCGTGGCGTGCATTTTGTCTGCAGATACCGCCAATGCCAGTTGCTCAACCATTTCCAGCGAGACCATCTCTCCGGCAATTTTAGCAAAACGCTTGGCGCGTCCCTGGATCTGTACAAAGCCGTTTTCATCAAAGCGGACGATGTCTCCGGTGTCATACCAGCCGCGATCAATCTCACCCTGCGCATTTTCTGCCGTCGGCACTTCCAGCACGCCAGGTTTTTCGACGCGCAAATAGCCGCTCATAATATTTGGGCCTTTCAGTTGTAAACGCCCACCGTCCTCAATACCCGGAACAGCCAGCAGTCGGGCATCCATGCCAGGCAAGATGCGCCCTACCGTTCCTGATTTTGCCGCCATCGGCACATTGATCGACACAACCGGCGCACATTCCGTCACGCCATAGCCTTCAAGGACGCGCAGGCCAAATTTCTCCTGCCATAGCTGCTTTGTGCTGTCTTGCAGTTTTTCCGCGCCTGCCACCACATAGCGCAAGCGGTGGAAATCGTACGGGTGCGCGAAACGCGCATAGTTACCGAGGAACGTTGAAGTACCAAACAACACGGTGCAGTTCCGGTCGTATACCAGCTCCGGCACAATGCGGTAATGAAGCGGGCTGGGATAAAGAAACACTTCCGCACCGGTCAGTAGCGGCGTGAATAATCCCACCGTCAGGCCAAAGGAGTGGAACAGCGGCAGTGCCGACATAAAGCGGTCATCGGCGGTGAAATCGGCAATTGTTTTAATCTGCTCAACGTTCGCCAGAATACTCTTGTGGCTGTGGACCACGCCTTTCGGATGGCCTTCCGAACCAGACGTAAAGAGGATCACAGCAGCCTCTTCCGGCTGCTGTTTCACCTGCGCCAGATGCGGTGCCAGCAGATGTGAGAAAATCCACAGCTTATCGCTCAACGTCACATCGGCTTTTAAATCTTCCAGATAAACCCAGCGTACCTGGGTGAGCTGTTCCGGTAGATGCCAGAGTTTGCCTTTATCGAGAAACTGTCGGGAAGTGAAGATCGTTTTGATTTCAGACGCAGTAATGGCGCTGGTTAACCCTTTCACGCCCGCCGTGTAGTTCATCATGGCCGGAATGCGTCGACGCGCAATGGCTCCAAAAATGACCGCCGCGCTGATCCCCGCATTTGGCAGCATCAGGCCGATTTTTTCACCTTCGGCGCTGTATTTTTCCAGAATACGGGCCACAAAGAGCGTCTTAGTCAGCAGTTTGCGGTAGCTGTCTGGCGTAAAGTTAACATCTTCAATGCAGTTTTTGCCCGCGCCAAAACGGTATTTTGCCGCCAGCAGCGACTCGTATAGCGTTTCACGCGGGCGTACCGCCATGCGTGCTTCCATCATAATTTGATGCAGCATTTCACCGGCGATTTTGCGGCGATCGCGCGCTCGCGGGGCTTCCGGCATTGGCATTTGAGTCGGCGGTAGAATGTGCAGTTGGATACGCGGGAAGAATCGCTGTTTAACCAGACCTTTCAGGCGGCTGAAGTGGGAAAGCTCTGCTCCCTCAATGCGGACAGGAACGACCGTCGCTCCCGACTTCGCGGCGACAAACCCGGCACCGTCATATATCTTCATCAACGAACCGGTGGTCGAAATGCGTCCTTCGGGAAAAATCACCACCGGACGGCCCTGCTCGACCAGACGGACCAGATGCTTAATCGACATCGGTTTGGTTGGGTCTAACGGCACGAAGTCAATCAGCGGGGTTAGCCAGCGCATATACCATTGCTGGCTGATCGAGGTGTAAACGGCGAAGACGGGACGAATCGGTAAAAATAGCGCCAGTAGGATGCCGTCTATAAATGAGACATGGTTGGGAGTGATTAGAACGCGTTCTCCCTGTAGCGCGCTGACATTGCCCGTGACGCGAACGCGGAAAAGCACGCGAAACAGATTACGAAAAAAGCCAAATAGCATCTCAACTCCCTGTGCCATTAATTATAGAAACATTAATGGTGGGAGAGTATACGAGTTGGGGAATGGGCGCGACAGGTAAACAGGTAAATACAGTCCGAAAAAAAACCTGCGCATCCGCGCAGGTCGGTGCAAGAGACAGGTACGAAGTGCGTACCGAATAATCTCACCAATCAATACCTCTGGGATCTTGATTGTGGTCGTCAGCAGCCAGATACGCCAGTACGAAAACGCAAAGGAATGAACCCAAATGCAACGAGTTGTGTAAATTATCGGTTACTGTTACAGATAGGCTGAAGGCAAAAAAAAACCTGCGCATCTGCGCAGGCTGGTGTAATTCTAGTGATCAACCCGAAAGTTGATTTCACCTATCAATACCTCTGGGATCCCAACTTTAGCAATCCGCTCAGTTCTCCCACCAGCGAACAATCGCAACAGCACATCGCAAAGTGTAAGCAAAAATTAGCATTTTCTATTTTCTGTCTTATCTTCGCTCGCGCGCGCTCACATTTGCGAGGTCCTGACGGGCAATCTGCTTGAACAGCCAGCCATTTTCCGTAACACTGACGGAATGTAAGCGTTTACCCACAACAGGTACTATCATGGCGACCATAAAGGATGTAGCCCGACTAGCTGGTGTATCAGTCGCCACCGTTTCTCGAGTGATCAATGATTCCCCCAAAGCCAGCGAAGCATCGCGTCTGGCCGTAACGAGTGCAATGGAATCACTCAGCTACCACCCCAATGCGAACGCGCGTGCACTGGCGCAACAATCCACTGAAACCATCGGTCTGGTCGTTGGTGATGTGTCCGATCCATTCTTTGGGGCAATGGTTAAAGCTGTCGAGCAGGTGGCCTATAACACCGGGAATTTTTTGCTGATTGGCAACGGCTACCATAATGAACAGAAGGAACGTCAGGCGATTGAACAGCTCATTCGCCACCGCTGCGCGGCCCTTGTTGTCCATGCCAAAATCATCCCGGATGCGGACTTGGCTTCATTAATGAAGCAAATCCCCGGCATGGTATTGATTAACCGAATTCTGCCGGGATTCGAACAACGCTGCGTTGCCCTCGATGACCGTTTCGGCGCGTGGCTCGCTACCCGACACCTTATTCAACAGGGCCATACGCGCATTGGCTACCTGTGTTCCAATCACAGTATTTCTGATGCGGAAGATCGTCTGCAAGGCTATTACGACGCGCTGGCGGAGAGCAATATACCGGTAAGCGATCGACTGGTGACGTTCGGCGAACCGGATGAAAGCGGCGGTGAACAGGCCATGACCGAGTTACTTGGTCGTGGCAAAAACTTCACTGCGGTAGCCTGCTACAACGACTCAATGGCGGCTGGCGCCATGGGCGTATTGAATGATAACGGCATTGATGTGCCGGGAGAAATCTCGCTGATTGGCTTTGATGATGTGCTGATTTCCCGCTATGTGCGCCCACGTCTGACCACGGTACGCTATCCCATCGTGACGATGGCAACCCAGGCCGCTGAACTGGCGCTCGCGCTGGCGGAGAAGCGACCCGCACCTGAAATTACCCACGTCTTTAACCCAACTCTGGTGCGTCGCCATTCCGTTTCGGCGCTGACAGAGCCGGGGAACTCATCGTCAAACGATTAACCAGGAATGCGTCATGACTACGATGTTGGACGTTTCACGACACGCAGGCGTCTCAAAAGCGACCGTTTCGCGCGTACTCAATGGAACGGGTCAGGTAAAAGAGAGCACGCGCCAGAAAGTGTTCAAGGCCATGCAGGCACTCGATTATCGGCCCAACTTTTTAGCGCGCTCTTTGGCGAATCGCACCAGCAACAGCATTGGCCTGGTGGTTTCCACATTTGATGGATTCTACTTTGGCCGCCTGCTGCAACAGGCCTCGCGCCAGACGGAGTCTCACGGCAAGCAGTTGATCGTCACCGATGGTCACGACACGCCGGAGCGTGAGCAGGAAGCCGTGCAAATGCTGGCCGACAGGCAGTGCGACGCCATTATTCTCTATACCCGCTATATGAGTGAAAAGGCGATTATGTCGCTGATGAACAGCATTGCGATGCCCTTGCTGGTCATCAACCGTGATGTCAGTCAGGCCCGCGATCGCGCGATTTTCTTTGAGCAGGAAGACGCGGCGTATCAGGCGGTCAATTATCTGATCTCGCAGGGGCACAGCGATATTGCTTGTATCACCGTGCCAGGCCATACGCCTACCGGTAAATCCCGCCTGATGGGGTATCGTAAGGCTCTGGAAAAAAACGGTATTCCCTGGGATCCTGATAAGGTTAAATACGGCGACTCCACGATGACGCGAGGCTATGAAGCCTGTCGAGAACTGCTGGAGGAAGGGGTGAAATTCAGCGCCCTGTTCGCCTGTAACGATGACATGGCATTAGGTGCATCAAAAGCGTTACATCAGGCCGGACTGAGGATCCCGACGGACGTCTCGCTGTTTGGTTTTGATGATGCGCCCAGCGCCAAATGGCTGGAACCGGGGTTATCTACCGTTTATCTGCCGATTGATACCATGATAACCACGGCAATCGACCAGGCTATACGTCTGGCCAACGGTGAGAGCGTGGAGCCGATCCCTCCGTTTACCGGCAAACTGGTATTACGTGACTCAGTAACGCTCGGACCGTACTTTAAGTAATATGAAAAAGAGCCGGATGGCGACGCAAGCACCTTATCCGGCCAGCTTTACTCAGATTAATTCCAGCGCTAACAGCTCATCAATGGTCTGGCGACGACGAATCAGTCGCGCCACGCCGTTATCAAACAAGACCTCCGGCAGCAGCGGGCGGCTATTGTAGTTTGACGACATTGACGCTCCGTACGCCCCGGTATCATGCAAAACCAGATAATCACCCGGCGCCACCGCAGGCAACAGACGGGTTTCCACATTTCCGCCTTCCTGCTGGGTAAACACGTCGCCTGATTCGCACAGCGGTCCGGCCACCACGGTCTCCCGTTGAGGAGTTTGTTCCAGAGAACGACCATCTCCCGCCAGCGCGGAGATATGGTGATAGCTACCGTACATGGCCGGGCGCATCAGATCGTTGAAGCCCGCATCGATCAGCACAAAGTGACGGCTGCCCATCTCTTTTACGCTGCGCACCTGCGCCACTAACACACCGGCTTCCGCGACCAGGAAACGCCCTGGTTCGATCTCCAGTTTGACGGCATGACCCAGATGACGCGCAATACTATCGCGCGCAGCGTTCCACAATCCAAAATAGTGATCGGTGTCGATCGCCTCTTCACCTTCGCGATACGGGATTGATAAACCGCCGCCTGCGGAGATCGCCTCCAGATCCTGACCAAATTCCACCACCTGACGCACCATCGCGCCGCACACCTGCTCCAGATGCGCGTAGTCCACGCCAGAGCCGATATGCATATGAATACCTACCAGCTTCAGCTTATAGCGCTGAATTACCTCCAGCGCCGCCGGAAGATCGCTGTACCAGATGCCGTGCTTGCTGTTCTCTCCCCCGGTATTGGTTTTCTGACTGTGTCCATGCCCAAAGCCAGGGTTTACGCGGAGCCAGACGCGATGGCCCGGCGAGAGCTGGCCCAGTTGTTCCAGCATATCGACCGACCCGGCATTTACCGGAATGCTCAATTCATGCACCCGGGCGAGCGTCGCTTCATCAATCATATCGGCGGTAAAGACAATCTCATCTTTGCCAGGTACAAAACCTGCCGCCAGCGCGCGTTCAATTTCGCCAAGCGAGACGGAATCGACCTTCACGCCCTGCTCGCGCATCAGGCGCAAAATATGAATATTCGAACATGCCTTCTGGGCAAAACGCACCACGTCAAACTGACTCAGTTTGGCAATCTGCGCGCGAATAATCTGCGCATCATAGACCCACACCGGGCAGCCGAATTCGGCAGGCAGGCGCAACAGGTTGTCGGCGGTCAGGTCAGTGTCTGTGTTGTTGAGTGGGCGTGGCATGGTGTGCTCCGGTATTGGCTTTTTTATGATTACGCCACAGCCCAAAAAGAATAAAAAATATCGTTTTATCGTGAGTCTATGCAAAAATGATATGGATTAGCTCATTCGAGGATTGCCTATGCCCGCGGTTAACCTGCGCCACATTGAAATTTTTCACGCCATCATGACCGCTGGTAATCTGACGGAAGCCGCGCGCATGCTACATACCTCGCAGCCCACCGTCAGTCGGGAACTGGCCCGATTCGAAAAAGTCCTGGGATTAACGCTGTTTGAACGCACGCGTGGCCGACTGCATCCAACCGTGCAAGGCTTACGTCTGTTTGAAGAGGTACAACGTTCGTGGTACGGCCTGGACAGAATTGTGAGCGCCGCCGAAAGCCTGCGCGAATTTCGTCAAGGTGAATTGTCGATTGTTTGCCTGCCGGTATTTTCGCAGTCCTTTTTACCACCGCTGCTGCAGCCATTTCTCGCGCGCTATCCGCAGGTCAACATTCAGATCGTGCCGCAGGAGTCACCACTGTTGGAAGAGTGGCTGTCGGCGCAGCGCCACGATCTGGGGTTAACGGAAACGCTGCATACGCCAGCCGGAACGAAACGCACCGAATTGCTGGCGCTGGATGAAGTGTGTGTACTGCCGCAGGGGCATCCGCTGACCGAGAAAGCGGTATTAACGCCGCAGGATTTTCAGGGAGAGAACTATATCAGCCTGTCGCGGACCGACAGTTACCGTCAGCTATTGGACACCCTGTTTAACGAACATCAGGTGAAGCGCCGCATGGTGATTGAAACCCACAGCGCCGCTTCAATTTGTGCAATGGTGCGGGCGGGCGTGGGGATCTCGGTGGTAAACCCACTGACCGCGCTGGATTATGCCAGCAGCGGAGTGGTTATCCGCCGCTTCAGTATTTCGGTACCCTTTACGGTCAGCCTGATCCACCCACTTCATCGCCCTGCCTCGGCGCTGGTCGATGCTTTTACGGCGCATCTGCAAGCCCATCTCCCGAGACTTATCGATCCGCTGGAGGCTATTTTGTATCCACAGACGAAAGCATAAACGCCACCGTATCTTGCGCATGGATTGCCGCGGTGTCGAAAACCGGTAATGGACTTAGCTCGGCTGGAACCAGCAGACCAATCTCGGTACAGCCAAAGATAACCCCTTGAGCGCCCTGTTTAGCCAACTGATCAATTACGCTCAGGTAGTAGTCGCGGGAAGCGTTGCTGAACTCACCGAGGCACAGCTCGTCGAAAATAATCTGGTTTATTTTCTGACGATCATCAGCCTCAGGAATAAGCGTGCTAATACCAAATGCAGTCTGTAGACGTCCGCGGTAAAAATCCTGCTCCATGGTGTAGCGCGTACCCAGTAGCGCCACGTTGCTCATCTGCTGTTTTTGTATGGCCCGACCCGTCGCATCGGCAATATGCAGGAACGGCACGTCACAGGCGGTTTCAATCGCCTCAGCAACTTTGTGCATGGTGTTGGTACACAGCACAATCCCTTCCGCTCCAGCTTGCTGAAGCCCTGCGGCGGCCTGCGCGAGGATCTCCCCAGCCCGCTGCCAGTCACCGCCAGACTGACAGGCTTCGATCTCGTGAAAATCTACGCTGTGCAACAGAATCTGTGCCGAGTGCAGGCCACCCAGACGCTGTTTTACCCCTTCATTAATGAGTCGATAATAAGGAATGGTGGATTCCCAGCTCATACCGCCTAACAGACCGATCGTTTTCATCATTTCCCCTGATTTGTTGTTATCTCTCCAGTGAACCAAAGATGTGATCAACTTTCCACATCTGTTGGCGTGCATTTCTTTTTTTAATTTTCTGATATAGGTTTAATGAAACATTGTTTTAATTACTGGAAGGCCAGATGTTTATTTTTCATAAAGAGACCACCCTTGAAAATCTGGGCAATGGCGTTACCCGACGCATTCTTGCTCACGACGGTAAAATGATGGCGGTTGAGGTGAACTTCGAGCAAGGCGCGATTGGCCCGATGCACAATCATCCGCATGAGCAGCTGACTTACGTTTTGTCTGGGGAGTTTGAATTTACCATCGGCGAAGAAAAGCATGTCGTTAGGGCAGGCGATACCCTATATAAACTGCCCAACATTATGCATGGCTGCGTCTGTTTAAAACCGGGAACGCTACTCGATACCTTTACGCCCATGCGCGAAGATTTTCTGCCCGCGTAATTTTATCTGTTCGTAATCTGCCTGGCGGCATAATGTTGTTCCAGAGGGAATGAATATGTCGCCTCCGGTGTATTGCTACATTCACCTTATGTTTAACCGACAAAACCTGCCAAAGGGCAGGGTTTGTCGGTTCTGGAAAGCGGATTAACGCGCCAGCCAGCCGCCGTCTACCGCAACGGTATAGCCGTTGATATAGTCAGATGCGCTGGATGCCAGGAACACAATCGGCCCCATCAGGTCACTCGGCAGACCCCAACGACCCGCCGGGATACGATCGAGAATTTCTGCGCTACGCTGCTCATCAGCGCGCAGCTGTTGAGTGTTGTTTGTCGCCATGTAACCCGGCGCAATTGCGTTGACGTTGATGTTATGTTTGGCCCACTCGTTCGCCATCAGGCGGGTGACGCCCATTACGCCGCTTTTAGACGCGGTGTAAGACGGCACGCGGATCCCGCCCTGGAAGGAAAGCATAGAGGCGATGTTGATAATTTTGCCGCCGTTACCCTGAGCGATAAAGTGCTTCGCCGCGGCCTGAGACATAAAGAACACGCTCTTAATGTTCAGGTTCATCACGTCGTCCCAGTCTTTTTCGCTGAAGTCGATCGCATCGTCACGACGGATAAGACCTGCGTTGTTGACCAGAATATCGATATGACCGAATTCTGCCACTGCGCGCTCCAGCAGCGCCGGAATGCCATCAATTTGACGCAGGTCGGCGGTCAGACTTAAAAAACGGCGCCCCAGCGCGGTCACGCGTTCGATAGTTTCCGTCGGTTCAACGATGTTGATCCCCACGATATCGCAGCCCGCTTCAGCCAAACCCAACGCCATACCCTGACCCAGGCCAGTGTCACAACCGGTCACAACGGCGACCTTACCTTCAAGAGAGAATGCATTCAAAATCATTGTAAATCCTTAATTTTTTATAATGCCCGCCGCAGCAGGCACGGCTATCGCCCGCAACTAGCGCAGATCTTTGACCGCTACATGGTCCATATCATCAAAGACCTGGTTTTCGCCGACCATGCCCCAAATGAACGTATAAGCTTTTGTGCCAACGCCGGAGTGAATTGACCAGCTCGGCGAAATCACCGCCTGCTCGTTGTGCATCACAATATGACGCGTTTCCTGAGGCTGCCCCATCATGTGGAAGACGCAGGTATCTTCTTCCATATTGAAATAGAAATAGACTTCCATACGACGTTCATGGGTATGACACGGCATGGTGTTCCACAGGTTACCCGGCGCCAGTTCGGTCAGACCCATACTCAACTGGCAGGTTTCCAGCACATCCGGCACAAAATATTTGTTGATGGTACGACGGTTACTGGTGAGGTCATCGCCCAGCGTTACTGGCGCAACGTCTGCTGGCGTGACTTTTTTGGTTGGATAAGTCGTGTGGGCCGGCGCGCAGTTATAGTAAAACTTCGCTGGTTTCGCCGTATCGATGCTGGCGAATACCACTTCTTTGGCCCCTTTCCCGACGTACAGCGCGTCACGATGACCAATTTCATAGCACTGGCCGTCAACGGTAATCGTGCCCGGGCCACCGATGTTAATCACACCCAGCTCACGACGCTCGAGGAAGTAGGTTACGCCCAGCTGTTTGCCGACTTCGCCACCCACAGAGACGGTTTTGGCCACTGGCATAATGCCGCCAACAATGATGCGGTCAATGTGGCTGTAGACCATGGTGTATTCATCTGCGACAAACACTTCTTCGACCAAAAACTCATTACGCAGCTCCTGAGTGTCCAGGGTTTTCGCATGCGCACTATGGATGCTTTGTCTTACGTCCACATTTACCTCCAGTGATAAATTGACCGTGAATGCTTAAACGAATAGCAAAACGCTGTTCCGTTTTATCTTATGCGCTCATGATATCCCTCCCGGAATGGGTTTTCAATTACAAATAAAACAACGTTTCACTTTTTCTGCATCTTATTATCAAAAGTGTAATTGCGATCACGCTAGCGCATATAAATCGCGGGAACGGTTTCAATAAAATTATTTAAAACAATTAGATAGATAAAAATAAACAAGAGTAGTTCATGAGGGGTAGGGATAAGACATTGAAAATACAGCCAGCCTCACATGCCGTTCACACACCTTTTCTAACAAAGTGCGCTGTTAATCACATGAAATGAAACACCGTTTTGATACGTTAGCAGAGTTTAGAGTGTATGTTTCTGTAACTGGCCTTGCCCTCCTGTTGGAGGGCTTTTTTATAGATGCAGGGGATATACAGCGGGAAAGGCGTTTAAGCAGAGAAAACTACGGGTGGTTAATCTCGTTCGATAGCGAGCGCCACGCCCTGACCACCGCCGATACATAACGTTGCCAGGCCCTTGTGCGCCCGACGCTTCACCATTTCATGCACCAGTGAAACCAGAATACGGCAGCCAGATGCGCCAATCGGATGACCGAGCGCAATAGCTCCGCCGTTCACATTCACCCGCCGTTCATCCCACTCCAGCATTTTTCCAACGGACAATGCCTGTGCGGCAAAGGCTTCGTTGGCCTCGATAAGATCAACATCAGCCAGTTGCCAGCCCACACGCTCAAGGCAACGGCGCGTCGCGTACACCGGCGCAATTCCCATGAGTGCGGGATCGACCCCGACGCTGGCAAAGGCACGAATGCGAGCCAGCACCGGCAAATTCAGCTCCTGGGCCTTGGCCTCGCTCATCATCATCACCGCAGCGGCGCCATCATTGATGGATGACGCGTTGCCCGCGGTTACTGAACCGAGCCTGTCGAAGGTAGGATCCAGGCGCGCCAGCCCTTCTGCGCTGGCATCGGTGCGCGGCTGTTCGTCGGTATCCACCACGAACGATTGCCCATTACGCTGCGTTACCACCGGCACGATTTCATCTTTAAAGCGCCCGGCGTCAATTGCCATCCGCGCCTTGTGCTGCGAATGCAGTGCGTAGGCATCCTGCAGTTCACGGCTGATGCCATATTCCCGCGCCAGATTTTCCGCAGTCACGCCCATATGGTAATCGTTGAAAGCGTCCCACAGGCCGTCATGCACCAGGCTGTCGACCAGTTGACTGTTGCCCAACTGTGCGCCGGTACGGCTATCAGTAAGGACATGCGGCGCACGGCTCATATTCTCTTGTCCGCCCGCAATCACAATGTCGGCTTCGCCGCACTGGATAGCCTGGGTCGCCAGATGCAGCGCTTTCAGACCCGAGCCGCAGACATCGTTAATGGTGATGGCGGAGACGGTATTGGGTAGCCCACCATTGATGGCGGACTGACGCGCCGGGTTTTGCCCGGCACCTGCGGTAAGCACTTGCCCGAGGATCACTTCATCCACAGCGTGAACGTCCACGCCCGTGCGATCCAGTAACGCCCTGACTACCATGCTACCTAATTCAACGGCAGAGTGGCGCGCCAGCGTCCCCTGGAAGCAGCCGATTGGTGTCCGTAACGCCCCGACTATCACAACCTCTTTCATCACCACCTCAGCGCAAAATAACACCGCAATAGTAGATGATTGTTAAAAAGAGTTATCAAGGTTGTTTAAAAACAGTGATTTTTATCACAAAGGAAATTCGTATCATTTATTGGTCATCTGAACGCCACTCTGCTGTAAATGGTCGCGCAGCCAACTTCCCGCCACGCCAGGCGGTGATTTCTTATTCCACAGCAGATCGATAGAGATAGCCTTTGGCCAGCCAGGCAGCATCAATTGAACCAGCGGTTTTTCTGCCGCAAACTCCTCCACCAGCGCACAAGGGAGCGCGCACCAGCCGAATCCCTGCACCGCCATACTCAGCAGCAACAAATAGTTAGGCGCCGACCAGACGGGGCCGCGCGCCACGTTGGTGCCGCTCTCCAGATAGGTATTCAGCCGCAGCTCTCGCCAGGTATGTAGCTGTTCCCACTGCATTTTTTCTTGAGTCGCCAGTGGATGTGATGCCGCAACGTATAATCCCATCCAGGTTTGCATCGGCAGACGCGTGACGCCCATGTCGGTCGGGTAATCCTCCCGCGCTTCGATCAACCCAACCTGAGCACGTCCTTTTTGCAGCAGATCGATCACGTCTTCATCTTCGCCAATCAGACATTCAAACTCGGTATGGGGAAACTTGTGGTCAAACTGCACCATCAATTCTTCCAGCACATCCGGATGCAGCGTGTCAGACAACACGAAGGTCAGACGCGCTTCCGTTTCACCCGACAGCGAAATCGCTGCCTCATCAAGACGTTCGCTGGCCGTCAAAATTGCCTGCACATAGCCCAGCACCCGCTTACCTTCTTCGGTTAGCGTCGGCTGACGTGATGAGCGGTCAAACAGCGCAAAACCGAGATCGGCTTCCAGATGCGCAATGGCCGTGCTGATGGTGGACTGACTTTTACGCAGCCGCCGGGCCGCAGCAGAAAATGAGCCGCAGGAAACGGTCTCCACAAATGCCGTTAACGCTTCAGGAGAGTAACGCATGAACTATCTACTTTATCGATGGATACTATCTTTTAGATATCACATAAAACGATAAAATTGCCACCATTCCGTTATCCGGGCATCAAAGAAGGTTTTAGATTATGCAACACGATACAGTCCAACGCCGCTCGTTACTGGAGCGAATTTTTCATGCCGTCTGCTTTGAAGGCATTGCCACCGCGATCCTCGCACCAACCACCGCATGGTTGATGCAGCGCTCGGTGCTGGAAATGGGCGGACTGACCATTCTTCTCGCCACGACGGCGATGATCTGGAATATCATTTATAACGCCCTGTTTGACCGACTGTGGCCGTCGCACCTGGTAAAACGTACGGCTAAAGTGCGGGCATTCCACGCCTTAGGCTTCGAGAGCGGTTTTATTGTCATCGGGGTGAGCATCGTGGCGTATGTGCTGAACGTCAGCCTGCTCCAGGCATTCACGCTGGAAATAGGTTTCTTCCTGTTCTTCCTGCCATACACCATGTTCTATAACTGGGCTTATGACACTTTACGCGAGCGCGTTATGAAGCGTCGCCAGCAGCGCGTTACTGCCTGATAATTCAAACAATAGCCGGAATCTTCTCGGTTCCGGCTTTTGATCCATTCACTCGCCCGCTTGTTGACACCTCCCCCAGCCCCTGCCATTTGTGGTAAATTGCGCTTCTTTTTGTTTATTTTATAGTTGATACGTTCAAATAATGTCGAAATTTTGGTCAAAAGAAGAGACTCTCTGGAGCTTCGCACTATATGGGACTGCCGTCGGCGCAGGAACCCTCTTCCTCCCCATACAGCTGGGTTCTGCAGGCGCGGTGGTACTGTTTATCACCGCACTCGTCGCCTGGCCTTTAACCTACTGGCCGCACAAGGCGCTGTGCCAGTTTATCCTGTCCTCAAAAACCTCGGCAGGTGAAGGGATCACTGGTGCAGTTACGCACTACTACGGCAAAAAGATAGGCAGCCTGATCACGACCCTCTATTTTATTGCCTTCTTTGTGGTGGTGCTGATCTACGCCGTGGCGATAACCAATTCACTCACTGAACAACTGGCAAAACATATCGCCATCGATCTGCGTGTTCGCATGCTGGTCAGTCTTGGCGTGGTGCTGGTGCTGAACCTGATTTTTCTGATGGGCCGACAAGCAACCATTCGGGTAATGGGCTTTCTGGTGTTCCCGCTCATCGCGTACTTTTTGTTCCTTTCGCTCTACCTGACCGGAAGCTGGCAGCCAACGCTACTCACCGGCCAGATGTCTTTCGATCAGCACACGCTTCATCAGGTTTGGATATCTATTCCCGTGATGGTTTTCGCTTTTAGCCATACGCCAATTATCTCGACGTTCGCCATCGACCGACGTGAGAAATATGGCGAGCAGGCCATGGGTAAATGCAAAAAAATCATGAAGGTAGCCTACGTCATCATCTGCCTGAGCGTGCTGTTTTTCGTCTTCAGCTGTTTGCTTTCGATTCCGACAAACTATATCGAGGACGCGAAAAATGAAGGCGTGACCATTCTGTCAGCGCTATCGATGATGCCAAACGCACCAGCATGGCTGTCGATTTCTGGGATCATTGTCGCCGTCGTGGCGATGTCAAAATCGTTCCTCGGCACCTACTTTGGCGTGATTGAAGGGGCAACCGAGGTGGTAAAAACATCGTTGCATCAGGTGGGAGTGAAGAAAAGCCGGGCCTTTAACCGCGCCCTGTCCATTATGCTGGTTTCGACCATTACGTTTATCATTTGCTGCATTAACCCTAATGCAATTTCAATGATTTACGCGATTAGCGGGCCGCTGATTGCCATGATTCTGTTTATCATGCCGACATTATCTACCTATCTGATCCCGGCGCTAAAGCCGTACCGTTCAGTGGGAAATCTGATCACCCTGATTGTCGGTCTGCTGTGCGTATCTGTGATGTTTTTTGGCTAGAACGTGTTTTTAACGGCTCATTCATCAGTATGTGGATGAGCCGTTAAACTGACTTATTTGATGTACGAATCGAGTACCTTCAAAACCACATCCAAATCTTCTTCGCGCTTAATTTCATCGCCCTGATGCACAATGTGCTCGGTCAGATGACCTTTAATCACCTCGCGCATTAACCCGTTTACCGCACCGCGGATCGCCGCTATTTGCTGCAATACCGCCGCGCATTCATGCGGTTCATCCAGCATGGTTTTCAACGCCGCTACCTGCCCCTGAATCTTACTGGCTCGGGCTTTCAGCTTTTGTTTGTCGCGGATCGTATGTGACATAGCAATACCTTTTCAACGTCTGGCTGGAGCGACAATACCATCGTCATTCTACTGGGGGGTAGTATTTAATACTGGGGGGGAGTAGAATCTGGCAAAATTAAACAACTAAGAATCATTCTCATGGGTGAGTTTTCTACGCTTCTTCAGCAAGGCAACGCCTGGTTTTTCATTCCCAGCGCGATTCTATTAGGAGTGTTACACGGTCTGGAACCGGGGCATTCCAAGACGATGATGGCGGCCTTTATTATTGCCATTAAGGGGACCATCAAACAGGCGGTGATGCTGGGGCTGGCGGCAACGCTGTCGCATACCGCAGTGGTATGGCTGATTGCGCTCGGCGGGATGTATATCAGCAAAGCGTTTACTGCCCAGACCGTTGAGCCGTGGCTGCAGTTTGTCTCGGCGATTATTATTCTCGGAACCGCATTCTGGATGTTCTGGCGAACCTGGCAGGGAGAACAGAACTGGCTGACCCAGACGCATCATGACCACGATCATGAGCATCACCATGATCATGATGACCATCACCACCATCATAACCACGGTGAAGCTCACCATCATCATCACGAACATGACCACGATCATAACCATGCTGCGTTAGCAGGGCTGAGCGAGGGTTCGAAAGCGTATCAGGACGCGCACGAGCGGGCACATGCTACCGATATTCAGCGCCGCTTTGCAGGCAAAGAGGTCACCAACGGCCAAATATTATTGTTTGGTCTGACCGGCGGGTTGATCCCCTGCCCTGCCGCCATTACGGTACTGCTGATTTGCATCCAGCTCAAAGCCTTCACGCTGGGTGCCACCATGGTGCTGTGCTTCAGCCTCGGGCTGGCGCTAACGCTGGTAACGGTGGGCGTGGGAGCGGCAATCAGCGTGCAGCAGGCGGCCAAACGCTGGAGCGGATTTAACACACTGGCACGCAAAGCGCCCTATTTTTCCAGCGCGCTTATCGCGATGGTCGGCTTATATATGGGGATTCACGGCTATATGGGGATCGTCGGGTAACGAGCAGAGAGCGCAGCAGCGATTGCCGCTGCGCATCAAACCAGGCTAGCTTGCGACGTTCCCCCACACCAGTTGGCCTTTATGGAAGGTCGCGGTGCGTGGGGAGATTCGCGCGACCGCTTCCGCTGAGCAGGAGGCATCCACCAGTACAAAGCTGGCTTCATCCTGCGCCTTCGGCCAGACGCGCTCACCTTTATCGTTAAGCGGCAGCACATCGCCGGTGGCGAGGAACAGCGCTCGCGACAGGTTGAGTTCATTGGGACGAATATACAGCTGCGCGTACAGGTTCGCCTTCTCCAGCATGTCTCCAAGCCCGTACGGCGACCAATGGTCAATCACACTGTCAGTCCCGGTAATCACTTCCACGCCTTTGTCACGCAGCTGCTTGAGCGGCATATGCAAGGTTCCGATCGGCACCGTCGAGGCAATGGTAATCTGCTGCGCCGCCATGCGGCTCGCCAGCGCATCCACCTGCTGTTCGTTCAGCGTTGCCAGCGCAAATGCGTGGCTGATGGTCAGTTTGCCCTTCAACTGCGGCGTTTTCTCCACCGTTTCCACCATGTAATTCACCGCCGCAACGCCCGCCGGGCTGGTTTCATGCAGATGGATATCCACGCCTTTATCGTAATCCAGCGCAATCTGGAACATGGTGTCGAGGGATTTTTCCATCGCCCCATCCACGCTGGTTGGGTCCAGACCGCCGACGTAATGCGCCCCCGCCTGCATTGCTTCACGCATCAACGGTTCAGACTTCGATAACAGCAGGCCATGCTGCGGAAACGCCACGATTTCACAGGCAAAACCCGGCTGGCGACGCGCCAGCACCGCCTGCAGATTTTCCAGGTTTTTCAGCCCGGAAACCGGTTCGATATTGCAGTGGCTGCGGGCGATCGAGGTGCCTTTTGATTGCAGCAGATCGATGAGCTTTTCCGCGCGCTCCTGCGTGTAAGGCTGGAGTTCAGGCAGCAGTTTTTGCTCAAGGCGGATCATATCCTGAATGGTGGTGCCAGCTGGGCGATTCAGCGAACGCCAGGGACCGCCGTAAAAGGTTTTATCCAGATGGATGTGCATGTCGCGCATGGCGGGCAGCATCAGCTTTCCACCCGCATCGTAGTGCGGCAGCGTCGCATCCGGATGCTGCTTATTCTCACGCAGTGCAACAATTTTCCCGTCCTGAATTTCAACGGTTTGCAGCGCGGTATGGGTATGCACCACCACCGAGTTTTCGTAATCAAACCCCGCTTCCAGCAGGACGTTATCCAGGTAATAGTGCTTATCGTTAATCGTCATTGTGCTCTTCGCCCCGCAGGTGTTCCCGACAGGATTAGCAGCATACGCGACCGGAGCCACTGCGCCAAACAGCGCGGCAGCGGTGACCATTTTTCCGCTCTGACTTAAAAACTCACGGCGGCTGTTACTTTCCTTCATTCACATTTCCTCTCAGGAATGGACAATATGGGTGCCCGTTTCGCCGCGCAGTGCGGCCGGCAGGCATTCCGGCGTGGTGATGATCACTCGCTTACCGCCACGCGCCAGGAACGCCAGACTGGCAACGATTTTGGGTAACATGCTCCCCGGCGGGAAATGTCCCTCCTGCATGTAACGGGTCATCGTTGCGACATCCACCGTATCCAGCGCCTGCTGGTTGGGTTTGCCAAAATGAATACAGACCTGTTCGACGCCGGTGGTGATCACCAGAATGTCAGCGCGGATCTCCTGCGCCAGCAGAGCCGTGGAGAGATCTTTATCAATCACCGCATCCACGCTCTGATAATCCCCCTGATCGCTACGCACCACCGGGATCCCACCGCCCCCCGCGCCAATCACCACAAAACCTTGCTGGGTCAGCGTTTTGATCGCCTCAGCCTCGACAATACGCTTCGGTTCCGGAGAGGCGACGACCCGGCGGTAGCCGCGTCCCGAATCTTCAACAAAGCGCCAGCCCGGATTGACCCGCTGCAGTTCATCGCGCTGCGCTTCGCTAAAGAACGCGCCGATAGGCTTGGTCGGGTTAGCGAAGCCCGGATCGTTTTTGTCGACCTCCACCTGCGTGACCACCGTAACCGCCTTCTGCTCACCGCGCCGCGCCAGGCGGTTGTTCAGCGCCTGTTGGATCAGATAGCCGATCCCGCCCTGCGTATCGGCGACGCAGTTTGCCAGCGGGGTGAGCGGCAACCCTTCACGCTCATGCGCGATTTCCGCACGCCGTAGATCCAGCCCCACCTGCGGCCCGTTTCCGTGCGTCAGCACAATGTTGTAGTCCGATGCCAACATCTCCAGCACCGTGTCCGCCACCGCTTTCACCGCTTCAGCCTGGTGCTCAATCGACTGGCTGGCGTTATCTTTGATAATGCTGTTGCCGCCAATGGCAACGACCACAAGTTCTTTCATAGTGTTATCTTCCGCTTACAGGCGATTCAGGTCGTTTTCGTCGGTTCCTGCTCAGGCGCAGTCACCGCTTCACGGCTATCAAGAACATGCTTGAGGACAAACATGCCGCTCATCATCAGGTAGGCCACAACAAACATCATCGAACTGCCTTCTGCAAAGCCAACCGTCGGAGAGTGGATCACACCAAACAGCGATAACAGCGCGCCAAAAGCTGCGGCAATCGCCCCACGCAGCGGCTTATTCATAATGGCGAAGATAGCGACGCAGCCCCACAGCATACTGGCCAGCGGCGCGCCGCTTCCCAGATGCACCAGCCCATCGTAATAGACACCTTTGCTGTGCAGCAGGTCGCTGCCCAGTTTCCCCGCGGATGTTCCGGCGGCGCCCATCACGCTGTTGACGATGGTCAACGCCCAGTTAGCGATCCACGGGAACAAGCAGATAAAGATAACGGGAACCTCGACTTTGGGCGTCTCTCGCACCACCTGGTTGGCGGTCACCACGCCGATAAACACCAGAATCGGCACTATCGCAGTCATCGGAATAATCGCGAGCATAAACGCCCCCAGCCCAAACAGCGGTACCAGGAACATGGTGATGCCTGAAGCGAGGGTATAACCGATGCTGGCCCCCATCGCTTTCCAGCCCGCATGCCCAACATATACGGTCACCGGGAATGGGTTGCCCAGCATGCAGCCGAGCATGGAGGCAAAACCGTTCGCCATCATGACTTTACGGGTGTTGTACTCATCACCCGCCGCATGCGCACTTTCAATATTCTCAAGGTCAAAAATGTAGTTCGCCAGACCCAGAGGAACCGCAGAAGCCAGGTACGGCAGCGCGTGCGGCAAACCCTGCAGGAAGCTGTCGACATGGATTTCCGGCGGGTTGAAGCCAAAGGAAGACATCGAAGATTTAATGGCTTCCGGGCTTTGCAAACCGGAGATCCACGCCAACGCTGTACCGGCAATCAGCAGCAGCAAACCGGTGGGGATGCGGGCAAAAATCGGCTTCTTACCGAACCAGTTAATGAAGATCAACAACAAGACGATGAAAGAGACGGTCGGCGCTTCAAATGCCTGCAGCATCGGGTTCATCGCCAGCAGCAACAGTCCCAGACCGGACAGACAAGAAAGTAATACCGTACGCGGGATCATCTTGCGGATGGTCTCGCCCAGGAAGGAGCCGCCGACCAGGATCAACGCTTCGACAAAGCACCACACCAGAGCTATCTGGATAGCAAAGTTGGCATCTTTGGTTTGCTGATATACCGGCATTAGCACCAGGAAGGTCACGGTAAAAATTGACGGTGCGCTCGGCCCGGATGGCAGCGCCGTCACGTCTTTACGCCCGGTGTGCTTTGCCATCTGCAGGCCAAACCAGGCGTAGCAGACGCTGGCCACCAGCACCGCCAGACCAAAGGCAGGCGCAATGCGACCATAGACAATTTCGGTAGGGATCCCGACGACAAAAATGAGCAGCCCCATCATTGTCAGCAGGTTAGTCAGGTTGTTGGTCATCAGCCCAAAGTAAGCAGCCCAGTCACCACGTTTCCATTCTAGTTTTATGCTGTTCATGGAATATCCTTAACAGGTTAAGCATCGTTTGCGATCCCGGGGATCGCCCAGCCCTGCAGGTAAGCAACGTTTTTGCTTCGCTACTGTGGGGCTAACAGCGTTAGCCCCGATTGTTGTTATTGGCAGTAGCGGTCGCGCCAGTTGAGGATCGCCTTTTCAAAACAGGCGAACGGCGGATGGACTATTCCGGCGCCGATCATGCCGATCCCCGCATCTTTGTGCGCAATTGCGGTGTTAATCACCGGCAGAATGCCGGTGCTACCCACGCGCGTAATGTCGATAGCGGTCGGTACGCCCATAAAACCAAGTAACGGAATGGTAACGTTGGGGTTTTCGCCGAGAGTGATTTCACGCATCTGGCGAGAGAAATCGACCGCCTCTTCAACCGTACCGCCCACCAGCGCCACGATGGCCGGTGCCGTGGCCATGGCAAAACCGCCGATGCCGTAGGTTTCGGTAATTGCGCTATCACCGATATCACGTCCGGAATCTTCGGGCTTATAGCCCGCAAACATTGGGCCAATCACCTGCTGCGCCGGACCGGTAAACCACTGACCCGGTAAGCCGCTGATGCGCAGACCGAATTCAACGCCGTTACGCGCCATCGTCGTGACTACGGTGCTGTATTCGATCCCGTGTGCGGCGTCCATTGCGGCTTTACACATCGCCATCCAGGTCGGTCCGGAGAAGTAATCGCTGCTGAGGACGAACTCGAATACCTCACGCTGCTGCTCAACCGGATAGCCGGTCTGAATAATCCACGGCGTCAGTGCCTGTATCAGTAGCGCCGTCCCGGCGTTATTGCGGTTATGACACTCATCGCCCATGTGCAGCGCCTGCGCCAGCATCAGGCGCAGATCGATTTCGCCCGCCAGCTTCATGGCGTCGCGCAGCATCGGTCCCATCACATCGCGCATCCAGTTCAGGCGATCGATAACGCTCTGATCGTTCGCGCCCATACGCAGGATCTTCGCCATCTGCTCGCTCATATTGGTATATGCGCGGTTGCCGTAGGTTTTGTTCTCGACGATGTGCATAAACATCGACGCCGACGTCACACCCGCCATCGAACCGACACAGTCATGCTCGTGGCACGGTGAGAAGATGATTTCACCCGAGGCGGCCAGTTCGGCGGCTTCATCCAGATCTTTCGCCAGCCCTTCAAACACCAAAGCCCCGGTGACCGCGCCCTTCATTGCGCCGCACATTTTTTCCCAGCAGATGGGCGGTCCGGCGTGCAGGATGGTGTTGCGGGTCATGCCCGGCACGACGTTGATCGCCTGGTCATAGCCAATCAGCACCGGATGCGACTGGATAATGCGTTCCAGCGCCTGATGGTTAGCGGCAGCGATTTTGTCAGCCAGCGGCGAATCGGCAATTTCGTCCAGTGCGGCCACGACCTGCATGTTGCCCTGGCCCGGCGGCGTCCAGTCGAGCTGGGTCACGGGAACATTCTGCTTTTTCAGGTCATCGCTGAACATCGCGATGCCGACGTTAATCACGTTCAGCGGCTGGTTAAACAGTGTCTGGCTCATCAGGCTTCCTCCCCTTTACAGATAAATTCACGTGCCAGCAATCCG
The DNA here is from genome assembly GCF_030336705.1 of Citrobacter sp. Cb028. Taxonomy (NCBI): domain Bacteria; kingdom Pseudomonadati; phylum Pseudomonadota; class Gammaproteobacteria; order Enterobacterales; family Enterobacteriaceae; genus Citrobacter; species Citrobacter sp. Cb028. The sequence goes on along the minus strand of NZ_JAOWCZ010000031.1, from coordinate 133,624 downwards.
GTATTGGTGCTACTGCTCGCCCAGATCACGCCTGCATCGGTCAGCATCTGGCACTGTTTTTCCAGCGACGGCGTATCGAGATCGGTTCCCAGCACGTAGCCGAGGATCTCAAGCGGACGCCCCTCTGCGGCGGCGATCGCTTTGGCTTCGACGATCGCCTCGATCATCACGCCAACCGGATCTTCATGTGATCCATATCCAAGAACAAAGTCCATAACGATCACGCCGACTTCAGGATCGCGTGCTTCCTGCAACAGACGACTAATGCGGTTGGTTGGATCGATCATCGGGTGCGGTTTACCGTTGGTAAAATCGTCATCTCCGAAATCAAGGAAGGTATGTCCCACGCTGCGGTTGAGATCTGTCAGGCGAAAAGCCGGATCCGGATGAATGTTGCTGTAAACTTCCGCATGTTTTTCCATGGCAGCAAACATCGCCTCATCGCACAGCGTGCCGCCGCAGAATAAGCCGCGAATGTACTTTTGCTGCGGGGTCAGGCGGGCGCGGACCTCTTCAATCAGCGGCCAGTTGAGCGGATGCAGATCGAGGCTCTCTTTTTTCACGCCAGTCAGCAGTACCGCTTTCAGCGCCGCCTCTTTAGTGCCGCGTGCAAACAGCAGACCGTTTTCATCCGCAGGCGCGGCTTCACGTCCGAGGAAACACACCACGACGGGCTTATGGCAGGCGCGCGCACGTTCCAGCACCTTGCGCGCCACTGTTGGCGCAGGAGGTTTGGAGATAAGCGCGATGATCTCGGTTTGCGGATCGGCCTCCAGCATGCCAATCGCGTCAAGCATCATCAGGCCGCCAATCTTTTCGCTCAGATCGCGTCCACCGGTGCCAATCAGTTGGGAAATCCCGCCGCCAAACTCGTGAATGCGTACGCTCAGCTCCTGGCTACCGGTACCGGAGGCGCCAACAATTCCGATGTTGCCGCGACGCACCGCATTGCCAAAACACAGCGCCGCGCCGTTAATAATGGCGGTTCCGCAATCGGGCCCCATCATCAGCAGCCCTTTTTCATGCGCCAGCTGCTTGAGCGCCAGTTCGTCTTCAAGAGAGACGTTGTCAGAGAACAGCATCACGTTGAGGTTATTTTGCAGCGCCTGACGCGCTTCACGCGCGGCAAACAGACCATTGACCGAGATCACCGCCAGGTTGCTGTCAGGAACATGCTTCTTCGCACTGGCAAGCGTGGCATAGCGCGCTTCATGCTGCCCCCCTTGCTCTTTATGCGTAAACAAGTCTTCAATCGCCACCAGCGTCTGATCGTTCGCCGCCTCGCTGGCACCTTTAATGACAATCATCAGGTCGCCACTTTTCGCCTCTTCAAGTTCAGGCGTGAGCAGACCGAGATTCTTCAGTACGCCCTTATTCATTTCTGTCGCCATAGCCACGAACGCCTGCTCAACGCCATCGAGCTTATTTGCGCGTGTGGAGATAGACATCAGTGAGACAGAATCAAAATACGTGTTCTTTTTAACAACTATCCTGATCGACATAATTCCCTCCGGACCTGTGGCTCAGGGCGCAGGCATCCGCCATGCCATACAGCATGTCGCAGCCAGAACTTGAGCCGATATTTTTAATGTCAGTAATATATTGCGTAGAAACGGGTTGTTGCTCAGTAATAATATGGTTCAGCAGCCGTCCGACGCTTTCCCGATAACGTTGATGAAAGGCTTCCTCTAGCGTTATTTTGCTGAGTAGCGTGGTATTATTTCCGGCACGTTGTAAGGCTGCTAAAAAATCATCACGATATTTCCCCAGCGGATGTCCAGGAATAAATAAAATAGTGCTTAAACCCACTAAATAATCATCAGATGAAGGCGTCAAACCAATCCCCAGACCAATTAAATGGCTGACCGCTGTAGAGATATTTTCTCCTGTCTGCAACGCCGCCAGTAATGTTTGCCGGCGACTCAGTAATTGGCGGGTGATTTCCAGATAAAACGGGTTATCACCCTGGTACAGAAATAATGTGTCAGCGCTTCTTAACTGTTGGCGGATAACCTCTTCCCAGCGCAGCCAGCGGATTGCAGCAAAGCTTATTGCATCAGGCCTCCACTGTGGTATGCGCCACGGCAGACAACCGGAAGTTTCTATCCATTTATCGTTGCCAACGGCTATCCCCGATTCGGTAAAACTGACTCTCTCACCGGGGTGAAACAGCTCTTCACAATGCGTCAGCGCCAGCCGACAGCTGTTAGGCGCGTTATCACTACCTTCACTCAGTAACGTCAGCAACCGCTGCTGTTCAGGTATCAACAGGTTTACCGCGCGGGAAAAAACCTGTTCAACCCGTCCCGTTCCCCGGAAAGCCAGAAACGCGCCGTCTGCGGTTAGCGCCCGTACGCATCGCCGTGATGGCGTAGCGATAGTAGCGCTCCTCTGTCAGGCTCCGGCCGCAATCAGCAGCTCGGCAATTTCGTGGTATCCTTTCTCCCGCGCCAGCTCCAGCGGGGTTTTACCGTATTTATCCGTCATGTGCGGGTTTGCGCCATGGTCGAGCAGCAGCTTGACGATTTCCTGCTGTTTCGCGCCGCCGTCATTAAGCACGATGGCTTCCAGTAACGGCGTCCAGCCGACAAAGTTGGTATGATTAACATTGATATCGGTACGCAGCAGCAGTTCGCGCACGATCTCTACATGACCTTTTTCGCTGGCTGGCGTAATACCGACGCCGCCAAAACGGCTCAGGCAATTAAGATCGGGGTTGGCCGGTAATACGGTACGCAGCAGCGTTAAATCGTTAGTCAGACAGCTAATCAGGAATGGATTAAAACAGGTTTGATCCTGTTTATTAATATCGGCACCGGCAGCAATCAATAAAGAAACACAGTCATAATGTTTATTCAGGCTGGCAATAATTATGGCAGTGCGCCCCTGGCGGTTAGTGGCATTAATATCCACATTTTTTGCCAGGCAGGATTTTAATCCATCGGCATCACCCTGCTCTGCCGCCAGCAGAAATTCAGTAATGAGTTCTTTCTCTGACATAATCGCTCTCCTGCAGTTTTTTAGACTTTTTAAATATCCGATAAGCTGAGAATAGCAACAGAGTGCAGAGAATAATATCCGCTTAAATTTCATTCATCGTAAGCGTGTCGATTATTGAATCAAATTTAACAATGAGAACAAAACGTGCTGTAGTGCAATCTTTTCCTTATGACAGAGCCGCTTTTAGCCATTAATCAGTTGTCAGGAAAATCAGGCGTGATGCTACACGGATAGCGGCCTGCAATTAATATACAGAAGTGTGATTGCCTTCAAATCAATTGTAAAACTAGTGTTAAATTCTGTTCAAAACTGATTGCTCTGCATAAGGATTACAAATACATTCAACAATCATCGCGTCGCGGATGTGCGTTTGTCGCCGGAGGGGAGGAAGATGAATTCAATTTTTACCGAGGAAAATCTGCTGGCATTTACGATGGCAGCCCGCTACAGCAGCTTCAGCAAGGCGGCTGAGGAACTTGGCTTAACCACATCAGCAATTAGTTACACCATTAAGCGCATGGAGGTGGGGCTCGACGTGGTGCTGTTTACCCGCAGTACCCGCAGCATTGAGCTGACCGAGTCCGGACGCTATCTGTTTCGCAAGGCGACCGACCTGCTCAACGATTTCCACGCCATCAAGCGCAGTATTGATACCATTGCTCAGGGCATTGAAGCCCGGGTACGCATCTGTATTAATCAACTGTTGTATACCCCTCAACATACGGCACGACTGCTGCAGGTACTCAAGAAACAGTTTCCAACCTGCCAGATAACCGTCACCACCGAGGTGTATAACGGCGTCTGGGATTCGATCATTAACAACCTCGCCAACATCGCTATCGGCGCGCCGGATACGTTACTGGACGGCGGGGGGATTGATTACACCGAGATCGGCGCGATCCGTTGGTCGTTTGCGATCGCCCCGGATCATCCGCTGGCTTTTATGCCTGAACCGATTTCTGAGAGCCAGCTGCGCCTGTACCCGAACATCATGGTGGAAGACACCGCCCACACCATCAACAAGAAGGTCGGCTGGCTGTTACACGGACAGGAGTCGATTCTGGTTCCTGATTTTAATACCAAATGCCAGTGCCAGATCCTGGGTGAGGGCATCGGTTTTCTGCCGGACTATATGGTGCGCGAGGCGATGGAAAAGTCGTTGCTGGTCACGCGGCAGATCCACAACCCGCGTCAGGATTCACGGATGCTGCTGGCGACCCAGCATTCGGCCACCGGTCGTGTAACCCAGTGGATTAAAAAAGAGTTTGGCCCACAAGGGGTATTGACGGGAATTTATCAGGATTTGCTGCATCGGGAGTGATGCGCCGGACGGCGGTCATGCCTTCCGGCGTACGTAAGATTATCAGGCGCGAATATCGTCATACTCGCGGGTTTTATCAAACTCATGTTTGGCAAAAGGGCACAGCGGAATAACTTTGCGGTTTTCGGCGCGCATTTTCTCCACCACCTTCGCCACCAGCAGTTTACCGACCCCCTGGCCTTTCAGACTGGGGTCGACATCGGTATGTTCAATGATGCTCAGATGCTCACCCGTCGGCACGAAGACAATCTCGGCAACCTGATTGCCTTCGGCATCGTTAACATAAAATTTGTTGTGGCCTGCAAGAATTTCCATGGTCCCCTCACTCATTTCTGGCGATATTTCAGCGCACCGCTCGGACAGGTATCAATCACTTTAATGACCGTCGCGACATCCACTTCATCCGGAATGATCCACGGTTTACGCTTCAGGTTAAAAAGCGCTGCGCTTCCCCGCACGCAGTTGCCCGAATGTTGACATATCGCCGTATTGAAGTAGACGTCAATCTTCTCGCCGGTATAGGCCCGGTAACCGGCATCCAGTAGTTCCTTATCCACGACATTGCCTCGCATTTTTTTATTGTCTGGGTCTAATCATAGACCTGTGCGAGGCTGAAGGAAGCAGCTGAAAGTAGAAATATCACTCAGGCCTTTTCTGCAACAACGGCTGCGGCTCTGGCGGCAAATACTCCAGCATCGCAGGCGTCGGCGGCGGTAGACGGTTATCGGCGATATCCCTGTCCACATCGATATGACTGATTTCACCACTTTCATGATGGTGAACCGTCAGCACCCGCGCTTTGTTCAGCTCTGTCACCAGTTCCCGGGTAATACGTAAACTTTCCGCCAGCTCATGATCTTCCAGTCCGGGCCTGCGACTGCGACGTTCCACCCGAAAACGAAACTGGTTGTACTTCGCCCAACCAATCAGCACCAGTCCGTTGACCAGCGCGACAAGGATGTAAAACGTGACCGTATCCAGCGTGGTGAAAAAGGGTCGCACGCCTATATAAGGTGAGTGCGCCAGAGCGGTGATCAGCCCTTTATAGATCAAATATAAAAAGCCAACCCAGGCAAAAAGCGTTAACAGCACGTCAATGATGCGCGGCAGCAAACGCTGCTCCGTAAAGATCAGCGGCTGGCTCATGATTCGATCCTCCCAATTCCACGATCGGGACTCACCCAACGCGCCCTGCCGCGTTTGCGTTTGAGCATTACTTTCGGGAAAGCGACCAGCGTGGTGAACAGGCTTAGCATCCAGTACACCACCGGGAACCAGATAATCCAGAACAACGACGCGCCAATGCCTTTTTCATAGCGCCGCTCAATCATCAGACTCACCGCAAACTGCAGCAAGCACACCACGCCGAGGATTAGCCCAGTAAAGGCCGGCGGGAACAGATGTTGTACATACAGCGAGTCCGGCATCGGGATCATCAGCCCTAACAGGAACAGCACGATACTGATCGCATAGGCAAACGCCCAGGTGGTAGAAAAACAGAACTCAAAAAACAGCGGCCACATACGGCGATATTCCCATGACCACAGGCGGCGCATGTTCACGATAAACACCTCCGCACCGCCTTGCGCCCAGCGCAGTCGCTGCTTCCATAGCCCTCTTAACGTTTCAGGCATCAGGATCCAGCACAGTGCGCGCGGTTCAAAGAATATCGACCAGTGGCGCAATTGCAGCTTCCAACTGATATCGATGTCTTCGGTGATCATGTCCGGGCTCCAGTAACCGACCTCGGCCAGCGCGCGACGACGAAACGCAGCAACCACGCCGGAAACGGTAAAGATCTGCCCATAAACTCGCTGAGTGCGCTTAATCAAGCCGATAATGGAAGAAAACTCCCCGACCTGCACCCGACCGATTAAGGTGGAGCGGGTTCGAATACGTGGGTTCCCGGTCACCGCACCGACGCGCGGGAACTGGATCAGCGGCGCCACAATATAGGCAACGGCATCACGGTCCAGTAACGCATCGCCATCAATACACACCAGGTAATCACTGCGCGCCGCTGCTGCCCCGGTCTTGAGCGCCAGCGCTTTGCCCTGGTTTTCAGCCAGATGAATCACCCGCAGACTGGGGTATTCCACCGCCAGTTGTTCCAGCACGTCGTGGGTGTCATCCGTTGAACCATCGTTGATGGCAATCACTTCAATATTTTTATATCGCTGCGCCAGCGCGGCCTCAATGGTTTCGCGCGCATTGATCCCTTCGTTAAAACAGGGGATCAGAATGGAAACCAGCGGATTCCCCTCCAGCGTCGGTGGCGGTGTGTCATCTCCCCATTTCCAGTGACGCTCACGGTAGAACCAGAAATAGACCCCGCCGCTTATCCACAAAGCAGACATAAACAAGGGCCAGAAGAAGACGAAGTTCAACATCACTTCACCTGTAAAGATGACCGCCACGCCAAACGGCAGGCTGAACATCAGGCAAAGTATCAGGAAAGCAATTATGCGATCGGTCATTTTTGCGGGTACCAGTATGAGGAGAACGTCGAGCGAATCTCTGACATCTCAGGTTTGTCGCTGATGAAATCATCCGGGTAATAGCCGTAGTTACCTGCACCGCTTAATTTCAGCTGGCGCATCCATTCGGCTATTTGTTTTCCGCTGATTTCAGCCTCGTCCCCGGATTTACGCCAGTCTCGTGCCTGTAGTTCAAACACGGTTTTGTCCAGCGCGCCGGGCGTTTGTGCAACGGCATTCACTAATCTGTCGAGCCAGGCGTTGGCATCATTAGCCGGGATCTGCTCCATGAAAGGCATCGCCATTGGTGCCGTCCAGTCATAAGTATTGAGGAAATCATTCAGGTTCTGCGCAAACCAGGCTTCACTCTCCGGCTCCAGTACCGGCATCGCGTAAATATTGCGCGCCGTTTGCACCTGCGGACCGCGAATATTACGCACCGCCTGAGTCAGTTGTTTGGTGAAGTCGATCAGCATCTTACTTTTCAGTCGCGTCCAGCGCTCGAACGCCTGTGGATTGCTACGGATTTGCTCAATGCTTCCGGGAAGCCCTGCGGCGCGGTAGGCAGCCAACGCCTCCGGTGACGCGTCTTCAAAGTCCGTCAGGAAAGCATCGTCATGGAACAAAATCCCTTTGAAGCTGGCGTGTTTGGCCAGGTCTTCATAGATTTCAGTGATGCGCTGACGCGCTTCGCTGCTCCAGGGGGACAGACGGACATAGTTCTCGCGGTTGATCGCTGTACGTCCCGTTTTCGGATCCCAGGCGGTTACGCGTGGGATGGAAGCGTCGAGATCGAAAGCCAGAACCGGCATCCAGGCATACACCGTCACCCCTGCCCGCGTTTGTAACTGCCAGGAGATATAGTTAAAGAGGTCGGCACGCATCGGCAGCCAGCGGTTAGGGAAATAGAGCTCGCGAATATTTCCGTCACCCTGCGGATCGGCGTAGGCCTGCAGGAAGACATGAGAAATACGCATGTCATAAACGCGCTGGATAAGTTTGTCGATGTTTCGCTTCTGCTGAGCAGGGTCCTTGTCATACACGTAATCCAGATCGACATGCATCACGCGCATCGTCTGCGGTTCACGTACCTGAGCGACCTGGCTGGCAAAGCGCTTAAGAGAGGGGTTATCAGAGATTAGCACGCGCGGGATGTCATCAAGAAACGCGGCATTCGCCAACCCTTCGTTGAGCGTGAAGGCCATCTTATAGCCATGCTCTTTAGCCAGGTTTAACGTTGTGCCATTGGCCGCACCGTAAGGCCAGACCCACGCGCGCGGTGATTTCCCGGTCACCGATTTGATCTTGTTGGTGATGAGAGAGATATCCGCGTTTATACGGCGCGTGTACTGTTCATCCGTTTCGTAAGTGCCGGTTTTCTTATCATACAGGCGGTTCGCCACCGCCGGTTCTTTACTTCCCTGCGGGTTGGCTTGTGCACCGAAATGCGAATTCCAGGTGTGCGCACCGACTTCCACCAACGGTGATTTGCCCATCTCTTCGACCATTTTCCAGGTGGCGAATTTATCTCGCGCCGTCATTAAGCCGCCAAAATCGACTTTTTTGTTGGCGGGAGCATCAACCCAACTCCCCACCGGCGCCCAAAGCGCAGGCCAGTTGTAGGCTTTCAGCAGCGGCCAGACGCGGGTATAAAAACTGCTATATCCGTCATCAAAGGTGAGTAAGACCGCTTTTTCTGGCAACACGATTTTACCGTCATGGGCGTCCAGGATTTGCTGCACGCTGATCGGGTTATAGCCATTATCACGCAGCCAGGCCATTTGGTCGCTCAACGCGCTGGTGCGCACAGAAAGATAGCGCTGGTCGGCGGCACCATCCTCGACATCGTGGTAGCCGAGCACCAGGAAGCTATTTTTCGGCCACGGATGATCCGCCGTCAGCGGCGTTCTCTCTGCGGGAGGAACGTAGCGAGGCGTTGTATTGTGCGCACTACTGCACGCGGTAATCATCAACCAGCCAGCGATTAATGCGCTAAGCCACAGGCATCTTTTCAGCATGAACAATCCTTAAAACCTGACATTTAAATCGAAAGCGAGGGAGATATTCCGCTCACGTTTACCGTCGTAGGGGCGTTTATCCCAAATCAGCATCACCCCGCCATCTACGACGTTGTTCCATTTGAGCCGTTGTCCGTATCCCACCTGAACGATGGCACCAGCGTCCTGGCCTTGCTGCCAATAGCCACCTACGCCAGCCAGACCTTGCTGCGTCCACACGGTGTCATAATGGCGGTAAAGAACCTGCTCCGCGCTCAGACCCGGTACCACGGAAAAATCACTCTTCGGGTTGTAATACGGCACATTCTCTTTGGTGTTGGTGCTCCCGCCGATACCCGGGGTAAAGTCCAGGGTGAAGCGCGGCGTTGTCCACATGCGCTCTTTTCCGCTGAGTCCGTATTCGATGCGATCGTTACCATCTGAGAAATGTGATGCGGCAAACGACAGTTGATATTCACGTCGTTCGTTTTGATACCAGCGAATAAACATATCGCCGCCGTTGGCATACACGCCGCTACGCAGCGCGCGCAGTGGCGTATTACGCGACAAGCGCTCGGCCGAACCGCCTACGCGCCAGTTGTCATTGAAGTCATGCCAGCCGGAAAGACGACCGCCAATTTTCTGACCATCGCCATAATTTCTGCCAGAGACTTCCATTTCTGCCCAGTAGTCGCGGGAAGTCCATTCCGCCCCCGCAGCCAGATCGCGGCTGATGCCTTTACCTTCCCCAAATTCGCCAGTAGCAAAGTTGAATCCAGTAAACAATCGCCAGTTGTCGTTAATTGGCGGACTGTAAATGGCAGTATTGATGTTGAAGTCATTCTTACCGCTGACCGGGCTATCGGACGAGATCCCTTGTGTGCCGCTAATGCGCACTTCCGACATTTTGTGGACATCACGAATACGCGCGAGGCGCAGCGTCGCTTCATCATCCGGGCTACGAGCGATGACATCATCCGTCAGTTCATCGGCCTGCCTCCATTCCTGGAGATCCAACGCAACATAAGCCTGCTGACGTTCCAGTTCCAGGTTACTTGGCTCAATCACTTCCGCCAGCTTCAGCTCTTTCTCCGCCGCATGCGGCAAGCCACGTGCTTCAAGAACGGAGGCATAAGATATGCGCAGCCCCTGGTTACCTGAACCTGTTCGCGCCAGATGCTCTGCGAGCTTTTCAGCCTCAGGTAGTTCATTGGCAGCAATATAATATTGCGTCAGCATCGACTGTCCGAGCAGCCAGTTATCGTTAGGCTGCGGCGTTGGCGAACCATAGATGCGTCGCAGGTACGGACTCTCTTTGATTAAGTTTTCGGCCTGTTTTTTAGCGGCATCAAAGTTTTCATTATCGATATGCGCGTAGAACAGATCCTGTTGATCCTCAGGGCCAAGCGGCGTAACGGGAATCGGTCCATTCGGGTAGTAGATGCTCATCAGCATCGCTTCGGTTTTTTCTGGCTGGCGTTCGCTTAACCATGCCGATGCTACCCAGCGTTTTGCGTAGTTTGGCACTTCGCCGCTCGCAGAAAGCGATTCGTATTCCTTAATCACTTCAGACGTTCGCTTACGAACCAGCAAAGCCCCCATGCGGTCAATTCTCGCCCGACGGACATCATTCTGCGCGGACGGCTCATCCTTCCAGGCAGCCAGCAACTGGTCATAGCGGGCCAGCGCTTTATCCGCCACGATAAACCGCTCTTCTTCATTACGTGCGGACGTATAGGAGGAACGTACCATTTCGGCGGCCGCATCAAGCTCAAGGCGGCGCTTCACAGGATCTGCCGTAGGCACTACCTCCGCCATATTTAAGGCGGGCCCGGAAACACGGTTTGCTGACAGAGCAGACAGCAGCGTAGATTTTGCATTTTTGTTGCCAGGATCAACGTCATCCGCCTGGCTGGCAACCAACAGCGCGTCCCAGTTTTTTCCCTGAGAATGATATACGTAGGCAAGTAGTGCATCGGAGTCAGCACCCGGATGTGCCTGTGCCCATTTATTCGCTTCAGTAAGGGCTTGCTGATTGTAGCGAGCATCTGCCAACGTCATTATCCAGCCGGTGCGTACGTCAACGTTGTCAGGCTCTTCCTGTAAAACGCTTTCCCATACCGCCAATGAATCATTCCAGTTTTTCTGGTTACGGTACGCACGTGCAGCGGCGACTTTGCCGCGTGCAGGCACATCCATCTGCCCACGATAGCGCTGCCAGATTTCAATAGTGGCTTTATCGTTGTTATCAACCCAACTGGAAACTTGCAGCCAGTCGGCAACCTGATTTGGCGTTAGCGCGCTTTGCTTTCCCTGATCCTCTAGATAACGCAATAACGGTGCACTATTACCACCCCGCGCTTCAATAACCAAAGCGTCATAATCTGATGTCGCTGCAGAGATTTGCATAGGGAAAAGAACGCTTGCCGTAAATAAACAGCTTAAAGACTTAAAACGTTTAATGAAGTTGGCATGTCGACGCATACTTAACATATCTGCCCTTATAACTTACATCAGAGTAAAAATAAGCGTTTTCAATATATTACAGTCGGTTACTAACGATACCCGACCATGTAAGATGCACTGCCGCTTATTTTGCAATAGGGTTATGAAGCAATTAACTCTTTCGTCTTATTGACTACCCGCGCCTCGCCCTCTAATCGTGGGAAAGCAGGCGTAAACTCGAAAATTTTATCACTCAGCGTAGTTCGTGGCTATGCGATACGAAAACTCTTAGACAAAAAAGTATTTTAGACTAAATAATCCTAATACTCTTGGGATTGAATTCTGGATTTAGATTAAGTTTGCATGACGAAACCTTGTGACGATGATAACTATTGCTGGTTGGCATAGCTACACCGCGCAACTGTTTGCATGGTAACTATTGTGTGCGGATAGAGAAAGTTCTGATAATAATGCCCCTGATAACAACAAAGATAACAATGTAAATAATATAACCTAATTTTAAGTTTCGAACAGGGTCGATAAAATGAAATTAAAGGTACAGTCATAAGCAGAACTAAGTACAGTAAAAACTCAATAAAATCAAATAACTTCTTGACCTATCCTTGAAATCTACCAAAATTGGTATTTTGGTATCCGCCATAATACGTGCGCGAAGAATTGTGCATTGCTCAACTCGCTAAAGTATTTACCAACCTTGCGTATTATTGACAGTATCAACCACACCCCCTTTACCCTTACAATTTGAAAGCTTATTTACATTGAAAATAATTTATATACCCTAAATAATTCGAGTTACATGAAGACGGCAAGTGAGTAAATCCCCAGGAGTTTAGCGAACCATGTGACTGAAGTGAGCTAGCGTAGCCAAGGTACATGCAGCTTAAAGAATGACGGGTATAGACGCATAATTTTTTGCACTTACCTTCTCTCCAGCCTTTGAGGTAATTTGGACAAAGATGCCAATGGGAGCTGGTCAATGAAAATCGTTAACGCTGAAAAAAAACACATCCCCGCCATACGCGATATCTACGCCCATCATGTTATTCACGGTACCGGCAGCTTTGAAACTGACCCGCCGGATACCCGCGAGATGCAGGATCGTCTGGAAAAAATCCGCAGTCTGGGACTGCCGTGGGTTGTCGCATTGCAAGAAGATAAGGTCATCGGGTATTGCTATCTCACCCGCTACCGCGAGCGTTATGCCTATCGCTATACCCTCGAAGATTCGATTTATATTGACCCGACGGCACAGCGTCAGGGGGTGGGAAAAGCGTTGCTACGCCATGTAATTGAGTGGGCTGAAACGCAGGGTTATCGGCAGTTGATCGCTATCGTCGGCGACAGCAATAATCAGGGATCGCTGAAAGTCCATCAGCAGGCCGGATTTACGAAAATAGGCACGCTGACGAACATTGGATTCAAGCATGGGCTCTGGCTTGATACGGTATTAATGCAACGCAGCCTGGGTACAGGTAACAGTACGCTACCAGCGGATTTCGATGCCGCTATTTAACATCGCTAAGGGATGACTTCAGGATACTGTCTTCTGGTAGCCCTCAGACAAACAGAACCACAATCAGGTATAACGTAGCTATTATATAATTCTCCGTTTTTCAGCTCGTTAGAACGAAAAAAGCACCCGAACGTTAATGAACGGATGCTTTCTAAATCGAATAACTCAGTTTTACTTAGCGGGCGGCCCCGCCTGGTGCGCCAAAGGCATCGCGGGGCAAACATCTTTTCAGCCCGAAGATGATTCATCCCTGCGCGTGATATTTCGCCAAATCCCCCCCGACAGTCTCAGATTTTCAGGCCCGCTATTCAGGATTTGGGTTACACATTTCAGGTAATTGTCTTTCCAGCGCTCAATAAAAGAAGACTGGCTTTCGAACCTCTGCGGATCGACCATTTTCTCCAAAACAAAATGGATGCGCCCGTCTCGCCACACCGGAACACCAAATACGGTGGGTAAGTGCATTTTCCAGGCAAGTCGAGAGCAAAAGGTGGAGTAGGTAATCTGCTGGCCGAAAAAGTCGATAGTCGGCGCGCTCAAATTCAGCGCGCCGTCGATCGCCACAACAAGCGACTGCCCACTATGCAAGGTCTGTATGCAGGCTCTGACCACGTCCGCTTCGCTTTTGTCACTAACCGAAATCAACCGCTCACCATAGCCCCCTTTGAGCACGCCAGGCGTGGAAGCCACCCATTTGCTGTTCATTTCCAGCAAGGAGAGGATCATCGGCCCGGCATACATTGCGCCCATATGAGCCGATACAACAATGCAACCACGCTTATCGAGCTGCAGCCGTTGGAAAAACTGCTCGACATGCGATATATCGGCCAACCGATACATCGGTTCGTCGGCCTGCTCTCCACGGCATTCAAGCCAGTCGAGGAGATAATTATCGGCAAGATACCCCCACTTCGCCCGGCGTTCCCATTCATCGCGCTCGATACCGGACTGTCTGCCGGCAACTTCCCATGCCCAGTCAAGGCGCTCAGGCGGTAGATTAACGGCAGATATTTGCCCATCAAGCGCCAGCAGCCCCTCTTCGAATGACTGAGGCAGATGGCTTGCTCTGGCCTGAATATAGTGCTCAAAGACGCTTTCCGCTTCGCTTGTTTTCCCCGCCTGTAACAACGCCGCCGCGGCATAACGGTTCCATTTACTGGTCGCCCCTTTTTCCCTTGCCAGTTGTACAAACTCATCGCTGGCAGCAGCGTATTGCCCAACCTGGCGCAGTGCTCGGGCATACATGGCTCTGACATAAGGAAGATCAGGATGAGTCGCGAGCGACTGCTGCAGTAACGGAATGGCTTTCTCATTCTGACCCGTTCTGATTAAGGCATCGGCATACAGGGTCACGATCCGTAAATTATCAGGGTTAAAATCCAGGGCATGACGCCAATGCTCAGCGGCTTGAAGCTTCGCTTCCCGGCTGCGGTCGGATTGATAGTAGGCAAGCCCCAGGCTACGACGCAGCGCCGCACCATCCAACCCACGGCCTAATGCGGACTCCCCAGTCTGAGTGGCTTCCTGATATTTACCGACAGCGCACAGCGTATCAACCGCCAGCCCCGCCGACTCCTGGCTTTCTAACACGAAGAAAGGGAGCAATGCGCGGGCCAGGTCATGATCTTCTGGTAGGCGGCTTTTATTTAAGAAACGGAGGCAGGTCTCAATCATATCTCCCCGCGGGGGAGCTTCCTGCGCCTGTGTTCTGGCCAACGAAATTGCCTGTAACTCTTTATCCACCAGCGTCAGGCTGCGCAGATGGAGGGCAAAAATTTTGCTATTGCCCGAAAAAGCGAGCCATGCCCGCTCGGCTAAGTCAGCAACAGTCGCATATTGTTTACTCTTAAGCAGCACGCTTGCGACCAGCAGGACATCCTCCGGCTGGCACACATTCACCGCCAGCAGTTTGTTAACCACCTGTAGTACAGCGTCCCGATGATGTGATGCCAGCGGCGAAATAACCCAGCGTCGCAATAAATCACGGCTATTCTTTGCTGTCAGCACACGGTCGGACAACAAAGTCAGCGCGGCATCTGTTTCATCTTTACGCAAACACGCGATAGCGAAGAGAATAATGTTTTGCTCATTTCCAGCACTATCTCGCACTTTTTCGGGATGCTGACCGAAATAGTGACATAGCCCCTCCCAATCCTCTTGTTTGAGCAGGGTGGTTGGCGATATTTTTTTACATGTAGAGTGCAAGCTCATCGTATTTCCTTACTCCGCCTTATTCACGCATCCGCCTGATGGTTATCAGGAGAGAAGTCACCAGGTACGCGATGCCCAGCAACACGAAGAACAGTAACCACTTTGTTCCATCGGCATAGCGAGTGGTGTCAGACACCACCATCGGTTGAGAAATGATCAGCAAATACCGTCTCTCACGTAGCGCTTGAAGCTTCCCTTGCTGTAAGGTCTGCAAGGCAGATTCCCAGCGTGTTTTGGCGATCTCACTCTGCAGGCGAAGATCTTCAAACAGGGACAGACTTTCTGAAGAACCTTGCGACCCTAACTTATTTGACAGGCGGTTACGTTGTTCGCCGATCTGCTTTTCCAGGACCTTGATTTTGGCCGACAGGCGAGGAATAAGGGGGTTCTGATCCAAACCATTAGCCATTAATTGCGCGTATTCCGCTTTCGCCTCCGCCAACTGCGTTTCAAAGCCAGCAATTAATTGATAAATCGCGGTCACGGTTTCCTGCGGTTCAATATCTTTTTGTATATGCTGTATTTTTAGCAATTCAAGCCGAGCGGCCCCCAGATTCTCCTGGGCCGATTTAACATCGTTTTCCAGCCATAAAATCCGTTCCTGCTGCATCCGCGCTGAAACGGTATTAACGTGCTGTTCAGCAAAAGCCAGAATGCGCTGGGCAAAAAACTCAGCCTGTTTCGCACTCCGCGCCTTGACGTTTAAACGCAGCATGCCCTGTTGAATATCGACAGCAACCGAGACTTTCGATAAATAGTAACGATAAGGATCATCATTAATACCCAGCGGCGCGTGGTAGCGGGAAAATAATGCGATATCGTCTTGCGCGAAATAAGATAAAAAACCGAGCTCTTTTTCCATCCGCTCCATCATTTCTTTCGAAAGTATAAACTCGCGAACCTGAAAGCCCTCCGACATCTCATTGCCTGCACCAAAGAAAGCTGTTCCAGAAAAATTATCCTGGCTGGCATCAGTTTGCACAATAAAGGTGGCATCCGCGCTATAAAAACGCGAAGTTAATAACCACGACATAAGCATAATAACCAGCAGCGGCAAAGCAATATAAAGAAAGAGCCGACGTAGCGATTGTTTGGCTTGCTGAACACGTCGCTCTTTAATAACCAATGACGCTCTACGGACAGAATCAGCATCCGTCGCGGACCACCCGGCGTCTGGGCGATGATGACTTTTCGCATCGGCCGTTTTTTCCGTCTGGCGAAGGGAGCGTTCATCCTCTTTTTGTTGTAGTCGCGAGGCTCGGCTTTCTTCTGCTACCTTCGCCCTTTCCTCTTTCCATTTTTTAATACGTTCTGAATTTTCCACACTCTATCCGTATATTTTCTAATTATATATCAAAGGAATAATCATCAGTTTGAATCGTCGCCTGATTTGACTGATATTGTTCAAAAAGCGCAGATGCCTGTGCTAAATCTTCACACATCGTAATTTTTCCATGCAGCAGTACGCCAAACGCATGACAGTGTTCTTTAATAAGCCGAGGGTTGCGCGTTAGCACAATCAACCCTTTCTGTTGCAGCTCATAAGCTAGTGCCGCCTGCATACGCAACTGTGTGGCATTATCCCCGGTGTACAGCTTGTCATCAGCAATATAAAGGCGACAGGGAAGCAGTAAATTAATGGCAAATGCCAGATGCGCTTTCATCGTGACAGAATATTCACTCACCCTGTCGGTATAGCGCTGTTCAAGCTGGGTCAATTGATAGCAGAAATGTGAAAACTCATCGCCATCCAGGCCATAAAGACTGGCCATCATGCGCGCATTCTCTTCGCCGGTTAACCCCGGCAGAACAAAAGCATTTGCCCCCAGTGGGAGCGCATCACCCCGTAGCCCAATAAAATCCCCTTCATCAGGAGCATCTATACCGCACAGCAATCGGGTTAGCGTCGTTTTGCCTGAACCAGGGGCCGCCAGAATACCGATATGCTCATGGTAATCCATGATAAAATCTGTTTTATCAAGGACCACCCGCGGGCCCTTATCAGACTCAAAATAGCGTGTACAACCTAATAAACCGAACACGAACGCGTCTCTCCTGAAGCTAAAGTCAGTGATTTTCAGTGTCACAAATCAGGTGAAAAATGATGCCCGCGAGGAATAACGTTGCGGAAAATGCCAGAGGGTAAAGAGGTTCAAGGTACAAGGAGTTATACCCCTCAAACATTCCTTCTCTGACTATCTCATTAGCATGAAGTAGAGGGTTCCAGCTGAATATGCTTAATAATGAATAGGGCAATTCATTCGCCGTATAAAAGACAGCTGAAATCAAAAACATCGGTCTTAGCACTACAGGAACGGCTTTGTAGACCAGCGGAAACCGTTCAGACAGTGCGTCACAAAAGTAACCAAACGATAATCCCAGAAGCCATGCGATAACCATCCCTTCAAAAATCAGGATCGGTTTCTGGGCTTCCCAACGGGAAAAGATAAGAAAGTTAATTAATGAAACAATAATATAAATGATAACCGCATTAACAAATTCGACTGCGGCAAGAGCAAAAATCACATGTCTTTTCTTAACCTGCGAGACAACCGCCAACGATGTAAAGAATGAACGGGTGCGCATGGTTGCGGTAATGGTATAACGAAATAACAGATACGGTAATATACCTGCAATAACAAAGCTGATATCGTCAGTGAATATTGGCACGATGCGATTTAAATATTGAAAAGAAATAACGGTAATGGTTATCCATACCAATGGTACGGCCAGCACCATCATATAGTTTAGCAAATTACCGTTATAGCGTGTTTTGATATCGCGTGACATTAACAAAATGATTAACTCACAGACGGTAATGAGTTTCATAAAATAATAAGTATTATTTTTCAAAATATTCATATGGCGACGTTAGAAAGAATTAGAGCCGCGGATCAAAAAGCTATCGAATGCGGCTTTCACCTTAGCGAAATCAGTCAAAGAGGCGTTCGAGATATAGATAACATCGCCGTCCTCCACCCGCATGGCCTGTGCTAAAAACACCGAGTCAGGTTGGCTCATATCGACATGATAGATATTCAGCTTACGCATCTGCTGTTTCGCCTGTTCCGCTTCGTCATGCTTGTACAGAAAAACCGCCTGCGGATCGGCAAGATTGTCGTTTAATCCTTTCGCCAGCGCCAAAGCATCCACTACGCTGGAATGACGCTGAACCAGAGCATGTTTTCCCTGAACACCCGCCGCGCCGAGCACATTAACATACTCGGTCACTTGACGCAGAGTGATACGGTCATCCGGCTGTAAGACAATATCCAGCCCGGGATACTGATAAATATCTGACAGTCGCGCATTGAAATAATGCTGCTGGCGCGTCACGTGAACTTCCATCATCTCTGCGCTGGTATTTTCTACTGCCGCCGCCGTTGCCAAAAAATGACTAAGACGATTCATACTCTGTTCGAGAGGGTAGCGACCCGTTTTCCCGCTACCCTCGACCGTCACCATGGCTCCGGTGCGGGCGGTAAGCGTCACCAGCACCTGAGGATTCAGGACAACGCGCGAAAGTCGCTTTCTGATCTCTTCAGCCAGTTGTGTCACATCCAGCCCGGTAACCGGAATGATCCCGGCATAAGGCACCTGAACGATATTACCGTCAGTCACAAGAATATTTTCAAAATCCGCCCGGTCGCCGCTCGCGTTATTGGATAAATACCCCGCTCCCCCCGAGGATAAAATAGTGATATGCAGCACATCGCCTTTAGCCAAAGATGTCCAGTGCCAGTTATTTTCGGCAAAGACCGGATCGACAATAGTTTTCGGCACAGTATCGGCATCACTCAGTTTTAATGTCGGCGTGACTTCGACCAGATGATAATGAGGATCGTCCTGATTAATCAGGCTGGATTTAAATACCGCCCTAGGAATAGTGCATCCCGAAAGCAGAAAAAACGTCGTTAATAATATAATAATTTTTTTCATAACTTATTTTATAAATGAAATAGCTGAAAAAATGCTGCCCATTAATTAACGAGGCTGAGAGGCAATGGTTTGTACAAACGTTCCCACCATATGTTCCACGGTGAAGCGTTCTTGTAAAAATGACTGCGTCTGTTGGCAAATACCGGTTCTGCTGCGCCATAAATTGACCAACTGTTCTGCATAGCGGCAAGCCTGGTCAAGATTGACCGTCTGTGCATCATCAAGAATGAAACCCGAAACACCCTCAATAAAGCATTCTGCCGATCCACCTGCAGGGGTTGAAATCACCGGCACCCCGACCATTTGTGCTTCAATGAGCACATTGGGTAGCCCTTCATAACGCGAAAACAAAATGAATACGTCCATTTTTTGCAGCCAATACCCCACGTCACGCGAGACGCCAACGAATAGTATTCTCTCCAGAATCCCCAACTGTTCGGCGCGTTTCTGCGCTTCAGCGCGCAAATCACCATCGCCTACCAGCACAAAGCGTGTGGCGGGGTGGTGCTGTAAATAGCGTGCTGCAAAATCAATCCATGCAAAAGGGTTCTTATCGCCTACAAAGCGGAAAACGCCACCAATAGTCGTGTCCGCATCCTGTGTTTTTTGCGTAAACTGCTGCCAGATTTTATGTGGCACCTCAGAAGAGGGTTCGGTAGATGGCGGTAAGACGCCGTTATATACAACCTGGAAGTGCTTCGCCTCCAACTTTAGCCAGTCGGCATAATGGCGGGTCACACAATGGTTGTTACTCATAAAATCAACGCCAGGCACGACCGCCAGCGCCTGGTAGAGAGGCTCATATTCCGGCTTGAACAGACGCTTTCTCACCACCGGCGGTAAGCCACGTAATCCCAGCTGAATTCTGGGCACGCCAGCAATCAGCGCTGCAAGCGCAATCATCAGACAAGCGCCATCCTGCCAAACGGAGAGATAATCCAGCTTGCGCTCGCATAAGTGGGGGACCAGATGCTTGATACCGTAGTTACACACCGGCGGCAGATGAGAGAGCAATAAGCGCAACTCCGGAGATTCTATTGTCGTATCGTCAAAGAAGTTTCCGGTAATCTTCGCGATTTCAAGCACCTCGACCTGTTCTTCCAGCACTTCTTTCAGGAAAAAGTCTTGCCTGAGTTCCGGTGCCAGGGAGCGAATAATGAGCTCTACCGGCTCTTCTACTTTCAGGCCGCCAATTTTCCCCTGTTGCCGATATTTTCTGGCGATCTCAATAGCCAGCCTGGAAATCTGACGCTCTGCACCGCCGCTACCTAGCGAGCCTGTACAGAGCGCAAGGCGACCAAAAGATCCGACGGGAAGCTGCCGCGGCTGACGATTTCGATAGAACAAGATGGCATGCTTCATTGCAATAATACGGGTGTTGGTTCCCACAGGGATCGCTTCCCCTTCAAGGCGTTCAAGCAAATCGCAGATCTTATTTATTTTGCCTAAATAATTGTTATATTTTTTCTGCACGCCGGTGCTAACCTTTTTAAGAATTAGCTGCGCATCTTTGGCTAGCCCCGTATTATATAAACGACGCGCATACTCATAACGAGCTTCATCATTGTTTTGTGCAATCAGCGTTTCGTAGAGCGCGTATGCACGCGCCGTTTCATTGAAATCATGAAGAAATTCTGCTTTTTTTAGCATCGCTAATGAAGTTAAAGCCTCAGCCGGTAATTCGCTGTCAATTAACGCAACAGCTTGCGCAAGCTTCTTCTCTTGTTTCAATGTTAAAAGCGTTTTCCCTAGCGCAGCTAACTTTTCTTCCTGCGTAATCATTACGACTTCCCTGATGTATTTTTTTGTAATGCGGTTATGCAGGTCGAGATCTGCCTTGTCACCGGCTCCGTTGGCCCATTCACTTTCTCCAGTCGCTGCCAATACTGCAAAGCCTGGGTGTAGTCGCGTAAATGCATTGCGTTTAATGCGGCATATTTCAAGGCATAGGCATTTTCGCTATCAAAAACGAGTAATTTTTTCGCATAATCTAGATGTTCATAAGACGCGATAGTGCTACCGCCATCCTTCAGTGACTCATTAAATAATCTGATAATTTGCTTATATTCACGCATCAGGCGAGAAACATCAGGATCAATTCGTTTCAGGCTAATCAATACAGACAATGCTTCATCCAGACGCCCTTCAGTTTTCTTCTGGCGTACATATTTAAGGGCTCTGGTTGCAACATTGCGACACTCTTTCTCAAACAACTCGTTCATCGAGGCATTCTGGAATGATGGAGAAATGCTCATGACGTTAGCAATCAAATCAATGAGGAACGGAATGTCGTTAATATGACGTATACTGCGTAACATAATCGACTGCAGGCTGGTAATATTCGAATTACGAATCAAGGTCATATGGGCCAACGTGCACGCGTCTTTCCAGGCACCAAGATTCACCAGCGTTCTTGCACAATATACGGTGCTAACGGGATCGAACTCCAGAAGTGGCCATACTATTTTCGCCCCTGCCAGGATATTTTCATAATCCTCACGCTCATACATTTCTCTTAATTTCTCGCGCCATGCCATTTTAACTTCATTATTAAAACGAGAAATACGTGCATGGGGATAAACCATAAATGCAGAGTAGCTGTAGACCAGCGAAGTACTCAGTGAGACAAAATCATCAACCGAATGTAGCGACAGCGCGGTATTGTTCCATGCCTCAAAAACGTCGTGGAGTTTATCTTTATACGAGGTGCTAAGCGCCTGATGATAGCTCATATTCTTGATGCAGAAAGCCGTGCGGATAACGAGACCGGTATCATGAATCGTCGACAATACCGTCAGCGCAAATTCTGACTCATGGCGGAGTAGCTGCTCGAGTGCATGCATGAAAATCAATTCATCACTGAATTTGATTGCCAAAGATAACGCTGTTTCCATAAACGCATCATTTAGGCGCTGCGATTGAATGCCGGCATGGAAAGCTTCGGAAAATGCGTTGCCATCATTGAAATATTGCGTGCTGCTCAGGAAATTAACCCATCCGCTTTGGGTTTCAGGATTCAATAACAGTACACGTTTCCAGTATTGATATGACTTATCAAACAGCTGTAAAGCATCGGCTGAGCCGGCGGCAACGGTAAGGACTTCTTCATCTTCAATTTCATTGGAAAGCATCATCTCGGCCGTCGATAAGGCTTCCCGCCAACGCGCTAATCCATGTAGAGACCTCAGCCGACAACGTAATGTACTGTCTGTCGTACCGATAATTTTCTCAACATCACTAATATCCTGATAAGCCTGTTCATAATAACCTAAACGGCTGAAGATTACGGACCGAAGTTGGATTAGAACAGGCTCTTGCTGCTGATTTCTTAATGCGGCAAAAAGTTGCTGTGATGCAGTAATAATGTCGCCATCGGCAAGCAGCTTAGTGATCGATAGGGTAATCTCACGTATTTGGTCCTGTTTCTCTTGTCGCCCCTCATCAAGATGATGATTAGTCTTATTGATCACTCCCTTAAAAATAGCCGCAACGATCGCGTCACCAAACATGTCGGTATAATGAGTAAGATCGTCGCCATTTTTTTCCAGGGCTCTTTTCTGTCCCCACTTTTCCATCAAATTTGTCGGATTAACGCAGGGAATATCCATCCTGGTGGCGATGGTCTCGACATTTTTAATCAATCGACTGCGGGACTGAATGACGGTTCCAGCACGAGTCACGGCATCAACATGGGTCATAAACATAACGCGATCGCGACCAAGCAGCTGAACGATTTCCATCATGTCCTGTTCGATAGCATGCTCATCCATCTGCTCAACATTGATATTGCTTAATAAGGCACGATCGTCTTCCGACATTCCGGCAAAACAGGGATCGTCTTTGAGATAGGCCAGCAGTTTGTGTTGATTTCCTTGCGTGGCCAGCGACCAGTACACACGCGCCCGCTCTGTTTGGCTAAAAAACTCATAGAAATGACGAGTTAAATAATTTATTTGTAAGCAGAACCCATAGGCCATAATCTTCTTCTGACTTGAAATCTCAACGATATAGAAATCAGAACGACTATGAACGTCGGTGTTTGAATAATTTACGGCAGGTCTAAAAATAAAAGGCCGGACCTTTTCAGGAATATCTATCAAGCCTAAAATAAAACGAACCTGCTGTAATGCCTCGCTGCTCGTATGCGTAAAACCATATATCCTTTTAAAATTAGCCTTGAAATTAAAATAAGGCTGAGCTCGTTTTACCGGACTCACAATACGGCAACTACCAATGGCTGTAAGCGTAAACATCCCTGACGATTTCATTAAATTCATCCACGTGAAAGGAAAGTGAGTAGTTTTACTCAGGAATACAAAGCAGTCTTTTTATCGATATACCATTTTAGAGTCTGCTTAAGTCCTTCTTTGATATCAAACTCAGGCTCATATGAAAGAAATGTTTTTATTCTGGTAATATCTGCCTGACTATGCTTAACGTCACCGTCACGAAAATCTTTATAAATTGGTTCAGCACTAATTTGTTCGTCCCGCCATAAATTCAACCCATCGCGGATGAGATAATAAAGCTCATTTAGCGAAGTTCTGTCTCCAACAGCCACATTATAGACTTTATTTTTTGAGGTTAAATCATTAGTCGTTGCTGATAATAAATTGGCCTGAATCACATTTTCTATATAGCAAAAATCGCGGCTTGTTGAACCATCGCCATTGATATAAATTGGTTCATCTTTAAGAAGCGATAGTATCCAGCGAGGAATGACTGCAGAGTATGCTCCGTTAGGGTTTTGACGGCGGCCAAATACATTAAAGTAGCGCAGGCCAATAGTGTTAAAATCATAGCTGCGAGCAAACACCTCGGCGTACAATTCATTGACGTATTTTGTAACCGCATACGGGCTTAATGGCCGGCCGATCCGGTCCTCAATTTTAGGTAAATCGGGATGGTCACCATAAGTACTACTGCTTGCGGCATAGGTGAAACCAGATACATGTGCATCTCTCGCCGCCGTCAACATATTTAAAAAACCATCAATGTTAGCGCTATTTGTCGTGATAGGATCCTGCAAGGAACGTGGTACGCTTCCCAGAGCGGCCTGATGTAAAACGTAATCGACATTCTCACAAACAGCCTGACAATCGGCAAACGACCGGATATCCCCATGAACAAAGGTAAACCGCGACCATTGTTCTTCACTGACAGCGGCACGCACATCCTCTAAATTATGTTGATAGCCAGTTGAAAAGTTATCCAACCCAATTACTGTTTGATTTAAATAGAGTAGTTCTTCTAATAATCCGGAGCCGATAAAACCTGCTACGCCAGTAATAAGCCAACGTTTTGGTTCAAGAACGAGTTGTATTTTTAATTCATCATAGGCTGTCATGATTATAACCTCACATCTGACTGCTCAGGCGAAAGGATATACTTCAAATCATAAAGCACATGTTTATCTTTTCCAAAGCCACGAATATCAGTACTCCCCATCTTCTTAAACTGCTCATGGCCAACGGCAACAATAATGGCATCATAAGAAGCAGCCTTGATTTCCGATACAGGTATAATCCCATATTCCTCTTCGACTTCCTCAGCATCCACCCAAGGGTCAAAAATATCAACATTACAGCTGTAATTGCCCAACTCTTTTACAACATCGATAATGCGGGTATTCCTGATATCCGGGCAGTTTTCTTTAAAGGTGAACCCCAGAATCAGAACGTTAGAACCCTCAACATTAATTCCTTTTTTGATCATGGCTTTGATCAACTGTCCCGAAACATAGTTACCCATATTATCGTTCAGTCGACGACCCGCGAGGATAATTTCCGGATAGTAACCGATGCCCTGAGATTTATGAGTCAGATAATAGGGATCGACGCCAATGCAGTGACCACCAACCAGTCCCGGACGGAATGGCAGGAAGTTCCATTTACTTCCCGCTGCTCGCAGCACGGCTTCAGTGTCAATCTCTAATCGGTTAAAGATAATCGCCAATTCATTTACCAGCGCGATATTGAGATCGCGTTGGGTATTTTCAATCACCTTTGCCGCTTCCGCGATCTTAATGCTTTCCGTTTTGTACGTTCCTGCCGTGATGATCTGTCGATAGATCTCATCAACCAGACAGGCCGTTTCTTCAGTTGAACCTGAGGTAATTTTCTTGATAGTTGTCAGACGATATTTTTTATCGCCGGGATTGATGCGCTCTGGGCTATATCCGACAAAGAAGTCTTTGTTAAATGTCATCGCTGACATACGCTCAAGGATCGGCACGCATTCTTCTTCAGTACACCCTGGATATACCGTAGATTCATACACCACGATATCCCCCGGCCTCAGTACTTTGCCAACAGTTTCACTTGCCATAATCAAAGGGGTGAGATCTGGTTGCTTATAATCGTTGATCGGCGTCGGGACGGTAATGATGTAAAAATTGCATTCTCTGATTTCATCAATTGATGAGGTAAACGTCAGATGGCGAGCATCACGTAGCTCTTCTTCTGTGGTTTCGAGATTGACATCGATCCCTTCTTTTAGCTCGAGTATACGTTTATGATTAACATCAAAACCAACCACCTGACGAATTTTCCCAAATTCAGCAGCCAATGGTAAGCCAACATACCCGAGTCCAATAATGGCAATTTTTACATCATCTTTGCTGATCATTACTGATAAGTCCCTTATTTAATAATTATTAACTTTAAATAAATCCCAGATGTTTTCTGGAACGCTACCGCCCCTGACGTTCTTAGCCAGCGTATCTATTCTTATCGAAATCACGACAGTTTCTAGTCTAAGCAAGGCTAGAAATTTTATATTTCCTAATTTTAGTTAAATGGAGGTCGTATGCAGTATCCGTTCTAAAACAACAATTAAAGATCGGATCTTTAATTGTAATTCTTAATGAGAAAACGCATAGTTTTTTATTCTGGCAATAGAAGATATCGAGGGTCTCGCACGCCAAATTTAAGGGCGATCTCTTTTCTCCAACGATACAATGTTGACGGCGAGTTCATAAATCTATCCTGAAGCTCCTCCATACCGCTTTCGGTTAAGAAGTACTTCATCTTCATGATATCTTTGTTGCTAATCTTAAAGTTACATTCCCTTCGCCCTGCCGTTATCTTGTCACCATTTCGTCGATATAGGCTTATTTTCTTAATCATCTCCGACACAGGTGTTGAGGTATCGAAAACAGCAATAACATTTTTGATATTATCCAGCCAAAAAAGAGCCAAAGGCATCAACCGTGAGCTGGAAATGATGATTATAATTTTATTGATATCTTTATTACGTGAGAAAAAAACCAAGGTACTACGTAAGCTGTATTGATTAAGATTCACGAATAAATAATTTCTTTCGTTTGTAATCAGTGACATTTCATCAATAACACTAGCGACGCCCCCCCCAAAATAAATATCATTAGGTGGCCAGAAATGTTGATACTTCATGAAGCCTCCATAACCTCAAAAAACTCTATTTCATCCATGGAAAGGTAAGTGCGTACTTTTAAGCACACCGACCCTCTAAAAAATACCTAACAATCGAGTAATTAATTTTATTAATATTGCTAAATACATGAGATGAACTTTTACACAACAAGGATGTGATATCAACCCCTCGGCATTCATAGCTAAAAACTATCAATTATTCATTCTTAGATTTGAATTACTAATGGATATCGGCATTTTAATGCGATTATTGGTTGTATTATTAGTACCACCTGTGAAATTGCACTTTCATCTTTTATTCAAAATGAGAAAATTCTCAAAACACAAGGAAACATTTTCTTACAAATTACCAGCATACATACTGGGGTTAAAGGTAGCCTGACTGAATTGTCACCCATGTCTCTACCTTTAAATTCTTAGCTATACCGTGTGAGATTTTAATCAGTACAACTGAAGTCTATCTAACTATATTTGCTATATTTTTCAACAACAATGACAGAATATACACAAGGCTAACGACCCCCCCGGCATAGCAAGCATTCAAAATGGTACAAAGTACTAAAGTAATTCGTATATTTTTGTGTATCTACATAATTTCGTGACCGGATAATGAGAACAAAACTAGTCACCTTAAGAAATTATTACTAATGATAAAACTCCTGAAGATATTTTTAACAAAATAGATGTCCACCATGTTTATCCAGGTAAAATCCTACCAAGTCTAAACCATTTAAAACCTGTTACTACCGATTAGAGAAAATTGACCTACGAAAAGGCCACATTACTTATTTATGAAGGATAACTAATCTTATATCGTATTCAAAAAAGATAACTATGGAATTATAATCTAACAATTAACTACGTGACCTGTATTAGCGTTGATATATTTTCAGACAGACAATCAAACATACTCCTTAAAATTTCTTAAATAAATTCAATTGATTGATAGTTGATTTTTTGTACCACGGGGGAAATGCGATATTTAAGACACCAGTATCGCGAATTGTAAGGATTAACCAGCATATACAAAGCTCTACTATCCGAGAGCGTCAAAGATTTCTCTTTGGCCCCTGTGGATAGTTAGTTTCATATGAGGTATCTCCCGAAAGGGAGGCCTATCGTCTCCCACAATCGCTTTAGCCTGCATAGTCGTGCATTGAGTCTGTCTGCCCGTTAAACAAAGAAACACATTGAGATTACGAAGGATAATTGAATCAGGAGAGTCTGTGAGAAGTAAGTCGTGGAGCGGGCGAAGGGAGCCGAGGACAACTAGCTAACTTCTTGTTTCTTAAAGACTGAGGAATCCAGTGGTTACAGTGATGGTTACACATCGAGAGGCTGACGGTCAAGACTTGAAGCACGTAATATTCCCTCTAAAGGAATAGAACACAGTCACGGACTACCCGGCCCTTTGGTCTGACTGAGGGTCGGGCTACGGGGTAAATCGTCAGGCTTATTGTATTAGATGGCCTCTCACATTTTTCAGTCAAAACTCATCAGTATCAGTCTTTGGGCCAGACCATAAGCACGACTACCAGAGCCAGCTTCAGCAGGAAGACCACGAGATAGACTTTGTGTAGGTCCATGTGTCCCTCCCTTGAATTGTTATGATATAACATAACATTAAATAAGGGCCAAGACCCGAAGGTCCTGACCAATAGTTGTTATTGTTAGTTAGTTAGCTCACTTGAAGCTCAGGCACTTAACCACTGGTAACACAGCAGTAGCACTTCCTGTCTTCATCTTCACAGTCGTAGCAGCCTCAGCGACCACGAATACCTTACCGAGAATCTCAAGGTCATGGGACTGGGAGTTGCCATCACGGGATAAGACCACAGTGATATGTTCGCCATCATGACGCAGACAGCCAAAGGACAGACAGGTGAAGTGCTTCGCCAACATGAATAGGCCACGGTCAGTCCCATTGTAGTAGGCGATGTCTGTACCCAGCATGTCCTTTACTGCATCCTCTCCACCAAAGCCGTTCTTCATAGCCAGACGGGAGAGAGCGGACATATGGGACTCATGAGCAAGGATGCCATAGCTGGACACCTCAGAGCCATAAGCGGACTCGGTACTCTCAAACAGCGCGTCTACGATAGCCTCCGCCTTAGGCAGGAGACTCCCGGTCAGCTTCGGGTAATCTACTGTCTTCAGCAGCTTAGAGGTCAGTAATACATCGACCATTTTAGCGTTGATTGTACGGACCACATTCTCACAGATGTTCAGAGCGTCTTGCTGGAGCGTACCAACAGTGAAACCAGTAGAGGACTTGGAGTCCCACAGCTTCGCCTGATGCGACACGAGAATAGCCTGCTCAATAGGTTCAACTGTGATTTCACTACCAGCGGCAGCAGTGACTACAGCGGGAGCCTTACCGCCACGGACAGGAACGACCACAGAGCGGTCAGCCAGAGTGTGAGCGATGATTGGAGTCGGTAAGCTGTTACGGGTCGGCAGCAGCTCAACAGGGAATGGGATATTCTCCTGAGCGTCCTTAAGTACTCCATTGAGCATCGTCTTAACCAGCTTAGCCAGCTCAAGGGCATAAACCTGCGGGTCTGCGTTAGTCGGCAAGCCTTCGTTAATCTGGAGGTTGTCGGTGTCGGTGATACGAACAGGCTCAATGCCGAACTGGAAAGCGTCTTTAGTCATAGTCATAATAATCAATCTCCTAAAATTAGGTTAATACTTTGGGTCCCAACATCAGGTCAGGACCATTTGTGTGTGGGCGTCTTACAAGCTGTCCATCCAGTTACCGCCTGACTCAAGGTCAGCGACGATAGCGGCACGTGAGCGACCAGCGGAATGAGTAGCGCTGCGGAGGTTCTCACCATAGGTCCGGCGTTCAGCTTTGACCTGCTCGCGACGCTGTAGCTCTTTCTGCCACTCTTCGTCGGTCATGTTCTCTTCACGCATACGGTCCGCCTGAATGCGCTGCTCTTTAGCGATACGCTCGGCTTCGACTCGCTTGTTCTGCTGGCGGCGACCATAGGCGGTCATCAGGTCATTACTGAAGAAGTTACCAATGGTCACGCCAGCTTCAGCCAGAGCCTCTAACAGCTCCATTGCCTCGCGGCTGGTAGACGGCAGGCCTGACAAGTAGCCCGGAATGAGGGTCTTGATAGCGAGCGACAACGGGTATGGCTGACCGTCCAGACTCACAGTATTCTCGTAGAGATTGATGTCGGTGACTGATAGTTTCCAGTCGTTGTTGTTGAATAACATAAGTTGGTACTCCTCTTGAGGGTTGAGACTATCGGTCGACCACAGGCGTGTTTAGTCCTGCGGCGTCTCCCCGCATCGGTCATCTCAAAAGGTTTAAAATTAGGTATTGAGTAGGTGAGCTACTAACGGTTAGGCGACAGTTTCATAGCGACCAGTTGGGCTATTAGCTCGTCCCGTGATTGGTGCTGGCGGGTCCCATCTTCCGGGTCTAGACCAAGCTCCTTCAGGATGACCTCAGTCCGGTAGCCACGGTAACGGAGAGTCATGCGCCCCTCAGGTGTGCGCGGGTCAATCATCATCTTAGATTCCCTCCACCTTACCGGATTGTGCCAGCTTCAGGAGGTGCTCTTGCTTCTGCTGGTCGGTGCCAGTGAATGCAATAAGGATGCCTCGCATCTTGTCAACCATCTCAGGCTTACCGAAGACCTCCAGCCCCTTAGCGTTGAACCGGAAGTTATACCCACCTGCTGAGAACTTCTGGTCTGACGGCTTAATGATACGAAAGCAGTCGGAATACTTCGGATTTACAGACCACTCGTTACTGATTGGGTTCTTACGAAAGAGGCCACGATGCTGGAGAAGTGCGGTCATTAGCTTCTGAGCGGGCAGACCATAGGTTTTGCAGTAGTCGCCCCAAGTCACGCCTCGGCGGTTAGCGGACTGAATGGCTGCTCGCTTCTTCTGGTCTTCCAGTTGAAGGACTCGACGCTCTAACGTCTGAATATGGTCGTAACACTTGGCGCGGAGGTGAACGGAATAGCCAGCGACCAGAATGAAAGTATGCTTACGGTCGAGACGATACAGCGGCTGCTGTTTCCCCTGCGCGTTTAGATAGACATCTTCAGTCACCCCGATATGACTGCTCAGTTTTGAGCACTGCTCAGTTTTGAGCGCGTTAAGCTCCTCAGCCATATTGCGAATATCACGCAGGACATTTCGGTGCTCCTTGCCTGTCAGCTCAGCAATTTCAACTGAGGTCATGGAGACAAGCTGGTCGAGGTTAATGACGCTGATTTCTTGTTGGGACATTTACGTGTACTCCTTTTGTTTGCACCCTGAAGTCGCACCCCACTGACCTACTCAAGCCCCCACGTAAAGGGAGACCAGCAGGCAACAGGACGCAAACAGAATGACTTGAGGTAATTGGGGTTAGTGGTCTGCGATGACCATAGAGATGAAGGTTCGACAGCATGTCCGAGCGTGTGTGGTGATAGACTTAAGTCACGAGACCAAAGAACACACAGGCTGACCAGAGGCTGTCTTGCCTTAGGCTGGTGGCTAGCAAGCTAGCGTGGACCACGGTTTCTCGCTTGCCGTCTCTCAGGAGGTCAGAGGCGAGATATGGTCCCTATAGTGATAGTTTAGTCAAACAGGAATGAACTTCGGAGAACTTGACGCGAAAGTGTTCAGTACTTCCAGTTAGACCCGAAGCATGGAGACCACATCATAGCGACCGTAGTATACTTCGGGCTGACAGGACTGGAGGCTGGACTTAAAGTTCTTCTTATTGGAATTGTGATAACACAATCCATAACAAGATGAACTCATGGTCTCCTCAAGCCTGCTGGTCAGGACTCAAAGCTCCAACCTCAGACACCACTGGTCTAACCTCTTTGAGTTTCCGCCTGTCCACAATGGATGGCAGACCTCAGCAATGATGTCTTGGTTCTTCACAATCTCGCACACCGATGGTCTCATAGACGGAAGTTCCGCTGAGGTCTGATGCTCTCCGCCTGTCAAAGGAGAAAGATTGCTACGTTAAAGGAGAATGGTCTCAGGCCAAGGTGATTTAACACTAGGCGTCTGCGGATGGTTTCCAATCGGTCCGCTACCGGAAGCCTGAGACTTAATGAATGTGTGTATGGGTCGTGACTGCTATTAAGGTGGGGACTTAGGGTCTCTCCCCTATAGCGATAGTTAAGCCCCCTTCCCTATAGTGAGGGTATATTCAATCTGACCTACAGCTTTACTCGTTAGCTGCCTGCTGCTGTTCCCTCGCCTTCTTATCCTGATTCTCAATACCTTGGCGTGGACCCTCAGGCATACTCTTGAACATATCATCAAGCTCTCTCGGTCTCGTGATTTGGTCATCAACAATAATGTTCAGTAACTTAAAGAGACCATGAGCTAACTTCGGGTCATCATCAAGGTTAATCTCTCCCGGATGGACTGCCTGATTACCGACGATTCGGCAAATGTCTGCGGCCTGCTGGATACGAACAGGGAGTCCTTTCTTAACGAGAGACCGAATGTCAGTGTTAATGTTTTCGCCCGGCTCCTTGAGATGGACCATTAGCTTCTGAAGACACAAGCGTAGAAGCGCAGCAGCGCCTTTAGGGGATAGATTAACGATGCTTCTGGCTTCCATATAGTCGGACTTGCAGTTTTCTGGCATATCTGGATTAGGAAGCTCAACTCCACTCGCTGCTGGAATGATTAACCTTTCCTCAAACCAGTAACTTTTATGTTGGCAATGATTGCACGTTGCCGTGTGCATGGGGACACTTGAGTGACTGCTATAATAATAAAGCTGTTGCCAGCGTTGTTGAGCAAAAGCATTACAATATGGACAGTTAAAAGCCTGATCTTCAAACTCAGGTGCCTTAAACGGTATCGCCATCTACTCCAGTCTCCTTATAAACATCAGCCATCACATTTACCAGTCTATCAACCTCGACTTCTTTCGCGTAACGGTCGTAAGTTATAGACCCTGAGCTATGACCCATAATCGCTTGAGCATACGCCAATTCGACCCCATGTTGTTTTAGCTGGGTCGCAACAGTATGTCGAAACGAGTGAAACGCTAAGCCGCTACGGTCAGCGAGGACTTTAGGTAGCAACGTTCTGTTAAACCATTTGCTCACCTGCTCACCGTAGCCATTCTTCATCAGCTTGAGGCCATCGAATACCATAGCATTATCACCCGCAGTCTTTCTACGGTCTTCCACAAGCGACATAAAGTCAGCCAATACAAAACCATAAGCGCCATCGACCAGCGGGACACAGCGGTCGCTATGAGCGTTCTTAATACTTTTACCCGGTAGGCTGCTATCGTCTTCGTTGATATGGATATATACGGTCCCGGCCTCAGTAGCCCTGACGTCTTTGACCTGAAGCTGGGCCACCTCGTTAAGTCTCGCACCTGTAATCGCAGCCAGAGCGGTGACGTAATAATGGTATGGCTTACCTGCGGTCTTCTGAGAGTACGCTTTAGCGGCGACCAGTAGTTGCCCTACCTGCTCAGGACTGAACGCATCACGAGCGTCGGAGGCTTTACGCTGCGGGACTTTCAGCTCAAGACCTTCTGTCAGGTTCTTAGCTATCAGGTCGTTGCGTACCGCCCACTTAAAGACAGCAGCCATCTTGATAAGATATTTATTGTTGATGGTAACGACATCAAGACAGTCAGTCTTAGACTCCCGGCTCAGCAGGTCAGACAGCGGCATATCCTTAAAGCGTTGCTTGCGATTCTTCGGTATCTGCTGAAGGACTTCACGGACCCTGAGCATATCTGCACGGGTCGCCTTGCCGACATCGTGAATAGCCAGATAGTCGAATATCTCGATTAACGTGGAGTGAGACGCTCGGTTTTCGCTTAGGGTCGCTGGCTTCCAGTTCTGGGCGTTCTCCTGCTCGTACTGCTCAATGAGAGACGCGAGGGTCAGTGCTTTAGTTACTCGTTCCAGAGTCACGAGAGGCTCAGGGACTTCAGGTTCTGCCAATACAGATAGGGAGACGGACGGTCTTAGACTACTGGTCTCAGGCTCAAGGTAAGACAACAGGCCAGAGCTATCACCCCTGAGTCTGTCCTGACAAGCCTTAAGCACACCGATAACGTCATTGATATAGCGATGCTGGTCTACAGTCAGACGCTCAGTCGCTACAGCTTCCCGAAGGTTGGACTTAATGTCATCGTACTGGTCAACGTAAAGCTGGTAGGACTCTGGGTCGTTCAGGTCATCACGACTGACACTAAGTTCCCACTCGACAATGGTCTTCAGGTGCTTCCTTAGCTCCTCATAAGAGGCGTTAGGGTTGTCTGCATGGATTGCTTTAAGTGCTGACTTGATGTGCCGGGAGTGAGCCATAGCGGTGCGTCTGTCCTTAGTCCGTAGTGATACTGACGCTAGTTTATAACGGTTATGAGAGGGAAGCGAAGCGGTCAGGCGACCAGTGCTCTTCATTCTAAGACGGATGTAAAAGACACCGTTACGCTGATAAAGGTAGGTTCTAGAGTTGAGCATGTACTGAGACCTTAGGTCTGCTCACTACTTCAACAAAGTTAGTCACAGTGTTGGTTACAGTGAGTAAAACTATCGGAAGGCTTTAAGCCGTATCCCTTAGGATTCAGTAAGTTATTGAACTTTAAGAAGTGTTATGGAGCGGGCGAAGGGAATCGAACCCTCGTATAGAGCTTGGGAAGCTCTCGTTCTACCATTGAACTACGCCCGCATTGGAGTGCGTAAGGGATTATAAACCTTACGCTCTTCTTGGCAAGGGACTAACTGACTGATTGGCGATTAATTCACCGTCAGCATTTTGGCTTACTGCCCTTTGGTGGCAAATAACGAAGCGGATCGATAGCCGTCGCCCGATAGCGGATCTGGAAATGCAGCCGCACCGTGGTCGCATCCGAGCTGCCCATCGTCGCGATTTTCTGCCCGGCTTTCACGTTTTGACCGTTGTTCACCAACATGGTGTCATTATGCGCATACGCAGTGATGTAGTCCTCACTGTGCTTAATCATAATGAGATTACCGTAACCCCGTAGCTGATTACCGACATAAACCACCTTCCCGGCTCCGGCGGCATAAATCGGCGTACCGCGCGCAGCTGAGATATCAATGCCTTTATTGCCGCCGTCCGCGGTTGAATAAGGCAGAATCACTTTACCGCTGGCAGGCCACTGCCAGCAACGCTGTCCGACCGGTGGCCAGGAGGACTGCGGTACGGACGAAGATGGTCTGACCGCCGCCGTTTTGGTTGAGGATTTCGTCGTTGTTTTGCCAGAGCCTGAACTGGTTTTCGCGCCGCCGCTGACCTTCAGCTTTTGCCCCACTTCAATGGTATAGGGCGGTGAAATATTATTCAGGCGTGCAAGCTCTTTTACGCTGGTCCCGGTGGCGCGCGAAATACGGTATAGCGTATCTCCCCGCTTCACGGTATACACGGAGCCGGAATAACTTCCTGTATCAGACGACTTGCTCCCGGAACAGCCTGCTAACAGCAGACCGACACACAGCAGCATCGCGATACTCAGGCCATTTTTCTTCAGGCGTCCTGCACTCAAAACAATACCTCGCAACATTTTCAGACGCTTTATCATAGCAGCCAGAAACCGGATGCCAAATCATATCGCGCAACGAAGCGTCGACTCTGGCATTTCACACCCTCTGTTAATCATTCTGACTTAATAGAGCATATAATGTGAATGCTTAAGATTGATGGTGGACGCTATGCGACAGGAACATGTCATTTTATTGAATGAGCAGGGCCAGCCCTGTGGAACACTGGAAAAGTATGCGGCGCATACCGCCACAACCCCCCTGCACTCTGCTTTCTCATGCTGGATATTTAACGAGCAGGGTCAACTGCTGGTCACCCGCCGTTCGCTGCACAAAAAAGCCTGGCCAGGCGTCTGGACCAACTCTGTCTGCGGTCACCCGCAATTGGGTGAAAGCACCGAAGCCGCTATTATCCGCCGGGCTTGCTTCGAGCTGGGTGCAGATATCGACTCGCTCAGCCCCGTGTATGCTGATTTTCGTTATTGCGCCACGGATCCGAGTGGAATAGTGGAAAACGAAGTATGCCCGGTTTATGCCGCACATATCGTCAGTGAGCTACAGCTAAACCCAGATGAAGTGATGGATTCCCAGTGGAGCAATCTTGAGGATGTTTTAAGCGGGATTGACGCGACGCCGTGGGCTTTTAGCCCGTGGATGGTAATGCAGGTTTCTGACGTTAAGGCGCGAGAGTTACTGCGCAAGTTTGCCAACGGGAATTGATTGCCTGACGGGGCTACGCCCATCAAGCCTACATAACGCATCGTAGGCCTGATAAGGCATCAGCCGCCATCCGGCATTTCACATCTTACTTAACCGGGCGCATTGCCGGGAACAGGATTACGTCGCGGATAGTATGGCTGTTTGTGAACAGCATAACCATACGGTCGATACCAATGCCCAGGCCCGCAGTCGGCGGCAGACCGTGTTCCAGAGCGGTAACATAGTCTTCGTCGTAGAACATCGCTTCGTCGTCACCTGCATCTTTGGCGTTAACCTGATCCTGGAAACGCTGCGCCTGATCTTCTGCATCGTTCAGCTCGCTGAAGCCGTTACCGATTTCACGTCCGCCAATGAAGAATTCGAAGCGATCGGTGATTTCCGGATTTTCATCATTACGACGCGCCAGCGGAGAAACTTCTGCCGGGTACTCGGTAATGAAGGTCGGTTGAATCAGGTGCGCTTCTGCAACTTCTTCAAAGATTTCGGTCACGATACGACCCAGACCCCAGCTCTTCTCAACTTTGATGCCGATAGATTCCGCAATCGCTTTTGCAGAATCGAAGTTATCCAGATCGGCCATGTTGGTTTCCGGACGGTATTTCTGAATCGCTTCGCGCATCGTCAGTTTTTCGAACGGCTTACCAAAGTCAAAGACTTCTTCGCCGTAAGGCACTTCAGTCGTTCCCAGAACGTTCTGCGCCAGCGTACGGAACAGCGATTCGGTCAGTTCGATCAGATCTTTGTAGTCCGCATAAGCCATGTAGAGTTCCATCATGGTGAACTCTGGATTATGGCGAACAGAGATGCCTTCGTTACGGAAGTTACGGTTAATTTCGAATACGCGTTCGAAGCCGCCAACCACCAGGCGCTTGAGGTACAGTTCCGGTGCGATACGCAGGTACATGTCCAGATCCAGCGCGTTATGATGGGTGATAAACGGACGCGCTGCCGCCCCGCCAGGGATCACCTGCATCATTGGGGTTTCGACTTCCATAAAGCCACGACCAACCATGAACTGGCGGATACCAGCCATAATCTGTGAACGCACTTTAAAGGTATTGCGTGATTCATCGTTAGAGATGAGGTCCAGGTAGCGTTGACGATAGCGCGCTTCCTGATCCTGCAGACCGTGGAATTTATCCGGCAATGGGCGCAACGCTTTCGTCAGCAGACGCAGCTCGGTGCAGTGGATAGACAGCTCACCGGTCTTGGTCTTGAACAACTTACCTTTCGCGCCGAGGATATCGCCCAGATCCCATTTTTTGAACTGCTCGTTGTAGACGCCTTCCGGCAGATCGTCGCGAGCAACGTACAGCTGAATACGGCCGCCAACATCCTGCAGCGTAACGAATGATGCTTTACCCATAATACGGCGGGTCATCATGCGGCCAGCAACGGATACCTCAATGTTCAGCGCTTCCAGCTCTTCGTTTTCTTTCGCGTCGAAGTCAGCATGCAGTTGGTCTGAGGTATGATCGCGACGGAAATCGTTCGGGAAGGGGATCCCCTGCTCGCGCAGGCTCGCCAGCTTCTCACGGCGCGTTTTCAGTTCATTGTTAAGGTCGGCTACCGCGTCAGCGCCCTGTACGTGTTGTTCAGACATGTTGGTTCCTCATAACCCTGCTTTCAAACTTGCTTCGATAAATTGATCCAGGCTGCCATCCAGCACCGCCTGCGTGTTGCGGGTTTCAACCCCAGTACGCAGATCTTTGATGCGGGAGTCATCAAGGACATAAGAACGAATCTGGCTACCCCAGCCGATATCTGATTTAGTATCTTCCATCGCCTGTTTCTCGGCATTCTTCTTCTGCATTTCCAGTTCATAAAGCTTCGCTTTCATCTGCTTCATGGCCTGGTCTTTGTTCTTGTGCTGGGAACGGTCGTTCTGACACTGCGTCACAATCCCGGTCGGGATGTGGGTGATACGCACCGCAGATTCGGTACGGTTAACGTGCTGACCGCCCGCACCAGAAGCGCGATAAACGTCAATACGCAGGTCCGCCGGGTTGATATCGATATCAATATCATCGTCAACTTCCGGGTAGACAAACGCAGAGCTGAACGACGTATGGCGACGACCGCCGGAGTCGAACGGGCTTTTACGCACCAGGCGGTGTACACCGGTTTCGGTACGCAGCCAACCGTAAGCATACTCGCCAGCAATTCTGATGGTCACGGATTTAATACCCGCCACTTCACCTTCAGATTCTTCAATAATTTCTGTCTTAAAGCCGCGCGCTTCGGCCCAACGCAGGTACATACGCATCAGCATGCTTGCCCAGTCCTGTGCTTCCGTACCGCCTGAGCCAGCCTGAATATCGAGATAGCAATCTGCGCTATCATATTCACCGGAGAACATACGACGGAATTCCAGCTGGGCCAGCTTATCTTCCAGCGTATCAAGTTCTGCTACGGCTTCGTTAAATGTTTCTTCGTCGTCGGCTTCTACAGCCAGTTCCAGCAGGCCGGAGACATCTTCCAGGCCCTGGCTCATCTGATCAAGCGTATCAACGATGGCCTCAAGGGAGGAACGCTCTTTACCCAGCGCCTGCGCGCGTTCGGGTTCGTTCCATACGTCCGGCTGTTCCAGCTCGGCGTTTACTTCTTCCAGACGCTCTTTCTTGGCATCATAGTCAAAGATACCCCCTAAGAACGTTAGAGCGCTCCGTGAGGTCCTGAATGCGGTTATTTACCGGATTAATTTCAAACATTGTCTGATTTCTTTTATTGGACTAGTCAAAATGCGGTTATAAGAGCGGGATTGTAACTAATCCACACCCTTTTTTATAGCGAATATACACATCATCCTTCAAGCTGCCTCTTTGTTGGCTGCGCGATTTCGCCCCAGTCACGTACTACTCATACGCTCATGGAGACTCATCCACTTGCCGCCTCAATGCAGCTTGAATGATTTTGTGTAAAGTGACGCTAAAGTGGCCAGATATTATCGATTATAATCTGCAGGCTGCGGTTGCCGCGAAACTCATTAATATCCAGTTTGTAGGCAAGCTGAACTTCGCGAACACCGTTATCCGGCCAGCAGGTGGTATCAACGTTAAACGCAATACCGTCCAGCAACGGTCCACCACCGACGGGCTCCACCATCACCTTCAGATGACGCTCACCGACCAGACGCTGCTGGAGCAGACGGAAATGACCGTCAAACAGCGGTTCCGGGAACATTTGTCCCCACGGTCCGGCATCACGCAGCATTTGCGCGACCTCCATGGTCATCTCCGCCGCGCTCAGAGCACCGTCTGACACCACTTCGCCCTGCAGTAAGGCAGGGTCCAGCCACTCGGTTACCAGTTCACCGAAACGCTGCTGGAAACGCTCAAACTGCGCCTCTTCCAGCGACAAACCCGCCGCCATAGCGTGACCGCCAAACTTGAGGATCATACCTGGATGAAGAGTGTCCAGGCGCTCCAGCGCATCGCGCATGTGCAGCCCCTGAATCGAGCGCCCGGAGCCTTTCAGCGTACCGTCACCGGCCGGGGCAAACGCAATTACCGGACGGTGAAAGCGCTCTTTAATACGCGATGCCAGAATCCCCACCACTCCTTGATGCCACTCGGGATGGTACATCGCCAGACCGCCCGGTAGCGTATCGCTACTGCGTTCCAGCTTTTCACACAGAGTCAGCGCTTCCGCCTGCATACCCTGCTCGATCTCTTTACGCGTCTGGTTGAGTGCGTCCAGCTCATTGGCCAGCACGCGTGCTTCACCAATGTTGTCGCACAGCAACAGCGCCACACCAACGGACATATCGTCCAGACGCCCCGCTGCATTCAGCCGTGGCCCGAGGGCAAAACCTAAATCACTGGCAGCCAATTTGAGTGGGTCGCGATTGGAGATCTCCAGCAGCGCTTTTATACCAGGACGGCACTTTCCGGCACGAATACGGCTTAAGCCTTGCCACGTCAGAATGCGGTTATTGGCATCCAGCGGGACCACGTCGGCCACCGTGCCAAGCGCAACCAGATCGAGCAAATCCGCCAGGTTCGGCGGCGCAATTCCTCGTTCATCAAACCAGCCTTTGTCACGCAGGAAGGTGCGCAGCGCCAGCATCAGATAGAAGGCCACGCCAACGCCAGCCAGCGATTTAGACGGGAATTCACAATCGTGCAGGTTAGGATTGATGATCGCTTCAGCACCCGGCAGCGTGTCCCCAGGCAGATGGTGATCGGTCACAACGACCGGGATCCCCAGCGTTCTGGCATGTTCAACACCCGCGTGTGACGAGATGCCGTTGTCGACGGTGACAATCAACTGAGCGCCCCGGGCATGGGCCTGATCAACGACTTCCGGGCTTAAGCCATAACCGTCTTCAAAACGATTAGGCACCAGGTAGTCCACGTTACTGCAGCCCAACGCGCGCATCGCCAGAATGCTGAGCGCGGTGCTGGTCGCGCCATCGGCGTCAAAATCGCCGACCACGATGATTCGGGTTCCTTCGCGAAAAGCGTTATAGAGGATTTCAACCGCTTTTTCGACACCGTTCAAATGCTGCCACGGCAGCATGCCTTTCACACTACGCTCAAGCTCCTGCGCGCTGCGCACGCCGCGGCTGGCGTATAAACGGCGCAGCAATGGCGGCAAGTCGGCAGGTAGCTCGGCGGTCTCGTCGGCTTCACGCCGACGAAGTTGTATCTGTTGTTTCACGCGAATTATTTACCGCTGGTTTGTTTTGCATGTGCGTCGAGGAATTCTTTCATCTCTTTCGGGCCCTGATAGCCAGGCACTACATAGCCATTGCTCAGCACAATCGCCGGCGTACCGCTGACGCCAAACTGTACGCCCAGCGCGTAGTGGTTAGCGATGTCCACATTACAGGTCGCAGGCTTCACATCTTTGCCAGCCATGGCGTCGTCAAAGGCTTTGTTTTTGTCCTTCGCACACCAGATAGATTTCATATCCTGCTCGGCCTGGCTTTCCAGTCCCTGACGAGGGAAGGCCAGATAGCGTACGGTAATCCCTAACGCATTGTAGTCTTTCATCTCTTCATGCAGCTTGTGGCAGTAGCCACAGGTGATGTCGGTGAAAACGGTAATGACGTGTTTTTCCTGCGGCGCTTTGTAGACGATCATCTCGTTTTCCAGCGCGTTCAAATGCTTCATCAGCAGTTGATTGGTGACGTTTACCGGGCTTGCACCGCTCACGTCATACATCGGTCCCTGAATAATATGTTTACCGTCTTCGGTAACGTACAACACGCCGCTATTGGTCAGTACAGTTTTCATGCCCGCAACCGGAGCAGACTGAATCTCGGTACTCTGAACCCCCAGCTTCGCTAATGACTGGCGAATCGCCGCATCGTCTGCATGTACCATGCCGGAAAACGCCGTCGCCAGCAGGGTGAACATCATAAAACGTTTTTTCATAACCTATCCTTTCCTGTCAGCACTCACGCTCGCGGGTGATGCTGTTGATGTAGTTGCCGCAAGCGCTCCGTTGCGACATGAGTATAAATCTGCGTTGTCGAGAGGTCGCTATGCCCCAGTAGCATCTGCACCACGCGCAGATCAGCGCCATGGTTGAGCAGATGCGTGGCAAACGCATGCCGCAGGACGTGCGGGGACAGCTTTTCGCTGTCGATTCCAGCCAACACAGCATAGTGTTTGATACGATGCCAGAAGGTTTGACGAGTCATCTGTTGCGCCCGCTGGCTGGGAAACAGCACATCTATTGATACACCGTTGAGCAACCACGGACGCCCATGCTCCAGGTACGTTTCCAGCCAGTACACCGCCTCCTCACCTAACGGGACAAGGCGCTCTTTATTACCTTTACCGATCACCCGAACCACGCCCTGACGCAGGCTGACGTCACTCATCGTCAGCCCCACCAGTTCAGACACGCGCAGGCCTGTGGCATACAATACTTCCAGCATGGCTTTGTCGCGAAGTTCCAGCGGTTGTTCTATCAGCGGCGCCTGCAGAAGTCGTTCGACCTGTGCTTCGCTGAGATCTTTGGGCAGACGCTGCGGAAGTTTAGGTGATGCAAGCGAGGCGCTGGGGTCATCTTCGCGATATTTTTCACGGTACAGATGCTGAAAAAAACGCCGCATTGCACTGAGCAAGCGTGCGGAACTGGTGGCTTTATATCCCCCATCCATCCGCTCAGCCAGCAATGCTTGCAGGTCATCACTCTGCGCGGTCGCAAGCGAGGCGCCGCGGTGATGTAGCCATTCGACAAGCATGATCAGATCGCGACGATACGCACTTAGCGTGTTTTCCGCCAGATTTCGTTCCAGCCACAGGGCATCAAGAAACTGCTCGATGCGTGCCAGATCCTGTTCCACTCGCGCCCCTTATTTCACTCTCATTTTTGATGCATTATGCCTCATTGTGCCGAGAATGCGGCGATTCTGTTACACTACCCGCAACGCTACAGCAGAATTGAGATGTTTACGTCATGAACATGGGTCTTTTTTACGGTTCCAGCACCTGCTATACCGAAATGGCAGCAGAAAAAATCCGCGATATCCTGGGTCCCGAACTGGTGACACTGCACAACCTCAAAGATGATTCCCCGACCTTAATGGAGCAGTATGACGTGCTCATTTTGGGTATCCCGACCTGGGATTTCGGTGAAATCCAAGAGGACTGGGAAGCGGTCTGGGAGCAACTGGACGACCTCAACCTGGAAGGCAAAATTGTTGCGCTTTACGGTATGGGCGATCAGTTGGGATACGGTGAATGGTTCCTGGACGCGCTGGGTATGCTGCACGATAAACTGGTCACCAAAGGCGTAAAATTTGTTGGTTACTGGCCAACCGAAGGGTATGAATTTACCAGCGATAAGCCCGTCATTGCCGATGGACAGCTGTTTGTTGGCCTGGCGCTGGATGAAACAAACCAGTACGATCTCAGCGATGAACGCATTCAGGCCTGGTGCGAGCAAATCCTTGGTGAAATGGCCGAACACTGGTCCTGATAACCATTTTGCCGGATGTAGGCGTAAACGCCATATCCGGCCTACATGTCGCACCGAACCGTAGACC
Source organism: Citrobacter sp. Cb028 (assembly GCF_030336705.1). Taxonomy (NCBI): domain Bacteria; kingdom Pseudomonadati; phylum Pseudomonadota; class Gammaproteobacteria; order Enterobacterales; family Enterobacteriaceae; genus Citrobacter; species Citrobacter sp. Cb028. The sequence goes on along the minus strand of NZ_JAOWCZ010000031.1, from coordinate 91,052 downwards.
TTAACGCTGCACGCCATCAGGCATTCATCAGCATTATCCCTGCTTCGCCTGTTGCAGTATTAACCGCCGCAAATCCCGCCACTCCGCGTCATCCATACTGTCTGCCGCCAGCCACAAATGCTGACGTTTTCCGGCATCGGAACGTAAACGCAACATCATGCCTGTTTTGACCATCCAGGGTGCGCTAGCAATAGTCCACTCTTGCCCTTGCCAGCGCAGACGACCGTCCATCAACAGCCGAATCTCGCCCTGACAGGCATTGATTCGGCGCTGGCTACGGACGCTATCGAACACCACCAGAGAGAGCAGAACCAGCCATAATGGGGTGTAGCTCAATGGCCAGGGCATCAATAAAATAAATACCGCGACCAGCCCATGAATGAGCAACGAAAGCCATTGCGCGCGCCATGAAACGCGTAAATCAGATTGCCACTGGACCACGTTCCCGATTCCGTGTCTGGATAAGTCGCACCATCTGCTCTAGCTGAGCATCAGCCGGTTTCCCATGATTCATCAACCAGTTAAATAAGTCTGGATCATCACATTCTAGCAGACGGATAAAGATACGTTTTTCTTCATCACTTAAGCTGTCATATTCATGTTCGAAAAACGGCATGATCGAGATGTCCAGCTCACGCATACCGCGACGGCATGCCCAATGAATACGTGCTTTGTTGTTAATATCCATGTTCTTCTTCCTGTCTCGCGAAAACGAAGTATCCCGCTATTGTAACGTGTTTTTCCCTCATATTTACGGGAATATCAGCAAACGGAAGCGTGCTCGCTAAATAAAACCACATTAAGTTAAAGGATTCAGCATTTTTGGATGTCTCCTCGCAAAGCTTAATATATGGCACAAATAGCCTGTTTAAACCGCTTGCAATGGGCCATAGCTCTTTTACCATTAGTCATTATCACTGCGTTAAGCAAATCAGGACATTAATTATGGCTTTTATATCTTTTCCTCCTCGCCAGCCTTTCGCGTCAACGCGCTTGCCTCTGACGCTAATGACGCTCGATGAATGGGCGCTCGCCACCATCACCGGTGTCGACAGTGAGAAGTATATTCAGGGTCAGGTCACAGCAGATGTCAGCCAGATGACCGAGCATCAGCACGTGTTGGCAGCACATTGTGACGCCAAAGGTAAAATGTGGAGCAACCTGCGTCTGTTCCGCCAGGGTGACGGTTTTGCATGGCTTGAGCGCCGTAGTCTGCGCGATGCGCAGCTCACCGAACTGAAAAAATATGCGGTCTTCTCGAAGGTGGCGATTGCCCCGGACGACGAGCGCGTACTGCTGGGCGTCGCGGGATTCCAGGCGCGCGCAGCGCTGGCCAATCTCTTTAGCGAATTACCAAACAGCGATAAGCAGGTCATTACTGAAGGTTCTTCCACCATATTGTGGTTCGAACATCCCTCTGAGCGTTTCCTGCTGATCGTTGATATTGCAACGGCGGAAACCCTGGTAGAGAAGCTGCGCGGTGAAGCGGAGTTAAATAACAGCCAACAGTGGCTGGCGCTGGATATCGAAGCAGGTATTCCGGTGATTGATACTGCCAACAGCGCACAGTTTATTCCGCAAGCCACCAATCTGCAGGCTCTGGGCGGGATCAGCTTTAAAAAAGGCTGTTATACCGGTCAGGAAATGGTTGCTCGCGCAAAATTCCGCGGAGCCAACAAACGTGCCATGTGGACGCTGGCAGGTGCGGCCAGTCGGGTACCGGAAGCAGGTGAAGACCTGGAGCTGAAAATGGGTGAGAACTGGCGTCGTACCGGCACCGTACTCGCCGCGGTGCAACTGGCGGATGGACAGGTACTGGTGCAGGTTGTGATGAATAACGACATGGAAGCCGACAGCGTGTTCCGCGTTCGTGACGACGCGAAAACGCTGCATATCGTACCGCTGCCTTATTCGCTGGAAGAGTAAATCGCCGGGTGGTGACTTTATCTTACCGGGTCACGAGTTTTAAAGACCCGGTAAGCACAGCACCGCTGGGTAATAATAATTACGCCTGCCCCACGTACAGGTAGATCGCCAGGAAATGGCAAACGCTGCCACCCAGCACAAAGCCGTGCCAGATCGCATGGTTGTATGGAATGCGCTTACAGACGTAGAAAATAACGCCCAGCGAATACACCACACCACCAACTGCCAGCAACGTCACACCACCCACCGCCAGCTTAACCGCCAGTTGATACACCACAATCAGCGATAGCCAGCCCATCGCCAGGTAGGTTACCAGCGACAGGACCTTAAACCGGTGCGCAATGGTCAGTTTGAATAAAATACCGAGCAGCGCCAGGCTCCAGATAACAATCATCAGTCCACGTGCCAGCGGCGAATCCAGCCCCACCAGCAGAAATGGCGTGTAGGTCCCGGCAATCAGCAGATAAATCGCGCAGTGGTCGAACTTTTTCAGCCAGACTTTCGCTCTTTGATGGGGGATCGCGTGATATAAAGTTGAGGCAAGGAACAGCAGGATCATGCTGCCGCCATACAGGCTATAGCTGGTTATCGCCATGGCGCTGGCGTTGGTATCCACTGCCTGAACCAGCAACAATACCAGTCCGACAATCCCAAACACCAGCCCGATACCGTGACTGATGCTATTGGCTATTTCCTCTGCCAGCGAATATCCCTGCGCAATTAATGGCTTCTGAACCATATTTTACTCCCGAGAAACGAACACTATCGTGATTGCTCCTCTAGCGTAACTGAGAATAGTTCCAGTGAACACCTGTTAGCTAAAATATTTGCCAACTAAATAACAATCCATAAAAATCATGACATTATATTTTAATATTCAGCTAACAGGCGTACCGTTAAAATCAAAGACATTTAAAATCAATCACATAAAATTGTGTTTGATCCGGGTAAATCTCGGCAATCACGTGTTTAAGTTCTTCTAGCGTCATGTTTTCCTGGCGAGCATGTTTCTCCGTCAGCGTATCCAGCGTGACGGTTGAGGTGCCAACAACCTCAATCGTGCAGAAGTACCCCTCATCTTCGAAGCGCCCAACCCGTAGAATGTCACCGGCTTTGAAGTGTGATTCGGACTCGTCACGAATCGTAATGGTTTTGCGTCCGGCCAGAATGTCATCCTGGAAACGCTGAAAAAAAGTGATGTCATTTGGCTGCATGTTATTATTCCCTGTAGATGAAGTCTGATGAGTGAGTTTTGCCATTGTGAGTATGTTCTCCCACGCTGCCATCGCCAGTCTCAACAATCTTGAGATGCTGGTCTACAACTATGTCATCAAAAACCGTGACAAAGTCATGTACATGACCATTCGCGAACTGGCGGATGCCGTGGGCGTTTCCACCACCACCGTACTGCGCTTTTGCCGCAAGCTTAAGTGTGAAGGTTACTCAGAATTTCGCGTACGCTTCAAATTATATTTAGAGCAGAATGAACCGCAACAGGCTAATTTCGGTGCCAGCGAAATTATCAGCTTCTTTAAAGGCGTCAATAACGACGAGTTCGACAATTTACTCGATCAGGCTGTTGATATTATATTATCTTCCGAGCGTATTATATTCGTCGGGGCGGGAACATCCGGAGCTCTGGCAAAATATGGCGCTCGTTTTTTCTCAAACGTCGGAAAATTTAGTAACCACATCGATGACCCTTATTTCCCGGTAACTAATGATATGGCCAGAAACGCGCTGGCGATCGTGCTTTCCGTTTCTGGAGAAACCGAAGAGATCCTACGCTTTGCCAGCCAGTTCAGTCTGCATAACTGTAAGGTTCTGTCGGTCACCAGCCATGAACATTCGCGCCTCGCGAAACTTGCCGACTTTAATCTCTCCTGGCACGTTCCACAGACACGCATTGCCGGGGTATACGATATAACTACGCAGATCCCCGTTATTTATATTCTGGAATCACTCGGTCGCAAGCTGGCGAAAAGAATAGCGTAAAAAAACAATATGTTTTTTTGATGTAACAAATCACATTAACGCTATTTTGTTATATCGTGACATTTATCTTTCCTTTGTTAGACTCAAAATCAGATTGTATTAATTTGAGACTGAGCGCAGATGAAAAAACTTACCTTACCAAACGATTTTTTATGGGGCGGCGCGGTTGCGGCGCATCAGGTTGAAGGCGGCTGGAATAAAGGTGGCAAAGGACCCAGCATTTGCGACGTACTGACCGGGGGGGCACACGGCGTTCCGCGAGAAATTACTCAAGACGTCGTGCCAGGTAAGTACTACCCCAACCACGAAGCCGTCGATTTTTACGGTCATTACAAAGAAGACATTAAGCTGTTTGCCGAGATGGGCTTCAAATGCTTCCGTACGTCAATTGCCTGGACCCGTATCTTCCCTAAAGGGGACGAAACCCAGCCAAACGAAGAAGGGCTAAAATTCTACGACGACATGTTTGATGAACTGCTGAAGTACAATATCGAACCGGTCATCACCCTTTCCCACTTCGAAATGCCGCTACACCTGGTTCAACAGTACGGTAGCTGGACCAATCGTAAAGTCGTCGATTTCTTTGTCCGTTTTGCTGAAGTGGTCTTTGAGCGCTACAAGCACAAGGTCAAATACTGGATGACCTTCAACGAGATTAACAACCAGCGTAACTGGCGTGCACCGCTGTTTGGCTATTGCTGCTCCGGCGTGGTGTATACCGAGCATGAAAATCCGGAAGAGACTATGTACCAGGTGCTGCACAACCAGTTCGTGGCCAGCGCTCTGGCGGTGAAAGCCGCACGTCGCATCAACCCTGAAATGAAAGTCGGCTGCATGCTGGCAATGGTCCCGCTATACCCGTACTCCTGTAAGCCTGAAGATGTGATGTTCGCGCAGGAATCGATGCGTGAACGCTATGTATTCACCGACGTTCAACTGCGCGGCTACTATCCATCTTATGTACTGAACGAGTGGGAGCGCCGCGAATTCAATATTCGAATGGAAGCTGGCGATGAAAAAATCCTGCGTGAAGGTACATGCGACTATCTCGGGTTTAGTTACTACATGACCAACGCGGTAAAAGCGGAAGGCGGTAGCGGCGATGCCATTTCCGGTTTTGAGGGCAGCGTGCCGAACCCGCACGTCAAAGCATCCGACTGGGGCTGGCAGATTGATCCGGTCGGCCTGCGTTACGCCTTATGCGAACTGTACGAGCGTTATCAGAAGCCATTGTTTATCGTTGAAAACGGATTTGGCGCTTACGACAAAGTGGAAGAAGACGGCAGCATCCACGATGACTACCGCATCGACTATCTGCGCGCCCACGTCGAAGAGATGATGAAAGCGGTAACGTATGACGGCGTAGATCTGATGGGCTACACGCCGTGGGGCTGCATCGACTGCGTCTCGTTCACCACCGGCCAGTACAGCAAACGCTACGGTTTTATCTACGTGAACAAACACGACGACGGCACCGGCGATATGTCGCGATCGCGTAAGAAAAGTTTTGAGTGGTATAAAGCGGTGATTGCCAGCAACGGCGAGAATCTGTAATTTTTTGCCGGATGGCGCTGCGCTTATCCGGTTTACGGGAACTGAACCTGTAGACCAGAGCAGACATTTACGCCGCCATCCGGCAAGCAACGCATTACTTCCCGCCGGCCAGCTCCAAAAAACTGCCCGTGACGTAAGACGCCTTCTCACTCAGCAGCCAGGTTATCGCCTGCGCGACCTCTTCCGGCTGTCCGCCGCGCTGCATAGGCAACATGGATTTCACGCGATCCACCCTTCCCGGCTCACCGCCTGACGCATGCATTTCCGTGTAGATAAGACCGGGTCGCACGCAGTTCACGCGTATCCCCTGCGCCGCAACCTCCAACGCGAGGCCGGTGGTAAGCGTGTCCACCGCACCTTTTGAGGCTGCATAATCAACGTATTCGAACGGGGCGCCAAGCCGTGACGCCGCCGAAGAGACATTCACAATCGCCCCGCCCTGACCGCCGTGCTTAAACGACATACGCTTTACCGCTTCCCGACAACACAGAAAATAGCCGGTAACATTAGTCGCCAGGACGCGATTAATACGCTCAGCGGTTAGGCTTTCCTACCGTGCTCTGTTCAAACAAAATCCCGGCATTGTTCACCAGAGCAGTCAGCGGCTCACCCTCGCGGTCAATGGACTCAAACATCGCCCCGACCTGGCTTTCATCGCTGATATCTGCCCGCAGAGCAAACGCCTTTCCTCCCGCAGCGGCGATATTGTTCACCACCTCCGTTGCCGCACGAATATTGTGATGAAAGTTAACGGCGACCGTGTAACCCTCTAGCGCTAACTGCAGCGCGGTTGCCCGGCCAATACCGCGACTGCCCCCCGTAACCAGTGCTATAGCCATCACTATTCTCCCCAAAAATAAAGGCGCCGAAGCGCCTTTAAAAGATAGCTGAATCAGTCGATTACTGATAATCGCTCAGCGGCACGCAGGAGCAGAACAGGTTACGGTCACCGTAAACGTCATCAAGGCGTTTCACGGTCGGCCAGTATTTGTTCGCTACGCCCGCCGGGAAGACGGCGATTTCGCGGCTGTAACCGTGATTCCACTCTGCGACCAGCTCATTTTGCGTGTGCGGGGAGTTAACCAGCGGGTTATCTGTAAGCGACCATTCACCGGCTTTCACGCGATCGATCTCAGCGCGGATTGCCAGCATCGCATTGATAAAGCGATCCAGTTCCACTTTGCTTTCCGATTCAGTCGGTTCCACCATCAGCGTACCCGCTACCGGGAACGACATGGTCGGCGCATGGAAACCGTAATCGATCAGACGCTTGGCAATATCCAGTTCGCTGATGCCGGTCTCTTCTTTCAGTGGGCGAATGTCGAGAATACATTCATGTGCCACGCGACCATCGCGACCGGTATACAGCACCGGATAGGCATCTTTCAGACGGCTGGCAATGTAGTTAGCGTTCAGGATCGCCACCTGGCTTGCCTGCTTCAGACCTTCTGCGCCCATCATACGGATGTACATCCAGCTGATCGGCAGAATGGATGCGCTACCGAACGGTGCCGCAGAAACCGCGCCCTGACGGGTGAGCATCCCTTCAATCTGTACTACGCTATGACCCGGCACGAACGGCGCCAGATGCGATTTAACACCGATTGGTCCCATACCTGGGCCACCGCCGCCGTGCGGAATGCAGAATGTTTTATGCAGGTTAAGGTGAGAGACATCGGCACCGATAAAGCCCGGTGTGGTGATCCCAACCTGAGCATTCATGTTCGCGCCATCAAGATAAACCTGGCCGCCAAACTGGTGCACAACGTCGCACACTTCACGGATCGTTTCTTCATACACGCCATGAGTAGAGGGATAGGTCACCATGATACAGGAGAGGTTTTCACCCGCCTGCGCCGCTTTTTCACGCAGATCGCCAAGATCGATGTTGCCGTTTTTATCACAGGCGACAACCACTACCTGCATACCCGCCATCTGTGCGGAGGCCGGGTTGGTACCGTGGGCAGAGGCCGGGATCAGACAGATATCGCGATGGCCTTCGTTACGGCTTTCGTGATAATGGCGAATCGCCAGCAGACCCGCATACTCGCCCTGCGCGCCGGAGTTCGGCTGCATGCAGACTGCGTCATAACCGGTCAGTTTTACCAGCCATTCGGAAAGCTGGCCGATCATCTGGTGATAACCTTCTGCCTGCTCTGGCGGGCAGAACGGATGCAGTTCAGCGAATTCCGGCCAAGTGATAGGGATCATCTCGGCGGCAGCGTTCAGCTTCATGGTGCAAGATCCCAGCGGGATCATTGCCTGGTTCAGGGCCAGATCTTTGCGCTCCAGCGAGTGCATGTAACGCATCATCTCGGTTTCGCTGTGATAGCGATTAAACACTGGATGGCTGAGGATCGCATCGTCACGCAGCATACTGTCCTGAATGGAACGGCTGTCGAGCGCCACGTCTTTGTCCAGCGTTTCGATGTTCAGACCGTGGCTGTCTCCCAGCAGAACATTGAACAACTGCACCACGTTTTCACGGGTGGTGGTTTCATCGAGCGTAATACCTACCGCGTTATGGATATCGCTACGCAGGTTGATTTCTGCCGCTTCAGCACGCGCCAGTACCGCAGCCTTATCGGCCACTTCAACACACAAAGTGTCAAAGTAGTGCGCATGACGCAGCTTCAATCCTTTCTGTTGCAGACCGGCTGCCAGAATATCGGTCAGACGATGGATGCGATTAGCGATGCGTTTCAGGCCAACCGGGCCATGATAAACGGCATACAGGCTGGCGATGTTGGCCAGCAGAACCTGCGAGGTACAAATGTTGGAGTTCGCTTTCTCGCGGCGGATATGCTGTTCGCGAGTCTGCATCGCCATGCGCAGGGCGGTATTACCCGCTGCATCTTTGGAGACGCCGATAATACGGCCTGGCATGGAGCGTTTGAATTCATCTTTGGCGGCAAAGAATGCCGCGTGCGGGCCGCCGTAGCCCATCGGTACGCCGAAGCGTTGCGCAGAGCCGAAAACGATATCCGCGCCCTGTTTGCCCGGTGCAGTCAGCAGTACCAGCGCCATAAAGTCGGCAGCGACGCTGACCACTATTTTACGGGATTTCAGCTCAGCCATAAGGGCGCTGTAGTCGTGCACTTCACCGGTGGTGCCAACCTGCTGCAACAGCACGCCGAACACATCCTGATGATCCAATGCTTTTGCCGCGTCATCAACAATGACGTCAAAACCAAAAGTTTGCGCACGAGTACGCACTACGTCCAGCGTTTGCGGATGAACATCAGCCGCCACAAAGAAACGGTTGGCGTTTTTCAGTTTGCTGACGCGTTTGGCCATCGCCATGGCTTCAGCTGCAGCAGTAGCTTCATCCAGAAGAGAAGCGGAAGCCATGTCCAGGCCGGTCAGATCCAGCGTCACCTGCTGGAAGTTCAGCAGTGCTTCCAGACGGCCCTGGGAGACTTCCGGTTGATACGGGGTGTAGGCGGTGTACCAACCCGGGTTTTCCAGCATGTTACGCAGGATAACCGGTGGCAGCTGCACGGCGGTGTAGCCCATGCCAATGTAGGACGTGAAGCGCTTGTTACGCCCGGCGATGGCTTTTAATTCAGCCAGCGCAGCGTATTCGGTCGCCGCCTCGCCCACCTGTGGCGGGGTTGCGAGCTGAATGTCTTTCGGCACAATCTGGCCGATCAGCGCGTTTAACGACTCTGCGCCAACCGCATTCAGCATCTCTTGCTGCTGCGCGGCGTCCGGTCCGATGTGGCGTTCAATGAAAGCGCCGCTATTTTCAAGCTGGCTTAACGTCTGTGTCATGGGCGATGGTTCCTGAAACGTGCAGTGAATCGTAGGTGTCTCTACTTACCTGAATACGCGAAAAATTCGCGTTGCAGGAAGGCGGCGACGCAGCACATCCCCAGGAGCTTACATCAGTAAGTGACTGAGGTGTGCAAGAAAGCCAACACACCTGCAACGTGAAGAATGAAGCGTATTTATTCGTCTTCTAACAAAGCTTCATATGCAGTCGCATCCAGCAGCGATTCAATTTCGCTTTCATCGCTGGCTTTGATTTTGAAGATCCAGCCCCCTGCATACGGCTCGCTGTTGACCAGTTCCGGGGAGTCGCTGAGCGCGTCGTTAACCGCAACAATCTCACCGCCTACTGGCGCATAAATATCGGATGCCGCTTTTACGGATTCCGCAACGGCGCAGTCATCGCCTGCGCTGACGGTTGCGCCAACTTCGGGCAGGTCAACGAAAACCATGTCACCTAACAGCTCCTGAGCATGTTCGGTGATCCCAACGGTGTAAGAGCCGTCAGCTTCTTTGCGCAGCCATTCGTGTTCTTTGCTGTATTTCAGTTCTGCAGGTACGTTGCTCATCAATCAATCTCCAAAAAAGGATGAATTACGCGACGGCTTTGCCGTTACGCACAAAAACAGGTTTAGTCACTTTTACCGGCATTTCGCGGTTACGGATCTGTACGATCGCGTTCTCACCAATACCCGCAGGGACACGCGCCAGCGCGATGCTGTAACCCAGGGTTGGGGAGAATGTCCCGCTGGTGATAATGCCTTCCTGCTGATTGCCGGAAGCATCGGTGAAACGCACCGGCAGTTCATTACGCAGTACGCCTTTCTCGGTCATCACCAGTCCGACCAACTGTTCGTGGCCTTTTTCACGCTGCATTTCCAGCGCTTCCCGACCGATAAAGTCGCGGTCAGTCGGTTCCCACGCAATGGTCCAGCCCATGTTGGCCGCCAGCGGGGAAATGCCTTCGTCCATCTCCTGACCGTACAGGTTCATGCCGGCTTCCAGACGCAGCGTGTCGCGCGCGCCAAGACCGCAAGGTTTGACACCTGCTTGTACCAGCGCACGCCAGAAGTCTGCCGCCTTTTCACTCGGCATGGCAATTTCATAGCCTGCTTCGCCGGTATAACCGGTGGTTGCGATAAACAAATCACCCGCCTGAACGCCGAAGAACGGCTTCATGCCTTCTACCGCCTGGCGCTGCTCGTCAGTAAACAATGTGGCTGCTTTTTCCTGCGCGTTTGGGCCCTGCACCGCAATCAGCGATAGATCGTCTCGAACGGTGATGTCGATGGCGTAAGGTTCAGCGTGTTGGGTAATCCAGGAGAGGTCTTTTTCGCGGGTGGCGGAGTTTACAACGAGGCGGAAGAAATCTTCAGTGAAGTAGTAGACAATCAGGTCATCTATCACGCCGCCCGAAGCGTTGAGCATACCGGAATAGAGGGCTTTACCCGTCTTCGTTAGCTTCGCGACGTCGTTTGCCAGCAGATAACGCAAGAACTCCCGGGTGCGGCTACCGCGCAGGTCGACGATGGTCATATGTGACACATCAAACATTCCGGCATCGGTGCGAACAGCATGGTGTTCATCAAGCTGAGAACCGTAATGCAGTGGCATCATCCAGCCATGGAAATCTACCATGCGCGCGCCACATAGCGTGTGTTGTTCGTACAAAGGAGTCTGTTGAGCCATCTTTTCCTCGTTGAATAAGCGGGGCTACCAACTCTTTCGCGGTGAAATTTTCGCCACGAAACCCAGCACCGCAGCCGCTCCAGGGGCCACGACGCAAACGTTCTCTTTGTCCTGAACTTACCACCGAAACAGACGCTAAACCATAAGGCAAAATTAACCATCACATTAGCTTATGGCCAAAAACAGCAAAATCACCGGCAGAACAAAACCCCACCCATACGGCAAATAATCAGAACAAAAAATAAATACAAGCTGGAATTAACAGCACCAACCAACATTAAATGTGGAAAAATTGTCAAAAATGGCGTTATGAAAAAAACGTAATATTAAAAAAACTAATGCGAAAAAAGGCGTGGAATTAGATTATTTCAAATGAGAGAAGCACCCCGGCGCGCAGGCCGGGAGTGGAAAGTGTGACGGGTCTCAAACTCTTAAGATTGTCCTTACGGACGCTAGCGTAACCACTCAGGAAGATCGTTCAGTCCCATCGCCTGGCGAATGAGCTGTGGTTTTACGCCTGGCAGGGTATCGGCCAGTTTCAGACCAATATCACGCAGCAGTTTTTTCGCCGGATTCTCGCCTGCAAACAGTTCACGAAAGCCCTGCATACCGGCCAGCATCATCGCTGCGCTGTGCTTACGGCTGCGCTCGTAGCGGCGCAAATAGAGATACTGACCAATATCTTTGCCCTGACGCTGTAGCCGCTTCAGCTCATCGATCAGCTCCGCCGCATCCATAAAGCCAAGGTTAACCCCCTGACCCGCCAGCGGGTGGATGGTATGCGCCGCATCCCCCACCAGCGCCAGACGATGAGCAGCGAACTGACGGGCATAGCGTCCCGTCAGCGGAAACGCCTGACGCTCGCTTTCAAGGCTGCACAGCCCCAGGCGATTATCAAAAGCGATATTCAGCGCCTGATTAAACTCGTCAACGCTTGCCTGCTGCATGCGTTCTGCTTCCTGCGGCGAAAGCGACCAGACGATAGAGCACAGGTGCGGGTCACTGAGAGGCAGGAACGCCAGGATCCCCTCACCGTGAAACGCCTGCCGCGCAACCGCGCCGTGAGCTTCCTGCGTACGGATAGTCGCCACCAGCGCATGATGACGGTAATCCCAGAAAGTGAGCGGAATATCCGCTTTGTTGCGCAGCCAGGAGTTAGCGCCATCGGCGCCGACCACCAGGCGAGCGGTCAGCATTGCGCCATCTTTCAGGGACAGAAATGCCTCATTCTCACCCCAGGCTACCTGCTGTAACTCTGCGGGCGCCATCAGCGTAATATCCGCTGAATGCTGCGCTTTTTGCCAGAGTGCGTAATGGATCTCTGAGTTTTCAACGATGTGGCCTAAATGGCTGTAACCCATGCTCTGGTCATCAAACGCAATACGCCCAAAGCTGTCTTTGTCCCAGACTTCCATGCCGTGGTAGCAACAAGCGCGACGGGCAACAATGTCGGACCAGACGCCCAGTCGGCTAAGCAGTTTTTCACTGGCGGCATTAATGGCCGATACGCGAAGCTGAGGAGGTGCATCCGCCGCCAAAGGCTGCGGAACATGTTGTTCTAACACTGCAACGCGCAACCCGCTGCCCTGCAAGCCGCAGGCAACCGCCAGTCCCACCATGCCGCCACCAACAATTGCTACATCAACACTTTGCACTGTTTGCTCCTGAAAATAGGACAATCAAAAACCGTAGGCCGGATAAGGCAAAGCCGCCATCCGACATTACTTCCGCGACATTGCCTGATGGCGCTGCGCTAATCAGGCCTGCTTTTTTAATTCGGCCTACAGGTTATATCTATCGCGCAACCCAACCGAGGGTCCGCTCCGCCAACGCATCGCGCGCAGGCGTGAATAATTCCATCGCCATCAGCCCGACATTACGCCCAACGACCAGCGGGGCCCAGCGATTGGCAAACAAATACACCAAATTGTTGGTCACACCAATCGTCGTTTCGCGATCGCGTTCGCGGCGCTGCTGATAGTGTGCCAGCACCGCATAATCACCGATATCTTCCGCGCAATTTTGCGCCTGCGTCAACGTCTCAGCCAGGCTCATCACGTCGCGCAGACCAAGGTTGAAACCTTGTCCTGCAATGGGATGCAGCGTCTGTGCTGCGTTCCCCACCAGCACAGTACGATGGGTAATGGCTTTTTGCGCCGAGGTTAATGAAAGCGGATAGGCGTTGCGTTTACCGGCCTGGGTAATACGCCCCAACCGCCAGCCAAACGCAGTTTGCAGTTCGCGGCAAAATTGTTCGTCGGACCAGGCCATAATCTCATCACGCCGCTCCAGCGGATGGCACCATACCAGCGAGCAGCGACCATCAGACATCGGTAGCATTGCCAGCGGACCATATTGCGTGAAACGTTCGAACGCTCGCCCGTCATGCGCAACGGAGGTCGTGACGTTGGCAATCACCGCCAGTTGTTCATAGGGTTGTTGCTGCCAGTCAACGCCGCAGGCGGTAGCCAGCGCGGAGCGCGTGCCATCGGCGGCCACCAACAGGCGACCATTAATCATCTCGCCATTTTCCAGCGTAACCTCAACGCGTTCCTGCGTGCGTGACACGCTGGCTACACGGTCGGGGCAGTGCAGCGTGATGCCCGGCGCTTTACGCAGCAGCGCAAACAAACGCAGCCCGACATCGTGCAGTTCCACCACCTGGCCCAGCGCCGGAATACGGTATTCCTGCGCATCCAGCGTCACAAATCCGGCATGGCCGCGATCGCTGACGTGAACCGTTTTGATCGCCGTTGCGCAATCGGCAATCGCCTGCCATACGCCAATTCGCGCCAGCTGTTGGCAGGTCCCTGCCGCAAGCGCGATCGCCCGGGCGTCAAACCCTGGATGGCGGTCAGTTTCAGGTTCGCTCGCTTCTATCAGGTGAACAGGCAGAGTCCCGTGGCTGAGCTGAGAAATGGCCAGCGCCAGCGTCGCACCGACCATACCACCACCAACGATAATCACGCTCATTGCAGTCGCGCCGCAGCCATTAAGGCTTCAATGTCATCCGCTTTCTTCACCACGCTGGCGGTCAGGTTCTCATTGCCGTCCTCGGTGATGAGGATGTCATCTTCAATACGAATGCCGATACCACGATAAGCAGGCGGCACATCGGCGTCCGGCGCGATATACAGCCCCGGTTCGACGGTGAGCACCATTCCTGGCTCGAGAGTACGTGAGCGGTCCTGACCATAAACGCCAACATCGTGCACATCCAGTCCCAGCCAATGGCTAAGACCATGCATAAAGAATGGGCGATGCGCATTTTCGGTAATCAGTTGGTCGATCTCGCCGTGCAAAATGCCAAGCTTCACCAGACCCGTAATCATGATGCGCACCACTTCGCCGGTGACTTCCTGGATGGACGTCCCCGGGCGATACAGGCGCAGACTGGTCTCTAATGACTCCAGTACGATGTCGTAGATTTCACGCTGAGCAGGGGAAAATTTGCCGTTTACCGGGAAGGTACGCGTAATGTCGCCCGCATAACCTTTGTATTCACACCCGGCGTCAATCAACACCAGATCGCCATCGCGCATTGCACTTTCATTTTCAGTGTAATGGAGAATACAGCCGTTTTCGCCGCTGCCGACAATCGTGTTATAGGATGGGTAACGCGCGCCATGGCGAGTAAACTCGTGGTGAATCTCCCCTTCCAACTGGTATTCAAACATTCCCGGACGGCATTTTTCCATCGCGCGGGTATGCGCCAGCGCACTGATCTCTCCGGCACGGCGCATGACCGCAATTTCTTCTGGTGATTTGAACAGGCGCATTTCATGGACCATTGGACGCCAGTCGATGATCGCGGCGGGTGCGTGCAGATTTTGTCTGGAGCCTTTACGCAGTTTATCCAACGCCGTGCACACAATCTCGTCTGCCCAGGCATATTCGCCCTGCGCGTGGTACACCGCGTCCAGGCCATTGAGCAACAGGTGCAGCTGTTGGTTGATTTCACTGAAGGCCAGCGCCCGGTCAACGCCGAGTTTTGCCGGTGCAGCATCCTGGCCCAGACGACGGCCAAACCAGATCTCCGCCGTCAGATCGCGAACCCGATTAAACAAAACGCTGTGGTTATGAGTGTCATCACTTTTAATCAGCACCAGCACGGCTTCCGGTTCGTTAAAACCGGTGAAGTACCAGAAATCACTGCTTTGGCGGTACGGGTATTCACTGTCCGCGCTGCGCGTCGCTTCAGGCGCGGCAAAAATCAGCGCGGCGCTGCCGGGCTGCATTTGTGCCAGTAAAGCCTGGCGACGACGCTGGAATTCTTGCTGAGATATCTCGCTCATCACACTCTCCTTTGCGTTTCGTTCTTAGTGCAGAGTCGGTTTACGGACTTCCGGCGCGGTCGGCTGCTGACGCGTAAACGTGTCATGACACAGCAAGGCGGCTACGCGCACGTATTCGATAATCTCTTCGAGCGACATTTCCAGCTCTTCCTGATCTTCGTCTTCGTCATATCCCAACTGAGCGATATTGCGCAGGTCGTCAATCGCTTCACCGGTTTCACCGGTCACTTTGTCGAGCTTTGGCTGCGTAACGCCAAGGCCCAGCAAAAAGTGGTTTACCCACCCCGCCAGCGCATCTGCACGCTCAAACACGCTAACGTCGTCGCCTTCAGGCAGATAAAGCTGAAAAAGGAAGCCGTCGTCCTCGAGGGCATCGCTGGTGGCAGAGTGCATTTTCATCAGTGCCTGAGCCAGCTCGTGACCGAAGGCCAGACCTTCGTTCGTCAGATCGTGCAGCAGCGGCTGCCATGAGCTGTCATTGTTGCCGCCGCAAATCATCCCGCTGATCAAGCCGTGCATTTCGGCCGGGGTTAATCCAGCCCCTTGTTGGTTCAAAAACTGGCTAACGTCGTTGTAGCCAGGCATTTCGTTCTGTATAGACATAAGCATTCGTCATCAAAGGGAGGAATATTCATGGTATGCTACCACTTTGGACCCTGGTGGACCAGAAAAGGGCTTGTATCTTGATACCAGGGTAGCTATAGTGTCGCCCCTTCGCGGACCCAAGGTCTGGAGACGAAGGCAGCGCAGTCAATCAGCAGGAAGGTGGCATGTCTGCACAACCCGTCGATATCCAAATATTTGGCCGTTCACTGCGAGTGAATTGCCCGCCTGAACAAAGGGATGCGTTGAATCAGGCTGCGGACGATCTTAATCAGCGATTGCAAGATCTGAAAGTTCGCACTAGAGTCACAAATACTGAGCAGTTGGTTTTCATCGCCGCGTTGAACATCAGCTATGAATTAACTCAGGAAAAAGCGAAGACGCGTGAGTACGCGGCGAGCATGGAACAACGTATTCGGATGCTACAACAGACCATCGAACAGGCGTTGCTTGATCAGGGTCGCATAACCGAAAAAACGGGCCAAAACTTTGAATAACACTTTTCGGTTTACTGTGGTAGAGTGACCGTGAAGACAAAATTTCTCTGAGATGTTTGCAAGCGGGCCAGTCCCCTGAGCCGATATTTCATACCACAAGAATGTGGCGCTCCATGGTTGGTGAGCATGCTCGGCCCGTCCGAGAAGCCTTAAAACTGTGACGACGCATTCACCTTGAACCAAGGGTTCAAGGGTTACAGCCTGCGGCGGCATCTCGGAGATTCCCTTCTACCTGGCAACAGCCATGACACTACTTTCTGAACTCCCTTTATCCCGGCAAGAAATTCGTCAACTGATTCGACAGCGTCGTCGCGCGCTGACCTCTGAACAGCAACGACACTACGGTCAGCAAGCCGCGACCCGAATGCTCAGTTTTCCCCCTGTTGTATTCGCGCATACTGTGGCGGTATTTCTCTCGTTCGATGGTGAACTCGATACCCAGCCGCTGATAGATCAGCTGTGGCGAGCGGGCAAGCGCGTTTACCTTCCGGTTCTTCATCCCTTCAGTCCCGGTAATTTACTGTTCCTGCACTATCATCCGCGCAGCGACCTGGTGACCAATCGCTTAAAGATCCAGGAACCACGGCTTGATGTACGCGACGTATTGCCACTGTCAAAGCTGGACGTACTGATTACGCCGTTAGTGGCATTTGATGAGGACGGGCAACGCCTGGGCATGGGCGGCGGATTTTACGACCGCACGCTACAAAACTGGCAGCAGCATAAGATCCAACCCGTGGGCTACGCGCATGACTGCCAGTTAGTAGAAAAATTGCCGGTTGAAGAGTGGGATATCCCGCTGCCAGCGGTGGTGACGCCGTCCAAAATCTGGGAGTGGTAGCCGTTTTTTGCCGATTGACAGCGCCGTTTTTTTGACCTAAATTCCTCGGTGAAGGGTGAGGGAGGCGAACCTCCCTCCTGCGTACTCTCTGTTAATATGCTGGCCAAGCGATGATTAACAGGATCAGCAGCATGATGACGTATCTCATCATCGTCCCTTTCCTTTTTAGAGCCCCTGCTTCGGTAGGGGCTTTCCCGTTTCAGCGCTATGCTGCGCCCCTATCGTAAATTCCTTTTATTGCTGTACAACACGCAATGCTGCCTTTAGTTGCCAACTGCGGCAAAGCTCGAAAACAGAATGTATGCGTTACAGAAAGAGATTTTGAGGCAGGGAAATCAGAGGAAAGATGGGCAGGTCAACCGCCTGCCCATGTAGAGGAAATCAGTACAGCAGACGAGCGCGAATGGTTCCCGGAAGGGCTTTCATCGCCAGCAGCGCTTTCTCCGCCACATCTTCATCCGCTTCAATATCAATAACCACATAACCTACCTGCGCTGAAGTCTGCAGATACTGCGCGGCAATGTTGACGCCCTGCTCGGCAAAAATCTGGTTCAGTGCCGTCAGTACGCCCGGACGGTTTTCGTGAATGTGCATCAGACGACGACCACCGTGCAGCGGCAGCGAAACTTCCGGGAAGTTTACCGCAGACAGCGTAGACCCGTTGTCGGAATACTTGGTCAGTTTCCCAGCTACTTCCAGACCGATGTTTTCCTGCGCTTCCAGCGTTGAACCACCAATGTGCGGCGTCAGGATCACGTTATCGAAATCACACAGCGGCGAAGTGAAAGGATCGCTGTTAGTTGCCGGCTCGGTTGGGAATACGTCGATTGCAGCCCCCGCCAGATGTTTAGTCGCTAATGCGTCGCACAACGCAGGAATATCAACAACCGTACCGCGTGCGGCGTTAATCAGCAGTGCACCCGGTTTCATCAGCGAAATCTCACGCGCGCCCATCAGGTTTTTGGTGGAGGCATTTTCCGGCACGTGCAGACTCACCACGTCGCTCATATTGAGCAGGTCGGAAAGATGCTGTACCTGCGTGGCATTGCCAAGCGGGAGTTTATTTTCAATATCATAGAAAAAGACATGCATCCCGAGCGATTCCGCCAGAATGCCCAACTGAGTACCAATGTGGCCGTAGCCGATGATCCCCAGTTTTTTACCACGCGCTTCAAAAGAGCCGGTAGCCAGTTTATTCCACACGCCGCGGTGCGCTTTGGCGTTCGCTTCGGGTACGCCACGTAGCAGTAGCAGCAGTTCACCAATCACCAGCTCAGCAACGGAACGTGTGTTAGAGAATGGTGCGTTAAACACAGGGATCCCGCGCTTTGCCGCTGCACTTAGATCAACCTGGTTGGTGCCAATGCAGAAGCAGCCAATCGCGACCAGTTTCTCTGCGGCGTCAATCACATCTTCAGTCAGATGGGTACGGGATCGCAGGCCAATGAAGTGGGCATCACGGATGGACTCTTTCAGTTGTTCAGTGTCCAAAGCACCTTTGTGAAACTCGATGTTGGTATAACCTGCTGCACGAAGGCTTTCGAGTGCTTTTTGGTGCACGCCTTCAACCAGCAGAAATTTAATCTTATCTTTCTCCAGTGATACCTTTGCCATTTCCCCGACCCTGTCTTTTTTTGTTCAAACTGATGTGTTGTGTGTGGGATTTTCATCCGTCTCTTCAACATATCAAAAAATAATATTGCGGCAATATGAACGTTTGCGTCGCCGTGCTGAAGAAATGTCATTCAACGGGAAATGTCAGAGGAAAATACTGGCGATAACTTTTTCTTTGGAGAGATCGGCAGGACAATATTATAAACGTGACACAAGTCACCAAATTTGCCCTGCCAAAATTTTTTTAACGGGAGAAGACGCTCCCGTCAGATCATTTTACGATAGTTTTCACGCCGTCAGGCGTACCGATCAGCGCGACATCCGCACCACGGTTGGCAAACAGGCCGACGGTTACCACACCTGGAATCGCATTGATGGCATTCTCCAGCGCGATGGCGTCGAGGATCTCCAGACCGTGCACATCGAGGATCACGTTGCCGTTGTCCGTCACGACGCCCTGACGATATTCAGGACGACCGCCCAGCTTCACCAACTGGCGAGCCACAGCGCTGCGCGCCATTGGGATCACTTCGACCGGCAGCGGGAAGTTACCGAGAATATCGACTTCTTTAGACGCATCCGCGATGCAGATAAATTTCTTCGCCACGGAAGCAATGATTTTTTCACGGGTCAACGCTGCGCCGCCGCCCTTGATCATCTGCATGTGACCGTTGATTTCATCCGCGCCGTCAACGTATACGCCGAGGCTGTCCACTTCGTTAAGATCGAACACGTGGATGCCAAGGCTTTTGAGTTTTTCAGTCGATGCGTCCGAACTGGATACCGCACCTTCAATCTGACCTTTCATTGTGCCCAGCGCATCAATAAAGTGTGCGGCTGTTGAACCTGTACCTACGCCCACAATGGTGCCGGGCTGTACATACTGAAGTGCCGCCCATCCTACTGCTTTTTTCAGTTCATCCTGCGTCATGATCGTTTCGCCTGTGGTGTGAATATGGTGGGAAAATTCACGCGCATTATAGAACATTGTGCAGAAAAATGTCCCCACACCCGCTCGCAAGCGGCGGATTTCGTCTTTACCCAATCAAAAATTGTGTCATAGTGCAGAACAAGCAAAAATTTCAGGAGTGCGTCAAAGCAATGAAACGTCCGGACTACAGAACACTACAAGCACTGGATGCGGTTATTCGTGAACGAGGATTTGAGCGCGCGGCGCAAAAGCTGTGCATCACGCAATCCGCGGTTTCACAGCGCATAAAACAGCTTGAGAATATGTTCGGACAACCGCTGCTGGTGCGCACCGTACCGCCGCGCCCAACGGAACAGGGACAGAAACTACTGGCGCTTCTGCGCCAGGTTGAACTGCTGGAAGACGAGTGGCTGGGCGATGAACAAACCGGCTCGACGCCGCTTCTGCTTTCGCTGGCGGTGAACGCCGACAGTCTGGCGACCTGGTTACTTCCGGCGCTGGCCCCGGTACTGGCTAATTCACCGATTCGACTGAACCTGCAGGTTGAAGATGAAACCCGAACCCAGGAACGTCTGCGTCGTGGTGAAGTAGTCGGTGCGGTGAGTATTCAACATCAGGCGCTGCCAAGCTGTCTGGTGGATAAACTGGGCGCGCTGGACTACCTGTTTGTTGGCTCTAAACCTTTCGCCGAGCGTTATTTCCCAAACGGCGTCACCCGTTCCGCCCTGCTGAAAGCCCCGGCGGTCGCGTTTGACCATCTTGATGATATGCACCAGGCGTTCTTGCAACAAAACTTCGACCTGCCGCCGGGCAGCGTACCGTGCCATATCGTTAACTCGTCTGAAGCCTTCGTCCAGCTAGCCCGTCAGGGAACAACCTGCTGCATGATCCCACACTTACAGATTGAGAAAGAGCTGGAAAGCGGTGAGCTTATCGACTTAACGCCAGGCCTGTTCCAGCGTCGGATGCTGTACTGGCACCGCTTTGCACCAGAAAGCCGCATGATGCGCAACGTCACCGACGCGCTGCTGGCCTATGGCCACAACGTACTGCGTCAGGATTAATTCCTCGAACAGAGGCCGGATAGCGGCGTAACGCCTTATCCGGCCTGCAAGCCTTTCCCCTCTTTTCATGCTATTCCCGCCACGTCTTTGAAATACATCACAAAATAAAACACGCCACGCGGCAAAAAAAGACGTCCTGTTGGCTATTTTTTGCTGGCGACAAGCCAAATGAAAAAGCACACCGTATTCGCAAAGATTCAACTTATTGCGTAATACGGAGCAAAAAATGGCTAATGTGCAGGAGTGGCAAACACTCGCCAATAAAGAACTCAGTCGACGGGAAAAAACCGTTGAGTCGCTGGAAAGACAAACGGCGGAAGGGATTGCCATCAAGCCGCTGTACACCGAAGCGGATCTCGATAATCTGGAAGTGACGGGCACCCTGCCCGGTCTGCCGCCTTACGTGCGTGGCCCGCGCGCCACTATGTATACCGCGCAGCCGTGGACGATTCGCCAATACGCCGGTTTCTCTACCGCCAAAGAGTCCAACGCCTTTTACCGCCGTAACCTCGCCGCTGGGCAAAAAGGGCTTTCCGTCGCCTTTGACCTTGCCACTCATCGTGGCTATGACTCAGACAACCCGCGCGTAGCGGGCGACGTCGGCAAAGCCGGCGTGGCGATCGATACCGTCGAAGATATGAAGGTGCTGTTCGACCAGATCCCGCTGGATAAGATGTCGGTATCGATGACCATGAACGGCGCGGTGCTGCCGGTACTGGCGTTTTATATCGTCGCGGCGCAGGAGCAAGGCGTGACGCCGGAACAGCTCACCGGGACCATTCAGAACGATATTCTGAAAGAGTACCTGTGCCGCAACACCTACATTTATCCGCCAAAACCCTCCATGCGCATTATCGCCGACATCATCGCCTGGTGCTCAGGCAACATGCCGCGCTTTAATACCATCAGCATCAGCGGCTATCACATGGGTGAAGCCGGGGCAAACTGCGTACAGCAGGTGGCGTTTACGCTGGCAGACGGTATTGAATACATCAAGGCCGCGCTTTCCGCCGGACTGAAAATTGATGACTTCGCCCCGCGCCTGTCATTCTTCTTCGGCATCGGCATGGATCTGTTTATGAACGTCGCCATGCTGCGCGCTGCACGGTATCTGTGGAGCGAAGCGGTCAGCAGTTTTGGCGCGACCAACCCGAAATCTCTCGCTCTGCGTACCCACTGCCAGACCTCAGGCTGGAGCCTGACCGAGCAGGACCCGTACAACAACGTGGTACGAACCACCATTGAGGCGCTCGGCGCTACGCTTGGCGGCACTCAGTCTCTGCATACCAACGCTTTTGATGAAGCGCTCGGTCTGCCCACCGATTTCTCAGCCCGTATTGCGCGTAATACGCAGATCATCATTCAGGAAGAATCAGAGATCTGCCGCACCGTCGATCCGCTGGCCGGATCGTATTACGTCGAATCACTCACCGATCAAATCGTGAAGCAGGCGCGCACGATCATCAAGCAGATTGATGAGGCAGGCGGCATGGCGAAGGCGATTGAAGCCGGGCTTCCTAAACGGATGATCGAAGAAGCGTCCGCGCGCGAACAGTCGCTGATCGACCAGGGTAAGCGCGTTATCGTCGGGGTGAACAAATACAAGCTGGATAAAGAAGACGACACGTCGGTGCTGGAGATCGACAACGTGAAGGTGCGCAACGAGCAGATTGCCTCACTGCAGCATATCCGCGCCACCCGCGACAATGATGCGGTTAA
This sequence comes from Citrobacter sp. Cb028, assembly GCF_030336705.1. NCBI lineage: Bacteria > Pseudomonadati > Pseudomonadota > Gammaproteobacteria > Enterobacterales > Enterobacteriaceae > Citrobacter > Citrobacter sp. Cb028. Next base: position 68,553 of record NZ_JAOWCZ010000031.1, on the reverse strand, counting down.
AACCGCGCTATCCGCGCTGACCCACGCCGCACAGCAGAATGAAAATCTGCTGGCAGCCGCCGTCAACGCCGCCCGCGTTCGCGCCACGCTCGGCGAAATATCCGATGCGCTCGAGGCCGCCTTTGACCGTTATCTGGTTCCCAGCCAGTGTGTTACTGGGGTGATTGCGCAAAGCTATCACCAGTCCGACAAATCCGCCGATGAGTTCGATGCCATTGTTGCGCAAACTGAACAGTTCCTCGCAGAAAATGGCCGCCGCCCGCGTATTCTGATCGCCAAGATGGGTCAGGACGGCCACGATCGCGGCGCAAAAGTGATCGCCAGCGCCTACTCCGATCTCGGCTTTGATGTCGATCTCAGCCCGATGTTCTCCACACCGGAGGAAATTGCCCGTCTGGCGGTAGAAAACGATGTGCATGTCATTGGCGCATCATCGCTGGCGGCGGGTCATAAGACATTGATCCCGGAGCTGGTCACCGCGCTCAAAGGCTGGGGACGCGAAGACATTTGCGTCGTCGCCGGCGGGGTTATTCCGCCACAGGATTACGCTTTCCTGCACGAGCATGGCGTGGCAGCCATTTATGGCCCAGGCACGCCAATGCTCGACAGCGTCCGCGATGTGTTAACCCGTATCAGTCAGCATCATGATTAACGCCGCCACGCTTGAGGATACCGTCCGCCGCTTGCGACTCGGTGAACGGGCTACGCTCGCCCAGGCGATGACGCTGGTCGAAAGCAATCACCCGCGCCACCAGCCGCTGAGTACGCAATTGCTGGACGCGATTATGCCGTTCACCGGTAACGCCCTGCGTCTGGGGCTCACCGGCACGCCGGGCGCGGGTAAAAGCACCTTTCTGGAAGCATTCGGCATGCTGTTAATTCGCCGCGGGTTACGGGTAGCGGTGATCGCCGTCGATCCCAGCAGCCCGGTCAGCGGCGGCAGCATTCTGGGTGATAAAACCCGCATGACGGAACTGGCTCGCGCAGAATCTGCGTTTATACGTCCGGTTCCTTCCAGCGGTCATTTAGGCGGCGCCAGCCAGCGCGCCCGCGAATTAATGCTGCTGTGCGAGGCGGCTGGCTTCAACGTGGTGATTGTGGAAACCGTCGGCGTTGGGCAGTCAGAAACCGAAGTCGCAGGCATGGTGGATTGCTTTCTCTCACTGCAAATCGCCGGCGGTGGCGACGATTTGCAGGGCATCAAAAAAGGCCTGATGGAGATGGCGGATCTGGTCGTCATCAACAAGGACGACGGTGATAACCGTACCAGTGTTGCCATCGCCCGCCATATGTACGAATCCGCCCTGCATATTCTGCGCCGCAAATATGACGAGTGGCAGCCGCAGGTTCTGACCTGTAGCGCCCTGGAAAAACGCGGCATTGAGGAGGTTTGGCAGGCGATAACCGACTTTAAAACGTGCCTTACCGCCAGCGGTCGACTGGAAAAAGTCCGCCAGCAGCAGGCGGTGGAATGGCTACACAAGCAGGCTGAAGAAGAAGCCCTGCATCTGCTGTTTGCCCGGGCTGATTTCGACCGGTATTTCCAGCAGACACTGCTGGCCGTCAAAAACAATGATCTTTCGCCGCGCACCGGCCTGCGGCACATCAGCGAATTTATCCAGCATCATTACTTTTAATAAAGAGAACATTATGTCTTATCAATACGTCAACGTGGTCATCATCCAGAAAGTCGCGGTCATTGAGTTCAATTACGCCCGCAAGCTCAATGCCCTAAGCAAAGTGTTTATTGACGATCTGATGCAGGCGCTGAACGACCTCAATCGTCCGGACATTCGCTGCATCATTCTGCGCGCCCCGAGCGGGGCCAAAGTGTTCTCTGCCGGGCATGATATTCATGAACTCCCCACCGGACGTCGCGATCCGCTCTCTTATGACGATCCGCTGCGTCAGATAACTCGTATGATCCAAAAATATCCGAAGCCGGTGATCTCCATGGTTGAAGGCAGCGTCTGGGGCGGCGCGTTTGAGATGATCATGAGTTCCGATCTGATCATCGCAGCCAGTACGTCTACCTTCTCCATGACCCCGGTCAACCTCGGCGTGCCCTATAACCTGGTGGGCATCCACAACCTGACCCGTGACGCTGGTTTTCACATCGTTAAGGAGCTGATTTTTACCGCCTCGCCCATCACCGCTCAACGCGCCATGGCGGTCGGGATCCTCAACCATGTCGTTCCAACCGAGGAACTGGAAGATTTCACCCTGCAAATGGCGCATCACATCTCGGAAAAAGCGCCGCTGGCAATCGCCGTCATCAAAGAAGAACTGCGCGTGTTGGGCGAAGCACACACCATGAACTCTGACGAATTCGAGCGCATTCAGGGCATGCGCCGCGCGGTGTATGACAGCGAGGATTATCAGGAAGGGATGAACGCGTTTATGGAAAAACGTAAACCTAATTTTGTTGGCCATTAATCACGTCCGACGAAGGAGACGGCCATGAAACGGATGAGCGCCGAACAGGCGGCAGAAATTATCCAGCACGATGATATGGTGGCGTTCAGCGGCTTTACCCCCGCGGGTTCGCCAAAAGCGTTACCCACCGCAATTGCCCAACGCGCCTGCGAACGGCATCAGGACGGGCAGCCTTTTCAGATCCGCCTGCTGACCGGGGCGTCAATTGGCGCCGCCGCTGATGATGCATTATCCGCGGCGGATGCCGTTTCCTGGCGTGCGCCTTATCAAACCTCATCTGGCCTGCGCGAGAAAATTAACCAAGGCCAGGTGAGGTTTGTCGATCTCCATTTGAGCGAAGTCGCGCAGATGGTTAATTACGGCTTTTTTGGCGATATCGATGTTGCCGTCATTGAAGCCTCCGCCATTGCGCCGGATGGCCGGATTTGGCTTTCCAGCGGTATTGGCAATGCGCCTACCTGGCTGCTGCGGGCGAAAAAGGTGATTATCGAGCTGAATCATTACCATAATCCACGCGTGGCTGAGTTTGCCGACATCGTAATACCCGGCGCACCGCCGCGGCGTAACAGCGTACCCATATTTCATACCATGGATCGCGTGGGCAGTCAGTGCGTGCAGATAGACCCCAGGAAAGTGGTAGCGGTGGTGGATACCGAGCTGCCCGATGCCGGGAATGCGTCGGATAAAACCAATCCGGTCAGCCAACAAATTGCCGATAACGTCGTCACTTTCCTACTGGCAGAAATGGCGCACAAACGCATTCCAGCAGAGTTTCTGCCCTTACAAAGCGGCGTGGGCAATATCAACAACGCGGTAATGGCGCGACTGGGGGAGAATCCGGATATTCCGCCCTTTATGATGTATTCAGAGGTGTTACAGGAATCGGTGGTGCATCTGCTGGAAACGGGCAAGATCACCGGTGCCAGCGCCTCCAGCCTGACCATCTCAGCCCCGTCGCTACAGAAGATTTACGACAATATGGACTTCTTCGCCAGCCGAATTGTGCTGCGCCCGCAGGAGATCTCCAATAACCCGGAAATCATCCGTCGGCTGGGGGTCATTGCACTCAACGTTGGGCTGGAGTTTGATATCTACGGCCATGCCAATTCCACGCACGTTGCGGGCGTGAACCTGATGAACGGGATCGGCGGCAGCGGGGATTTCGAGCGCAACGCCTACCTGTCTATCTTTATGGCGCCGTCGATTGCCAAAGGCGGGAAAATCTCAACCATCGTGCCGATGTGCAGCCATGTCGACCACAGCGAACATAGCGTTAAAGTGATCGTGACCGAACAAGGGATTGCCGATCTGCGTGGGTTATCTCCGATGCAGCGGGCGCACACGATTATCGATAACTGTGCGCATCCCCTTTACCGGGACTACCTGCACCGCTATCTGGAAAAAGCGCCCGGCGGGCATATCCATCACGATCTCAGCCATGCGTTCGATCTGCATCGCAACCTTCTCGAGACAGGATCGATGCTCGGTTAACTTGCCGTACCGTCACGATCTTCAGCAATATGCTGGAGCATGGTGCCGGTATAGCGATGATTTTTCAGAGAATAGAGAAACTCCTGCATATACATGGGGCTGCCGGGCGCGTCGAAATACTTTAGCGTCGACGGATTCACCAGCCGCCAGGCAAAATGAGGGATCACCGTCAAAAACTGCCCGCGCTCCACCGCGCTAATCTTGGCCATAAAGCTGTACGGACGGTAGATAATCGTCGGATTGATCCCACAGGGCCGCATATAAGCATCCAGCATCGCCTCAAAGTTGGCGCGATTCTGGAAGCGCATTTGCAGCCAGGGCAGCTCGCGCAGCAGATCCTGCGGCTGTTTCTCTTCGTAGCGCCGGGAAACGAGAAACCCCAGACGTAGCGGATGCAGTTCGCTGATCGCCAGATTTTCCAACTCCTGTACGCGGGGGGAAACGTGCTGTGGCGAGATAATGAAATCCAGTTTGCGGTCGAACAGATTATCAATCACCCCATTCTCACTGAATTCAACGGCCTGGGCCGTCACGCCGTCATATTTATCGCCAAGGCTAATCAACTGGTCAAAAATAATCGTTGGATAAGTATTATCGATACCGATGACGATTTCCCGCGAGCGACAAGAGGCGTTATGGATTTCGTTATCAATGGCAGAGAGGCGCTGATAGACGGGAAACAGCTTCTGATACAGCTCCTGTCCGGCTTTATTCAGGCTGATGTTGTTATCTTTACGGGTAAACAGCGTATAGCCGATTTGATCTTCCAGTGCAGCAATGCTTTTACCGAAAGGCGATGCGGTCATATGTATTTTTTCTGCCGCTCTGGCGATGTTATTGGTTTGCGCCAGCAGAATGAAATTACGCATCTTTTTCGAGATAAAAATATCCATAGCGTCCCCTTAAAAATCGCTATGGCCTATCCTCATTACCACGAAAAAAAAGACTGAATGTGAGGTCTCATTTTTACAGTTGCTCACAGAAAAACCGGCTGGAATATTTTGTCGGCCTGATGAGACGCGTAAGCATCGCCATCAGGCTAAAAACTTGCTGGATGGCGACTTACGCCTATATCAAGACTACTTATTGGTTACTGTAGGCTCAATCTGGAAGACGACATCAACCTGATCATCAAACTGAATAACCGGCTGTTCGTAGGTTTCCTGAGCGGAGGTTGCAGGCGCTGCATCTGCTTTCATCATCCGTACCATCGGGCTCGGTTGATAATTGGAAACGTGGTAACGCACACTGTAAACGGGACCCAGTTTGCTATTAAAGCCCGCGGCCAGCTGTTCAGCCTGATGAACAGCATCATCAATCGCCGCTTTACGCGCTTTGTCTTTGTAAGCATCCGGCTGGGCAACGCCCAGCGATACCGAACGAATCTCATTCAGACCGGCCTTCAGCGCGCCATCAAGCAGAGCGTTGAGTTTGTCCAACTGACGCAGCGTGACTTCAACGGTGCGCACTGCACGATAACCTTTGAGGATGCTTTTGCCGTTCTGGTAGTCGTAGTCCGGCTGCGTACGCAAGTTTGCAGCGCTAATGTCTTTCTTCGCTATCTGGTTCTGTTCAAGGAAAGACAGATATTGCGCCACGCGCTCATCGGCCTGCTTCTTCGCGGAAGCCGCATCCTTTGCAGCAACGTTCACTTCAATCGCCAGGGTGGCGATGTCTGGTGTTGCATCTACGCTTGCCGTTCCGGAAGTCACGATGTGCGGTCCATTTGGCAACTCATTTGCCTGTACCGATAGTGCGCTGAATCCGACTAATGCCGCCAGGGCCATTATTTTGAACTTCACGGTCGTTCCTCCATGTTTCATTAATTACCCCAAAACTCAGGGCACATGCAGGCAAGCTTAGCCGATCTCGCTGCGTTGTCCATCAGACAACACTTAGTTGAACAGCGCTTGAACGTGCGCAACACCTTCTTTTGCCAGCTGAAAAGCGATAAACCACATCACTAATCCTACCAGCGTATTGATGATGCGCTGTGCTTTCGCAGTTCGCAGACGCGGTGCCAGCCAGGCCGCCAGCAATGCCAGACCGAAGAACCACAGGAACGAAGCGCTGACGGTTCCCAGTGCAAACCAGCGTTTAGGCTCAACGTCCAGTTGTCCCCCCAGACTCCCGAGCACCACAAAGGTATCCAGGTAAACATGTGGGTTGAGCCATGTCACCGCCAGCATAGTGGCGATAATTTTCCAGCGCCCCTGCTTCATCACCTCGGCGCTGGCCAGTTCCAGATTACTGCTCATCGCCGTTTTTAGCGCACCGAATCCGTACCAGAGTAAAAATGCGACCCCGCCCCAGGTGACCAGCGCCATCAGCCATGGCGACTGCATCAGCAAGGCGCTACCGCCGAAGATACCCGCGCAAATCAGCACTAAATCGCTGATGGCGCAGAGTAAAGCAATCATGATGTGATACTGACGACGGATCCCCTGATTCATCACGAAGGCATTTTGTGGACCAAGCGGAAGTATCATGGCTGCACCAAGCGCAACCCCTTGAAAATAGTAGGATAACATGTAAAACATCTCACATAATTGTCTTGTGGGCAGACTATACTGCGCGGGATTCATTAGAGGAAATGGATAATATTAATCAGTAATTAGCATTATTAATAATACCGCGCACACTCCCCTCCATATTCAGTCTCTGACAATAGCGATTGTGCGTTACCCGAGGTATGCTGAAAGATAAATCTGTCTATACCAAAGGAATGGGTATGAAGCATAACGCGAACATTTTTCTCTTCTGTGCCTCGCTGATAGTTACCAGTTTGTGGCCCACTGTCGCCAGCGCAGACAGAACGCTGCGCTATACCGATCACGAGCCATATGGCAACATGCGTACCCGGCTCATAAAAGAGACTTTTTTTCGCGCGATCGAACAAGAGTCGCTTGGACGTTTGAAAATCGACGCTCACTGGAACGGCGAGCTGTCCACCAGCTATGACGCCTTAAAAACTATCGGCCAGGGCAGCGTGGCGGATATGGGGATCGTGGTCCCTGAGTACACGCCCGAACAACTGCCGCGACACCAGATTTTTAAGAGCTTCCCCCTCGGACCGGGTCGTGGTGAAGCGCAGGTTAACGCCTTTCAGCGGATTTTCCGCGAGTATCGCCAGTTTGGTCGCGAGCTGGAAAACAACAATCTGGTGAATCTTCAGTTTTTCCTCGGCTATCCGGTTGGATTTTTTACTACCAAGCCGAACGTCGATTTGGCGCAGCTGAATGCAAGCCAATGGCGGACCGCCAGCTTTTGGCATCAATCATTTTTACGCAACGCGGGCGGCGTGCCGGTCAGCATGCCATGGAATGAAAAAATTACCGATGCGCTTCAGACCGGACAGCTTGACGGCCTGATGGTTAACCTCGACAGCGGAGATGATATCCATGCCCAGCGGGCGGCCCCCTATATTCAGCTCTCCCCTTCGCTCTGGCTCGGACACGTTTATCTTCTGGTGATGAATAAAGACGTCTGGGATAGCCTGGACGTGAAAGATCGCGCAGCCATCAATCGGGCCGCCGCCATGACGCAAAAGCGTATTGGCGCAGTGCAGGACGCAAGCCTGACCGCAATAGCGAAAAAGATGGCAAAAGAGGGCGCACACGTTCACTACCTGAGCAACAGCGAGCTGAATGCGTGGCAAGCCGCTACCGGTTATCAGCACGTTCAGGCCGAATGGATTGCTCAACAGGAAAGTAAAGGAATAAGCGATGTTGGCGAGCTGATGCAGGGTGTCAGCGCAATTCTTAACAAGACGAGATAAATCAACGCCCGCCTCTCTCTGGCGGGCGTTTTTAGCTGAAGTTACTCGGTCGCGTTCTCTTTCACGCGTTTAAAGTTCACATCCATCTGCGGGTACGGGAAGCTGATACCGTTGGCGTCAAACTCGCGCTTAATGCGCTCCAGTACATCCCAGTAGACGCTTTGCAGATCGCTGCTGTTGCTCCAGACGCGTACGACGAAATTAATCGAGGAAGCGCCCAGCTCATTCAGGCGTACCGTCATTTCACGGTCTTTTAGGATGCGATCTTCAGACTGGATGATATCAGTGAGGATTTTTTTCACCTGATCGATATCGGAGTCGTAGGCCACGCCGATAATAAATTCGTTACGACGGACCGGCTCGCGAGAGAAGTTAATGATGTTCCCGGCAATGATTTTACCGTTTGGGATCACCACAATCTTACCGTCTACGGTACGCATAGTTGTGGAGAAAATCTGCACGTTAAGCACGGTTCCCGCAACGCCGCCAAGGTCTACATATTCACCCGCGCGGAACGGACGGAACATCACCAGCAGCACGCCTGCGGCGAGGTTGGACAGCGACCCTTGCAGCGCCAGACCGACAGCTAAACCTGCGGCACCGAGAACGGCGATCACGGAGGCAGTTTGCACCCCAACGCGACCCAGCGCGGCAATCAGCGTGAAAGCGATAATACCGTAGCGCACCAGTGCAGAAAGAAAGTCGGCAACGGTGGCATCAATTTTACGCGCCAGCATCAGGCGGTTAACGGTGTTTGATACGATACGCGCCACGATCATACCGATAATGACAATCGCGAGAGCCGCAACGATGTTGACGGCATAGCTCAACAGTAGCTCCTGATTGCGGACCAGCCAGGTGCCCGCACCGTTTATGCTGTCGACAACATTCAAATCTTCCATTCAATATTCCTTTTTTGCTTACCCAAACGGGAGAAATAAAGCCGCCCTAACGGGACTGGCAACCTGACAAGGGTAAACAATAAACTCAGATTTTGCCAAACAGATCACAGAATTCTCTGTCAGCAGCACATTGAAATGGCAATAAAAAAGGCCCGCATTTGCGGGCCTCATGTCACGTTGGACGGCGTAAATTACAGAACGTCAACCGCGTTCAGTTCTTTGAAAGCCTGTTCCAGACGGGTGATCATAGTTGCCTGACCAGCACGCAGCCATACGCGCGGATCGTAGTATTTCTTGTTCGGCTGATCTTCGCCTTTCGGGTTGCCCAACTGACCCTGCAGGTAAGCTTCGTTTGCTTTGTAGTAGTTCAGAACGCCTTCCCAGGTAGCCCATTGGGTATCGGTGTCGATGTTCATTTTCACTACGCCGTAGCTTACGGAGTCTTTGATTTCCTGAGCAGTAGAACCGGAACCACCGTGGAAGACGAAGTTCAGGCTGTTATGAGGCAGGTTATGTTTCTTAGAAACATAGTCCTGAGAGTCGCGCAGGATGGTCGGGGTCAGAACTACGTTACCCGGCTTGTAAACGCCGTGTACGTTACCGAAGGACGCTGCGATGGTGAAACGCGGGCTGATTTTGCTCAGCTCGGTGTATGCGTAGTCAACGTCTTCCGGTTGGGTGTACAGTGCAGAAGCGTCCATGTGGCTGTTGTCCACGCCGTCTTCTTCACCACCGGTGCAACCCAGTTCGATTTCCAGAGTCATGCCCATTTTGGACATGCGCGCCAGGTATTTGGAGCAGATTTCGATGTTCTCTTCCAGAGACTCTTCAGACAGGTCGATCATGTGAGAAGAGAACAGCGGTTTGCCCGTTGCTGCGAAGTGTTTTTCACCCGCGTCCAGCAGACCGTCGATCCACGGCAGCAGTTTCTTCGCGCAGTGGTCAGTGTGCAGGATAACCGGAACACCATAGTGTTCAGCCATCTGGTGAACGTGATGCGCACCAGAGATAGCACCCAGGATTGCAGCGCCCTGAGGAACATCAGACTTCACGCCTTTACCCGCGATGAAAGAAGCACCACCGTTGGAGAACTGGACGATTACCGGCGCTTTAACTTTTGCAGCGGTTTCCAGAACGGCGTTGATGGAGTCGGTACCAACGCAGTTAACAGCTGGCAGAGCAAAGTTGTTTTCTTTAGCTACCTGGAAAACTTTCTGTACGTCATCACCAGTAATTACGCCTGGTTTTACGAAATCAAAAATTTTAGACATGTTGCGAGTCCTGTATCTTCGGCCTTGGAAAGGGGGCGCGCTCGACAGCGCGCTAATAATTGGGCAGGTTTCCCTGCCCATCAATGTCTTACTTTTTAGCACGCTCTTCGAGCATGGCTACTGCTGGCAGTACTTTGCCTTCCACGAATTCGAGGAATGCGCCGCCGCCAGTAGAGATGTAGGAGATTTTGTCAGCAATGCCGAACAGGTCGATTGCTGCCAAGGTGTCACCGCCGCCTGCGATAGAGAATGCTTCGCTGTCTGCGATAGCATTAGCAACGATTTCAGTACCTTTGCGGAAGTTCGGGAATTCGAACACGCCAACCGGGCCGTTCCACAGAATGGTTTTCGCATTCTTCAGAATGTCAGCCAGCTGCTGTGCAGAAGCGTCGCCGATATCCAGGATCTGCTCGTCTTCTTTTACATCGCTAACGGATTTAAGCGTAGCCGGTGCAGTTTCAGAGAATTCAGTCGCTACGCGAACGTCAGTCGGGACCGGGATATCGCAAGTCGTCAGCAGACGCTTAGCTTCATCAACCAGGTCAGCTTCGTACAGGGATTTGCCGACGTTGTGGCCTTGAGCAGCAACGAAGGTGTTCGCGATACCACCACCAACGATCAGCTGGTCAGCGATTTTTGACAGAGAGTCCAGAACGGTCAGTTTGGTAGAAACTTTAGAACCACCAACGATAGCCACCATCGGACGAGCAGGTTCTTTCAGCGCTTTACCCAGCGCATCCAGCTCAGCAGCCAGCAGCGGACCAGCGCAAGCTACGTCGGCGAATTTACCGATACCGTGGGTAGAAGCCTGCGCACGGTGAGCGGTACCGAAAGCGTCCATTACGAATACGTCACACAGCGCAGCGTATTTTTTGGACAGTGCTTCGTCGTCTTTCTTCTCGCCTTTGTTGAAGCGAACGTTTTCCAGAACAACCAGTTCACCGGCAGCGACTTCAACGCCGTCCAGGTAATCTTTTACCAGGCGAACCGGAGCAGACAGTTTGTCTTTCAGGTAGTTAACAACCGGCAGCAGAGAGAATTCTTCGTTGTACTCGCCTTCGGTAGGACGACCCAGGTGGGAAGTTACCATCACTTTAGCACCCTGTTTCAGGGCCAGTTCGATGGTCGGCAGGGAAGCACGGATACGCGCATCGCTGGTTACTTTCCCTTCTTTAACTGGTACGTTCAGGTCCGCACGGATAAAAACGCGTTTACCAGCCAGATCCAGATCGGTCATCTTAATTACAGACATGGTGAATCCTCTCGTTGATTCATAAAGTTTTGTCGACGCTCAAGCGTCGAGCCTGAAACCAATAGCAGCCATCGCTAACGTTGTGTCGAGCATACGGTTAGCAAAGCCCCATTCATTATCACACCAGACCAGCGTTTTGATCAGGTGAGCGCCACTCACGCGCGTTTGCGTACCATCAACGATGGCGCTGTGCGGGTCGTGGTTAAAATCTACAGAGACCAACGGTAATTCCGTATAGTCAACTATACCATGAAATGCACCTTGTGCTGCTTTTTGCAGCAACTGGTTGACTTCACTGGCTTTTACTGGTTTTTTCACCGTCACGCTTAAGTCGATCGCCGTCACATTTATGGTCGGTACACGCACCGCAATCGCTTCAAAACGATCGTTAAACTGCGGGAAAATTCGCGTGATGCCCGCCGCCAGTTTGGTATCAACCGGAATAATAGACTGGCTGGCCGCTCGCGTGCGACGCAGGTCAGGATGATAGGCATCAATAACCTGCTGATCGTGCATCGCGGAGTGGATCGTGGTGACGGTACCAGACTCAATGCCGTAAGCATCATCCAGCAATTTAATGACGGGTATTATGCAATTCGTGGTGCAGGAGGCGTTGGAAACGATCCGGTGTTCAGCGCGCAGCTGATCCTGATTAACGCCATACACAACGGTTGCGTCGATGTCGTGACTACCAGGATGTGAAAAGAGCACTTTTTTTGCACCAGCGGCAATATGCGCCTCGCCGTGTTCGCGGTTGCCGAAGACCCCCGTACAATCCAGCACAACGTCGACACTCAGTTCGCGCCAGGGAAGCGCATCGAGCGTTCGCTCATGCAGAATGCGGATCGCGTCATCGCCAACGATGAGCTGGTCACGTTCCTGACGAACATCCCAGGCAAAACGTCCATGGCTGGTGTCATATTTCAACAAATGCGCCATGCCTGCAGCATCCGCCAGTTCGTTGATTGCCACCACGGTGATTTCCGCCCGACGCCCGGATTCATACAAAGCACGAACCACGTTGCGTCCGATGCGACCGAAACCATTAATCGCTACGCGTACGGTCATAGGTCTCCTGCAAGGATTTCTCAGAAACGATGTGGCAGACAGAGTAATGCAGCAAATCGCTCAGGGAAACCTTACCTGTCGCAAACTGCGACTAATTGGTTAATTGTCGAACATTTAATCGACTGAAACGCTTCAGCTAGAATAAGCGAAACGCGGAATAAAAGGAATGATTGTCCAGCCAAAGAAAACAGTTATCTGACGTACATCACATTTTTCCCGCTGAGACCGGGGGAAATTATTCCAGTAAACCGTAATAATCATTACGGCTTAACAGGAATAATTGGCCTTCACGCTATCCGATATTCACCAGATTCCAGCATCTCCAGCGTCAGGTCACCAGGCAGACTCGCTTCCAGTACCCGACGAACATTCGGTCCGTCGGTACGCTCATAAAACGCCTCAGCGTCAGCTTGTGATAGTCCGCCCGCCAGTTTACGGCCTACCAGTCGTGTACGGAGCGCGTTTGCAGGTGCACGAATAAACAGCGAGTAATCACAAAACTCAGCTAACGCCCGCCACCTTTCATCATCGCGTAATAACCAGTTTCCTTCCACAATCACAATCGGCGCGGTCACTGTTATGACCGCTTCTACCGGATCGTGTTTTTGCCGGTCGTACTGTGGCCAGGTGCCCTCCCCTTCCCTTATCAGACGTAGATTCTGCGCAAGCTTATCCACATCAAAGGTTTCCGGCGCACCTTTGTATGCTCGCAGGTTATGAGCATCCAGCCAGGTGTTGTAGTGATGGAAGCCATCCATCGGCAGCGTCTGGATCTCCGGCAGGCCAGGATCCTGACGGGAGAGATATTCCCAGAAGGTGGTCAGCGTCGATTTACCCGTACCAGGCGGTGCGCTGAGAAAAACGATCGTTCGTCGCTGCGGGTGAGGGGCGTGTATTTTTGCCAGCTGTTGTAATAACGGTTTGTGGACGTTCTCTATCTCATCATCACGGTAATGTGCTTCAACCTGTAGCCCATTCACCGTTAGTTTGATTTTCACGGCGTTAATTCCTTTAAAATCGCCGTCACTGCCAGCGTCATTGCCGTCTTGACCATTGCGCTAAAGCGCACTTCGGACCACGCAGCAAAGTCGGCAAATTTCATCGACTCCAGCGCACCGTAGAGCGTTGCGTTGCGGGTGATACTGTTCACGTTGCTGACAAAATCCCAGGTAATGTCATCGGCAAAACCAGGGATATTATCCTGCTCGTTCAGGTACTGATAAAACTGAGAGAAATGGGTGATGTCGGCATAAAGCCATTTATCCATTTTTCCCAACGCATAAATCAGACGTAACGCAACGTCGATATCGTCAAGCGGTCCACTCTGGGCGAGTAACGGCTTCACTGCATATTCCACGATCTCTTCATCGTTATTAACGAACAGCGACGGTAGAAAGCGCTTAATGCCCTGGAGCAAAATGTTATGTGCCGTCGTCATAAACGAGAGTAAATTATTTTGAGCATCCAGTTGCTCAAGCACATCGTCTTCTGTCAGCGTCGTCATTCGTTTCTCGATAAATCACCATGAATGCAGAGAGTCTATTATATTACACGTTCGATCCGCGCCGCCGATCAGTAAAGTTTGCGTGCGCACACCATTCGCAACCTGTTGGATCCCTTTCACAAGATCGCCGCCCGTGACCCCTGTCGCGCTGAAGAGGATCTTATTTCCTCCTACCAGTTCGTCCAGCGCGTAGATCCGGTTGATCTCAACGCCCATTTCCGCGCAGCGCTGATGTTCCTGTGCCGCAATCAGACGATTATCTGCGTTATTTCCTTTCGCTTCGCAAAAATCAATCAGTTCAGCCTGCATATCCCCCCCCAGCGCTTTAACCGCACAGGCTGAAATAACCCCTTCAGGCGCGCCGCCAATGGTATACATCAGATCATAAGGATTCTCCTGCATACAGGCCAGCACGCTGGCGGCCACGTCGCCGTCGGGTAGAGCAAAGACCTTGACGCCAAGCCGTGTCGCCTCGGCAATCGCTGGTTGAAGGCGCGGTTTATCCAGCGTCACCATCCGCAGTCGCTCCAGCGGTTTACCCAACGCCTCTGCCACATTACGCAGATTATCTGCCAACGGCAGCGCCAGATTAATCGCCCCTTTCGCAAACCGATTAACAACCAGTTTTTTCATGTACATATCAGGGGCGTGTAACAAACTACCGCGAGGGGCAAACGCCATGACGGCCAGCGCATTGCTTTGCCCCATAGCCACCATTCGGGTTCCTTCGATAGGATCAACGGCGATATCTACCTCAGGTCCGGTGCCGGTTCCCACTTCCTCACCAATCCACAGCATCGGGGCTTGATCAATCTCCCCTTCGCCAATAACGATGCATCCGCGAATGGCAATACTGTTCAATGCTTCCCGCATTGCCGTCACAGCCAGACCATCAATCTTGTTTTTATCGCCGCACCCGGTTTGCGGCCAGGCTGCCAGTGCAGCCTGCTCCGTGATACGAAATAGCGGCCATGCCAGCGACATCATATCGCCGCCTCCCCGATATCAACGCCAAAGTGTGCCAAAAGGTATTTTTCTGCCTTTTCATTCCAGATACCGTGCGTCTCCTCCACCAGTAGCGCCAGTTCTTTGAATAATGGGTCAGTTTTCCCTTTCTCGGCAAAATCAGCAATGGCGGTTAGTGGCATGGTAACGCCGTTATATATCAGCTTCTTACCGCCGGGGATCGCCGGTAAATTCAAAACAGTTTCCGGAACTGCATCAAGGCCGCCAATGTGCGTCACCATAAACGACGGTTGCAGTTGGCCGGTTGCACTGAGCGCAATGGCCTCTTTCATATCATCCGTTGAACCACCGGATGTTCCGACAACGTGAGTGCTGTTGTAGTGCACGTTATAAAAATTAAACGGCACTTTGAAGTTACTGTCCGTAGGACCGGCAAAAAAATTCAGGCAACCATCTTCCGCGAGTAAATCATCAGCCATCTCAACAACTGCAGGCACTGCCGCATACACAAAGACATCATCAAAACCTGCGTCATGAGTTAACGCTCGCAGCATCGCTGTCGGAGAATCCATGCCAGTAGTATTCACATAGATGAGCTCAATCCCCTTTTGTGCCGCCAGCTCAACGGGCAACAGTTTTTTAGCCTGCGCCAGTCGTGCTTCGTCAATGTCGACCACCACCACGCGCGACGGCTGAATATTCCCGTTAATGGCATAATCTATTGCACCAATACCCATCGGCCCGGCGCAGGCCAGAAGCGCAATGTTCCCCCCTGGCTTAATCCCCATGCGATGCTCATAAACGTAAGGCGTGGTGTGAAAATTCGCATTATACGCGCCAATAATGCAGCACATCGGTTCTGCCAATGAGGCGGCGGCAAAATAAGAGCCGTGGTAAGGCAAAACGCATCCCAGGTTAATCGCCACTTCCGGGATAATCATATATGTCGCATTGCCGCCAAAATATTCATAGCTGTATCCTGCTGAATATCCACTTGGCAATCCCATCGCGGGTTGCAACACAAAACGCTGACCTTTCTTATATTTATCCGTCAGGTTTTTTCCCACCTCAACAATAATACCTGCACATTCATGCCCGGTAATAACCGGATGATTTTCCAGATCGTCCGGTACGCGTTTATGATCGCTCCCCAATGCTGCTGCTTTCCAGGTGGACAAACAAACGCTATCGGATATTACGCTTACTAACAATTCATTATCTGTAATTGCAGGTAGTTCAAACTCACGGATACGAATATCCTGCTTGCCATATATGGCAGCAACTTTCGTTTTCATATTCACTCCAAAAATAGAAGAAGGCTAGTTCGCAGTAATGCGTTTAAATAAATCATCCAACAATGGGTCACCAATATAGTTCTTAATCAGCACTAATGGCTTTTCACTTACACGTTTAACACGACCTTCAAGACTGGCATGGGTGACAATAATATCGGCATCTTGCGGAACGTTTTCGATAGCATAATGCGTCACAGTAATATTCAATCCCGCTTTCTCCAGACGCTTACGAAACGTGGTTGCCCCCATAGCACTGGAACCCATTCCTGCATCACAGACAAAAGCGACGCGTTTAATGTTTTTATAAGAGAATTTCCCTTCCTGCTTCATCGCTTTGACGGTTCTGGCTGATTCAGCAAAGTCATCTTCACTTTCTGTTTCAACGTTCTTTTCCATTTTCAGGATGACAGAGGTAATAACAAAAGTAACAACGGTTCCCGCGGTAACTCCTGCAATGGTCGCGAGGAAAGAACCTTTCGGCGTTAATGCCAGATAGGCGAATATAGATCCTGGGCTTGGCCCCGCAACTAACCCACCGTCCAGCAGGTGGAATACCCACGTCCCGGTCATTCCCCCGGCAATCATCGCGATCAGGGTCAGAGGCTTCATCAGCACATACGGGAAATACAGTTCATGAATACCACCGAGGAAGTGGATAATCATGGCGCCTGGCGCAGACTTTTTACTCATCCCTTTGCCAAAGATAGCAAAGCCGAGTAACAAACCTAATCCCGGCCCTGGGTTAGATGCCACCATGAAGAAAATTGATTTTCCCGTTTCAGAAGCTTGCTGCATCCCCAGCGGATAATACACCCCCTGATCGATGGCATTGTTCAGAAAGAGGATTTTTGCCGGCTCATTGATTACGGATAGCAACGGCAGATAGCCCGCATGAACCAACGCTTCAATACACTCCTTCACGAAATTATTGGCAATGAGAACCGCCGGGCCGATAACTTCAAACCCCAGCAAGCATAAGAGCATTCCCGCAATACCAAGAGAGAAATTATTGATAACCATCTCGAAGCCTGCAGGAATGCGTTTTTCCAGCAGACGGTCGATATGCTTAATCACCCAACCGCCAAGCGGCCCCATTACCATCGCGCCAAGGAACATCGGGATATCCGCGCCCACAATAACGCCAATAGAACCAATGCCCCCCATTACCGCACCGCGTTTCCCGCCAACCAGATGTCCCCCTGTGGAGCCAATCATGACGGGCAGTAAATAGGTAATCATCGGACCGACAATTTTGGCGAAATGCTCATTCGGCATCCAACCAGTAGGAATAAATAATGCGGTAATAAAACCCCAGGCAATAAACGCGCCGATGTTGGGAATGACCATTGCAGTCAAAAACCCACCAAAAGCCTGGACTTTGGCACGAGCAGACTTGTTTTCCATAATAATGTCCTGAAAGGAAACCGTTAATTATGCTTGAGCGATAATATCCGCCAATTGTTTTTCTGATTTAGCCGCTAACAAAGCGGTTAGTGCTTCCTCTTCACATAATAATTCGCTTAAGGCCTGAATAGCGCCAATGTGTGAATCAGCATTAGCCGCCGACAATCCGATTAATAATCTGATACCTTCATCGTCTTCGGAAAATTTCACTTCCTGTTTGAGAAGCGTTAATGACATACCGGTTTTTAACGCACCACACTCCGGTCGAGCGTGCGGCATGGCGACGCCTGGCGCTAAAATATAATAAGGACCATTGTTAATCGTTGAGTCTTTAATGGCCTGAATATAATCTGAATTGACATAATGATTGGCAAGTAAGGATGACATAGAAAAGTCAATTGCCTCCTGCCAGTTCTTTGCTGAATTTTTTATTGAGATAGATGATTCGGGAAAGTAATCAATCAGCCGCATACATTTTCCTTATTTTATTTTTAGGGTACGAGTTAGCGTTAAAAATAAAATACGCGCACGGCGAAATGAAATCAATCGAGGAGAAAACTACATACAGCGCAGAATGTTTTTTGGTGATGCCTTTAAAAACAATGAATTGAGAAAAGAAATATAAAAGTCAACAGAAATAATGTGATTCAAGTTACAAATATAAAACATCGCTAAATATCATATTTGTGATGCAAATCTACATTTTCGGGTTGCACACGACCAAATAAATTTAATTACTTTAAAAAAACGGGCCGCATAAGCGACCCGTTTTCACCTGTAATCAAAATTACAGCAGTTCTTTTGCTTTCGCGACAACGTTGTCGACAGTGAAGCCAAACTCTTCAAACAGCAGCTCAGCCGGTGCAGACTCACCAAAGGTAGTCATACCAACGATAGCGCCGTTCAGGCCCACGTATTTGAACCAGTAGTCTGCGATACCCGCTTCCACTGCAACACGTGCGGAAACAGCTTTCGGCAGTACGGACTCGCGATAAGCGGCATCCTGTTTGTCGAACGCGTCGGTAGACGGCATGGAAACCACGCGCGCTTTAACGCCTTCAGCGGTCAGTTTGTCCCAGGCAGCCACAGCCAGCTCAACTTCAGAACCGGTAGCGATGAAGATCAGTTCCGGCTGACCGGCGCAATCTTTCAGCACGTAACCACCGCGCGCGATGTTCGCCAGCTGCTCTTCGGTACGTTCCTGCTGTGCCAGGTTCTGGCGGGAGAGGATCAGCGCGGTCGGACCGTCCTGACGCTCTACACCGTATTTCCATGCAACGGCAGATTCAACCTGGTCACACGGACGCCAGGTGCTCATGTTCGGGGTCACACGCAGCGAAGCTACCTGCTCTACCGGCTGGTGAGTCGGGCCATCTTCGCCCAGACCGATGGAGTCGTGGGTATAGACCATCACCTGACGCTGTTTCATCAGCGCAGCCATACGCACCGCGTTACGGGCATATTCCACAAACATCAGGAAGGTGGAGGTGTACGGCAGGAAGCCACCGTGCAGGGAGATACCGTTAGCGATAGCGGTCATACCGAATTCACGTACACCGTAATGGATGTAGTTACCGGCAGTATCTTCGTTGATAGCTTTAGAACCAGACCACAGAGTCAGGTTACTTGGTGCCAGGTCAGCGGAGCCACCGAGGAATTCAGGCAGCAGAGGACCAAACGCCTCAATCGCGTTCTGAGACGCTTTACGGCTGGCGATTTTCGCCGGGTTAGCCTGCAGCTTAGCGATGAACTCGTTCGCTTTTGCGTCGAAGTCAGACGGCATTTCACCTTTCATACGACGGGTGAATTCAGCGGCTTCCTGCGGGAAGGCTTTCGCATAAGCAGCGAACTTCTCGTTCCATGCAGCTTCTTTTGCCTGGCCTGCTTCTTTCGCATCCCACTGCGCGTAGATTTCAGACGGAATCTCAAACGGCGCGTATTTCCAGCCCAGCTGTTCGCGGGTCAGTGCGATTTCTGCATCACCCAGCGGCGCACCGTGAGAGTCGTGGGTACCGGCTTTATTCGGGGAACCGAAACCGATGATGGTTTTGCACATCAGCAGGGACGGTTTGTCGGTCACAGCGCGAGCTTCTTCAACTGCGCGCTTAATCGCGTCAGCATCGTGACCATCAACGCCACGAACCACGTGCCAGCCGTAAGCTTCGAAACGCTTAGCGGTGTCATCGGTGAACCAGCCTTCAACGTGGCCATCGATAGAGATGCCGTTGTCATCGTAGAACGCTACCAGTTTACCCAGCTTCAGCGTACCGGCCAGGGAACATACCTCGTGAGAGATACCTTCCATCATGCAGCCGTCGCCCATGAAAGCATAGGTGAAGTGGTCAACGATGTCGTGACCAGGACGGTTAAACTGCGCCGCCAGCGTTTTTTCGGCGATAGCCATACCCACAGCATTCGCAATGCCCTGACCCAGAGGACCGGTAGTGGTTTCAACACCCGCGGTGTAACCCACTTCCGGGTGACCCGGCGTTTTGGAATGCAGCTGACGGAAGTTCTGCAGCTCGGACATCGGCAGATCGTAGCCGGTGAGGTGCAGCAGGCTGTAAATCAGCATGGAGCCGTGGCCGTTGGACAGCACGAAGCGGTCACGGTCAGCCCAGGACGGGTTAGTCGGGTTGTGGTTCAGGAAATCACGCCACAGGACTTCGGCAATGTCAGCCATACCCATCGGGGCACCCGGGTGACCGGATTTGGCTTTCTGTACTGCGTCCATGCTCAGCGCACGAATAGCATTGGCAAGCTCTTTACGTGAGGACATTTTGACTCCAGATCGGATAATGAAGGCTGAGCCCTTAACGACTTGACGACAGCGCGTTTTGGGCTACGCCGGAAAAAAGTGCCAACAATGTAACCCAAGCCGCGTGTCATGTACATGGAGCATCCTTTTACCGCTTCAGAAATCTCTGGATCATGCGCGCAAGTTGCGCAATCTTCTCGCCCGCTGAATGTTCTTTTCTTTATACTAAGGCCGAGCGTCGGTTTACCTGCAAACGACGCATTTTTTAGAAAAATCCTGACTTTGTGCGGAAGAGAAAAAATGAAAATTCGCGCTTTACTGCTTGCTACGAGCATGGCGGCGGCATTGACCGGCTGCCAGAACATGGACTCAAACGGACTGCTTTCTTCTGGCGCAGAGGCTTTTCAGGCCTATAGTCTGAGCGATACTCAGGTAAAAGCGCTGAGCGATCAGGCCTGTAAAGATATGGACAGCAAGGCTACTATCGCCCCTGCCAGCAGCGAGTACGCAACGCGTCTTGGCAAAATCGCCGCCGCGCTTGGCGACAACATTAACGGCCAGCCGGTGAACTACAAAGTCTATATGGCGAAAGATGTGAATGCCTTTGCCATGGCGAACGGTTGTATCCGCGTGTACAGCGGCCTGATGGACATGATGACCGATAACGAAGTCGAAGCGGTGATCGGCCACGAAATGGGCCACGTCGCGCTGGGTCACGTGAAAAAAGGCATGCAGGTCGCGCTGGGCACTAACGCCGTACGTGCAGCAGCGGCTTCCGCTGGCGGCATTGTCGGCAGCCTGTCGCAGTCGCAATTGGGCGATCTTGGCGAGAAACTGGTGAACTCGCAGTTCTCCCAGCGTCAGGAATCCGAAGCGGATGATTACTCGTATGATTTGTTGCGCAAACGTGGGATCAATCCGGCAGGCCTGGCCACCAGCTTTGAGAAACTGGCTAAACTGGAAGCAGGACGCCAAAGCTCAATGTTTGACGATCACCCGGCATCTGCAGAACGTGCGCAACACATTCGCGATCGCATGAGCGCAGACGGGATAAAATAATCCTCGAACAGTGCCGGATGGCGGCGTGAACGCCTTATCTGGCCTACAAATTCAGCAATAATGTAGGCCGGACTAGCGTCAGCGACATCCGGCAAAATAGTCCGAAACCCGTTATTCGCCTTTCTTCGCCGCCTGGATATACAGCATTTCCAGTGCCAGCGTAGCCGCCGCCAGCGCGGTGATCTCTGACTGATCGTAGGCCGGAGCCACTTCCACCACATCCATCCCGACGATATTCAGATCTTTCAGACCACGTACCAGCTTGATCGCGCGATCGGAAGTCAGACCGCCAATCACGGGCGTACCGGTTCCTGGAGCAAACGCCGGATCGAGGCAGTCGATATCAAAGGTCAGATACACCGGCATATCACCAACAATCTGCTTAACCTGGGCGATGATGTCATCTACGCCGCGATCGTTCACCTGGCAAGCATCCAGCACGGTAAAGCCGTTATCTTTGTCGAACTCTGTACGAATACCGATCTGCACAGAGTGATTCGGATCGATCAGACCTTCGTTCGGCGCAGTGTAGAACATGGTACCGTGGTCGAATTCACAGCCGTTAGCGTAGGTGTCGGTGTGGGCATCAAAGTGTACCAGCGCCATTTTACCAAAGTGTTTAGCATGCGCGCGCAGGAGCGGCAGCGTGACGAAGTGGTCACCGCCGAAAGAGAGCATGCGCTTACCGGCAGAAAGCAACTTCTCAGCATGCGCCTGCAGTTTTTCACTCATTTCACGGGCATCACCGAACGCATAAACCAGATCGCCGCAGTCCACCACGTTCAGGCGCTCGCGCATATCGAAGTCCCACGGAAAGCGATTGTGTTCCCACGCCAGGTTAGTGGAAACCTGACGGATCGCAGCCGGACCATGACGACCGCCCGCGCGGCCAGACGTTGCCATATCAAACGGTACGCCGGTGATCACCCAATCGGCGTCGCTGTCGTACGGCATGAAGTTCATCGGCAGACGCAAAAAACCAAAGGCGTTAGAAACCAGGGAGTTGTCGTATTGATGACCTAAGGTGCTCATGTACTGACCTCTTTTAAAATCGGTGAAAAAAAATCCCCTCCGCGTCGTTAAGCCCGACGAGGAAGGGATTGATTTACGTGACTACTTGTATAGGCGAATTATCGCCGTTAATTTGCTCAGGTTCAAGCGAACCCCAACAGCATTACTCGTCTTCGAGATAGGTATATCCGTACAGACCTGCCTCAAACTCTTCGAGGAACTGCTGCTGCAACTCGGTATCCAGATCGGTGTTTTTCACCTGGTCACGGAACTGAGTTAGCAGGGTGTTCGGATCCAACTGCACGTATTGCAGCATATCCGCCACGGTATCCCCTTCGTCAGACAGCTCAACTTCCACGCTGCCGTCAGGGAAGACGAACACGTCAACCGCTTCAGTATCACCGAACAGGTTGTGCATGTTGCCAAGGATCTCCTGGTACGCACCCACCATAAAGAAGCCCAGCATCGGCGGGTTCTCCGGGTCGTATTCCGGCATCGGCATGGTGGTCGCAATGCCGTCACCATCAACATAGTGGTCGATAGCGCCATCAGAGTCACAGGTGATATCCAGCAGCACCGCACGGCGCTCAGGAGCCTTGTTCAGCCCTTCCAGCGGCATCACCGGGAACAGCTGATCGATCCCCCACGCATCCGGCATCGACTGGAACAGCGAGAAGTTGACGTAAATCTTATCCGCCATACGCTCCTGCAACTCGTCGATAATCGGACGGTGCGCGCGGTTGCTCGGGTCGAGTTGTTTTTGCACATCGTGACACATGTTCAGATAGAGCTGTTCTGCCCACGCGCGTTCCTGCAGGCTAAAGGTGCCTGAAGAATACCCAACGTGAATATCGTGCAGATCCATCTGGCTGTCGTGCAGCCATTCACGCAGCGAACGACGGGTTCCCGGCTCATGCATCTCTTGCCAGGTTTCCCACATGCTTTGCAGGGCACGCGGCGCATCGTCAGCCGGAGGCGTTGCTTCGGTATGCTCGCTACGCTCAACGCCGATAATGTTAGACACCAGCACGGTATGATGCGCGGTAACAGCGCGACCGGATTCGGTAATTACCGTCGGGTGCGGCAGACCGTGCTCTTCACAGGCGTCGCCAATGGCCCAGATGATGTTGTTCGCGTATTCGTTCAGGCCGTAGTTTACGGAGCAGTCAGACTGCGAACGGGTACCTTCGTAGTCCACGCCCAGGCCACCGCCCACGTCGAAGCACTGGATATTTACGCCAAGCTTGTGCAGCTCAACGTAGAAACGCGCCGACTCACGTACGCCGGTGGCAATATCACGAATGTTCGCCATCTGTGAGCCGAGGTGGAAGTGCAGCAACTGAATACTGTCCAGACGACCGCGCTCGCGCAGCATTTCTACCAGTTGCAGCACCTGGTTTGCCGCCAGGCCGAATTTCGATTTCTCTCCGCCGGAGGACTGCCATTTGCCGGACCCTTGCGACGCCAGACGCGCACGCACGCCCAGACGCGGAACAACATTCAGTCGTTCAGCTTCATCCAGCACGATAGCGATTTCAGACATCTTCTCGATGACCAGATAGATCTTATGGCCCATCTTTTCGCCAATTAGCGCCAGGCGGATGTATTCGCGGTCTTTATAGCCGTTACACACGATCACGCTGCGGGTCATTCCGGCATGAGCCAGAACGGCCATCAGTTCAGCTTTAGAACCGGCTTCCAGCCCCAGCGGTTCGCCGGAGTGGATCAGCGATTCAATCACGCGACGGTGCTGGTTAACCTTGATCGGGTAAACGAGGAAATAGTCACCGTTGTAGCCGTAAGACTCACGGGCGCGCTTAAACGCGGCGTTAATCGAACGCAGACGGTGTTGCAGGATCTGCGGGAAGCAGAACAATGCAGGCAAACGCTGGCCCTGCGCTTCACGGGCTTTCACCAACTCAGCAAGGTCAACGCGCGCTTCTGGTACGTCGGGATCCGGGCACACGCTGATGTGGCCCAGTTCATTGACGTCATAGTAGTTATTACCCCACCAGGCAATATTGTAAGTACGCAGCATCTTGCTGGCTTCCTGGGAACTCATTGCAACCTCCTGCATGGAGCGTAGTACACCGTGTTCGCCTGCTGACGAAGGCGAACCCAAAGAAATGTCGTCAGACATAGCGAACCTCAAATTTTATTAACAAGTGTAAAACAGTTGACTACTATCGCAATCCGAAGACGCGATAACAACCCAAATACAGGCAGAATTTCCAGCAGATAGTGCTGACGCTCCGACTGTGCGACCGGTTTCTTTTTCATATCAATGTAAACACGTAACCGAACTTAATGCTGACGGTTCGGCGAAACCACGAGAAAACTCTTGTTTACCAAGAGCGCCCTTGTTCAGTTCTTAGTGACCGTTGCCGGCCCTGGAGTCCTGAGAAGCGCCGAGATGGGTATAACATCGGCAGGTATGCAAGATGCAGATTGCGGGGGACATATGTACACCAGAACGGTGCGACAGATTCAGCAGAATACAACGGTTCATTATCTCGTATCACCTCCACGGTTGCTCCTGACGGAACGAACCCACAAGCCAAAGCTAAAGTTTTAACCCGGCTGGAAGTGGCAACACGATGAAAACGTCGTGTGCTTTTTTGTCTATCCTCAATAAATCGAGTTGCGGGAAGGCGGCAACGCAGTGAATCCCCGGGTGCTTACAGGAGTAAGTGACTGGGCGAGTATTGCCAACGCACATGCAACTTGAAGTATGACGGATATAAGCCGCGCGCCGCGTTTTATACCGACAACAGTACGAAAAAGCAAAAGATAAATACGCGCATTGCCAGCACCGTCAGGAAAAATTTCCAGTTACATTTTCAGTACAATGCGAGCTCAATCAAAAAAAGCTGGAAATCAGGCGCAGAACCGCCTTAAAATAGCCGTCCAGATGTTAATCCATCTATACCGATTAACACTCAGACTGCCAGTGTCCGTCATCTGCAGACTCATGGTAGAATCTTCTACACATGGCTATTCCACTCGACAGTTTGAGCTAACTACATTCTCCTTAGGTGAAATTAAATATGGCAAAACACCTTTTTACGTCCGAGTCCGTATCAGAAGGGCATCCTGACAAAATCGCTGACCAAATCTCTGATGCCGTGCTGGATGCAATCCTGGAGCAGGATCCGAAAGCACGCGTTGCCTGCGAAACCTACGTCAAAACCGGTATGGTTTTAGTTGGCGGTGAGATCACCACCAGCGCATGGGTTGATATCGAAGAGATCACCCGTAACACGGTTCGCGAAATTGGCTATGTGCATTCCGACATGGGCTTTGATGCCAACTCTTGTGCGGTACTGAGCGCGATTGGTAAACAGTCTCCGGACATCAACCAGGGTGTTGACCGTGCGGATCCGCTGGAACAGGGCGCAGGCGACCAGGGTCTGATGTTTGGTTATGCAACCAACGAAACCGACGTGCTGATGCCAGCCCCGATTACCTATGCTCACCGTCTGGTGCAGCGTCAGGCTGAAGTGCGTAAAAACGGCACCTTATCCTGGCTGCGCCCGGATGCAAAAAGCCAGGTAACCTTCCAGTATGACGACGGTAAAATCGTCGGTATCGATGCGGTTGTTCTGTCGACTCAGCACTCTGAAGATATCGATCAGAAATCGCTGCAAGAAGCCGTTATGGAAGAGATCATCAAACCGGTACTGCCGACTGAATGGCTGACAGCTTCAACCAAGTTCTTCATCAACCCAACTGGTCGTTTCGTTATCGGTGGTCCAATGGGTGACTGCGGTCTGACGGGTCGTAAAATCATCGTTGATACCTACGGCGGCATGGCCCGTCACGGCGGCGGCGCATTCTCTGGTAAGGATCCGTCTAAAGTTGACCGTTCCGCAGCTTATGCAGCCCGCTACGTAGCGAAAAACATCGTTGCCGCTGGCCTGGCTGACCGTTGTGAGATTCAGGTTTCCTACGCAATCGGCGTGGCTGAACCGACCTCTATCATGGTGGAAACGTTCGGTACTGAAAAAGTGCCTTCAGAACAGCTGACCCTGCTGGTGCGTGAGTTCTTCGACCTGCGCCCGTATGGCCTGATTCAGATGCTGGATCTGCTGCACCCGATTTACAAAGAAACCGCTGCTTACGGTCACTTTGGTCGCGAACATTTCCCATGGGAAAAAACCGACAAAGCCGCCCTGCTGCGTGAAGCTGCCGGTCTGAAGTAATACCCCTACGGCTCAACGCTTATGAAGACCAGCCTCGTGCTGGTCTTTTTTATGTCATTTGCTTTCCCATCCCCCATCGCTATAACCACGCTAATTTCATTTGCTTCAACAACAAATGAAAGCGATTACATAGCACAGTATTTCTATCTACCTTGAATTCACATCTCTTCGTTACCAGCATTGCATCACTGTTACATCATATTTCAGCATTGTCTTAAAATCAGCCAATCAACTTTACTCTATAATAATAAATAATGTTAACTTTCAATTCATTAAGCAATAATCCACATGAATGTTAGTGTAACCGATTACACTAATGTGATGTGATTCGCATTTTTTTACCCCGTACTCACCTACCCTTAACATCAACAAAACTAGCTACCCAACGGAGGGCATCATGCCTGACAATAAAAAAACGGGGCATTCCAACAAAGCCATGACATTTTTTGTCTGCTTCCTGGCAGCCCTGGCTGGATTACTTTTTGGCTTGGATATCGGTGTTATTGCCGGTGCTTTACCATTCATCACCGACGAGTTCCAAATTACCCCACACACTCAGGAATGGGTGGTGAGTTCCATGATGTTTGGTGCGGCAGTGGGCGCCGTCGGCAGCGGTTGGCTCTCCTTTAAGCTGGGGCGTAAAAAAAGCCTGATGATCGGCGCAATCCTGTTTGTTGCCGGTTCGCTGTTCTCCGCCGCAGCGCCAAACGTTGAAGTGCTGCTGGTTTCCCGCGTGCTGCTCGGCCTGGCAGTCGGCGTTGCGTCTTATACCGCACCGTTGTACTTGTCCGAAATCGCCCCGGAAAAAATTCGCGGCAGCATGATTTCTATGTATCAGTTAATGATCACTATCGGTATTTTAGGTGCGTATCTTTCCGATACGGCGTTTAGCTACAGCGGCGCATGGCGCTGGATGCTGGGCGTGATCATCATCCCTGCCCTGTTACTGCTGGTTGGCGTCATCTTCCTGCCGGACAGCCCGCGTTGGTTTGCGGCTAAACGTCGTTTTGTCGATGCCGAACGCGTTCTGTTGCGTCTGCGTGACACCAGCGCTGAAGCCAAACGCGAGCTGGATGAAATTCGTGAAAGCCTGCAAGTGAAGCAGAGCGGCTGGGCGCTGTTTAAAGAAAACAGCAACTTCCGCCGCGCAGTTTTCCTTGGCGTTCTGTTACAGGTGATGCAGCAGTTCACCGGGATGAACGTCATTATGTATTACGCGCCAAAAATCTTTGAGCTGGCGGGTTACACCAACACCACCGAACAGATGTGGGGGACCGTTATTGTCGGTCTGACCAACGTGCTGGCAACCTTTATCGCCATTGGCCTGGTTGACCGCTGGGGCCGAAAACCTACGCTGATCCTCGGCTTTATCGTCATGGCCGTCGGTATGGGCGTGCTGGGTACAATGATGCACGTGGGTATTCACTCGCCAGCCGCACAATACTTCGCAGTGCTGATGCTGCTAATGTTTATCGTTGGCTTTGCGATGAGCGCCGGCCCGCTGATTTGGGTACTGTGCTCTGAAATCCAGCCGCTGAAAGGCCGCGATTTCGGCATCACCTGCTCTACCGCAACTAACTGGATTGCCAACATGATTGTCGGCGCAACCTTCCTGACGATGCTGAACTCGCTGGGCAGCGCCAACACCTTCTGGGTCTACGGTGGCCTGAACGTACTGTTCATCTTCCTGACCCTGTGGCTGATCCCTGAAACTAAAAACGTCTCTCTGGAACACATTGAACGTAACCTGATGAAAGGTCGTAAACTGCGCGAAATTGGCGCACACGACTAATCTCGTTAGGCTTCCTCCCCCGTGGGAGGGAGCCTTCCTCTTGCAGTCCCTTCCCTGTCGCACTATCCTCTGGCGTTATGAAAACCTCCCGTCTCCCGATCGCCATCCAGCAAGCCGTTATGCGCAGCCTGCGGGAAAAACTCGCACAGGCCAATCTCAAGCTCGAACGCCAATACCCGGAACCAAAGCTGGTTTACCAACAGCGCGGAACTGCCGCGGGTACCGCGTGGCTACAAACCTACGAAATTCGTCTTAATCCAGTTTTGCTGATGGAGAATGTTGACGCGTTCGTTAACGAAGTGGTGCTCCATGAACTGGCGCATCTACTGGTGTGGAAACACTTTGGCCGCGTACCGCCGCACGGGAAAGAGTGGAAATGGATGATGGAGAGCGTGCTGGGCGTACCGGCCCGGCGCACGCATCAGTTTGAGCTGCAATCCGTGCAGCGTAAGACCTTTACATACCGCTGTAAGTGTCAGGAACACCAACTGACCGTCCGCCGCCATAACCGCGTTGTACGCGGCGAAGCCACCTACCGCTGCGTCCACTGCGGTGAACCGTTGGTTGCAGAATAATCTTCAGAATTATCAGGAACTTTTCTGATCTAACTGATTGCATACAGGAATGACTTTCGCTACGTTGCGGGCTCGTTTTGACACGGAGTTCGTGATGTACCGTAATCTTTCTTTTGCTGCGGCCCTGTTAGCCGCTGCGTTTTCAGGCTCGGTTTTAGCCGAAGGCATCAACAGTTTTTCTCAGGCAAAAGCAGCGGGCGTTAAAGTTAACGCCGATGCGCCAGGCGATTTCTATTGCGGATGTAAAATTAACTGGCAAGGAAAAAAAGGGGTCGTTGACCTCGAATCCTGCGGCTATAAAGTGCGAAAAAATGAAAACCGCGCCAGTCGAATTGAATGGGAACACGTGGTCCCCGCCTGGCAATTTGGTCATCAGCGCCAGTGCTGGCAGGACGGAGGGCGTAAAAACTGCGCTAAAGATCCGGTCTATCGCAAAATGGAAAGCGATATGCATAACCTGCAGCCCGCGGTGGGGGAGGTCAATGGCGATCGCGCAAACTTTATGTACAGCCAGTGGAACGGTGGTGAAGGCCAATATGGACAATGCACCATGAAGGTTGACTTCAAAGAGAAAGTTGCCGAGCCGCCAGCCCGCGCCCGTGGCGCCATCGCGCGTACCTATTTTTACATGCGCGACCAATACAACCTGACGCTCTCCCGCCAGCAAACTCAGCTTTTTAATGCCTGGAATAAGCAGTATCCGGTCACCGATTGGGAGTGTGAGCGCGACGAACGCATTGCGAAGGTACAGGGGAACCATAACCCCTATGTGCAACGCGCTTGCCAGGCGCAAAAGAGCTAACCTACACTAGCAGCAATATTTTTTAACCATGCCCTGGCCTTTTGCAGCCCAGGGCCATGACGCGGATGTTTAACTATGCGCATTCCTCGCATTTATCACCCTGAGCCACTCACTTCCGGCAGCCAAATTTCACTGTGTGAAGATGCAGCCAACCATATCGGCCGCGTACTGCGTATGGGGCCAGGCCAGGCGCTACAGCTGTTTGATGGCAGCAATCAGGTATTCTACGCCGAAATCACCCACGCCAGTAAGAAAAGCGTGGACGTGAAGGTGCTTAACGCTGAACTCGACGATCGAGAATCGCCGCTGCACATCCACCTGGGCCAGGTGATGTCGCGGGGTGAAAAAATGGAATTTACTATCCAAAAATCGATTGAACTGGGTGTAAGCCTCATTACGCCACTTTTTTCTGAGCGCTGCGGCGTTAAACTGGACAGCGAACGCCTGAACAAGAAGCTCCAGCAGTGGCAGAAAATCGCCATTGCCGCCTGCGAACAGTGCGGTCGTAATCGGGTGCCTGAAATTCGCCCGGCGATGGATCTGGAAGCGTGGTGCGCCGAACAGGATGAAGGTCTGAAACTGAACCTGCATCCCCGCGCCAGCGCCAGCATCAATACGCTGCCGCTCCCGGTGGAACGCATCCGCTTGCTGATTGGCCCCGAAGGTGGGCTGTCGGCAGATGAAATTGCCATGACCGCACGGTATCAGTTTACTGATATTCTGTTAGGACCTCGCGTTCTGCGTACTGAGACAACTGCGCTCACCGCCATCACCGCGCTACAGGTGCGTTTTGGCGATCTGGGCTAACGGAGAAGAACAATGATCAAGCTCGGCATCGTGATGGATCCCATCGCAAGCATCAACATCAAGAAAGATTCCAGCTTCGCTATGCTGCTGGAAGCGCAACGTCGCGGTTACGAAATTCATTATATGGAAATGGCCGATCTCTATCTGATCAACGGTGAAGCCCGCGCCCGTACGCGTACCCTGAGCGTAGAGCAGAACTACGACAAATGGTATGAGTTCAATAGCGAGCAGGATCTCCCGCTGGCAGATCTGGACGTCATTCTGATGCGTAAGGATCCGCCGTTTGATACCGAGTTCATCTACGCAACCTATATTCTGGAACGTGCAGAGGAGAAAGGGACGCTAATCGTTAACAAACCGCAGAGCCTGCGCGATTGTAACGAGAAGCTGTTCACCGCATGGTTTGCCGACCTGACGCCGGAAACGCTGGTCACGCGTAACAAAGCGCAGCTGAAAGCCTTCTGGCAAAAACACAGCGACATCATTCTCAAACCGCTGGACGGCATGGGCGGTGCATCTATTTTCCGCGTCAAGGAAGGCGATCCGAACCTTGGCGTTATTGCCGAAACGCTGACCGAGCACGGTACCCGTTATTGCATGGCGCAGAACTATCTACCGGCAATTAAAGACGGTGATAAACGCGTGCTGGTGGTCGATGGCGAACCCGTTCCGTACTGCCTGGCGCGTATTCCACAAGGCGGCGAAACCCGTGGCAACCTGGCAGCCGGCGGTCGTGGCGAGCCGCGTCCATTAACCGACAGCGACTGGGAAATTGCACGTCGCATTGGGCCAACGCTGAAAGCAAAAGGTTTGATTTTTGTCGGTCTGGATATCATTGGCGACCGTCTGACGGAAATTAACGTCACCAGCCCAACCTGTATTCGTGAAATTGAAGCGGAGTTCCCGGTTTCGATTACCGGTATGCTGATGGACGCCATCGAGGCACGTTTGCAGAAATAAATAAGTTGCCGGATGGCGATGCCTTCGCGTCTTATCCGGCCTACATTCGCACCCCGTAGGCCGGATAAGGCAAAGCCGCCATCCGGCAAAGCTATCTTCAGAGGGTGACATCTTCGCGCTTTGCCCACATACTGGGCTCTGTTGCTTTTTTGAACCAGGAAACAGAACCTCTGACAATGAATTTACAGCATCACTTTCTAATTGCCATGCCTGCTCTCCAGGATCCGATTTTCCGCCGTTCCGTGGTGTATATCTGTGAACACAATGAGAACGGAGCAATGGGGATTATCGTCAATAAGCCTCTGGAAAACTTACAAATTGAAGGGATTCTGGAAAAGCTAAAGATTACTCCAGAAGCACGCGATCCTGCCATTCGTCTGGACAAACCGGTGATGCTCGGCGGCCCGCTGGCGGAAGACCGTGGATTTATTCTACACACCCCGCCGTCACGCTTTGCCTCCAGTATTCGCATTTCAGATAACACTATCATCACCACCTCCCGCGATGTACTTGAAACCCTGGGTACGCAGGAGCAGCCATCCGAAGTGCTGGTTGCGCTGGGCTATTCATCATGGGAAAAAGGTCAACTGGAACAAGAGCTACTGGATAACGCCTGGCTCACTGCTCCCGCAGACCTCAACATCTTATTTAAAACGCCGATTGCCGACCGCTGGCGCGATGCGGCGAAGCTTATCGGGATTGATATTCAGACCATGCCTGGCGTGGCGGGACACGCCTGATGAGCGGAACATTACTCTCTTTTGATTTTGGTACGAAAAGTATCGGCGTCGCGGTTGGTCAACGCATTACCGGTACGGCGAGACCCTTGCCCGCCATCAAAGCACAGGACGGCACGCCAGACTGGAGTTTGATTGAACGCCTGCTAAAAGAGTGGCAGCCGGACGAAATCATTGTCGGCCTGCCGCTCAACATGGATGGCACCGAACAACCCCTTACTGCGCGCGCGCGCAAATTCGCTAACCGCATTCACGGTCGCTTTGGCGTAACCGTAACGCTACACGATGAACGTTTGAGCACCGTCGAAGCCCGCTCAGGCCTGTTTGAGCAAGGCGGATACCGGGCGTTGAGTAAAGGCAAAGTAGATTCCGCTTCTGCCGTTATTATCCTTGAAAGCTATTTCGAGCAGGGCTACTAAAGTCGCCCCTGCGCCTGGCGCTGCTGCTGACTTTGTGCAAACGTCTGCATACCTGTCTGCTGCCCGGTTTGAATCACACCGGGTAGCTGATGCGTTTTCCCTTCGCGGATCAAATTGCCCACGGCGGGAGTGTTGACGAGCAGTTCGAATAGCGCCACGCGTCCTCCCTGCTTATCTTCCTCCAGCTTTTGCGAAAGTACCGCCCGCAGGCTGTCTGCAAGCTGGTTACGCACCGGATCTTTCTCCTGTGCGGGAAAGGTGTCCACCAGCCGCGCGATGGCCTGCGCCGCCCCTCGCGTATGTAAGGTTGCCAACACCAGATGCCCGGTCTCCGCTGCCGTTAAGGCCAAACGAATAGTTTCCACGTCGCGCAGCTCGCCCAGCAAAATGACGTCGGGATCTTCGCGTAACGCGCCGCGTAAACCGGCAGCAAAAGAAGCGCAGTGTACGCCCACCTCCCGCTGTTGAATAAGACAACGCTGGCTGGTGTAGCGATATTCAATCGGATCTTCCAGCGTCAGAATATGCCCCGCAATATGTTGATTAAGGTACTCCACCATCGCCGCCAGGGTGGTTGATTTACCGCTGCCGGTGGCTCCAGTGACCAGAACTAATCCATTTTCACCGTGCAGCAGTTCAGGTATGGCCTCGGGGGTCTGAAGATCGTCTAAACGAGGACATTCAAGCGGTAGCAATCTTAGCGCCAGCGAGGTTCCCTGCTGATGAGCAAATGCGCTGGCGCGTAGACGCCGGGAGTCCGCCAGCGTAAGGGCAAAATCAATTTGCCCCTGTTCCCGCCACTGTACCTGTTGTTGCTCACTGAGCCAGCACATCAGCAGATTCTCCACGTCAGGGGGAGTAAATGGTGCTATTTCGACTTTTCCACCTATGCGCCAGCGCGCAGGCCATGCATTGCACAGGTGTAGATCCGACACGTTATGCTTTACACTAAGGGCCACTATTTCTTCCATATTCATATGAACATCCTCGGAAAATGAACGATATCGCGCATAACCTGGCACATGTCCGGGACAAAATCTCAGCCGCCGCGACGCGTTGCGGGCGGTCTTCAGAAGAAGTTATGTTGCTTGCAGTCAGCAAAACCAAACCTGCGAGCGCCATCGAAGAAGCCATGACCGCAGGGCAGCGTGCCTTCGGTGAAAACTATGTCCAGGAAGGGGTGGATAAGATCCGCTACTTTCAGGAAAAAGGCGTTAACGATCTGCAGTGGCACTTTATCGGTCCGCTGCAGTCGAACAAAAGTCGTCTGGTCGCTGAACATTTTGACTGGTGCCATACGATTGATCGTCTGCGTATCGCTGCCCGTCTGAGCGAACAGCGCCCTGCGGAACTGCCGCCGCTCAATGTGTTGATTCAGATTAATATCAGCGATGAGAACAGTAAGTCAGGTATTCCGCTTGCAGAGCTTGATGCACTGGCCGCTGAAGTCGCCGCGCTGCCACGCATTACCCTGCGTGGTCTGATGGCGATTCCGGCGCCAGAGTCAGATTATGTAAGGCAGTTTGAAGTTGCACAGCAAATGGCGGTAGCATTTGCCGGGTTGAAAACACGCTACCCAAGTATCGACACGCTCTCACTGGGGATGTCTGATGATATGGATGCCGCCATTGCGGCGGGTAGCACGATGGTGCGCATCGGCACTGCCATTTTTGGTGCTCGTGATTACACTAAAAAATAAGGAAAACTAAGGAACACCATGAATACGTTGACCTTCCTGCTCTCAACGGTAATTGAGCTGTATACCATGGCGCTGCTGCTGCGCGTGTGGATGCAATGGTCTCGCTGCGATTTCTACAACCCGTTCTCGCAGTTTATTGTGAAAATCACTCAGCCCATTATCGGGCCGTTACGCCGTATCATTCCGCCGATGGGGCCAATTGACAGCGCATCGGCATTAGTTGCGCTCGTTCTGAGCTTTATCAAGGCCATCGTGCTGTTTAAGGTGGTTACGTTCCAGCCGATCATCTGGATCGCCGCCGTGCTGATTGTCCTGAAGACTATCGGACTGCTGATTTTCTGGGTTCTGCTGGTGATGGCGATTATGAGCTGGGTCAGCCAGGGCCGCAGCCCTGTGGAGTACGTGCTAATTCAACTGGCAGATCCGCTGCTGCGTCCTATTCGTCGCTTACTTCCAGGCATGGGCGGGATCGATTTCTCGCCAATGATCCTGGTTCTGCTGCTGTATGTCATTAACATGGGCATCGCAGAAGTGTTACAGGCGACAGGTAACATGCTGCTGCCGGGGCTGTGGATGGCGCTATGAGTGCCGTTACCCCCTGCGATGACGGTCTGGTTTTACGGCTCTACATTCAGCCTAAAGCCAGCCGTGACAGTATTGTAGGTTTACATGGCGACGAACTAAAAGTCGCCATTACCGCCCCACCGGTTGATGGGCAAGCCAATAGTCATCTGGTGAAGTTTCTCGGCAAACAGTTCCGTGTGGCAAAAAGCCAGGTCGTCATTGAGAAGGGCGAGCTTGGTCGTCACAAACAGGTTAAAATCATTCATCCGCAACAGATCCCGCCCGAAATTGCGGCGCTAACTGATTAGGTATCCCATGCAAAAAGTTGTCCTCGCGACCGGCAACGCCGGTAAAGTGCGTGAACTCGCCTCTCTTCTGAGTGATTTCGGTCTTGATGTTGTTGCCCAAACGGATCTGGGTGTTGATTCTGCAGAAGAGACCGGGCTGACGTTTATTGAGAACGCCATTCTGAAGGCACGTCATGCCGCGCAAATTACCGGTTTACCCGCCATTGCTGATGACTCTGGTCTGGCGGTAAATGCCCTTGGCGGCGCGCCGGGCATCTATTCAGCCCGCTATTCCGGCGAAGATGCAACCGATCAGCAGAACCTGGAAAAACTGCTCCACACCCTGCAGGATGTTCCTGATGACAAGCGCCAGGCACAATTCCACTGCGTGCTGGTGTATATGCGCCATGCAGACGATCCAACACCTGTGGTTTGCCACGGACGCTGGCCGGGCGTTATTGCCCGTGAACCTGCCGGAAACGGTGGTTTTGGCTACGACCCAATCTTCTTTGTGCCCTCCGAAGGGAAAACCGCCGCCGAACTGACCCGCGAAGAAAAGAGTGCGATTTCTCACCGCGGACAAGCACTGAAGCTGCTGCTGGATGCCCTGCGTAATGGTTAAGCTTCCGCCGTTAAGTCTTTACATACACATCCCGTGGTGCGTGCAGAAATGCCCGTACTGCGACTTCAACTCGCATGCGCTTAAAGGCGAAGTCCCTCATGACGACTATGTGCAGCATCTGCTGAGCGATCTGGATTCTGAGGTGGCCCACGCCCAGGGCCGCGAGGTAAAGACGATTTTTATCGGTGGTGGTACGCCGAGCCTGCTTTCTGGCCCGGCAATGCAAACGCTGCTCGACGGCGTGCGCGCACGGCTGAATCTCGCCGCAAATGCAGAAATCACGATGGAGGCGAATCCCGGTACGGTGGAAGCCGATCGCTTTGTGGATTATCAACGTGCTGGCGTAAACCGTATCTCCATTGGTGTACAGAGCTTTAGCTCCACCAAACTCGAACGTCTGGGACGTATTCACGGACCGGAAGAAGCCAAACGTGCAGCGCACCTGGCGAGCGGACTGGGACTACGCAGCTTTAACCTCGACCTGATGCACGGTTTACCGGATCAGACGCTGGAAGAGGCGCTGAGCGATTTACAGCAGGCCATCGCGCTCAACCCGCCGCATCTTTCCTGGTATCAGTTGACCATCGAGCCGAATACGCTGTTCGGGTCCCGACCACCGCTATTACCGGACGACGACGCGCTGTGGGATATTTTTGAGCAAGGCCACCAGTTGCTGACCGCCGCGGGGTATCAGCAGTACGAAACCTCAGCCTACGCCAGACCGGGTTATCAGTGTCAGCACAACCTAAATTACTGGCGTTTTGGCGACTACTTAGGCATTGGTTGCGGCGCGCACGGCAAAGTCACTTTCCCAGACGGTCGCATCCTGCGCACTACCAAAACGCGACATCCGCGCGGATACATGCAAGGACGTTATCTGGAAAGCCAGCGAGATGTCGCCGAGGCCGATAAGCCGTTTGAGTTCTTTATGAACCGTTTCCGGCTGCTGGAAGCCGCGCCTCGCGCGGAGTTCACGCAATATACCGGGCTTACCGAAGACGTTATTCGTCGACAGATCGATGAGGCCATTGCCCAGGGCTATCTGAGTGAATGCGATGAATACTGGCAGATTACCCAACACGGTAAGCTATTTTTGAATTCTCTGCTGGAGCTGTTTCTGGCGGAGTAATCTCTGTGCGCCTGTCGGCGCATTTTCTTCTACAAATTCCTCTAAATATTGTACTCGGAAAAACCGAGTACAATACACGTCATTTATTGACAATAACCATATTAATTATTTTATTCATTTTAAATAGCCTCTTCACCAACATAAATATATTGAACACAGCGCACAAAATAAGATCAAACTGCTGCCATGCAAAAGGTATGTGATCTATATAGTGGATAGATGTCTGACAACTATATTAATTTATCATACAGAAAAAGGTGAACCATCATCAGATGTCAACCAATTACTGTACCTTAAAGCACGGAGCTTACTTATGAAAATCAAAACCTTTTCCCGCTCGCTAGTCTGTGCGTCCTTGTTGGCGCTACTTAGCACTGGCGCATATGCTGCTGAAAAAGTGACTCTCAAACTGGCACACAACCTTGAACGTAGCCATGTGGTTCACCAGGCTTTCGAAGAAATGGCCAAAGAGGTAAAACAACTCTCCGACGGTAAAATGATTGTACGTATATATCCCAGTAGCCAAATGGGTAATGCCAGAGAAACGATGGAGTTGTTACAAAATGGCGCGTTGGATATGACAAAAGGTTCTGCCAGTGATTTAGAGTCATTTGATAATATTTATGCCATTTATAATTTACCTTTCTTATTTAAAGATCAAAACCATTTCAATAACGTTGTATTTGGTGAGGTAGGTAAAGACATTATGGAATCCACAAAAGAAAAGGGATTCTTTGCGTTATCTGCTTACGTTGCCGGCACGCGTAGTTTTTATGCCAAAAAACCTATTACCAAACCAGAGGATCTGAAAGGTCTGAAAGTCCGCGTTCAACCCAGCCCCACAACCATTAAAATGGTTGAACTGATGGGCGGATCGCCGACCCCCATTTCCTTCGGTGAGGTTTATACCGCTATGCAACAAGGTGTAGTGGATGGCGCAGAGAATAACGTTCCATCGTGGGTGCAAACACGTCATATCGAAATAGCTAAAGTCTTCT
Organism: Citrobacter sp. Cb028; assembly: GCF_030336705.1. NCBI lineage: Bacteria > Pseudomonadati > Pseudomonadota > Gammaproteobacteria > Enterobacterales > Enterobacteriaceae > Citrobacter > Citrobacter sp. Cb028. Next base: position 30,765 of record NZ_JAOWCZ010000031.1, on the reverse strand, counting down.
CCGAAGATGAGCACGCCTCTATTCCAGATTTTCTCGTTATCTCAACCAAAACATGGAATAAGCTGACCCCGGGGCAACAACAGATCCTTCGTCAAGCGGCTAAAAATTCCGAGGCTTATCAACAAAAGTTGTGGGAAAAAATCGATGCTGATACCCGCGCTCAAGCAAAAGCTATGGGTGGCGAGATTATCAAAGTTGATAAAGCCCCTTTCCGCGCCGCTGTTCAACCGCTGTTTGATGACTTCAAAAAAGACCCAAAACATGCAGCCCTGCTGGCGAAGTTTGAAGACGCAGTACAATAACCCTTTGGGCCATTGATTGGCCCTGTTTCACCAGGAAACTCACCATGATATTTAACCGCCTTAAGCTTGCGGTAGACCGCGTCATTGCCGCATTTTCGGTCATCGTAATGATTGCGCTGGTCATGTGCGTAGTCTGGCAAGTTTTTAGCCGCTACGTGCTCAATCAGCCCAGCACCTTAACTGACGAACTGGCACGCTTCTTAATGATCTGGGTCGGATTATTAGGTGCAGCCTATACCGTAGGCGCCCAGCGCCACCTGTCTATCGATCTACTGTTCATGTCGATTAATAAACGTAAACAGGCGTTATTGAGCTTATTCATTAATCTGCTGATTTTTGGCTTTGCAGGTTCAGTCATCGTTACAGGCGGTATCAAGCTGATTAATAAAACGCTGGCAACGGTGCAAGTTTCTGCGGCCATGCAAATTCCAATGGGTTACGTGTATATCATCCTGCCGCTCAGCGGCGCAGTCATGATGTTCTATGCCCTGTGGTTTATTCACCAAAATATTCAGCAACTGAAACAATCTTCGCAGGGAGTAATTTGATGGAAGGCTATATCGCACTAACCCTGTTTGGCTGCTTCTTTGTCCTGGTGTTCATTGGCGTACCTATTTCGTTCTCCATCGGTATCGCCACTGTAGCCTCAATGCTGCTGATGTTTCCTTGGGATGTTGCCGTTATCACTGTCTCTCAACGTCTGGCAAACGGATTAGATAATTTTGCCCTATTGGCGATCCCGTTTTTCATTTTCGCAGGTACGCTGATGAACAGCGGTGGGATCGCCATCCGGCTAATTAACCTGGCGCAGGTGATGGTTGGGCGAGTTCCCGGCTCACTTGGTCATGTCAACGTGCTGGCAAACATGATGTTTGGTTCGATTTCCGGCTCTGCCGTTGCCGCAGCTGCAGCCGTTGGCGGTACGCTTAATCCTATTCAGACAAAGCAAGGATACGACCCAACCTTCTCGACAGCCGTTAACGTTTCCTCCTGTATTACCGGGCTGTTAATTCCACCATCAAATGTGTTAATTGTGTTTTCTCTTACTGCTGGCGGTGTTTCAGTTGCTTCGTTGTTTATGGCGGGTTATTTACCAGGGATCCTGATGGGGCTTTCGATCATGGTGGTATGCGCCATTATCGCCAAACGCCGTGGTTATCCCCTGTCGGAAAGGCCAACCTGCGCACAGGCAGTAAAAGCACTTCTGGATGCGCTACCGAGTCTGTTACTGGTCATCATTGTGATGGGGGGTATTTTAGGTGGGATCTTTACCGCAACAGAAGCCTCAGCGATTGCGGTCGTCTACACCTTCATTCTCTCGGTGCTGATTTACCGGGAAGTAAAATGGCGTGATTTACCAAAGCTGATCCTGGAATCAGTCGTGATGACCTCTATCGTACTGTTACTGATCGGCTTCTCTGTCGGCATGTCCTGGGCAATGACCAATGCCGATATTCCCTACATGATCAGTGACACATTAATGGGTATTTCCGATAATCCACTGATCATCCTACTGTTAATCAATATTGTACTACTGGTTGTTGGGATCTTTATGGATATGACACCGGCAGTCCTGATCTTTACCCCCATTTTCTTGCCAATCGCTCAAGAGTTAGGTATGGATCCGGTACATTTCGGCATCATGATGGTCGCCAACCTGTGCATTGGTCTGCTGACACCGCCGGTAGGAAGTGCATTGTTTGTAGGCTGTTCGATTTCTGGCGTGAAGATCCAGCAATTGATCAAACCCCTGCTGCCGTTTTACGCCGCATTGCTGGTCGCACTCATGATGATCGTATACATTCCACAGATCTCTCTGTTTATTCCACAGATGCTGGGGTTGATGTAAATACGAAGAGTAACTGCTTCTGGAGAATGCCCCAACGCTACGGTAGGGGCATTTTTTATGCCATTAATACTGATTAAACATTTCCTGGATCTGCTTAGGATCCTTGGTTTGGGTCAGAGCCAGTTGCAGCAGAACACGCGCTTTTTGCGGGTTCAGAGAGCCTGAAGCCACAAATCCGTATTTCGCATCATCAACTTCAGCATCCTGGGTGGTGGCGCCCGTTGGTACACGGGATGAGCGCACCACAACAGTACCTTTATGCGCGGCAGTTGCCAGCGTATCGAAAATAGTTTTATACAGGTTACCGTTACCTACACCCGCACTGACGATCCCGGCGTAACCCGCGTCTACCAATGCTTTGGCTGGCAGATCGGAGGCGTTAGCGTAGTTGTAAACAATCCCAACTTTCGGCAGCTCGGTCAGCTTAGATACATCGAACGGCGTGGATGTGGTGTGCTTACGCGCAGGCGTACGCTGGTAGTCGATTTTACCGTTATGGATATAACCCAGCGGACCATAGTTAACGGATTTGAAAGTAGCGACATCCGTGGTGTTAGTTTTGGTCACGTCGCGACCATCCATAACGGTGTCGTTCATCACCACCAGCACACCACGGTTGGCAGAGGCTTTGTCTGCGGCGGTTACCACGGCGTTATACAGGTTGAACGGGCCATCAGCGCTCATACCCGTAGACGGACGCATTGCGCCGACCAGCACTACCGGCTTGTTGCACTTGACTGTGAGATCGAGGAAATAGGCGGTTTCTTCCATGGTATCCGTACCATGTGTTACCACGAAGCCGTCAGTTTTATCACACTCGGTATTAATCTTTTTCGCCAGCGTTAGCCAGACTTCATCATTCATATCCTGGGAGCCGATGTTCACCACCTGCTCGCCTTTCACAACGGCGATATCTTTCAACTGAGGTACGGCATCAACCAAATTTTCTACGCCGACTTTGCCTGCCGTGTAGTTAGATTTTGTTGCGGAGTCACCACCGCCGGCAATCGTCCCGCCGGTAGCTAAAATAGTGATGTTTGGCAGTGCAAGCGCCGCGCCGCTGAAACCCATAACCAGTGCGGCAAGTGCCGTTCTCTTGAAAAACTCCATGTTATTTCTCCAGTTACTTGAATTTGCAGCATTATGTCTATCTTACAGATGAATAATGTGACGCCATCCAATTAACCAGATTTATATCTCCATCAAATTGTTATTCTTAGAGATGGATATCAAAAAAACAGAAAAATACAAAATAAAACGGCACAGAATGTTTCTGTGCCGTTAAAAAGAGGTGAAGATTATTTCAGAGTGCTAACCAGCGTTTTACGATCGTTTTCCAGCGTCACGACGCGGGCACAAACATCTTTGCCAAACTGCTGGAAGTCTTGTTCCTGATTCTTCCATTCGTTCTGAATTGAGGTTTGCAAACCTCCGAGGCTTCCGAGCACGCCCTGCAGCGGATTACCACCGCCTTTGAGCACGGCTTTCGCCCCCATCTCGTTGATGCTGTCCTGCAAAATACCGCCCATCGCCTGATTGACCAGCTGTTGTCCATCCGCGCGAACCTGATCAATCGCCTTATAATGGAAGGTCAGGCCGTCAGTGCGATGCTCAATAATGCGGTTCATCTGCTCTTTCAATTGCGCATCCAGCTTAGTTAAGCGGCCACGCATGTTGCTGCTTTCGCCGACCTCTTTGGCGATGATTTTATCCAGCGCCACGCGACCTTTCTCCACGCGCGCTCTGGCACCTTCATCAATCCACGGCAGACTGCTACGCAACGCCGCCTGATAATCTTTGGCCTGTTCACGCTGCGCGGCGTTCAGGTTGTACTGTTTACCGTTAAAGGTGACATCACCGGCCTGGGTTATGACCAGGTTGCCGTTCTCACCCTTCACCTGTACCGTTTGTGGACTCAAAATCACATCGTCACGCGGGGTGACGCTGCACTGATAATCAGCATGTGCGGCCATCGCCGTGAACGTTAGGACTGCCGCCAGCAGCGTTTTGCGCATCATATCTTTCCCTCAATACAAATTGGGCCGGCATTTGCCGACCCTTTGCTACTTAGTCCCACCAAATATCGAAAAGTTCGCTGGTGCGCACTTCTTCGAGTTTGTGCTCTTCCAGCCACTTACGCACGATAGCCTGATGTTCTTCGGTGCATTTGCCGATTTCCTGCAGACAGATCAGACCTTCCCAGGCCAGATAGCCGCTGCCGTCAAAGGCCAGCTTGTTCGGTTCGATAACTTCATTGATAAAATCATCAACGATTTGATCGACCTGCTCTCCAGATGTACCTTCCGGGAAACGCCATGCAACCGAAAATCCTACTTCCTGGAATTCGTCGATGTGCATTTTTTTACGCAGACGACGGCTACGGTTCTTTGCCATTATTTCACCCTCTCGAACATTAAGTCCCATACGCCGTGGCCAAGACGATGACCACGTTGTTCAAATTTGGTTACCGGGCGCGATTCCGGGCGCGGTACATAATCGTTACTCTCTGACTGGTTTTTATACCCGTCAATCGAGGACATCACTTCAAGCATGTGCTCTGCATAGGCTTCCCAGTCGGTTGCCATGTGGAACACGCCGCCCAGCTTCAGCTTGCTTAAGATATGCTCAGCAAACGGTACCTGAACGATACGGCGTTTATTATGACGTGCTTTATGCCACGGGTCAGGGAAAAACAGCTGAACCATAGATAAAGAATTGTCAGGAATCATTTTATGCAGGACTTCGACGGCATCATGGCACATGACACGCAGGTTCTCGACGCCCTCTTCATGAGCTGAAGCCAGACACGCGCCAACGCCCGGTGAGTGAACCTCAATGCCGAGGAAATTTTGCTCCGGACGCGCTTTCGCCATCGCCACCAGCGAAGCCCCCATACCAAAACCAATTTCAAGCGTGACTGGCGCATCGCGACCAAACAGCGCAGCGAAATCCACAGGTTCTTCGCTGAACTCAACGCCCATCACCGGCCAGTAGTTTTCCAGCGCGTGTTCCTGCCCTTTCGTCAGTCGCCCCTGGCGACGAACAAAACTACGAATCCGGCGCAGCGGGCGGCCGTTTTCATCAAATTCCGGTGAAATGACGTCGTTCTTCATAAAAGTTTAGTCTGCTGTGTTTGAGTTCTGAAAACGGGCATTATCCAAAGTTAGTTGCCGGATGCAAGTAAAGGAAGAAAGTGAGCAGCGGAAAGTTCCGGTTTACACCCCGTTGCCGCTGTGCTGCAATCTTGCCCCCGGCAATAATGAAACGGTAATCATGCAAGCGTCTCAATTCTCGGCTCAGGTTTTGAGCTGGTACGACAAATACGGGCGGAAAACGCTGCCCTGGCAAATTGATAAGACGCCTTACAAAGTATGGCTCTCTGAGGTGATGCTGCAACAAACTCAGGTTGCGACCGTTATCCCCTACTTTGAGCGCTTTATGGCGCGCTTCCCAACGGTAACGGATTTAGCCCATGCGCCGCTGGATGAAGTCCTGCATTTATGGACCGGGCTGGGCTATTACGCCCGAGCGCGTAATCTGCATAAAGCCGCGCAACAGGTTGTGACGCTGCACGGCGGCTCATTCCCGCAAACCTTTGATGAAGTGGCCGCCCTGCCAGGCGTCGGACGTTCAACTGCAGGCGCGATCCTTTCGCTCTCCCTGGGTCAGCATTTTCCGATTCTTGACGGTAACGTCAAACGAGTGCTGGCTCGCTGTTATGCTGTAAGCGGCTGGCCGGGTAAAAAAGAGGTCGAAAAGAAACTGTGGGAGTTGAGCGAGCAGGTTACGCCAGCCCATGGGGTTGAGCGGTTTAATCAGGCGATGATGGATTTAGGCGCCATGGTCTGTACGCGCTCAAAACCCAAATGTTCCCTGTGTCCGTTGGAAAATGGCTGTGTGGCGAGCGCCAATGCAAGCTGGGCGCTGTACCCGGGTAAAAAGCCCAAACAGACATTACCAGAACGGACGGGCTATTTTTTACTGATGCAGCATGAAAACGAGGTGTTGCTCGCGCAGCGACCACCCAGCGGCTTATGGGGTGGCTTATACTGTTTTCCGCAGTTTGATGATGAGGATGGGCTACGCGACTGGCTGGCGCAACGGCAAATTAACGCAGATAATCTGACCCAACTTAATGCGTTTCGCCATACCTTTAGCCATTTCCACTTAGATATTGTGCCTATGTGGCTTCCCGTGTCCTCATTCACCTCATGCATGGATGAAGGCAACGCGCTCTGGTATAACTTAGCGCAACCGCCGTCGGTCGGACTGGCGGCCCCCGTGGAGCGTTTGTTACAGCAATTACGTACCGGCACACAGGTTTAACGTACCGGTCGATAAAGAGGATTTTTTATGAGCAGAACGATTTTTTGCACTTTCCTGCAACGCGAAGCAGAAGGACAGGATTTTCAGCTGTACCCGGGCGATCTGGGAAAACGCATCTATAACGAGATTTCTAAAGAAGCATGGGCGCAATGGCAGCATAAACAAACCATGCTAATTAACGAGAAGAAACTCAATATGATGAACGTTGAACACCGTAAGTTACTGGAACAGGAGATGATTAACTTCCTGTTTGAAGGTAAGGATGTGCATATTGAAGGCTATACGCCTGAAGAAAAAAAATAAGCATCGCTTGCTGGCAATCTCGTAGGCCGGATAGGGTGCTTGCACCGCCATCCGGCAAAACGATACAACAACAAACACAACACGCACTCCCGGAATGATGAAAAAATTTCTCGCGCTTGCCGTTATCGCGCCGTTGCTCATCTCCTGTTCCAGTTCGACCAAAAAAGGCGACTCCTATAACGAAGCCTGGGTCAAGGATACCAACGGTTTTGATATTCTGATGGGGCAATTTGCCCATAACATTGAGAATCTGTGGGGATTTAAGGAAGTGCTGATTGCGGGTCCGAAGGACTACGTAAAGTATACCGATCAGTATCAAACCCGCAGCCATATCAATTTTGATGACGGTACGATAACCGTCGAGACCATTGCCGGGACAGATCCCGCCGGACATCTGCGTCGAGCGATTATCAAGACGTTGCTGATGGGTGATGATCCGGGTTCTATCGACCTCTATTCCGATGTCGACGACATTAAGATTTCCAAAGAGCCGTTCCTGTACGGGCAGGTAGTCGATAATACCGGCCAGCCTATTCGTTGGGAGGGACGTGCAACCAACTTTGCCAACTACCTGCTACAAACGCGACTGAAAAAGCGCAGCAATGGCTTGCGTATCATCTATAGCGTGACGATCAATCTGGTCCCGAACCACCTTGATAAGCGCGCGCATAAATACGTCGGCATGGTACGTCAGGCTTCACGTAAGTATGGCGTCGACGAGTCACTGATTCTGGCCATCATGCAAACCGAATCCTCGTTTAACCCGTATGCGGTCAGCCATGCCGATGCGCTGGGACTCATGCAGGTGGTACAACACAGCGCCGGAAAAGATGTGTTCCGTTCGCAGGGGCGCTCAGGCACGCCAAGCCGTAGCTTCTTGTTTGACCCGGCCAGCAACATTGATACCGGTACTGCCTATCTGGCAATGCTGAATAATGTCTATTTGGGCGGCATTGATAATCCGACCTCGCGTCGCTATGCGGTGATCACCGCGTATAACGGCGGTGCGGGCAGCGTGCTGCGCGTGTTCTCGAACGATAAAATTCAGGCCGCAAACATCATTAACAGCATGTCCCCTGGGGACGTTTATCAAACGCTGACCACCCGACACCCATCTGCTGAATCACGCCGATATCTTTACAAGGTCAATTCCGCACAAAAATCATATCGTCGCCGCTAATGTATCCCTCTCTTGCCCCCTAAAACGGGGGCCTGAAGAGGGAAAAACGTTAACTCCATCACTCTTTTGCTTTGCAATCCGAAATTGTTTGCAAATATTTGTCACAGGTAACAAAAAAAGAGTGCCTCTCGTTGATAGAATCACATCATATAGCCACGGCAAATGTGCCTTTTAAAACATTCATCCGCATTACGGTGTGAGGAAATTAACATGAATCTTAAGCTGCAGCTGAAAGTTCTCTCGTTTCTGCAGTTCTGCTTATGGGGTAGTTGGCTCACTACCCTCGGCTCCTATATGTTTGTCACCCTTAAATTTGATGGTGCATCCATTGGCGCGGTGTACAGCTCGCTGGGGATCGCCGCCGTGTTTATGCCTACGCTGTTAGGGATCGTGGCTGACAAATGGATCAGTGCAAAATGGGTGTACACCATTTGTCACCTGGTCGGCGCAGCAACGCTGTTCGCCGCAGCCGAAGTCACCACGCCAGGTGCCATGTTCTTTGTGATCTTGCTTAACTCCCTGGCCTATATGCCAACGTTGGGGTTAATCAACACCATCTCTTACTATCGCCTGCAATCAGCCGGGATGGATATTGTTACAGACTTCCCGCCAATCCGTATCTGGGGCACCATCGGCTTTATTCTGGCGATGTGGGCGGTAAGCTTCTCCGGCTTTGAACTGAGCCATATGCAGCTGTATATCGGCGCGACGCTGTCCGTCGTATTGGCGCTGTTTACCCTGACGCTGCCGCATATCCCGGTCGCCAATCAGCAGAAAAACCAGAGCTGGTCTTCCATGTTGGGCCTGGATGCCTTCGCGCTATTTAAAAACAAGCGTATGGCGATTTTCTTCATCTTCTCTATGATGCTGGGCGCAGAGCTGCAAATTACCAATATGTTCGGTAATACCTTCCTGCACAGCTTCGATAACAATCCGCTGTTCTCCGGCAGCTTCATCGTTGAACACGCGTCGGTGATGATGTCGATTTCGCAGATCTCCGAGACGCTGTTTATCCTGACCATCCCGTTCTTCTTAAGCCGTTACGGTATTAAGAACGTGATGCTTATCAGTATCGTGGCGTGGATGCTGCGCTTTGGCCTGTTTGCCTACGGCGATCCAACACCGTTTGGTACCGTGCTGCTGGTTCTGTCGATGATTGTTTACGGCTGCGCCTTCGACTTCTTCAACATCTCTGGCTCCGTGTTTGTAGAGAAAGAAGTTCGCCCTGAAATCCGCGCCAGCGCACAAGGCATGTTCCTGATGATGACCAACGGCTTCGGTTGTATTCTGGGCGGTCTGGTGAGCGGTAAAGTAGTTGAACACTATACGCTGAACGGTATTACCGATTGGCAGACCGTGTGGCTGATCTTCGCAGGTTACTCGCTGGTTCTGGCTTTTGCCTTCGTTGCGCTGTTTAAATACAAACACGTACGCGTTCCGGCAGGTGCCCAGACTATCGCGCACTAATCTTTATTGATTAAATAGGGTCACCTGATGGTGGCCCTATTTGGTCAGATGACGCTTACTTCAGAACATATCCATACAGACGTTTAATACCGTCTGCATCCGTTTCACTGTAAACCCCTTGCAGCTCCGGCGAGAAGCCCGGCAACAGGTTTATGCCCTCTTCCAATGCCAGGAAGTAACGTTGCACCGCCCCGCCCCATACTTCGCCCGGTACCACGCACAGTACGCCCGGAGGATAAGGCAGCGCGCCTTCTGCCGCAATGCGACCAGCGGCATCACAAATACGCACCAGTTCAACATCACCGCGGATAAAGGCGCTGTTAGCATCCTGCGGGTTCATCGCCACGGCAGGCAAACTCTCCTGACGGAACATCGCTTTTTGCAGATCTTTCACATCAAAGCTGACGTACAGTGAGTGCATCTCCTGACACAGTTCACGCAGCGTGTAATCCCGGTAACGTACCGGATACTTGTTGAAGACGGTGGGCAGCACGTTTGCCAGCGGCGTATCGTCCTCAATATGCTGTTCAAACTGCGCCAGCATCGCGACCAGTTGCGCCAGTTTCTCAGCGCTTTCTGCCGGGGTCAGCAGGAACAGAATCGAGTTAAGGTCGCATTTCTCCGGCACGATACCGTTTTCACGCAGATAATGCGCCAAAATCGTCGCCGGAATACCAAACTCAGTATATTGCCCGGTTTGCGCATCAATGCCCGGAGTGGTTAACAGCAGTTTGCAGGGATCGACAAAATACTGGTCGCGTGCATATCCAGAAAAACCATGCCATTTAGCACCAGGTTCAAAGCTAAAGAAGCGACGCTCGCTGGCAATCACCTGTGTCGGATAGCTTTCCCACGGTTTGCCATCTACTACCGGAGGAATAAACGGTTGAAGCAGCTTACAGCGGGTAATAATCGCTTTGCGGGCCTCGATCCCCAGCGTCACACATTCCGCCCATAGCCGACGGCCGCTCTCGCCTTCATGGATTTTGGCGTTAACGTCCAGCGCCGCAAACAGCGGGTAAAACGGGCTGGTGGAAGCATGCAGCATAAACGCATTGTTCAGACGCTTATGCGGGCAGAAGCGCGCCTGGCCGCGAATATGGTTATCCTTTTTATGGATCTGCGAGGTTTGCGAGAATCCGGCCTGCTGTTTGTGTACCGACTGAGTGACAAAGATCCCCGGATCGTTAGCATTGAGCTCCAGCAGCAGCGGCGACCCATCGGCCATCATCGGGATAAATTGCTCGTAACCGACCCATGCGGAATCAAACAGGATGTAATCGCACAGGTGACCGATCTTGTCGATCACCTGCCGGGCGTTGTAGATCGTACCGTCATAGGTACCCAACTGAATAATCGCCAGACGGAACGGGCGCGGTTGATCAGCCTTTTGCGGCGCAACTTCTCGAAGTTGCTGGCGCAGATACTCCTCATCAAAGCAGTGCTCATCAATGCCGCCAATAAAGCCAAACGGATTACGCGCCGCTTCCAGATAAACCGGCGTAGCACCCGCCTGGATCAGCGCCCCGTGGTGGTTCGATTTATGATTGTTGCGGTCAAACAGCACCAGATCGCCGCGCGTCAGCAGCGCATTGGTGACCACTTTATTGGCCGCAGAGGTCCCATTCAGCACAAAGTAGGTTTTATCCGCGTGGAAAACTTTCGCAGCAAATTTCTGCGCATGTTTCGCTGACCCTTCATGAATCAACAGATCGCCAAGCTTAACGTCAGCATTGCACATATCCGCGCGAAACAGATTCTCACCAAAGAACTCATAGAAATGTCGGCCCGCAGGATGCTTCTTAAAAAACTCACCGTGTTGGTGTCCCGGGCAGGCAAACGTGCTGTTCCCCATTTCGACATACTGGGTAAGCGTGTCATAGAACGGCGGCAGCAAATCTTCCTCATACTGACAGGCAGCAGATTCCAGCTCCAGCCAGTCCTGAGCCTGACCGCGAATTACCGCATTAACGCCCGCAGGCACATCAACATCAGACTCTGCGAACAGAAACACAGGTAGATGAAAACCGGTGCGTTTCAGCAAAGCCAGGATCCCACTGCGGCTGTCCGCAACGGTAATGACGACTGCCGCAACGTCAGTAAAATCGGTACTGTCCAGCGACACCACCTGACGATGGCTGGACAGACGAGAAACCAGTTCACTACTGGCGGCAATTTTCATTGATTTCATAAGCGCAATAACCCGTTTCGGGAAAATCAAAAGTCCCGGACAACGCCGCATGGCTTTGCCCACGAAATGACAGGTCAAACTGGTTACCAGCCCCGACCGCCAGACATCAGTAAAAGCAGATAGCCTCTGATTTTACTGTTATCCTGCAGTGAGCGTGCGCTGCCCTCACCGCATGGTGGGAGCGTAAAGATAAGTCGCGGGAAGGGGCAAACGTCGCGCAAAAAGGCGATGTTGAAGGCGATGTAGGGGGAGTAATATCATCCCAGGCAGCCCCATTCAGACAGGAGAAAATTCGCGCAATCATGGCACCTTTCAATTACAGGCGCAAGATAAAATCTTGCGCGAAAACCTTACAGATCAGCAAGCATTTCGTCTGAAAGTTGCGGCATAATAATGCAATCTGAAACATAATTTCACCCAGCTAATTGCCTTTAGTATCAAGACGATGATGGGTATGCAGGAGCAAATGTGGTAATCGGACCCTTTATTAATGCCAGCGCTATTTTATTTGGTGGCATTCTCGGCGCGCTGCTCAGCCAGCATATACCAGAACGCATTCGGGTCTCCATGACCTCTATTTTCGGGCTGGCCTCGTTAGGGATTGGTATCTTGCTGGTTATCAAATGCGCCAATCTACCGGTGATGGTTTTGGCAACGCTCGTCGGCGCATTAATTGGCGAGTTTTGTCATCTGGAAAAAGGGATCAATGCTGCGGTAGCCAAAGCGCAGCAGCTTTTCACCCGCTCGGACGCCAACGTAACGCACGAATCCTTTATTCAAAGCTATGTGGCTATCATTGTGCTGTTTTGCGCCAGCGGTACCGGGATCTTCGGTGCGATACATGAAGGGATGACCGGCGACCCGAATATTTTAATCGCCAAGTCATTTTTGGATTTCTTCACGGCCATCATTTTTGCCTGTTCGCTGGGAATCGCGGTATCCGCCATTTGCATGCCGATGCTGGCAATCCAGTTAACGCTTGCCACCTGTGCAGCACTGATTTTACCCCTGACGACGCCAGCTATGATGGCCGATTTCAGCGCCGTAGGCGGTCTATTGCTGCTGGCAACCGGTTTGCGTATTTGCGGCATCAAGATGTTTGCGGTTGTGAATATGCTTCCTGCCCTGCTGCTGGCAATGCCGCTTTCCGCCGCCTGGACGGCATTTTTTGGCTGAGAATGCGTGCATTAGCAGCAATGTGGTGATAGATTGTGCAGCCTGCATTGATTTGAAGAAATTTCGTTGACGAAGCGAAGCGAATCGGGTTTAATGCGCCTCGTTGCCCGGATAGCTCAGTCGGTAGAGCAGGGGATTGAAAATCCCCGTGTCCTTGGTTCGATTCCGAGTCCGGGCACCACTATTTAAAGAACCCAGCCTATGGCTGGGTTTTTGCTTTCTGGGGTTCCGGTAGATTTCAGGTCGCGCTGGCGGCAGATGTTACCACCCTGCATCTGCCATCCAACATGAACATTTCTCTTAAGTAGCTACCAATCCCTCTGGTTGCTGTAGGCCCATCTGTCAGAATTCAAATTCCCAATAGACACTATTTCCATCATGCGTCATGGCTAATGAATTCATTGAAACAAGTCTGTACCCGGTCTTTGTCCGGTCTGAAGTAAAGCGAGAACCACAAACCTTGAGCCTAATGCCCAACCTTTTCCAACAATCCCTCTATATCACACTGAACGCTTTTCACCCCAATTGATTTGGCTTTAGTCATCTTTTGGGTATTATGCCTGCGATATCAATATGATTCATGAGGGATTATGGCTACGGGATACTTTCTGTATCATCTGGATAAAACCACATGCGGGGGGCGAATTCTTTCCGGTGCGTCTGACACCGATTATGAAATCGGCGGCATTGTACGGCAGCAGGTCCGGGAGGGAGACCCGGTGACTTGCGGGAAGCATGAGGGGCTTTTCCGCGTCTGTGGCGGCATGGGAGACACCTACGAAGTCGGCGGTGTCCTGAAAGAGTGGGCGGGTTCGCTGGATAGTTACAGCTCCTGCCCCTGCCGGGCCCGGTTCGTTCCGACAGTATTTTCACACTATTATGAAAGTGATTGTAATGCCGGTCGCGTGGCCGAGCGGGAAGCCAAACAGGCTGAGGCTTCTGCTGCACTGGTCGGGAGCGGAGCACAGGGGGAAGGGTCTGATGGCGTGAAACTGGCCCCTGTACCAGTTTTTGCCAAATCTTGCCTGCGTGGGGCCGGATGTACCGATGCCGGAACCGAGGATGAGCCACAGGCAAACTTTGCTGCGATGAGCATTTACCAGTCACTGCCTGCTTCTCCGCCCCCAGAGTCATCCTCAACTGCAACCAGCAATGAGCCAGAACAGCACGCTCAGGCGGCGAAGAAGACAAAGACCACCTCCGGGCTGATTGATGCCGTGCCGGAGAGGAAAAAATCCCTGTTTGATAAAGTAACGGGATTCTTCTTTGGTGAAGCGGAAGCAATGCCACTTCCCCCGCCACCTGTTGTTATGGGCGGTTCAGCCGAAGCAGGAATGGCTGCTTCGGCAGGAGGGGCTACAACAAAAGCGAATCAGGACGCAGCTAAGGCATTAATGTACCAGATGAAACACCTGTCCGGGCCAGCGGTATGGGAAAACCGGTTTGAACTGAATTTACCGTTCGTGGTCATGGGGGCAGTACTGCACTCAATGCTGAAAGGCGAAAAGTCTGACCTGCTGACAGCGGAGAAACTGCTCGCGGTAGCCCAAAGCGGCGGTACGGTACCAACACGGGTACGCTATAACTGGGTGGAAGACCCGGAAACCGGGCGGCTGAAAGCCGTGGGCTATCACACCAGCCCGGAAAGTGGGCGTGATCAGGTGAAAGTCAGGCTAATGGAAAAGCGATTTGACGGGAAATACCGCTTTTGGGGTGATGGACTGGGCGGAAAGGTACAAATAACATGGACACCAGCCGATGCTCCGGGCAACACAGATGCCAGTGGGTGGAACACCGGGAACCAAAGCCCACAGGCAGGAACGGTAGCAATTCCGGGGCTTGAGCACCCTGACATTCAGAGCGTGACCATCACCACCACGCCACCGCCAGAGGAAAAGGACTTCCGGGACTATATTCTGGTGTTTCCGGGCAACGCCCATCCGCCGATTTACATCTATCTCAGCAAGCCTCCAGTAGAACTGCTAGAAGTTGACTTATATAGCAACTTCACAGGTAGAGCACGAAACGGTACTCATGCTGATCACATGCCCTCAGCCGCAGCAGTACGGGCCTACTTACGACGTGAATTCCCAGACGCAAAACCTGCCGAAATTGACCGTATGGCGAAAGACGTTGCGTCTATCATCATTCCTGCTGATATTCACCAAAAACTTAGTGCCACTTATGGCGGCAGAAATAGTCCTACGCAAATACAGCAAGACTCCAGAGATTTGCGAGCGGCTGTAGAACGCGACATTGAGACCATACGCACTGAGCTTAAACAGCGTGGCGTAACAGATAGCCAAATCGATGAAGCAAAAGCTAAGATGCATCAATTAAATCAGGAACAGGGATTATACTAATGACCGTTAATGTCGAAGCATTGATTCGCTACTTAGGTAAGCCATATCAGGAAATTTTTGATGCCGGATTGATTCCCTACAAGACCAAGCCGACAGGCTACCCGGGAGATCCTGATCTAACGTTAAGCATGATGAATGAAGGAATTTACTTAGCCTTTAAGCGAGAAGGTACAACGCTTTTTTCAATTGAGCTTTTTTTACAGAATGAGAAGAAAACGAACTATAAATTTCCTAATGAGCTGCCATCCCCACTACAACCTGAGATGGTGCGATCTTGGGTGCATTCACAATTCGGACCTCCTGACAGATTCTTGCCTCCCCGGAAACGGTTACGCCAAGAGATTGGCTACACAGATTTGTTCACAGTAACGGATTTTCATATTCCGATCAGTATGCAAGTCGATTACGACTTGCAGGAGCGAGTCAAAGAGGTGGCATTCATAGCAACATCTGAGCTCCGCTGGTAATGGTCATAACAGCACCTTTCGGGGTGCCGTTTCCAGCCTCACCCAGGAAAAGAAACGTTAAGGTCATCACAGAAAGCTGAATCATGCATGACAGAATCTGAATCGCCACAGGTTTAACAGACACCTCGGAGTCATTTAAAATGGCTTATAGAGAGGTGCACATGAGCGGTAAGCGTTATCCTGAAGAGTTTAAAATTGAAGCAGTCAAACAGGTTGTTGATCGTGGACATTCTGTTTCCAGTGTCGCAACACGTCTCGATATCACTACCCACAGTCTTTATGCCTGGATAAAGAAATACGGGCCGGACTCTTCCACCAACAGAGAGCAGTCAGATGCTCAGGTTGAGATCCGCCGACTCCAGAAGGAGCTGAAGCGGGTTACTGATGAACGGGACATATTAAAAAAAGCCGCGGCGTACTTCGCAAAGCTGTCCGACTGAGGTACGCCTTTATCCGTGACAACTCCTGTTGTTGGCCCGTTCGTCTACTCTGCCGGATTCTGAATGTTCATCCGAGTGGGTTTTACACCTGGCTTCAGCAGCCGCATTCACTACGGTTTCAGGCGGATCTCAGACTGACAGGACAAATCAAACAGTTCTGGCTGGAGTCCGGTTGCGTTTATGGCTATCGAAAAATCCATCTCGACCTGCGAGATAGCGGGCAACAATGTGGGATTAACCGGGTCTGGCGGCTGATGAAGTGTGCCGGGATAAAGGCTCAGGTCGGATATCGAAGCCCACAAGCGCATAAAGGTGAAGTCAGTATCGTGACACCCAACAGGCTCCAGCGACAGTTCAACCCGGAAGCTCCGGATGAACGTTGGGTAACGGACATAACTTACATCCGAACCCACGAAGGCTGGCTGTATCTGGCCGTAGTTGTTGACCTGTTCTCGCGCAAAGTT
Organism: Citrobacter sp. Cb028; assembly: GCF_030336705.1. NCBI lineage: Bacteria > Pseudomonadati > Pseudomonadota > Gammaproteobacteria > Enterobacterales > Enterobacteriaceae > Citrobacter > Citrobacter sp. Cb028. The sequence goes on along the minus strand of NZ_JAOWCZ010000031.1, from coordinate 14,237 downwards.
ATCGGCTGGTCAATGCAACCCCGGATGACAAAAGATATTGTTCTGAATGCGCTTTTGATGGTCGTGTGGCGACGTAATCCCCAAAAACAGGTGCTGGTTCATTCTGACCAAGGTAGTCAGTACACAAGCCATGAGTGGCAGTCGTTCCTGAAATCACACGGTCTGGAGGGCAGTATGAGCCGTCGTGGTAACTGTCACGACAACGCAGTTGCAGAAAGCTTTTTCCAGCTACTGAAGCGTGAACGGATAAAGAAAAAGATCTACGGAACACGGGAAGAAGCACGCAGCGATATTTTTGATTACATCGAAATGTTTTATAACAGTAAGCGTCGGCATGGTTCGAGTGTTCAGATGCCACCGACGGAATATGAAAAACAATATTATCAACGGCTCGGAAGTGTCTAGATTATCCGTGGCGATTCATCCTGTATTCCGGGTTTCTTGTATGTATATCAGTCGGATGAACGTATTGCATTAGAGGAAGGGGGCAGAAATTTATTGGTCGCTGCATTATTTCCGCCCCCCAAAATAATTTTATTTCAGCCTGCAATAGAATTCATATTAATTAGAGTAATTATCAAATGCATCACTTATATATTTTTCATAGTGATTATTTTGGCTAATTTATTTTATAACCTTGATATACTAAGACAAGAAATGATTAATAGTGAGTCATCCGTGCTAATCCACACACCAAAAAGGAGTTCAATACAGCGGTATAATCGGTATGAATTTCAATCCCAACGGGAGTGGAATGGGTTCTTTTTCTGGTGAACTCACAGAGTTGGATACTAATACTACATTTGATGTGCTGAGAATAATCCATTTCAATTATTTGATTGAGTAATATAGTTATTTCACATTATCAAATTTTGTTATTATGAAAAATGTTAACGATTCGTCTGATGATCAGATGTTTAATCGACTGATGTCTGATTTGAACGCATCCGATCGTCGAATTCGAGTTGAAAGGGTGAAGGACAACGCTTTCCTTATCGAAAATACATTTAATCCGATTTCATTTGCACCGAAAGGTGATGAACTGGCAGTATAGGAACCGGAGGCATGAACAGAACTTCATGCTTAAAAACAAATAAATATTGGAATATAAACCTATATTTACATCACAACCCAACTAAATGTATTAATCGATAACCTTTTAGGGATATCGTTTGTATCAATCCTGAATTACTTAAGAGTTTTTTCCTTATGAGCATGAATGCTGATTATCTGGTGCCTGGTGAAACGTAATTCGGAATGAATATAATAAAAAAAGTTTACTAAAAAAGATGCAAAAGGCGAAATTAGTTTAGAAGTGAAAGCAATGAAATGGATGTTTCTTTAAATAACATTGAAAATCTTAATGAAACAATGCACCTTGCTAAAGGTCGTAAAGGACTTACTAACTTGAGTACCATATATCAAACGCTCAGCACATCTTCTGAAGCAGGATTGACAACAAGACAGATAGCAGATAATTGTGGACTATCCATTTACGTTACCCGGAACTGGTTAACAAAGCTAAATCAGGCTGGGTTGATATGTTGTCATCTTTTTGATGGAAAATCTTTATATTGGTCTATTGATTTGTAATGCTCTTTTCTATATCAATTGCGATAGTAGTTCGTACCTTTCATGAGAAAGGTATGCGTTCTAACATTTTCAATCCAGTTCTAATTAATTATTTTCCATCAACTCAATATATAACACCAATGATATATTTTAAATTTGATATAGATATTAGTTATATTACTAATGTATGTGTCTTATGCTTGAAAGTATATATATCTCAAAGTCGGATGTAATGTCAGAATAAATGTTATTCATGTACTAAATGGGTATAAGTTATGAAAATAGTAGTATCAATAATGATAATTTTATGTTGTGTGTTTCTTCTCGCATCTAACTCAAAGGCAGTGATTATGGGTATGCCTTTACCTGACAGGTGCCCGAGTGGTTCAATCGAAGTTGCGAACTACAATACTGTATGTAAGCCGAACACACAAAATAGCTATTTTGGTGGAGCTACAACATGGTCTGGAAACAATGATTCACAGGCGACCATGTATGATGGTTTTGACTCCTATGTTCCATTTACTGGCAAATGGAGAATGGTTACTCACTTTTGCCCAGGAAAGGCAATCTGCAATTTGCAAAATGCAATTAGCCATTATGTAAGTTCTAAAGAAGTTGAATTGAATACAAGCAAAGGTATTTCTTCGCAAAGTCCTAACTTTGGGGGAGGGGCAGGGCCCTCACAATCTCAGGCCGGTACTGTATGCTTTACTTTTCAAGATGTACAAGGCAAACAGTGGGGCACTTCCGCAGACAGAACATGCCAAGATGCTACCCCGCTGCCCGAGGAACCTTCAATATGTTACATAAATTACAATAATAGTGATTTAAATGTTAGCATGGGTGATATTGAGCGAAGTGATATTACATCAAATCCCATGCTCGGGGCTGTCGGGAATATTAAAAAACAGCTAATAATTCTATGTAATGGCGAAGAAGCAAGTGTAACGTCTAGCACACAATTTAAGTTTACTCCCCTGTCAGTTGGAGGTAATCAAGTGATTCAGTCATCTCGCTCAGGCCTGGGCATCGCTTTATTTTATAATGGTAAAGCGGCAAGTACCACGGATATTATTAATGAGACATTTATGACTGGGAATAATGAGCGTAACATTGAATTTCAGATAGTACGAGACCCAAACATGAAACCTGAGGATATTCCTGCCGACGCATTTACAGCAAACGCTGTAATGATAATAACGATAGAGTAATATCATTCATTGTATTAAGCATAATATTTCAAAAGCATTCACTTTCCCAAATGAATGCTTTTTTGGTTCGGCAGCAGGAATGGAATTTAACATCGCCATACTGTAAACACACCCGTTTTAGTTCCACGCACTTCTTGAGATTTCCGTGTTTTTGGCCATCAGCCTGTATTCTTCCGCCCACTGCGCCGGTGCAGCGACACCAGTTCTGGCCCATTATCCATCCGCATCTTCAGCGGATATCGGGCTGATAAAAACACACTGTCCTGCTCAGCGATAAAGTCCTGCATGTCTGACGTAAGCTCATGCCAAATTGCACCGTCAGATAGCTGACGGGCTTGCACTTTATAGCTGGTTTTAAAACTTATTTTCGATGACGTCTTTCAACGCGCGGCATTCCAGACTGAGGTCGGAAAATATCTGTTTGAGACGCCGGTTCTCATCCTCAAGATCCTTTATCTTTTTAATATCAGAAGCCTCCAGGCCGCCGTATCTGGACTTCCATTTGTAGTAAGTGGCTTCAGAGATACCGGCCTCCCGGCAGACATCCTTAACAGTTCGTCCGGCTTCAACCGACTTAATCACGGCAATGATCTGATGCTCAGTAAAACGGGCTTTACGCATAGCAATCTACTTTGTTGGCAGATTGATTATGCCGGAGGATCTCTAAATGTGAATGGCACGATTATGCGGGATACTTACACATCGGCCCGTTGAACTCACAGTGATTACCGGTCTACAAGAGTGACGAAATGAGAGTTGTTCCTGTACCTAAATCCCAGGCTGCATTTGCAATAGGCAGATGAAACAGAATTATGACATGTAATAACAGGTATTACTTGATGATGGTTGTATCTAAAAAAGGGGGCAGAACAAGCGCCCCCATGAATTGCTGAATAACCTGACACAAGAAGAGTACAGGCTGATGACTTAAAGCCCGAATGTGTCAGAATTAACACGAGCGCGCTACATTTATTATACCAACATAAAAGAGCTAGCTAAATAATAGTAATACTTATCCCATCTAAGACCTCATTCGTGTATCCATACACTTTCTCTGGCAATGGGTCATTATAATGATCACATACGATCTGGACATAGAGTGTATATTTACCACTTGGAATATGTTCACTAACCTTCGAACTGATGGTGTTGGAAAAACTTTCATTTAAATAGATAAGTCCTTTTTCAGACCCTATTAAGTACTCATTAAAATCCTCATCTTTTAATTTAACATTGAACGTTACAATTTCCACACTTGGAAGATGCGAATATTCAATCATATATTGCGATGAAAATGTAACATCAAACTGTTCTAAATGATTGAATTCATTCTTACTCACTTCAATACTTTTAGTCAGGAACATAAAATCATAAGGATTCCGGTAAAATATATTGACTAGTGCTGGATTACTAACGGAAATATCTTCAGGCTTAACAATATATCGATTCTCATTATCGTCGAAATCACTATGCGTCAACCGTATTGAATATTCTGCAACAGGGTGTGACTGATCAACATTGAGTTGACCAGGGTTTATATTAAGGTCAATCTTAATTTCCCCCAGTTCTGTAACCCCATAACTTTTTTTATTACTCCTGATAATACGTCCGTTTACATCCAAATATTCAATGTAAAAATCGTAAAGCTTATTACCTTCAAAAACTATAGGTTGAATAACAACCTCAGATGGTGGGTAAGTTGCACCTGAATATAAAACATCTGGTAGTGGTATATTCTTTGATAAGGAAAAAAATTCACTATAATTTTCTTCTGATAAAATATAAACATCAGATTCAAATAAATCTAACTTCTCGAAAACGGGGAACACCTCTTCACTTTTTGTAGCAATAATAACTCTATAATTTTGTTCTACAGATATTTCATTGAAGTCGCCTTTAATTACAAATGGTGAGTTTTCACCATTATCTAAACGTACAATAGTACTACCTAGAGTTTTAATAATGTTAGTATTGATATCAGTAAGCAATAGGAAAAATTCTTTTTCCTCATCAATCTCACTATGTATTTTTATTTCTACTTCTATTTGACTTCCATAAGGAATAGTAGTGGGAATCACTACATCATTTACTAAATGTAATGTCTCACATACATGCCGATTAATCGTAACCTTTTCTTTTAAGATATTATTGCTACTATCCTTAAGCTTTTGCATCATACCATCTTTGCTAAGATACATTACTTCCACATATCTTTCGCCAAAAGATATATCAATCGGCATTTCAATAGGAATTATTAAACTAGACTCCTCACCTGATGCGAGGGAAATATTAACATTTTTGCTTATAACATTTCTTTTAAAATTATTTTTATCACAGGAAACTAAGTTCAAATGTCCCTCAAAACTAGTATCTGTAATATTTTTTATAACGACCTCAACAGAACTCGAAGATAGCTGGGTTAAAACATTATTAGTTACTAATAATTTTTCTGCTACCAACAACGGTTCAGATGATGGCCTAATGCCAAATATAATACACACTGGTTTACAACCCTGCATATCATTAGTTAAGTTATAGTAATAGCTACTGCCCCCCCCCAGCCATAATTAAAAGAAAAAACACCATCCCCCATGTAACCATCACATACAGTTGAATGCCCTGGAATATCAACCAAAACAGGGAATCCCATTTGCAGGTTTTCTATAACGGCATCGTTTATAGTTGATTGTTGAATATAATCGGTATAGTTATTCGTCTCTTTGTATGAGATATATGATATGTCATCTTCATAGCTAAAGTTATCGACAAGCGCACTTATCTCTTCTAAAAAATCCAGTTGAGAGCTAGATGATAAACCAAAGCGCGTGTTGATTGCACATGCAACATGTCCAATCATAGTTGATATTGCATCTCGTGCTTCTTCTGATAGAGCCTTATCATCCATTAAATCCCAACGATACACATATCCATCAATATTAATTTGTGGATCTTCTGCCATAATACCATTAATCATCCCCTTACCTTTATCTGGATAGGAATTAGCTCTCATTAATTGAGCAATAGCCAGAGCAGTACAACCAACTAAGTACGGTTTTACAAAGTTATTATACGGTGCCGATTGAATCCATTGGCTTGTTGTTAATGGTCCTATAAGATACTCTCTTTCTTTCACAGTTGCGCGTTTCATTTTCCATCCTCAATTTCAAAACAATTAATTAACACTTTATAGATTATTTAAATTTCTGACAGCAAATAATAAAAACCATAGACCTACAATGAATATCATTTTGACTTTATATTCTAAAATCAGTATTGCCCTCCCATCCTGGACCATACACCGGTAAAAAAAACCTCTTTAATTAATAGAGAAAAGATAAAGTTTCGTCGCAAAGACAATACAACCACATGCCTTAAGGAGAAACATTTAGTTGAACACATCAAAAATATAGATTTAAAATTCAATGAAAGATATACATACAAGATGAAACACTAATGATACTTAATGCAACTGAATCGACACAGATTTAACGGACACATTAGAGTGATTTAAAATAGTTAAAAAAGATAATGACCATAAACTGTAAACGTCAACACAACAATTTTAAGTTAAAACGTTAAAACGAATAGTTGAATGAGGTCATCCTGTTCATCAGAGCAGCATCACATATTTATATCGCATCTCAGAATATCTACACTAGGATAAATAAGTATAGCCGGAATTGTCTGCTAACAACGCACAGTCAAATACTCAGGCCGCCCCCTACAAATCCCAAAAGAACTGTAGCAGGTTACTAATGAGTGGCATATTTTACTTTGAAAAACCGTCTGAATGACATACACCTATATCCGTGACAATTGAATGAGTATCGTCCACATCCAGCACTGAATCATGGGTCAACATAAATACCTATAATGCTAATTGACAGCTATATCTATAAACATAGGGAAACAGAAGCCAGAGATTACTACCACTGACAATACTTTTTTTAAAAAATTTGTTTAAAAGTCTTGCATCTCAAATAGAACGCAAGTATTACAAATCAATAGTCCAACCTAAAGATTTTCCATCAAAAAGATGACAACATATTACCCCAGCCTCATTCAGCTTTGTTAACCAATTTCGGGTAACGTAAATAGATAATCCACAAATATCTGCTATCTGTCTCGTTGTCAATCCTGCTTCAGAGGTGGTACTAAGCGCTTGATATATTAGACTCAAGCTAGCGTATCCTTTACGCCCTTTAGCAAGACGCATTGTTTCATTAAGCTTCCCAATTTTTCTTAAAGCAACATCTGTTTTAATAGATGAATCACCACTTAATTCTTCTTTTGCATCTTTTTCAGAAAGACTTTTTCCAATTATATTTCTTTCCGTTTCACCCAACAACAAATAATAAACATTATCATTTACCGCATTACTGCTCATAAGAAAAGCCAACCTCGGAGTCATTCAGAATTGTTGCAAATGATATCCTCAAAACCCATTAAAACGGCATATTTAGTTAAAATAGCATATTAATATAGGTTAAAATTCCGTTTTTTAAATAATTTACAGAATAAAAATCTTTTGAGCGTTCTGATTTTTACACCGATTATTAATCATCTTTCAATGCAAATGAAAATCGGATTAAATGTATTTTCGATAAGGAAAGCGGTGTCCTTCAATCTTTCAACTCGAATTCGACGACCAGCTGTACTTAAATCAAACATTAGTCGATTGAACATCTGATCATCAGTTGAATCATTAACATTTTTCTTGATAACGAAATTTGATAATGTGAAATAGCTATAGTATTCAATCGAGTAATCGAAATATATAATCCTCAGCACATCAAATGTAGTATTAGTATCTAACTCTGTGAGTTCACCAGAAAAAGAAGCCATTCCAGTCCCGTTGGGATTAAAAGTCATACCGATTATACCGCTGTATTGAAATCCTTTTTTTGGCATGGGGATCAGTACGGGTGACTCACAATTAATCATTTCTCGCCTGGACACATCAAAGTAATAATATATATTAGCCAGAATAATCACAATGAAAGATATAAGTATGGTTAACTTAATAATTGCGCGCATTGATATACACTCCATTGCAAGCTGAAATAATATTATCTTTCTCACCAGAAATATTGCAACGACTAATAAATTCCCGCCCCTTACCCTCTAGTGAAATACGAAAGCATGGCAACCAGAGCAATAATCCAACGAGAAAATTTCAGAGACTTAGGTCTTGGATAGCATTCTGGCAAATGTCTAAGTGTATATAACATTCATTCTCTCATATTACAGATTAACTAAATTGGCTTTGGGTAAAGATGATGTGGGGGAATAATTTACTTAAAACCACGTGAAAGGTCACAATCAAAAAAGGTTCATTATTTTAATGAAGGATAAAGACGTTAATTTAATTTGGTCGTTGAAATAGACTTCCATTTCTTCAGCATGTAATTTAGCAGTGGCTTATCGTTTTTTAGATTATAATCTGGAACCGGAGGGCTTTCTCCACCATACCCACCGTTTTCAACTATGATATGATCTTCCCCTCGTAGGGAATATTTTACTCCATTTTTATACGCGAAATACTTTACAGTAACTGGGTCTATCCCACCAATACATCCAATTTTATAAGCAAATAAAACAGTGCCTTCGCCATCGGCAAAACTATTGTTTACTTCAATTGATTCTTTTATCAAATTCAGATTAATATCCACTTCACAGTCATTAACATAATCATTTAGAATCCAATCATCCTTTCCCTTCGTCACCTGTTTTACAGATAAATGCTCTCCAGTATTATCTTTATTGACTTCCTTCTCCATCACCAACTCATGCTCGCCAGAATTATCTATCCACGTTGTATTGAAGATAAGTTCTTTAGCACAAGTAGGATTAACCGGAAAAATCATGAATATGCATGCCAACCTAAAAATCAGCTTAGCTTCTGAATAAAGTTTCATTAACGGCATCCTTCTTCAAATAAAAATACTCACCTAAATGAGCCACACATTATTTTCTCAAAATATATACATCTTCAATTCCTCGACAAAGGCTTCATATGTTCAGCACAAGAAACCCCATGCTCTCGATGCATACCATCCATGAAATCATGGAGCAAAATAATTATCAACGGCAAACAGAACCTTGCACAACCCTAAGTCCAATGACTGAAAATCACTTGAAATCACTTTCTCAGTCACTATTTTACCTTCAAGTGGTACTAAGGTTAAAATCGCATTATCATTATACTTTTCTATATTTATCATTGCATCAAACCCATGTGCTATCTGGTCATCATGAAATGATGAAAGTTTGTATCTCAAAATATTGAGGCTTGAGCTTTTGCCATTCATAGCACTATCAATTAATTGAGGCGTAATACCTGCAGGAACAGTTTTAACATAAGAGATGGAGATCTCTGACCCAGATCTTTTCTGCCAACACGATTGATTTTCTTCGTGTTTTTTATTTTCACCCCTATAGCTTTGGTACAATCCCTTCCCATCCTCATTGCCGCTTACAAACAAGTAATATCCTCTTTCCCCACAGTAGGCCTTAAAGCAAAATAAGGAAAGAAAAATCAACAGTAATTTATTACACATTTATCTATCCTTAACAGCAGGTTTATTTTTGCCTTTCGGCTTGCGTACATATGGTGTATTGATTGATTCATTTAATTCTACGACATTAAATACTTGAAGCGCCCCTCTACCCAACTCTGAATATGCAGCAGGAATATAGTAGCCAACAAAAACTTTCGTAGTGTCACTTTGAAGCATAAAGTTAATAGAATCATTCTGGTTCCCACCAAGAACAATTATCTCTCCACTTACTGAATCTCGCCCATAAACAAATGCCACATGTCCTTTCCCACCTCGGCGCCATACCATTAGACAGCCATAAATTGGTGATGATATTTTTTTAAAATTTTCATCGGCGACAAATGAATTAGACCCAGCAAATCCTTTGGATATTTTATAAGATGACACTTTAAAACAGTAGTTAACAAAAGAAGCACACCATGGAGTATTAGAAAGTGTGTAATTGCATTTAGGGCTAATCAGCTTATGAAAATTGTGTCCAATCTTATCTTCTTTAACCCCGCCCCACAGCTTGGCCTCTTCCATTGCTTTTTGCATCCACGGTGCCTCACGTTGTTCATGGGGAAGCAATGCTATCGGTTTATCCGATTTTTTAGATCCAACTGATTCCAGTGTTTTTTTATCTAAATTGACCGATTGCACATTGGATGAAGTTCTACTAACTGGGGGCTGAGGTTTGGGTGCCTGTTTGTCAGAGGCTGAGACAGAGCTACTCCATTTTGAATAGTTTGCATCATTTGAAATCAATATCGACTGACCTGGATAGATTTTGTTTATATCTGCGATATTGTTCCGACGAGCGAGTTCATCAACAGTTGTGCCATTTTGTGCTGCAATCTTCGCAAGAGTATCACCCGGTGCAACTATATAGGTTGAAGGACCATTAGTATTGGCACCATAAATCGTCAAGTTCTGACCTGGGAAGATCTTACTCACATCTTTTATATTATTGTTTTTGGCAATTTCATAAGTGCTTGTCTTATAACGTTCAGCAATTTTCGATAGAGAGTCTCCTGACATGACTATATACTCTATCGGCTTCTGAGCGCTCTTCTCACGTGGAAGTTTGGGGGTCTCGGCAAGAGTTTTTGCAGAGAATTGAGAAAAGTTTCGCGTAAGCAGTATATTCTTCGTTTCATCCCCAGCGACTGCTGAATAAACAATATCCTCTTTTCCAGCAGAATTAGTATATTTGACGACAATAGCCATTCCTTGTTTCGTATGGATGATTGTCTTGAGCTTGCCGTAAGCATCTGTTTTCCACTCGTAGCTAGTGCTTCCTATTGTCACTTTAAATGGCACATCAGCAACTGGTCGAGAGCCATCAGAAACAGTCACATTTGTCACATATACCCATTTTTCAGTACCGGCCTTCAGGCCACCTTCTTTTTTACTGATTGCATCCACAACTTTCCCGAATTCATTATCATCCAAGTCAGATATTTTTTTATCTTTTGCAACGCCACTCTCTGAACTTATAAAGTTGGCATACGCTACGGGATCATTGCCTGCGGTTTCAGGGGCATACTGCGACATCATCTCAGAGATGGTGTTATTTCGATATTTTCGCTTCAACAATGCACATTTTTCACGCTCCCCAGCTTCAATGCTGGAAAAAATCGCAAATGTATTTTCTTTCGGATTATATACAGTCCCGGCACCTATCCGCCCTTTTTGCTTACTTGCATCAGGCAATGCCATAATATTCCCGGGATTGTTAAATCTCCAGTTTAATGTCCCTGCAGTTTTTAGCAAACGAGTCCCATCACCAGCTTCGTACTCAACCGTTTTGGTTTCAAGATGGTATGTCGCTTTTACAAATCTCATACATCATCCTTTTTATTTTCCCGTTGGTTTAAAGCTGGTGTCGTTTAGTAAAACTGAAGTCATATGATAGCCTGTGACAGCAAGCATAACTTTTCCATCTACAGTGACATGGTGATTAAGTAAATTGCGTTTAGTTTTATAATCATCACCGCTAACAATGAGCTGAACATTGCTGTCCCAACCTTTTTGCTCAGTATTAGCATCAACCACGCACTGTAGCGGATTATTTAAATGCAGGATCCAATAGAGTAATTTTTCGTCATGCTCCCTATCTTCCCCCCAATTTTTGGGGCCGTAAAATAATTCCTCTTTCATTACTCCTGTGAGTACAATCTTATCCCCCTCTTTCAGGCATACAGCATATACACCGAAGTTATAAAATAAGATAGCCACACTCAACGTAAGTTTCATAAGCATACTTAACATTATCAACTAACCTTTGTTAAGTTTAATAAAGTTGCAATCATTGGTTCAGTCAATGATGATGTTCTATCATCTTCAGAATCCATTTCACTTAAATAAAGATCAGCATCAGGTGCTTCATCCTCAAAATATTCCATACTGTCGTCTTCAGTTGATGAAAAAGAAAGCTCCTCTTTACTCCAGGTTTCTCGCCCAATGATTAAATTTAATGTATCGCTTTCAGGAAGCACTATTTTCGGGAAGCGACCTGAACTGTCTACCGTGCCGGTCGACAGGATTTTGCCATTGCTGTCAGTAATGCTGTATGGCTGATTTGTCATCCAGTCCATACTTTGGCAGACACTATCGGCACCAGGGAAAGCAAAACGTAAGCTTTGTTCGCCAGGTTCCATTACAGGAAATACAGGCAGCGTGACCTTTTCTGATGCGCTTGCCTTACGCCCATAATGTCCTGCTTTCGTACGATATTCACCTGCAGTAGCAGATTCAATCGCACTCGCATCAATCCGGATATAGCTCCCACCACCATTCAGAGTCAGCTTCTTCTTCGCGATGATTTTGATTTCATCCTCCGTGCTGACAATGCTGATTTCTTTACGGGCCAGCAATTCCATCAGGTCGTTCTGCGCCTGTATCTGCACCGGCCCCTGATTCGCAATGAGCTTAATACCGAGCTTACGCACAAATACGCTCAGGGCATTACCCACCCCGATGAACAAATTTTTCACCACGCTGACATCAACATTTTTACCGGCAGTGGCTATCAGGTTCTGCCCGGCAGATACCTGCAGATGTTGTCCGCTGGTCAGTGCGATGCCGTCCGGAGCACTCAGCAGCAGCACCGATTTTTTGAGGTCTGTCAGCTGTTGTTCCAGCAACGCTATCTGCGCCTGCAGATCGGCCGGATTCGCGGTCGCCTTCTGCGCGTCACCAGAGATGGACGTCATCTGCTCCCGGGCATCGCCCAGATTGCTGACCGCTGGCTGCATCTCCAGCACCTGGCCCTGTGCTTTCGTCTGGCCATCAGCGCTGATGAACATCCCTTTCTGTGCCCGGATGGCTCCCCAGCTGTCGGTTCTGAGCTCAAAACCCTCACCGCGCTTCTGCTTCTCCGCATCCACTAAATGTCCGAGATTCAGCTGACTCTTGCCGCCGTACTCGGTGCTGACCTTGATATGCTCTTTCCCGCGCTCATCGTCGAGGCGGATTTTGTTGTTCGCCGGTGTGCGCAGCACGTTACGTTTGTAGTTGCGGATGGTGACGTGGTCGCTGTGGGCCGAGTCGTGCAGTACGCCAGAAATGTTCGGTCTGTCCGGGTTACCGTCCTCAAAGCCAATCGCCACTTCGGTGCCCGCCAGCAGCGGCAGGTGCAGGCCGTAGGTATCACCCGCATACGGGCGGGACTGCCGTACCCACAGGCTCTCGAATCCGGTTTCCCAGTTATCACGGTCAAACAGCATGTTGACGCGATAGCGGCCATCTTTATCGATATGGCCGTAGGTATCGTTCTCGGTAGTGCTGGTGACGCGGGCCGGCAAGGTGCCGGCCATCACCGGGCGTGAGCCAGGCTCAGGGCGGAAACTAAAATCAGTGCTGTCCGGGATACCGTCGAACCTGACGCCGAAGTCTTCATCACGGCGCGCATGGCTGTGCATCGCTGTGACGACCACGCCCTGAGCAAACACCTCTGCCACTTCGTACCCGCCGGTGACTTTCAGCACCTGCCCAGGAGAGAGGGTCGGGCAGCTGGTGATGGCGCGGGTCTGCGTCTGACCATTCAGGTAGCGCTCATGACGAATGCGGGCGTAGAACGCCCCCGATTCCGGCGCAGGATTGCGGTCGTATGCGCTGCCCGGCGTCAGATAATTGTCGGCATAGTGGTAGGCATCACCGTAGGTGGTGGCATCCCCGCGAGTCGCATCGACCCGGGTGTTCATGTCTTCCGTCGCCTGACGGTAGTTGTAATCACGGGTGCTGACCTGCTTCTGCACCACGTTATGATGGCTCTCCATGCCCCAGACCGAGTCCACGCCTTTTGAATGCTGTCCTGATGGCGGAACCGATGGCAGCGTCAGGCCTTTCTCATACCCCTGCTGGCCGTCATAAAATTCCACCACGTCGATGTTCAGGCGCGTATCAGTGGTAAACCGGAACCAGATGCCCACCTCACCCAACAGACGGGTAATAAAGTGCAGGTCATCCTCGCCGTACTGCATCACCTGCTCACGACGCGGGTACTCTTTTGCAAGCGAGAACAGAAAATCCTGACCGCGCATGTTGTGGCGCTCGCGCAGAATTTTTTCCACGATTTGTGGGACCGACATGTCCTGATAAATGGCGTTCTGATGCGAACGGTCAAGCAGCGCCAGGCGTGGCTGGAGCGTCAGGGCATAATGGGTTTCATCTTTGGAGGTACTGAGGCGCTCAAAGCCGCTCACCACTCCCTGAAGGGTGCGCACGGCCTGTTGCATTTTGATGCCGTAACCCTGGTCTACCGGGGCCTGCAGCGTCAGGGAGGCCGCTTTCATCAGCATCATTTCTTTGCTGATGGCATGATCAGCGCTGGTGAACTCAATCCGGTAGCTGAACGGCAAGCTCAGGGCTTCATCGCCTTCAAACGCCAGCACATCGAGCTCTGCTG
>NZ_JAOWCZ010000030.1:0-110174 GCF_030336705.1 Citrobacter sp. Cb028 | reverse complement strand
GTTTGTAATCCGTTGTTCCGTGTCAGTGGAGGCGCATTATAGGGAGTTATTTCAGGCTGACAAGGGGAAATTTAAAATAACTTTCCGAGTGCGTGTTTTTTCAGCAAAACCACCATTAACATGCCATAAAATAAGCAAATTGCCGCTTTTGCAGCCGCAATAACGCTTCCAGGTGGCATACTAATGAATAGGAAATAAAGTAAGGAAAACCATTCATGCCGTTAAATGCCCAACAGCTAGCCGCACAGAAAAACCTGTCCTACGTTCTGGCCGAAAAGCTGGCTCAGCGAATATTAAAAGGTGAATACGCACCGGGCGCTATATTGCCTGGCGAAATAGAGCTGGGCGATCAGTTTGGCGTGAGTCGTACCGCGGTAAGAGAAGCGGTAAAGACGTTAACGGCAAAAGGTATGGTATTACCGCGCCCGCGTATTGGTACACGCGTCATGCCGCAGGCAAACTGGAACTTCCTCGACCAGGAGCTGCTCACCTGGTGGATGACAGAAGATAATTTCTCTCAGGTCATTAAACATTTTCTGGTGATGCGTATCAGCCTGGAGCCTCAGGCGTGTTTACTAGCGGCGACTATAGGTACGGCAGAACAGAAAGCGCATCTCAACACGCTGATGGAAGAAATGGTCGAGCTGAAAAGAAACTTCAGACGCGAGCGTTGGATTGAGGTTGATATCGCCTGGCATGAACACATCTATGAAATGAGTGCGAACCCGTTCCTTATCTCCTTCGCATCACTCTTCCATTCCGTTTACCAGACCTACTTTACCTCTATTACCTATAACGACGTGGTCAAGCTGGATTTACACCAGGCCATTGTCGACGCAATAGATGAGAGCGATGGCGATCGCGCCTTCGCTGCCTGTCAGGCATTGCTGATAGCACCGAACGTGCTACCGGATAAATAATATGTCAGAAAAGAAATCACGCAGTATGGCCGGGCTACCGTGGATAGCAGCCATGGCCTTTTTTATGCAGGCACTAGACGCCACGATCCTAAATACCGCCTTACCCGCAATAGCACACAGCCTTAACCGCTCTCCGCTCGCCATGCAGTCGGCCATTATCAGCTACACCCTGACGGTCGCGATGCTGATCCCGGTGAGTGGATGGCTGGCAGACAGGTTCGGTACCCGGCGCGTCTTTATGATAGCTGTTAGCCTGTTTACGCTGGGTTCGCTGGCCTGTGCGCTGTCCAGCACCCTAAGCGAACTGGTGATTTTCCGCGTCATTCAGGGCATTGGCGGCGCCATGATGATGCCCGTTGCCCGTCTGGCATTATTACGTGCTTACCCCCGCAGCGAACTGCTTCCGGTGCTTAACTTCGTAACCATGCCTGGACTTGTGGGGCCGATTTTAGGTCCGGTATTGGGCGGTGTACTGGTCACGTGGGCCAGTTGGCACTGGATCTTCCTGATTAATATTCCAATTGGGGTTGCCGGTATCTTCTATGCCCGCAAATATATGCCGAACTTCACCACGCCGCGCCGCGGTTTTGATATGACCGGTTTCTTTCTGTTTGGTTTGAGCCTGGTGTTGTTTTCCAGCGGGGTAGAGCTGTTCGGTGAGAAGCTTGTCGAGACCTGGATAGCGCTCAGCATTATTCTTGCCAGCATTCTGTTACTGCTCGCCTACATTCGCCACGCGCGTCGTCACCCAACGCCGCTAATATCGCTTCCTATATTTAAGACCCGAACTTTTTCCGTCGGGATCGCCGGAAACCTTGCCACTCGTCTGGGTACAGGGTGCGTGCCCTTCTTAATGCCGCTAATGTTGCAGGTAGGCTTTGGATACCCGGCGCTGATAGCCGGTTGCATGATGGCGCCAACGGCGCTGGGATCAATACTGGCGAAATCAATGGTGACGCAGGTGCTGCGCCGGCTCGGCTACAGAACCACACTGGTGGGTGTTACGGTATTTATCGGCCTGATGATTGCGCAGTTCGCATTGCAATCTCCCGCCATGCCGGTCTGGATGTTGATCCTGCCGTTGTTCATTTTGGGTATGGCGATGTCCACCCAGTTTACCTCCATGAATACCATCACTCTGGCGGACCTGACCGATGAAAACGCCAGCAGCGGCAACAGTGTGCTGGCCGTTACTCAGCAGTTATCAATCAGTTTAGGGGTCGCCATCAGCGCTGCCGTTCTGCGTATCTATGAAGGTATGGAAGGAACCAATACGGTCGAGCAGTTCCACTACACCTTTATGACGATGGGCGCTATCACGGTAGTGTCTGCGCTGATGTTCATGCTGCTAAAAGCAAAAGATGGACGTAATCTGATTAAAGAGCGACATAATCCTAAACCGACCCCCGCTCCATCAAAACAGGAGTAAGTTGCAGGCGCTGTTGCTGTAATGCGGGCTGCGCCATCCGGTGGATTAATACATCGATGGCCAGTTCGCCCAGTTCATCTTTTGGTTGATGGATGGTCGTCAGCGGCGGCGTCATATAGCGCGCTAGCTCGATATCATCATAACCCACCACCGCCATATCCTGCGGAATGCGCAATCCCGATTGGTACAGAGCCTGATACGCGCCAACCGCCATGGCATCATTGCCGGTAAAAACGGCCTGCGGTCGCTGTTTATGCGACAGCAACGTTTGCATTGCTTCAAAGCCGCCGCCGAACTCAAAGTCACCGGTAATCTCGTAACCTTCCGGGACCGGCAACCCCGCCCGCTTCATTGCCGCCCGATATCCTTCCAGACGTAAACGCGCTGGAGTTTTATCCAGCGGCCCGGTGATGCAGGCAATGCGCGTAAAACCTTTTTCGATAAGATGTTGAGTGGCTAAATCCCCGCCCAACAGGGAGTTATCCTGGATCAGATCGCTTTCACCATCAAAAGGCGACCAGTCCATCATGACGGTCGGTATAGAAGGATAGCGTTGCATGATCTCCCTGGAAGGTTGATGAGTTTCCGTGCAGAGCAGCAGCAAGCCGTCCACCCGTTTTTGCATTAACGTTTCCAGATTACGGTTCATGCGCTGTTCATCACCTTCGGTATTGCACAGCACCAGACTGTAGCCGCGTTCAAAACAACTACGTTCAACGCCGCGCACCAGCTCGGAATAAAAGGGGTTGGTACTGGCAGTGATTAACATGCCAATAGTGTGGGTCTGGTTTAACTTGAGACTACGCGCCAGCGCTGAGGGCGCGTAGTTAAGCTCTTTAATCGCCGCTTCAACTTTGTCAGTGACAGACTCACTGACAAAGCGATCTTTATTAATGACGTGAGAAACCGTCGACGTGGAAACCCCCGCCAGGCGGGCGACGTCCTTCATTGTAGCCAAGCGTTACCTCTGTTGACTTAAAAAAGCTTCTATTTCTTCGCGCCATGGAACGGAAGGCTGTGCGCCCTTACGGGTGACCGCAATAGCCGCAGCGGCATGTGCAAATCGGATAGCTTCAGGCAGCGGAGTATCTTCCAGTAACGCTGTAATTAACGCGCCGTTAAAGGTATCCCCAGCGGCGATGGTATCAACGGCGTCCACTTTAAACCCAGGCACACGCTGACCTTCACCATTTACGCTGGCCCACACCCCGCGACTGCCTAAGGTAATCAGTACAGTATGGATCCCCTTCGCGTGCAATGCCTGCGCAGCTTTGGCCGCGTCTTCATCGTTTTCAACCCGGATTCCCGTGAGCTTTTCAGCCTCGGTTTCATTCGGGGTAATAATATCCACCAGCGCCAGCAGTTCGTCAGAAAGTTCACGTGCCGGGGCCGGGTTAAGGGCTACCGTGGTTTTATTTTGATGTGCAATCTTTGCCGCAGCCAGTACGCTTTCGATCGGCGACTCTAACTGCATCAGTAAGGCAGACGCCTGGGCAATACGCTCATGCTGAGCTTCCACCAGCGCAGGCGAAAGTGCCGCGTTCGCACCAGCATGAATGCCGATGACGTTCTCACCTTCACCATTCACAAAAATCAACGCCACACCGGTCGATTCCCCCGAAATTACGCTAATCGGCGCAATATCGATATTATCTTTGGCTAACTGTTTACGAACACTTTCGCCAATATCATCATCACCCGTACAGGCAATAAATGCGATATTCGCGCCACTACGCCCCGCAGCAACAGCCTGATTCGCGCCTTTACCACCAAATGCAACCTGATAATGGTTACCGGTTACGGTTTCACCAGGTGTCGGGAAAGAGTTAAGGTTGAGGATGTGATCGGCATTGATACTGCCAAGAACAACGAGGTTGCCTGCGGTTTTCATATTTGGTGTTCCAAGTCAAAGTGCGCCACCGGATTAGGGTGGCGCGTGCCCTGCTTTTCTTTTTACGCTTTCATCCCCAAAACCCGATACGGGGATGGCGTCTTTATGTCTCCATCAGGCCGCGAGCGACCTGAATCGGTATTACTGCTTGATGACCAGCTTCAGGTCAACCGGATATTTAGCCTGAACCTTCTCGCCTTTCAGGACTTTATCCGCAGTCTCAACGCCTTTCGCGCCGATCTGATCCGGCAACTGAGCAATGGTCGCAGCCAGTTTGCCATCATTTACTGCTTTTTCGCCATCTGGAGTACCGTCAAATCCAACCACCATCACATCAGATTTACCCGCAGTTTGCAGTGCGCGCAGCGCACCCAACGCCATTTCATCGTTCTGGGCAAATACGGCCTGCACGTCAGGATGCGCAGTCAGCAGGTTCTGCATGACGTTCAGACCTTTGGTGCGGTCGAAGTCGGCCGGCTGGCTGGCCAGTACGTTAAATTTGTGTGCCGCAACAGCCTGCTGGAAACCTTCGCCACGCTCACGCGCCGCTGAAGTACCGGCAATACCCTGCAGTTCGATAACCTTCGCGCCTTCACCCGCTTTCTTCGCGATGTAATCGCCCGCAATCTTACCGCCCAGCACGTTATCAGATGCAATATGGCTTACTACTTCGCCTTTGGACGCAACGCGGTCAAGGGTGATAACCGGAATTTTCGCCTGGTTAGCCATCTTCACAGCGTTACCAACAGCATCGGAGTCCGTCGGGTTAATCAGCAGAATTTTAGTTCCACGAACCGTTAAATCCTGAACGTTAGCCAGCTCTTTCGCCGGGTTGTTCTGTGAGTCCAGAATCACCAGGTTGTAGCCCAGCTTATCGGCCTCTTTTTGCGCCCCATCCTTCAAAGAAACAAAGAACGGGTTGTTGAGGGTGGAGACCACCAGCGCAATGGTATCTTTCGCCATCGCATTCGCGCTCACGGTGGCGCTCAGCGCAACAGCAGAAACCAGGGTAGCCAGTTTTTTCATGTTCATATTTAAGATGTCCTGTAATCGTTGTTACTGCTTTTTGTTGTCTACCAGTACCGCCAGCAAAATCACCACCGCTTTGACGATCATCTGGTAATAGGAGGATACACCTAACAAATTCAAACCATTATTGAGGAAACCAAGAATCAATGCGCCGATCAGCGTCCCAACAATACGTCCTTTACCACCCGCCAGGCTGGTACCACCTAA
The DNA here is from genome assembly GCF_030336705.1 of Citrobacter sp. Cb028. NCBI lineage: Bacteria > Pseudomonadati > Pseudomonadota > Gammaproteobacteria > Enterobacterales > Enterobacteriaceae > Citrobacter > Citrobacter sp. Cb028. The sequence goes on along the minus strand of NZ_JAOWCZ010000030.1, from coordinate 104,698 downwards.
CACCACCGCGGCGATAGCATCCAGCTCATAGCCAGTACCTGCCGTCGGTTGCGCAGAGGAGAGGCGCGCTACTTCAATGATGCCCGCCAGCGATGCCAGTAGACCACACAGGGAGTAAACGATAATTTTGATTTTACTTACGCTGATACCGGACAGGCGCGTTGCCGCTTCGTTACCGCCCAGCGCATAGATATAACGACCCAGACGAGTGTGGTGCAGCATGTACCACGCCGCGAGGAAGACAATCCCCATAATCCACACAGGCGTAGGGACGCCTAACGGACGACCAATACCAAACCAGCCAAACAGATCGGCATTGTCAGTAAACCCGGTATTAACCGGACTGCCGTTGGTGTATACCATGGTCACACCACGCAGCAGCAGCATCATCACCAGGGTCGCGATAAACGCCTGTACCCGGCCTTTCGCGACAATCACCCCGGTTACCGCGCCAATAGCAGCACCGAGCGCCAGAGCCGCAGCGACAGCCACCAGCGCATTGACTTCAATCCCTACAATGGAAGCCGCAACCGCACCGGTAAGCGCCAGCAAAGAACCGACAGACAGATCGATCCCCGACGTCAGGATAACCAGCGTCATGCCAACGGCCATGATGGCGTTCACCGACGTTTGCTGGAGAATGTTGAACAGGTTATTAACGGTAAAAAAGTTAGGGCTCATGGTGGAAACAATCGCGATCAGCACTAACAGAGCGATGAGCGACTTTTGCTCCAGAAGCCATGCTTTAGTGAAATAACGGCGACCAGAAACAGCCTGGGTAGTCATCTTTTTTACTCCTGATTCACGCGATTAAGCTTGCCCACAGCGGCAGCCATTAATACTTCCTGAGTGGCCTGCTCGCGAGTGAACTCACCGCCGAGATGCCCTTCATGCATAACGATAATTCGATCGCTCATGCCCAATACTTCTGGCATCTCAGAGGAGACCAGAATGATGCTCAGCCCATCGGCCTTAAACTGGTTGATAAGCTGATAGATTTCTTTCTTAGCCCCAACGTCAACGCCGCGCGTTGGTTCATCGAGGATCAGGACTTTTGGTCGGGTCATCAGACCGCGCGCAATCGCCACTTTCTGCTGATTACCGCCAGAAAGCAGGCCGATAGCCTGTTCCATCGATGGCGTTTTAACATTGAACAGACGAATAAAATCACCTACCGCCTGCTGCTCGTCTTTATGTTTAAGGCTTCCACCAGCGCGACTGAAATAACGCAGCGCGGTTAGTGACATGTTCTCTTTCACCGACATGCCCAGCACTAAACCATCGCGTTTACGGTCTTCAGAAATATAGACGATGCCGTTAGCCAACCCATCCTGCGGCGAACGGGTGACCACTTCATGGCCATCAAGCGTGACGTAACCGCTGGTGCGCGGCAATGCGCCGTACAACACTTTCATCAGCTCGGTACGTCCGGCACCCATCAGCCCCGATACGCCAAGGATCTCGCCTTTACGTAGCGTGAATGAAACATCGTTTACGCCAGGGCCGCACAGGTTATCGACCTTCAGGCGAATATCACCCGGCGCTTTTTCCAGGCGCGGGTATTGATCTTCCAGCTTACGTCCCACCATCATTTCAATCAGCGAGTCTTCGGTCAGCGAGGCGACTTCACGCTCGGCAATAAACTGCCCGTCGCGAAAAACGGTCACGTCGTCACAAATCTCGAAGATCTCTTTCATGCGGTGAGAAATATAGACAATGCCGCGTCCCTGGGATTTCAGTTCGCGAATGACGCGGAACAGGGATTCGGTTTCGGTATCGGTGAGCGCATCCGTCGGTTCATCCATAATGATGACCTTCGATTCAAAGCTCAGCACTTTGGCAATTTCAACCATCTGCTGATCGCCAATCGACAGTTCACCGACCAGTCTGTCGCTTTTAAAGCGCAGATTCAGTTTGGCAAGCAGCAGATCGGCTTCGGCGTACATCTTCTTCCAGTCAATTTTGCCAAAGCGATTAACGAACTCACGGCCAAGAAAAATGTTCTCGGCGATAGTGAGTTGCGGGATCAAATTCAGCTCCTGGTGGATGATACCGATTCCGGCTTCCTGGGAGGATTTAGGGCCGTTAAAGGTGGTCTCTTTTCCCAACCACAATAAAGAACCGGCATCACGGGTATAGATCCCGGTCAGCACTTTCATCATGGTGGATTTGCCCGCGCCGTTTTCGCCCACCAGCGCCATTACGCGGCCTGGGTAGACATTCAGCGCGGCGCCGGATAGCGCTTTTACGCCCGGGAACGCTTTATCGATCCCTTTGAGTTGCAGTAATGCGTTCATGATGGCCTCAGAACGTGACGCCAGCACAGAGAATGATATTCGCATACGGAGAACACTCTCCGCTGCGAATTACCGCCTGACTGTCTGCGGTTTGTTTTTTGAATTGTTCATGCGTGGTGTAACGAATTTCTATGGTGTTTCCCTGGTGTTGTTGCAGTTGCTCAATGTGGCTGAGCAACGTTTCGTGGAGTTGCGGATTATGTTGTTTAATTTCCGTCGCGAGAATGGCCGCCTCGACCTGCATTTCACGTGTCACCACATCCAGTACCTGCATAAAAGAAGGTACGCCCTGGGTTAATGCCATATCGATACGCGTTGTGCTATTCGGGATGGGTAAACCTGCATCACACACCACCAGCGTATCGGTATGCCCCAGACGGGAGATCACCGATGAAATTTCAGAGTTGAGTACCGTGCCTTTCTTCATTTTCTTTCCCCACTAGCGAAACGTTTCGCTGAAGATAAGTGTAGAGCGAAGAGTGGAGATAAAACCACCGCAAAGTTACGAAAATGTGATCGCCATCGAAACGTTTCGCAAGAATTATCATTCGATAAAATGAAAACTGGGAGGGACAAAACAAAACGCCCCCTTTCGCGATGAAAGAGGGCGTCGATGAGATTAAATCTCGACCTGAGTACCGAGCTCAATAACCCGGTTCGGTGGGATTTCAAACTGGTCCGGGGCGCGCAGCGCATTGCGTTGTAGTAACAGATACAGCTTGCCGCGCAGACGCAGATACCATGGTCGTTTGCCAACAATCAACGACTCATGCGACATGAAGAACGAGGTTTCCATCATCCGACAGCTTAAGCCTTCCAGACCGCAGCGATGGAACACTTCTTCAACGTTCGGCGTTTCGCGCCAACCGTAGCTGGCCACCACGCGCCAGAAGGTGGGCGATAACTGCTCAATCTGCACCCTACGCACATTGTGAACATATGGCGCATCTTCCGTGCGCAGCGTCAGCAGAATAACGCGTTCATGCAGGACCTTGTTATGTTTGAGGTTATGCAGTAGCGCAAACGGGATGACGTTCAATGCACGAGACATGTACACCGCCGTTCCCGGCACGCGTACCGGTGGTGATTTCTCCAGAGAGGCAATCATCGCCTCCAGAGAGTTGCCGTGCTCATGCATGCGACGCAGCAGACGGAAACGCTCGCTTTTCCAGGTGGTCATGATGGTGAACATCACCAGACCCAGCGTCAGAGGCAGCCAACCGCCGGAAATCAGTTTATCGAGGTTCGCGGAGAACAGCGGAACATCGACGCACAAGAACGCCACCAGGATCAGGAAGACGAAGTATTTATTCCAGTGCCAGTTTTTGCGCGCCACGGTGGTCGACAGAATTGAGGTCAGCACCATTGTCCCCGTCACCGCAATCCCGTACGCCGCAGCCAGATTGCTGGAGTGTTCAAAGCTCACAATCACAATCACCACTGCAAAATAGAGCATCCAGTTAACGAAAGGAATGTAGATCTGGCCCGATTCCATTTCCGAGGTATGGATGATACGCATCGGCGATAAATACCCCAGACGCACGGCCTGACGCGTCAGTGAGAAGACGCCGGAGATAACCGCCTGTGAAGCGATAACCGTTGCCAGCGCGGCGAGGATCAGGAGCGGTATCAACGCCCAGTCCGGCGCCAGCAGGAAGAACGGGTTTTTAATCGCTTCAGGATGCTTTAACAGCAACGCCCCCTGACCAAAATAGTTCAGTACCAGCGAAGGCAATACCACGGAGAACCATGCCAGGCGAATCGGCAACTTACCGAAGTGGCCCATATCCGCATACAGCGCTTCAACACCGGTAATCGACAACACCACCGCACCCAGCGCAATAAAGGACAACGTTTTGAATTCGAGGAAGAAATGCACCGCCCAATACGGATTGAGCGCCTGCAGCACTTCCGGATTGCCAATAATACTGCGCACGCCTAACACCGCCAGCGTCAGGAACCACAACAGCATAATCGGCGCAAACAGCTTACCGACCATGCCGGTACCGTGTTTTTGAATCAAAAACAGCAGGGTCAGTACGATTATCGAGAGCGGAACAATCCAGGTATCCAGTTGCGGGGCAATGATCTCCAGACCTTCAATCGCCGACATCACCGAGATAGCAGGCGTTATCACCACTTCTCCATAGAAGAAGCTGCCGCCAATCAACCCCATAATCACCAGCATGGAGGTTGTTCGTGCTGAAGTATTACGCCCGGCCAATGACATCAGCGTCAGGATCCCGCCTTCTCCGGCGTTATCCGCGCGCATGACAAACGTCAGGTATTTAATGGAGACAACAAAGATCAGCAGCCAGAAAATCAGCGAGAGAAAGCCAAATACGGCGTCACGTTCAACGCCAAAACCAAACTGGCCGGACAAACATTCACGAAGCGTATAAAGTGGGCTGGTACCAATATCACCGTAGACAACCCCAATGGCTGCAAGGGTAATCGCAGACAATGATTGTTTATTATCAGTGCTCATAGACTCGTCTTTCGTTTATACACATCATCTTTCAAGCCACCTCCGCGTGGGCTGCATTCGTTATTCCCCCCATCCCAGAAGAAAACTCCATTGCCGCCTTGGTGCAGCTTGATTGATTTGGTGTATATATAAGAAATGTGTGCGTCGTCCCTTGGCCCACAAAAAGGCGCACAGTATGCACGATTAATCGCAAAATCGTACCCCTAAATGAGACCAGATTAATCTGGCTCAAAGAAAAATAAGCGCACCTTCAGTCTATTACTGCACTGGTGTGAAGCATCTATACTCGCTGTTTATGCAGTACATTTGGCGAAAGGACGCCACTTCATTATGGCTCACCCACATTTATTAGCGGAAAGAATTTCCCGTCTGAGCAATGCGCTGGAAAAGGGACTTTATGAACGTAGCCACGCCATTCGTCTGTGTCTGCTGGCTGCGCTTAGCGGCGAGAGCGTTTTCTTATTAGGTCCTCCCGGGATCGCGAAAAGCTTAATTGCCCGCAGACTGAAATTTGCCTTTCAAAATGCTCGCGCCTTCGAATATCTGATGACGCGCTTCTCTACGCCGGAAGAGGTTTTCGGCCCGCTGTCCATTCAGGCGTTAAAAGACGAAGGTCGCTATGAACGCTTAACGGCAGGCTATCTCCCTGAAGCTGAAATCGTCTTTCTCGATGAAATCTGGAAGGCGGGACCGGCGATTCTTAACACCCTGCTGACCGCCATCAACGAACGCCACTTCCGCAACGGCGCGCATGAAGAGAAAATCCCGATGCGCCTGCTGGTGGCAGCCTCCAACGAACTGCCTGAAGCAGACAGCAGCCTGGAAGCGCTGTACGACCGTATGCTGATTCGTCTGTGGCTGGATAAAGTCCAGGACAAGGCCAACTTCCGCTCGATGCTGTTAAGTCAGCAGGATGAAAGCGACAATCCGGTCCCGGCATCGTTACAGGTGACGGATGAAGAGTATTACCAGTGGCAAAAGGACATTGGCGCCATCACGCTTCCCGATCGCGTGTTTGAGCTTATTTTCATGTTGCGCCAGCAGCTGGACACGCTACCGAATGCCCCCTACGTGTCCGATCGTCGCTGGAAAAAAGCCATTCGTTTACTCCAGGCCAGCGCCTTCTTTAGCGGACGTGATGCGGTAGTTCCCATCGACCTGATCCTGCTGAAAGATTGCCTGTGGTACGACGCACAAAGCCTGAATCTAATGCAGCAGCAGCTGGAAATATTGATGACCGGACACGCATGGCAACAGCAAGCCATGCTGACCCGTCTGGGCAGTATTGTGCAGCGCCGCATTCAGCTCCAGCAGCAGCAAAGCGATAAAACAGCATTCACCGTGATCCGTCAGGGCGGCATGTTCAGCCGTCGTCCTCATTATGATTTACCGCCGGAGGCCACGTCTTCCGTCGTGACATTACTACTGCAAAAGCCCTTAAAGCTGCATGATATGGAAGTAATCCATATTGCTTTCGAACGTAGCGCGCTGGAACTGTGGTTAACCAAAGGTGGTGAGATCCGCGGAAAATTAAACGGCATCGGTTTTGCCCAGACGCTGAACATGGAAGTGGATAGCGCGCAGCACCTGGTTGTACGCGACGTCAGCTTACAAGGCTCTCGCCTGGCATTGCCCGGAACATCACAAGAGAGTATGCCCGCTGAAATAAAACAGGAGCTTGAAGCGCTCGATAATGAGTGGCATCAGCAGCACAGCGCATTTAGCGAGCAGCAAAAATGTCTGTTTATTCATAGCGACTGGTTAGGCCGCATTGAGGCCAGTCTGCAGGATGTCGGGGCACAAATCCGCCAGGCGCAACAATGCTGACCCTTGATACGCTCAACATCATGCTGGCAGTCAGTGAAGAAGCGATGATCGAAGAGATGATCGTCGCCCTGCTGGCTTCTCCAAAGATGGTGGTATTTTTTAACAAATTCCCTCGCCTTAAAAAAGCGATCACTGACGATATTCCCCGCTGGCGTGAATCTTTGCGTAGCCGCCTCAAAGATACCCATGTACCGCCGGAGTTAGCGGAAGAGGTTATATGCTATCAACAAAGCCAGCTCCTCTCTCATGCGCAGTTTATCGTCCAGCTACCGCAAATATTGTCGCTATTGCACCACCTCCATTCGCCATGGGCCGGACAAGCGCAGCAACTGGTCAATGACAACAGCGCGTTTACGCCTGCCCTACATACGCTTTTTCTCCAGCGCTGGCGCCTGAGCCTGGTGGTGCAAACCACAACGCTGAATCAGCAACTGCTGGAAGAAGAGCGCGAGCATTTGCTCAGTGAAGTACAGGAACGGATGACCCTCAGCGGGCAACTGGAACCCGTACTGGCAGAAAATGACAACGCAGCAGGCCGGTTGTGGGATATGAGCGCAGGTCAAATCAAGCGCGGTGATTATCAGTTGATGGTGAAATATGGCGAATTCCTGACGCAACAACCTGAACTCCAGCGTCTGGCTGAGCAGTTAGGCCGTTCCAGAGAAGCGAAATCCGTACCGCGTAAAGATGCGCCAATGGAAACCTTCCGCACCCTGGTGCGCGAACCGGCAACCGTCCCGGAGCAAGTAGATGGCATCCAGCAAAGCGACGATATCCTGCGCCTGCTGCCGCCGGAACTGGCCACGCTGGGCATTACCGAACTGGAATACGAGTTCTACCGACGACTGGTGGAAAAGCAGCTGTTGACCTATCGCCTGCACGGCGAAGCATGGCGTGAGAAAGTCACGGAACGCCCCGTGGTGCATCAGGATTTTGACGAGCAACCGCGCGGACCTTTTATCGTCTGCGTTGATACTTCGGGATCGATGGGCGGCTTTAATGAGCAGTGTGCGAAAGCCTTTTGCCTGGCGCTAATGCGCGTCGCCCTTGCCGATAACCGACGCTGTTTCATCATGCTGTTTTCAACAGAAGTAGTGCGCTATGAGCTATCCGGCCCGGAGGGCATCGAACAGGCGATCCGTTTTTTAAGTCAGCGCTTTCGCGGCGGTACCGATATTGCCAGCTGTTTTCGCGCCATTACTGAGCGCATGCAGGGTCGGGAATGGTTTGATGCTGATGCGGTGGTGATCTCAGATTTTATCGCTCAGCGATTGCCCGATGAGGTTGTCAGCAAAGTGGGGGAATTACAGCGGGTGCACCAACACCGTTTTCACGCGGTGGCGATGTCAGCACATGGTAAACCCGGCATCATGCGCATTTTCGATCATATCTGGCGCTTTGATACCGGGATGCGAAGCCGCCTGCTCAGACGCTGGCGGCGTTAATTCTTACAACAGAGAGGCGACGCTTTCACGTACCTGTGCCGGCCATACGCCACACTGAACCTGACCAATGTGTGGTAATTGCAGCAACAGCATGGTCAGACGCGACTGCCCAATTCCTCCACCAATCGTCTGTGGCATTTCACCGCGCAGCAGCGCCTGGTGCCATTCCAGACTCAGACGATCTTCATCTCCGGTCAGAGACAGCTGATGTTTCAGAGCGTCAGCATCCACACGGATCCCCATAGAAGACAGCTCAAACGCATCCTCCAGTACCGGGTTCCAGACCAAAATATCACCGTTCAGACCGGCGTGACCCAGCTCGGACGCTGAACTCCAGTCATCATAATCCGGCGCACGTACATCATGGCGGTGACCGTCGCTGAGCTTGCCGCCGATCCCCACTAGGAATACCGCGCCCAACTCTTTAGCAATCGCACGTTCACGACCTTTTGCGTCAAGACCAGGATAACGAGATAACAGTTCCTGGCTATGAACAAAGTGAATCTGCTCTGGCAGGAACGGTGCCAGACCAAACTCTTTGCTCACCGCAGCTTCGGTAGCCTTAATTCCCGCCCAGATAGCCTCTACCGTGCTTTTCAGAGTGGAGAATTGACGCTCGCCGTCGCCCATCACGCGCTCCCAGTCCCACTGGTCAACATACACTGAGTGCAGCGGGGAAAGGCGATCTTCATCGGGACGCAGGGCCTTCATATGCGTGTACAGCCCTTCGCCTGCGCTAAAGTCGTGTTGTCCTAATGTTTGACGCTTCCACTTCGCCAGTGAATGAACCACTTCGAATTGAGCGTCTGGCAATGCTTTAACCTTCACCTGCACCGCTTTTTCACAGCCCGACAAGTTATCTTGCGTGCCATCTCCTACGCGGCTGAGGATCGGAGCCTGAACTTCGATCAGACCTAAACGCTCTTCCAGCTGACGAGAAAAATGAGATTTTACGAAGCTAATTTGACGTTGTTTGGCAATGTAAGCGGTTTTCATTATGTGTACTCCTGTGTCCTGTTGCCTATGATTAAGCAACAGAATGTAGGTAATATTCAATAATCAACAAACAAAAAGCCGTCTTCGATTTTGATTCGTTAAAATTAACGTCTAAAATAGAGGGAATCATTAATCTACATAAGAAAAACCTATGGAAAATTATCAGATCGACAATCTGGACCGCGGCATTCTTGACGCCCTGATGGAAAATGCCCGAACGGCCTATGCCGAATTGGCCAAACAGTTCGGCGTTAGCCCGGGGACAATTCACGTTCGCGTAGAGAAGATGAAGCAGGCCGGGATTATTACCGGCGCACGGATTGATGTTAGTCCCAAACAGTTGGGCTATGACGTCGGCTGCTTTATCGGCATCATCCTGAAAAGTGCGAAAGACTATCCGTCAGCGTTGGCCAGACTGGAAAGCCTCGATGAGGTGACCGAAGCGTATTACACCACCGGGCACTACAGCATCTTTATAAAGGTGATGTGCAAGTCGATCGACGCGTTACAGCAGGTACTTATCAACAAGATCCAAACAATTGATGAAATTCAGTCCACGGAGACCCTGATCGTCCTGCAAAACCCGATCATGCGTACCATCAAGCCATGATCGCTTTTTTTAATCCCCTATTTTTCCACAGGTAGATCCCAGCTCGCTCACAGCGTACAATACGCCCTCTTTATAAAGGTGGGCGATCATGGCAGAAATCACTCTTATCAGCGGCAGCACGCTTGGCAGTGCGGAATATGTAGCAGAGCATCTGGCTGAAAAACTGGACGACGCGGGTTTTTCCAGCGAAATACTGCATGGGCCAATGCTTGAAGAGGTCCCGACTGATGGGATCTGGCTGATTATTAGCTCCACGCACGGTGCGGGAGACATTCCTGACAACCTGCAGCCTTTATATGATGCCTTATGCGAGCAAAAACCGGACTTTTCACAAGTGCATTTTGGTGCAATCGGGATCGGCAGTCGTGAATATGACACCTTTTGCGGCGCAATCGACAAGCTGGAAGCCGAACTGAAAGCCTGCGGGGCAAAACAGATCGGCGAAACGCTCAGGATCAACGTACTGGAACATGAAATTCCGGAAGATCCGGCTGAAATTTGGCTGGGATCCTGGCATCCATTGCTCAGAGATTTGTAAAGATCGTACTTTTTTATGTGGATAACTCTGGTTAAAAGCTTGGATCAACCGGTAGTTATCCCAAGAACAACCGTTGTTCAGTTTTTGAGTTGTGTATAACCTTTCATTCTGCTCCCAGCTTATACGGGCCAGGATCACCGATCATTCACAGCTAATGATCCTCAACAACCTGTTGATCTTATTCAAAGGATCGCCCTTATCCACAGAAAGTTGCGATCCTAATAAGAGATCACAATAAAACAGATCTCTAAATAAAAAGATCTTCTTTTTAATACCCAGGATCCCAGGGCTTTCTCGATCGACTAAAGTTGAGTAGAATCCACGGCCCGGGCTTCAATCCACTTTCACACCGCGTTATGCGAGGCAATTACCATGTTTTATCAGGATCCTTTTGACGTCATCATCATTGGCGGGGGTCATGCAGGCACCGAGGCCGCAATGGCCGCGGCGCGAATGGGTCAACAGACTCTGCTTTTGACACACAATATCGACACACTGGGACAGATGAGTTGCAACCCGGCGATCGGCGGTATTGGGAAGGGACACCTGGTAAAAGAAGTGGATGCGCTTGGTGGGTTGATGGCAAAAGCGATCGACCATGCAGGTATTCAGTTTAGGATACTAAACGCCAGCAAAGGGCCAGCCGTTCGTGCTACCCGAGCTCAGGCCGACCGCGTGCTCTATCGCCAGGCTGTACGCACCGCACTCGAGAATCAACCCAATCTGATGATCTTCCAACAGGCGGTTGAAGATCTGATTGTTGAAAACGATCGTGTTGTGGGTGCAGTGACCCAAATGGGACTGAAGTTCCGTGCCAAAGCGGTTGTATTAACCGTAGGGACTTTTCTTGACGGCAAAATTCATATTGGTCTGGACAACTACAGCGGCGGCCGTGCTGGCGATCCGCCGTCTATCCCGCTGTCACGCCGTCTGCGTGAACTGCCTTTGCGCGTCAGCCGCCTGAAAACCGGTACGCCGCCGCGTATCGATGCACGCACTATTGATTTCAGCGTGCTCGGCCAGCAAAACAGCGATAACCCGATGCCGGTCTTCTCATTCCTGGGCGATGCTTCTCAACATCCGCGTCAGATGCCGTGTTACATCACGCATACCAATGAGAGAACCCATGACGTGATCCGCAATAACCTCGATCGTAGCCCGATGTACGCAGGCGTGATCGAAGGTATCGGTCCGCGCTACTGCCCGTCGATCGAAGACAAAGTGATGCGCTTTGCCGATCGTAATCAGCATCAGATCTTCCTCGAACCGGAAGGACTGACGTCTAATGAAATTTATCCGAATGGTATCTCCACCAGCTTGCCGTTCGATGTGCAGATGCAAATTGTCCGCTCCATGCAGGGAATGGAAAATGCCAGAATCGTCCGTCCTGGCTACGCGATTGAGTATGATTTCTTCGATCCGCGCGACCTGAAACCCACTCTGGAAAGTAAATTCATCCAGGGTCTGTTCTTTGCGGGCCAGATTAACGGTACTACCGGTTACGAAGAAGCTGCCGCGCAAGGGATGCTGGCGGGTCTGAACGCCGCACGCTTGTCTGCTGAGAAAGACGGTTGGGCACCGCGTCGCGATCAGGCTTATCTTGGTGTACTGGTGGACGATCTGTGTACGCTTGGCACCAAAGAACCGTATCGCATGTTCACCTCACGCGCAGAATACCGTTTGATGCTGCGCGAAGATAACGCCGACCTGCGTCTGACCGAAATTGGGCGTGAACTGGGTCTGGTGGACGACGAGCGCTGGGCTCGTTTCAACGAGAAGCTAGAGCGTATCGAACAGGAACGTCAGCGTCTTAAATCAACCTGGGTAAATCCGTTAGCGGAATCTGCAGCAGAAGTGAATGCTCACCTGGCTACGCCTTTGTCTCGTGAAGCCAGCGGTGAAGATCTCCTGCGCCGCCCGGATATGACCTATGCTCAATTGACCTCTTTATCTGCTTTCGCACCAGCGCTCGACGATGCTCAGGCCGCGGAACAGGTTGAGATTCAGGTGAAATACGAAGGGTATATCGCCCGTCAGCAGGAAGAAATCGAAAGACAACAGCGTAATGAGAACACCCTGTTGCCTGCAACGCTGGATTATCGTCAGGTCTCAGGCTTGTCGAATGAAGTTATCGCCAAGCTGAACGATCACAAACCGGTATCGATCGGCCAGGCATCGCGTATTTCTGGCGTAACGCCTGCCGCCATTTCCATTCTGCTGGTATGGCTGAAGAAACAAGGTATGCTGCGCCGCAGCGCTTGATAACACTATTTTGGCGGCGGGCGCTTCGCCTGCCCGCCCTACAAATTTGTAGTCCCGATAAGCTATAGCGCATCGGGAAATTGATTATGAACAGGTAACGACCGTGCTCAACAAACTCTCTCGTCTGCTGGCTGATGCTGGTATTTCTCTTACCGATCACCAGAAAAATCAGCTGATTGCGTATGTCGATATGCTGCACAAATGGAACAAAGCGTACAACTTGACGTCGGTACGGGATCCCAACGAAATGCTGGTGCGCCATATTCTGGACAGTATTGTCGTCGCGCCGTATCTGAAGGGGGAGCGTTTTATTGACGTGGGTACGGGACCGGGCCTGCCGGGTATTCCTCTCTCTATCGTGCGCCCAGAAGCGCATTTCACACTGCTGGATAGTCTGGGAAAACGCGTCCGTTTCTTGCGTCAGGTGCAGCATGAGCTTGCGCTTACTAACATCACTCCTGTGCAAAGTCGCGTTGAAGAATTCCCTTCAGAGCCGCCGTTCGATGGGGTCATTAGCCGTGCGTTCGCGTCACTTACTGATATGGTGAGTTGGTGCCATCATTTGCCTGGCATGGATGGGCGTTTTTATGCGCTAAAAGGGCAGTTGCCAGAAGACGAAATTGCTTCGTTGCCTGCAGAATTCAGCGTCGAGTCGGTCGAAAAATTACGCGTTCCGCAACTGGATGGTGAACGTCATCTGGTGGTTATTAAGCCAAACAAAATTTAATTTTTATCAAAAAAAATAGAAAAAAAACGGCTATTCAGGTGTTAAAAGTCATAGGGAATAGTGTGGTTAAATGTCGTTACAATTCACTAGCGCCTTACGGTTTTGCATCATAACTATAACGTACCGTTTTTTGTTAAAAGCGAAACAAGTCAGCTGTGAAAATATCAGTCTGCTAAAAATAGAACGTAAGAACCACTCGTTATGTTAATTTTTTATTATAAATGTCAATGCGTGGTTTTTTTGTTGTTAGCTGTTGTTTTTGAAAAAGTGGCTATTTTTACGCTTAAATATCAAAAAGATGAAAAGGCATCATTTGCCACGTAAATAAATTATGCGAAGGTGAATATGTTCAATATGTGATCTGGTGCACGCTTTGCCGCCAGTATTTACGCGGCATTTGCAGTTTTGCATGATCGTTCACAGTTTGCTTAAAAGTGATAAATGTGGGGTAGCGAAAAATATTTAAACATTTATTCACTTTTTAGCTACTTATTGTTTGAAATCACGAAGGCGCACCGTATAATTTGACCGCTTTTTGATGCTTGACTCTAAGCCATAAAGAACGTTTTATACGACACGCGGCATACCTCGAAGGGAGCAGGAGTAAAAACGTGATGTCTATGTCGCTCTTGAGTCGAAACGTTGCTCGTAAGCTTTTGCTCACACAGTTTCTGGCGGTAATAGCAAGTGGATTGCTGTTTAGCCTCAAAGACCCTTTCTGGGGCATCTCCGCATTGTGCGGTGGATTGGCAGTGTTACTGCCTAATGTGTTGTTTATGATATTTGCCTGGCGTCACCAGGCGCATACACCAGCTAAAGGCCGAGTAGCCTGGACGTTCGCCTTCGGCGAAGCCTTCAAGGTGTTAGCTATGCTGGTTTTGCTGGTGGTGGCGTTGGCTGTTTTGAAAGCGGTATTCATGCCGCTGATCGTTACGTGGGTTTTGGTGCTGGTGGTTCAGATACTGGCGCCGGCTGTAATTAACAACAAAGGGTAAAGGCATCATGGCTTCAGAAAATATGACGCCGCAGGATTACATAGGACACCATCTGAATAACCTTCAGTTGGACCTACGTACATTCTCGCTGGTGGATCCGCACAACCCCCCAGCCACCTTCTGGACGCTCAATATTGACTCCATTTTCTTCTCGGTGGTTCTGGGTCTGTTGTTCCTGCTTATGTTCCGTAGCGTAGCTAAAAAGGCGACCAGCGGCGTACCAGGTAAATTTCAGACCGCGATTGAGCTGGTAATCGGCTTTGTGCATGGTAGCGTGAAAGACATGTACCATGGCAAAAGCAAGCTGATTGCTCCGCTGGCCCTGACGATTTTCGTCTGGGTATTCCTGATGAACTTGATGGATTTACTGCCTATCGACCTGCTGCCGTACATCGGTGAGCATATCTTTGGCCTGCCGGCTCTGCGTGTGGTTCCGTCTGCTGACGTAAACATCACCCTGTCGATGGCGCTGGGCGTATTTATCCTTATTCTGTTCTACAGCATCAAAATGAAAGGCATCGGCGGCTTCGCGAAAGAGTTGACGCTGCAGCCGTTCAATCACTGGGCGTTCATCCCTGTCAACTTAATCCTTGAAGGGGTAAGCCTGCTGTCCAAACCAATTTCTCTTGGTCTGCGACTGTTCGGCAACATGTATGCCGGTGAGCTGATTTTCATTCTGATTGCTGGTCTGTTGCCGTGGTGGTCACAGTGGATCCTGAATGTGCCATGGGCCATTTTCCACATACTGATTATCACGCTGCAAGCCTTCATATTTATGGTTCTGACGATTGTCTATCTGTCGATGGCATCTGAAGAGCATTAATTTACCAACACTACTACGTTTTAACTGAAACAAACTGGAGACTGTCATGGAAAACCTGAATATGGATCTGCTGTACATTGCTGCCGCTGTGATGATGGGTCTGGCGGCAATCGGTGCTGCGATCGGTATCGGCATCCTCGGGGGTAAATTCCTGGAAGGCGCAGCGCGTCAACCGGATCTGATTCCTCTGCTGCGTACTCAGTTCTTTATCGTTATGGGTCTGGTGGATGCAATCCCAATGATCGCTGTAGGTCTGGGTCTGTACGTGATGTTTGCTGTCGCGTAGTAAGCGTTGCTTGAATTAAGAGCAATATCAGAACGTTAACTAGATAGAGGCATTGTGCTGTGAATCTTAACGCAACAATCCTCGGCCAGGCCATCGCGTTTGTCCTGTTCGTTCTGTTCTGCATGAAGTACGTATGGCCGCCTTTAATGGCTGCCATCGAAAAACGTCAAAAAGAAATTGCTGACGGCCTTGCTTCTGCAGAACGAGCACATAAGGATCTTGACCTTGCAAAGGCCAGCGCGACCGACCAGCTGAAAAAAGCGAAGGCGGAAGCTCAGGTAATCATTGAGCAGGCGAACAAACGCCGTGCTCAGATCCTGGACGAAGCTAAAACTGAAGCAGAGCAGGAACGTACTAAAATCGTGGCACAGGCGCAGGCGGAAATTGACGCCGAGCGTAAACGTGCTCGCGAAGAGCTGCGTAAGCAAGTTGCTATCCTGGCTGTTGCTGGCGCCGAGAAGATCATCGAACGTTCCGTGGATGAAGCTGCTAATAGCGACATCGTGGACAAACTTGTCGCTGAACTGTAAGGAGGGAGGGGCTGATGTCTGAATTTATTACGGTAGCTCGCCCCTACGCCAAAGCAGCTTTTGACTTTGCCGTTGAGCACCAAAGCGTTGACCGTTGGCAGGATATGCTGACGTTTGCCGCTGAGGTGACGAAAAACGAACAAATGGCAGAGCTTCTCTCTGGCGCGCTGGCGCCGGAAACGCTCGCTGAGTCGTTTATCGCCGTGTGCGGTGAGCAGCTGGACGAAAGCGGCCAAAACCTGATTAGGGTAATGGCTGAAAATAACCGTCTGAATGCGCTCCCGGATGTTCTTGAGCAGTTTATTCATCTGCGTGCAGCCAGTGAGGCTATCTCTGAGGTAGAAGTCACTTCTGCCAATGCACTGAGTGATGAACAGCTTACGAAGATTAGTGCAGCGATGGAAAAACGTCTGTCACGCAAAGTTAAGCTGAATTGCAAAATCGATAAGTCTGTAATGGCTGGCGTAATCATCCGAGCGGGTGATATGGTCATTGATGGCAGCGTACGCGGCCGTCTTGAGCGCCTTGCAGACGTCTTGCAGTCTTAAGGGGACTGGAGCATGCAACTGAATTCCACCGAAATCAGCGAACTGATCAAGCAGCGCATTGCTCAGTTCAATGTTGTGAGCGAAGCTCACAACGAAGGTACTATTGTTTCTGTAAGTGACGGTGTTATCCGCATTCACGGCCTGGCCGATTGTATGCAGGGTGAGATGATTTCCCTGCCGGGTAACCGTTACGCTATCGCACTGAACCTGGAGCGCGACTCCGTAGGTGCCGTTGTGATGGGTCCATACGCTGACCTCGCCGAAGGCATGAAGGTTAAGTGTACGGGTCGTATTCTGGAAGTTCCGGTTGGCCGTGGCCTGCTGGGTCGTGTGGTGAACACTCTGGGTTCCCCAATTGACGGTAAAGGTCCGGTTGATAACGATGGCTTCTCGCCAATCGAAGTTATCGCACCAGGCGTAATCGAACGTCAGTCCGTCGACCAGCCAGTACAGACAGGTTATAAATCTGTTGATGCCATGATCCCAATCGGTCGTGGCCAGCGTGAGCTGATCATCGGTGACCGTCAGACAGGTAAAACCGCGATGGCAATCGACGCCATCATCAACCAGCGTGATTCCGGTATCAAATGTGTGTACGTGGCTATCGGCCAGAAAGCGTCCACCATTTCTAACGTGGTTCGTAAACTGGAAGAACACGGCGCACTGTCCAACACCATCGTTGTTGTGGCGACCGCGTCTGAATCTGCTGCTCTGCAATACCTGGCGCCATATGCCGGTTGCGCAATGGGCGAATACTTCCGTGACCGCGGTGAAGACGCGCTGATCGTTTACGATGACCTGTCTAAACAGGCTGTTGCTTACCGTCAGGTTTCCCTGCTGCTCCGTCGTCCACCAGGACGTGAAGCATTCCCGGGCGACGTATTTTACCTCCACTCCCGTCTGCTGGAGCGCGCATCCCGCGTAAACGCGGAATACGTTGAGAAGTTCACCAATGGTGAAGTTAAAGGTAAAACCGGCTCCCTGACCGCTCTGCCGATTATCGAAACCCAGGCGGGTGACGTTTCTGCGTTCGTTCCGACCAACGTAATTTCCATTACAGATGGTCAGATCTTCCTGGAAACCAACCTGTTCAACTCCGGTATTCGTCCGGCAGTTAACCCGGGTATCTCCGTATCTCGTGTAGGTGGCGCAGCGCAGACCAAGATCATCAAGAAACTGTCCGGTGGTATTCGTACCGCACTGGCGCAGTATCGTGAACTGGCTGCGTTTTCTCAGTTCGCTTCCGACCTGGATGAAGCTACTCGTAAGCAGCTGAGCCACGGTCAGAAAGTAACTGAACTGCTGAAGCAGAAACAGTACGCCCCAATGTCTGTAGCACAGCAGGGTGTGGTGCTGTTTGCGGCTGAACGCGGTTACCTCGAAGATGTGGAACTGGCGAAAATCGGTAGCTTCGAAGCCGCTCTGCTGGCTTACGTTGACCGTGACCACGCTCCGCTGATGCAAGAGATCAACCAGTCCGGTGGCTATAACGATGAAATCGAAGGCAAGCTGAAAGCTATCCTCGATTCCTTCAAGGCAACCCAGTCCTGGTAACGTCTGGCGGTCTGCTTTAGGGCGGACCGCAAGGCATTGAGGAGAAGCTCATGGCCGGCGCAAAAGAGATACGTAGTAAGATCGCAAGCGTCCAGAACACGCAGAAGATCACTAAAGCGATGGAGATGGTCGCCGCTTCCAAAATGCGTAAATCGCAGGATCGCATGGCGGCCAGCCGTCCTTATGCAGAGACCATGCGCAAAGTGATTGGTCACCTTGCGAATGGTAATCTGGAATATAAGCACCCTTACCTGGAAGAACGCGACGTTAAGCGCGTGGGCTACCTGGTGGTGTCGACCGACCGTGGTCTGTGCGGTGGCTTGAACATTAACCTGTTCAAAAAGCTGCTGGCGGATATGAAAGCATGGTCCGATAAAGGCGTTCAGTGCGATATCGCAATGATCGGCTCTAAGGGCGTGTCTTTCTTTAACTCCGTTGGCGGTAATGTGATTGCTCAGGTAACCGGTATGGGGGATAACCCTTCCCTGTCCGAACTGATCGGTCCGGTTAAAGTGATGCTGCAGGCCTACGATGAAGGTCGTCTGGACAGACTGTACGTTGTCAGCAACAAATTTATTAACACCATGTCTCAGACGCCAACCATCACCCAACTGCTGCCTCTGCCGGCATCAGATGATGATGAATTGAAGCGTAAATCCTGGGATTACCTGTATGAGCCAGACCCGAAAGCGCTGCTGGATACCCTGCTGCGTCGTTATGTCGAGTCTCAGGTTTATCAGGGCGTGGTAGAAAACCTGGCCAGCGAGCAGGCCGCACGTATGGTGGCGATGAAAGCCGCGACCGACAATGGCGGCAGCCTGATTAAAGAGCTGCAGTTGGTATACAACAAAGCTCGTCAGGCCAGCATTACTCAGGAACTCACCGAAATCGTCGGTGGTGCATCCGCGGTATAACCAGGTTAATTCGTAGAGGATTCAAGATGGCTACTGGAAAAATTGTCCAGGTAATCGGCGCCGTGGTTGACGTCGAATTCCCTCAGGATGCCGTACCGCGCGTGTACGATGCTCTTGAGGTTATGAATGGTAAAGAGAGCCTGGTGCTGGAAGTTCAGCAGCAGCTCGGCGGCGGTATCGTACGTACCATCGCCATGGGTTCTTCCGACGGTCTGCGTCGTGGTCTGGAAGTCAAAGATCTCGAGCACCCGATCGAAGTCCCGGTAGGTAAAGCAACTCTGGGTCGTATCATGAACGTCCTGGGTCACCCGATCGACATGAAAGGCGATATCGGTGAAGAAGAGCGTTGGGCTATCCACCGCGCGGCACCTTCCTATGAAGAGCTGTCCAGCTCTCAGGAACTGCTGGAAACCGGCATCAAAGTTATCGACCTGATGTGTCCGTTCGCTAAGGGCGGTAAAGTTGGTCTGTTCGGTGGTGCGGGTGTAGGTAAAACCGTAAACATGATGGAGCTGATCCGTAACATCGCGATCGAACACTCCGGTTACTCCGTGTTTGCGGGCGTGGGTGAACGTACTCGTGAGGGTAACGACTTCTACCACGAAATGACTGACTCCAACGTTCTGGACAAAGTATCCCTGGTATATGGCCAGATGAACGAGCCGCCGGGAAACCGTCTGCGCGTTGCTCTGACCGGTCTGACCATGGCTGAGAAGTTCCGTGACGAAGGTCGTGACGTTCTGCTGTTCGTTGATAACATCTATCGTTACACCCTGGCCGGTACAGAAGTATCCGCTCTGCTGGGTCGTATGCCATCAGCGGTAGGCTACCAGCCGACCTTGGCGGAAGAGATGGGTGTTCTTCAGGAACGTATCACCTCTACCAAAACCGGTTCTATCACCTCCGTTCAGGCGGTATACGTACCTGCGGATGACTTGACTGACCCATCCCCAGCAACCACCTTTGCTCACTTAGATGCAACCGTGGTACTGAGCCGTCAGATCGCCTCTCTGGGTATCTACCCGGCAGTTGACCCGCTGGACTCCACCAGCCGTCAGCTGGATCCGCTGGTTGTTGGTCAGGAACACTACGACACCGCACGTGGCGTACAGTCTCTGCTGCAGCGTTATCAGGAACTGAAAGACATCATCGCCATCCTGGGTATGGATGAACTGTCTGAAGAAGACAAACTGGTGGTAGCACGCGCACGTAAAATTCAGCGCTTCCTGTCCCAGCCGTTCTTCGTTGCGGAAGTATTCACCGGTTCTCCGGGTAAATACGTATCCCTGAAAGACACCATCCGTGGCTTTAAAGGTATCATGGAAGGCGAATACGACCACCTGCCAGAGCAGGCGTTCTACATGGTTGGTTCTATCGACGAAGCCGTGGAAAAAGCCAAAAAACTTTAACGCCTTAATCGGAGGGTGATATGGCAATGACTTACCACCTGGACGTCGTCAGCGCAGAGCAGCAAATGTTCTCTGGTCTGGTCGAAAAAATCCAGGTAACGGGTAGTGAAGGTGAACTGGGTATTTTCCCGGGTCACGCACCGCTGCTCACCGCCATTAAGCCTGGTATGATCCGCATCGTTAAACAGTTCGGTCATGAAGAGTTTATCTATCTGTCTGGCGGCATTCTCGAAGTGCAGCCTGGCAGCGTGACCGTTCTGGCTGATACCGCGATTCGCGGACAGGATCTCGATGAAGCGAGAGCCCTGGAAGCGAAGCGTAAGGCTGAAGAGCACATTAAGAGCTCTCATGGTGACGTGGATTACGCTCAGGCATCTGCGGAACTGGCCAAAGCGATCGCGAAACTGCGCGTTATCGAGTTGACCAAAAAAGCGATGTAACACCGGCTTGAAAAGCACAAAAGCCAGTCTGGTTGCCAGGCTGGCTTTTTTTATGGTTTTGTTTCAGTGAAAGTGGAACTAAAAAGCTGTTTTATTATTTTGTGATTTGTGTCACAAAAATATTGATCGGTTAAAAAATGAGGCGTAGACTCTTTTTTTTGTGATGTGTGTCACATAATTAACTCAGATAAAAACAGGATAGCAACATGAAACTGATTAATAAAATCATCGCCCTTTTCAGCAGCATGGAAGTTTAGTCTTCCCGACCTGCTCTGTGGCGCGATGCTTCATACGGTTATCAGCACGCGCCAGCTGTTATTAAATCCCCCTCCTCCGCTTTATCGTTTGTCCTCTTCCCTTTTAAAACTCTATTTTCCCTGTCTGTTTTTTCTGCTTCTCGCTGAATCATATTAATAAAATTATACTTTTCTTTTGTAACTCTTTATTCATGCAGTAAAAAAATAGCAAAAACATTAACCTAGGCTTTAATAAGAGCAGTCTCCTGGTTTTTGGGAGACAAAAGACGCCGAAATAGACGAAAATAGAGAGTTATCAGAGGGGAAATTTCCCCGATTGAACGTTTTATCTTCGGTCCATTTCACGATGAAAAAAATGTAGTATTTTCAACGTGAAACGGTATAAATTCGTTCTCAAATTACAGTCAGGACGTGTATGTTGAATAATGCTATGAGCGTCGTGATCCTTGCCGCAGGCAAAGGCACGCGTATGTATTCCGATCTCCCTAAAGTGCTGCATACCCTCGCAGGAAAGCCGATGGTTCAGCATGTCATTGATGCCGCTAATGAATTAGGTGCGACTCACGTACATCTGGTCTACGGGCACGGTGGTGATTTGCTTAAGCAGACGCTGAAAGATGGCAATCTAAACTGGATTCTGCAGGCAGAGCAGTTGGGGACCGGCCATGCAATGCAGCAGGCAGCGCCATTCTTTGGTGATGACGAAGACATTTTAATGCTCTATGGCGATGTGCCGCTGATCTCTACCGATACCTTACGTAGCCTGCGTGATGCTAAACCGCAGGGCGGCATCGGCCTGTTAACGGTAAAACTGGATGATCCATCCGGCTATGGGCGTATTACGCGTGAGAACGGTAACGTCACCGGTATCGTCGAGCATAAAGATGCAACTGACGAGCAGCGCCAAATCCAGGAAATCAACACCGGTATTCTGATTGCCAATGGCGCTGATATGAAGCGCTGGCTGTCCAAACTCACCAATAATAATGCGCAGGGTGAATACTACATCACTGATATCATTGCGATGGCGTATCAGGAAGGACGCGAAATTGCTGCGGTACATCCAGCACGTATTAGCGAAACGGAAGGGGTGAATAACCGTCTTCAGTTATCCCGTCTGGAGCGTGTTTATCAGTCCGAGCAAGCAGAGAAACTGCTGCTGGCGGGCGTGATGCTGCGCGATCCTGCACGTTTTGATCTTCGCGGTACGCTTATTCACGGGCGCGATGTTGAAATTGATACTAACGTTATCATTGAAGGTAACGTAACCGTTGGCGATCGCGTCAAGATTGGTGCTGGCTGTATCATCAAAAACAGCGTGATTGGTGAAGGTTGTGAGCTTAGCCCATACAGTGTGGTGGAAGATGCCCATCTGGAAGCCGCTTGCACCATCGGTCCATTCGCGCGTCTGCGCCCGGGTGCTGAGCTGCAGGAAGGCGCGCACGTGGGTAACTTCGTCGAAATGAAAAAAGCGCGTCTGGGTAAAGGTTCTAAAGCCGGTCATCTGACCTATCTGGGCGATGCGGAAATCGGCGATAACGTGAATATCGGCGCGGGTACGATTACCTGCAACTACGATGGTGCCAATAAGTTTAAAACCATTATTGGTGATGATGTGTTTGTGGGTTCTGATACTCAGTTGGTGGCGCCTGTCACCGTGGGTAAAGGTGCCACCATCGCTGCTGGCACTACCGTAACGCGTAATGTCGCCGATAACGAACTGGTATTAAGCCGTGTACCTCAGGTCCATAAACAGGGCTGGCAGCGTCCGGTGAAGAAGAAGTAAGTGATTTTTGCCGGATGGCGGCCTACGTGCGGTGACGTTCTGTAGGCCTGATAAGCGTAAGCGCCATCAGGCAGACAAGAGATGAGGGGATAACATAATCCTCCGCTCAACAAGCAGTACCATAAAAATAACCCCACTCTCTACAAGGCTCGGGGCGCCCGGAAAGGGCAAATACAGGTCAGCGACAACGACAGGCAAATGCCTAAATTCGGAATCAAAAAATATGTGTGGAATTGTTGGCGCTATCGCGCAGCGTGATGTAGCTGAAATCCTTCTCGAAGGTTTACGTCGTCTGGAATATCGTGGTTATGACTCTGCTGGTCTGGCCGTTGTCGATGCTGAAGGCAACATGACCCGTCTGCGTCGTCTGGGTAAAGTGCAGATGCTGACTGCTGCTGCGGAAGAACATCCGCTGCATGGTGGTACAGGTATCGCTCATACCCGTTGGGCGACACACGGTGAACCTTCAGAAGCGAACGCGCATCCCCATGTTTCTGAACACATTGTTGTTGTGCATAACGGCATCATTGAAAACCATGAACCTCTGCGTGAACTACTGAAAACCCGTGGTTATACCTTTGTTTCTGAAACCGACACCGAAGTGATTGCTCACCTGGTGCATTGGGAACTGGAACAGGGTGGTACGCTGCGTGAAGCTGTACTGCGTACTATTCCACAGTTGCGCGGTGCCTATGGCACGGTGATCATGGATACCCGTAACCCAGAAACGCTGCTGGCGGCCCGTTCAGGTAGCCCGCTGGTGATTGGTCTGGGGATGGGGGAAAACTTTATCGCTTCCGATCAGCTGGCGCTGCTGCCGGTAACCCGTCGCTTTATCTTCCTGGAAGAAGGTGACATCGCAGAAGTGACCCGTCGTTCTGTCTCTATTTTTGACAAGTCTGGCGCACAAGTGAAGCGTCAGGATATCGAATCGAATCTGCAGTATGACGCGGGCGAAAAAGGTATTTATCGCCACTACATGCAGAAAGAGATCTACGAACAGCCGAACGCAATTAAAAATACGCTGACCGGGCGCATTAGTCACGGTGAAGTGGATTTAAGCGAGCTGGGTTCACGTGCCAACGAGTTGCTGTCTCAGGTTGAGCATATCCAGATTATCGCCTGCGGTACGTCCTACAACTCCGGTATGGTGTCCCGCTACTGGTTTGAATCGCTGGCTGGTATTCCTTGCGATGTCGAAATCGCTTCCGAGTTCCGCTATCGCAAATCCGCCGTGCGTCGTAACAGTCTGATGATTACCCTTTCCCAGTCCGGTGAAACGGCGGATACCCTGGCGGGTCTGCGCTTATCTAAAGAGCTGGGCTATCTGGGCTCGCTGGCTATTTGTAACGTACCGGGATCTTCTCTGGTGCGCGAATCCGACCTGGCGATGATGACCAATGCCGGTACCGAAATCGGTGTGGCCTCGACGAAAGCATTTACTACCCAACTGACCGTTCTGCTGATGCTGGTGGCGAAACTGTCTCGTCTGAAAGGCCTGGATGCGTCTATCGAGCAGGAGATCGTTCATGGTCTGCAGGCGCTGCCGAGCCGTATTGAGCAGATGCTGTCTCAGGACAAACGCATTGCCGCTCTGGCGGAAGGTTTCTCAGACAAACACCATGCGCTGTTCCTGGGCCGTGGCGATCAGTACCCGATTGCGCTGGAAGGCGCGCTGAAGCTGAAAGAGATCTCTTATATTCACGCTGAAGCATATGCTGCAGGCGAACTGAAACACGGTCCGCTGGCGCTGATTGATGCCGATATGCCGGTTATCGTAGTTGCACCGAACAACGAACTGTTGGAAAAACTGAAATCCAACATTGAAGAAGTTCGCGCTCGTGGCGGTCAGTTGTACGTCTTTGCGGACCAGGATGCTGGCTTTACCAGCAGCGAAAACATGCACATCATTGAGATGCCGCATGTGGAAGAGGTGATTGCACCGATCTTCTACACCGTTCCGCTGCAGTTGCTGGCGTATCACGTGGCGCTGATTAAAGGCACCGACGTGGACCAGCCGCGTAACCTGGCAAAGTCGGTTACCGTAGAGTAATCCGCACTTAACTGAACTGAAAATGCCCTGCTGCAAGCGGGGCATTTTTTTAGCTTGTTCTGTTTTTAATCAATTATCCCGCCTGCTTTATGTGACAAACCGTCATCTTCAACTACTGTTTTCAGTGTCATAAAAAGAAAATTTCAGCGAAATGTTATTGTCATGATGGTGATTAACATTCTGTTTTAAATGTATTTTTAGATAAAAAACTTCCCAAGTTTTTCATTGTCATAAAACTGTCATATTTCGTACATTTAACTGTCACCTGTTTGTCCTATTTTGCTCACAGTAGCAACTCAAACAACGATTTACGAAAACCGTGCAGGAGACATTATGAAAGTTATGCGTACCACTGTCGCAACTGTTGTCGCCGCGACCTTATCCATGAGCGCGTTTTCTGCGTTTGCAGCAGCGAGCCTGACAGGTGCAGGTGCAACCTTCCCTGCGCCAGTGTATGCCAAATGGGCAGATACCTATCAGAAAGAGACCGGTAGCAAAGTAAACTACCAGGGTATCGGCTCCTCCGGTGGTGTAAAACAAATTACGGCCAATACCGTTGATTTCGGCGCCTCAGACGCACCGTTGTCTGACGAGAAACTGGCGCAAGAAGGCCTGTTCCAGTTCCCGACTGTTATCGGTGGTGTGGTGCTGGCGGTGAACATCCCTGGCCTGAAATCCGGCGAACTGGTGCTGGACGGTAAAACGCTGGGCGACATCTACCTCGGTAAAATTAAGAAGTGGGATGATGAAGCCATCACCAAACTGAACCCGGGTCTGAAGCTGCCTTCTCAGAATATCGCCGTTGTGCGTCGTGCTGACGGTTCCGGTACTTCCTTCGTTTTCACCAGCTACCTGGCGAAAGTGAACGAAGAGTGGAAATCTAAAATTGGTTCCGGCTCTACCGTTAACTGGCCGACCGGTCTGGGCGGTAAAGGTAACGACGGTATCGCTGCGTTCGTACAGCGTCTGCCGGGTTCTATCGGCTACGTTGAGTACGCTTACGCTAAGCAGAACAACCTGGCGTACACCAAGCTGGTCTCTGCTGATGGCAAACCGGTAAGTCCGACCGAAGAAAACTTTGCCAACGCTGCAAAAGGCGCTGACTGGAGCAAAACCTTCGCTCAGGATCTGACTAACCAGAAAGGTGACGATGCGTGGCCGATCACTTCCACCACCTTCATCCTGGTGCATAAAGAGCAGAAGAAACCTGAGCAGGGCGCTGAAGTGCTGAAGTTCTTCGATTGGGCGTACAAAAATGGCGGCAAACAGGCTAATGACCTGGATTACGCCAGCCTGCCGGACAGCGTGGTTGAGCAGATTCGTGCTGCATGGAAGACCAACGTGAAGGACAGCAGCGGTAAAGCGCTGTACTAAATACCCGTCATACTTCGAGCCGCAGCTGTGTTGGCTGTGCTTGTTCACCCCAGTCACATAGTGAATCTATGCTCCTGGGTATTCACAAGCTTGCCGCCTTGCTGCAACTCGAATTATTTAGGGTATGGCATTACGTTAGCCGGGAAGCACGATAAAATGCGTGCTTCCTGGCCCAAACTTAAAGAGTGATTTATGGCTGCAACCAAGCCTGCTTTGAACCCACCGGGTAAAAAAGGTGACATGATATTCAGCGCGCTGGTAAAACTGGCTGCGCTGATTGTGCTATTGATGTTGGGTGGCATTATTGTCTCTCTGGTTATCTCCTCCTGGCCAAGCATTCAGAAATTTGGCTTCTCCTTTCTGTGGACTAAAGAATGGGATGCGCCAAACGATATCTACGGTGCATTGGTCCCGATTTACGGTACGCTGGTCACCTCGCTTATCGCACTGCTGATCGCCGTTCCGGTGAGTTTTGGCATTGCCTTATTCCTGACTGAACTTGCTCCTGGTTGGCTGCGTCGCCCGCTGGGTATCGCTATTGAATTGCTGGCGGCAATTCCGAGTATCGTGTACGGCATGTGGGGCCTGTTTATCTTTGCCCCGCTGTTTGCGACTTACTTCCAGGAGCCGGTCGGGAACATCCTTTCCAACATTCCGTTTGTTGGCGCGCTGTTTGCGGGTCCGGCGTTTGGTATCGGTATTCTGGCCGCTGGCGTGATCCTCGCTATCATGATCATCCCGTACATTGCGGCGGTTATGCGCGATGTGTTCGAACAAACGCCGGTGCTGATGAAAGAGTCAGCCTACGGCATCGGTTGTACTACCTGGGAAGTTATCTGGCGCATCGTCCTGCCGTTCACCAAAAACGGCGTGATCGGCGGCGTGATGCTCGGTCTGGGCCGCGCGCTGGGTGAAACCATGGCGGTGACGTTCATCATCGGTAACACCTACCAGCTCGATAGTGCCTCGCTGTACATGCCGGGCAACAGTATTACTTCTGCGCTGGCGAATGAATTTGCCGAAGCGGAATCAGGACTGCACGTTGCCGCGTTGATGGAACTGGGCCTGATTCTGTTTGTGATTACCTTCATCGTGCTGGCGGCGTCTAAGTTCATGATCATGCGCCTTGCGAAGAACGAGGGGGCACGCTAATGGCTACGCTTGAAATGCAAAACACCGCTGCGCTTGCGGAATCCCGCCGTAAAATGCAGGCGCGTCGTCGTCTGAAGAACCGCATCGCGCTGACGCTCTCTATGGCGACCATGGCATTCGGTCTGTTCTGGCTTATCTGGATCCTGATGTCCACGATCACCCGCGGTATTGACGGTATGTCACTGGCGCTGTTCACCGAAATGACACCTCCGCCGAATACGGCTGGTGGTGGTCTGGCGAATGCCCTGGCCGGTAGCGGACTGTTAATTCTGTGGGCGACCGTGTTTGGTACACCGCTTGGTATTATGGCGGGCATCTACCTGGCAGAGTACGGACGTAAGTCCTGGCTGGCTGAGGTGATCCGCTTTATCAACGACATCCTGCTTTCTGCGCCATCAATCGTGGTCGGTCTGTTCGTTTACACCATCGTGGTAGCAAAAATGGAGCACTTCTCCGGCTGGGCGGGCGTTATCGCGCTGGCGCTGCTGCAGGTGCCCATTGTTATTCGTACCACGGAGAACATGCTCAAGCTGGTACCGGATAGCCTGCGTGAAGCCGCCTATGCGCTGGGTACGCCGAAATGGAAGATGATTTCTGCGATCACCCTGAAGGCCTCTGTCTCAGGCATCATTACAGGCGTTTTACTGGCTATTGCACGTATCGCAGGTGAAACGGCTCCGCTGCTGTTTACGTCGCTCTCCAATCAGTTCTGGAGCACCGACATGATGCAGCCTATCGCCAACCTGCCGGTCACTATCTTTAAGTTTGCGATGAGCCCGTTTGCTGAGTGGCAGCAACTGGCCTGGGCCGGGGTACTGATTATTACCCTGTGCGTACTGCTGCTGAACATTCTGGCGCGCGTCATTTTCGCGAAGAAGAAACACGGTTAAGACGAAGTGCCGGATGGCGGCGTAAACGCCTTATCCGGCCTACGATTGAAGACATTTGTAGGCCTGAAAGCTGCGCGGCATCAGGCATGATGAGGAAAAGATTGAAATGAGTATGGTTGATACTGCCCCGGGTAAGATTCAGGTTCGTGATTTGAACTTCTACTATGGCAAGTTCCATGCCCTGAAGAACATCAACCTGGATATTGCCAAAAACCAGGTAACGGCGTTTATCGGGCCGTCAGGCTGTGGTAAATCGACGTTGCTGCGTACGTTCAATAAAATGTTTGAACTGTACCCGGAACAGCGTGCGGAAGGCGAAATCCTGCTGGATGGCGACAATATTCTCACCAACACTCAGGATATCGCTCTGCTGCGTGCCAAAGTGGGCATGGTATTCCAGAAGCCGACGCCGTTCCCGATGTCCATCTACGACAACATCGCTTTTGGCGTGCGTCTGTTTGAGAAACTCTCTCGTGCGGATATGGACGAGCGTGTGCAGTGGGCATTGACCAAGGCCGCGCTGTGGAACGAAACCAAAGATAAATTACACCAGAGCGGGTACTCTCTCTCCGGTGGTCAGCAGCAGCGTCTGTGTATTGCGCGTGGGATCGCCATTCGCCCGGAAGTGCTTCTGCTTGATGAGCCGTGTTCAGCGCTCGACCCTATTTCTACCGGGCGTATCGAAGAGCTGATCACTGAGCTGAAAGAGGATTACACCGTCGTTATCGTTACCCACAACATGCAGCAGGCTGCGCGTTGTTCCGATCACACGGCATTTATGTACCTGGGCGAGTTGATTGAGTTCAGTAACACGGACGATCTGTTCACCAAGCCCGCGAAGAAACAAACTGAAGACTACATCACCGGTCGTTACGGCTGATTCAGGAGCTTGTTGTGGATAATCTTAACCTTAATAAACATATTTCCGGCCAGTTCAATGCAGAGCTGGAAAGCATCCGTACCCAGGTGATGACCATGGGCGGCATGGTCGAGCAGCAGCTTTCTGATGCGATTACCGCCATGCACAATCAGGACAGTGAGCTGGCGAAGCGCGTCATTGAAGGCGATAAGAACGTCAATATGATGGAAGTGGCGATCGACGAGGCCTGCGTGCGTATCATTGCCAAGCGTCAGCCGACCGCCAGTGACTTGCGTCTGGTGATGGCGATTATCAAAACGATCGCTGAGCTGGAACGTATTGGTGACGTTGCGGATAAAATTTGCCGCACCGCGCTGGAGAAATTTTCTCAACAACATCAGCCGCTGCTGGTAAGCCTGGAATCACTGGGTCGCCACACCGTACAAATGCTGCATGACGTGCTGGATGCGTTTGCGCGTATGGATCTTGACGAAGCGGTACGTATTTATCGCGAAGATAAGAAAGTCGACCAGGAGTATGAAGGTATCGTGCGTCAGCTGATGACCTACATGATGGAAGATCCGCGTACCATTCCAAGCGTGCTGACCGCGCTGTTCTGCGCGCGCTCCATCGAGCGTATCGGTGACCGTTGCCAGAATATCTGCGAATACATCTTCTACTTCGTGAAGGGACAAGACTTCCGTCACGTGGGCGGTGATGAGCTGGATAAGCTGCTGGCGGGCAAAGATCCGAAAGAGTGATATTTGTGGCGGGTGGCGCTAACGCTTACCCGCTCTACGAGACATGCAGGCCGGATCAGCGTTAGCGCCATCCGGCCTTTCAGTTATCGCGTAATATTCCAACCCCGCGCCTTCCATAACGCTGGCAACTGCGCCAGATCGGTAAACGTCGTCACTTTTGGATGATCGATTGGTTTGTTATGCGGATCGGCGCAGAAGTAAAACACTTCCATCCCTGCAGCAATCCCCGCCTGCGCACCTGCGCTGGAGTCATCAACCAGAATGCAGTTCTCAACGTTAACGTCCATCGCTTTCGCCGCATGGAACATCAGGGCCGGATCGGGTTTCCAGCGTTGAATATCGTAGCCGCTGAACAGTAAATCAGGGAAATGGTGCAACATACCCAGCTTACCCAGCGAGTGCTGCATTTTGCTGACCGGACCGTTAGATACCACGCACATAGGGACGGTCATGCTGTCCAGCAGCGCATTGGCTCCGGCAATCACCTCCAGTTCCGTATCGAACAGACGTGCGACCTCTGCGCGGTAAACCGGTTCTAATTCGGCTTTTGCCAGTTCGACACCGTGCTCTTCGTTGATAATGTCGATGATCTCGTACAGCTTTACCCCCTTGAAGCGTTTAAAAGTTTCTTCAAGATCGAGCGTAATGCCGAACGCCTGGAACATGCTGACATACGCGCGAGAACAAATCACTTCACTGTCGACAAGGGTACCGTCACAGTCAAAAAATACGGCTTCTATCTGGGACATGTCATTTCCGTTTTAACAAGTTTAACGTTTTCGTAATGCATTATTGGGCGACGCAATCGTTGCCGTATAAGCAAAATCAATGAAAAAAGTTGCTCATAACCCAACCCTATTGTCGCATTTTGGTATAGGATAGCGACGAATTTTCCCTCCTTGTTCGGAAATTGATAATGAGTCAACAACACACAACCCAGGCTTCTGGCCAGGGGATGCTGGAACGCGTGTTCAAACTGCGCGAACATGGCACGACGGCACGGACCGAAGTGATCGCCGGTTTAACCACCTTCCTGACGATGGTGTATATCGTTTTTGTTAACCCGCAAATTCTTGGCGTGGCTGGCATGGATACCAGCGCCGTCTTTGTAACCACCTGCCTGATTGCTGCATTTGGTAGCATCCTGATGGGCCTGTTTGCCAACCTGCCGGTCGCACTTGCGCCTGCTATGGGTCTGAATGCGTTCTTCGCCTTCGTGGTCGTTGGCGCGATGGGCCTGTCATGGCAGATCGGTATGGGCGCAATCTTCTGGGGCGCGGTAGGTCTGTTGCTACTGACGATTTTCCGCGTACGTTACTGGATGATTGCCAACATCCCGGTTAGCTTGCGCGTGGGGATCACCAGCGGTATTGGTCTGTTCATCGGCATGATGGGGCTGAAAAACGCTGGTGTTATCGTCGCCAACCAAGACACCCTGGTGTCTATTGGTAACCTGACGTCCCACAGCGTACTGCTCGGTATTCTGGGCTTCTTTATCATCGCGATTCTGGCTTCACGTAACATCCATGCGGCGGTACTGATCTCTATCATTGTGACCACGCTGCTGGGTTGGATGCTGGGCGATGTCCATTACAACGGGATCGTCTCCGCGCCGCCGAGCGTAATGTCCGTTATCGGGCATGTTGATCTGGCTGGTTCGTTTAACATTGGTCTTGCGGGCGTAATTTTCTCGTTCATGCTGGTCAACCTGTTCGACTCCTCCGGTACGCTAATTGGCGTCACGGATAAAGCCGGTCTGGCGGATGCGAAGGGTAAGTTTCCGCGTATGAAGCAGGCGCTGTATGTGGATAGCGTGTCATCGGTTGCTGGTGCGTTTATCGGTACTTCTTCCGTTACCGCGTATATCGAGTCTTCTTCCGGGGTTTCTGTCGGTGGACGTACTGGCCTGACCGCGGTAGTTGTTGGCCTGTTGTTCCTGCTGGTTATCTTCCTGTCGCCGCTGGCGGGAATGGTACCGGGATATGCGGCCGCTGGTGCGCTGATTTACGTTGGCGTCCTGATGACATCAAGCCTGTCACGCGTGAAGTGGGATGACCTGACTGAAGCCGTTCCGGCGTTTATTACCGCCGTGATGATGCCGTTTAGCTTCTCGATTACCGAAGGTATCGCGCTGGGCTTTATTTCCTACTGTGTGATGAAAATCGGTACCGGACGTTTCCGCGATCTCAGCCCGTGCGTCATCGTTGTCGCACTGCTGTTTGTGTTGAAGATTGTGTTTATCGACGCACATTAATTGCCGCTGAGACGGTGCTGCGCGAGGCGTGTAGACCTGATAAGCGCAGCGCCATCAGGCAAATTTGATAACCGGATACGGCCCGCCAGGCATTGCAGCCAGCGGGCTTTTTCTTTTAGGCTTTCACACGCTGGATGTAGTCGCCAAATGCGGTCAGCTGGCCGGTTAGATGGTCCAGCGTACTTTGGTCGATCACTTCACCTGTCTGCGGGTCCACTTTGTTCTGAATCACGCCGCCCATAAATTCCGGTTTATTCATTACCATGGCGTCGAGGAACACCAGGATCTGACGCAGATGGTACTGGCAGCGCGCGCCGCCAATGGCGCCCATGGAGCTGGTCTGGATCAGCACCGGCTTACCCGATAATGGCTGATCCGGCAGGCGGGACAGCCAGTCGATGGCGTTCTTCAGTCCGCCAGGCACGGAATAGTTATATTCCGGTGTCACGATGACGACACCGTCAGCCTTCCTGATTTGCTCTGCCAGCGCTTCTACGCTTGCCGGAAAACCTTCTTCCTGCTGGAGGTCGGCATCGTACAGTGGGATATCACCAATTGATGGCAACGCGTTGACTTCCATTCCTGCTGGAGCAATCTTGGGCAGCGTACGGGCAACCATTCCATTAAACGAACCTTTGCGTAGACTTCCCAGTAACGTAACAACATTCAATGTTTCTGACATGGTGACTCCTGTTTCATCATAAAGGTTAAATCAAAGCGTATGGCTCTTCGCTGCGCATAATTGAGAGAACCGGATCAGACGACCCGTAGGCTCATTGGCGCGGGTCTGGATATCAGGCAAACTTTTCCAGTCCTGTTTACCATCAAACTCCCAAACCTTGAGTTTTTCAATGGTTGGCGTAACCGCAACCGACCACACCAGAACATCTTCCGCATCGCAAATGGCTTCAACCTGCGCAACATGGGCACATTTCAGACGTCCTGCGCCGGGTAAAAGCTGGAGTTCGTGTGGATCATCATTGCTTACATCGCCGGTGAGTTTGAGTACGCTCTGGCGCAACGTAATGAGCTGCGCGCGTGCTTCGTTGGGGTCGTTTTGGTTATTGATCCACAGATTTTCGTTGCTGGAGAAGCGCCATGTTTCCGTTGAATGCGGATGGTGAAAGCTGCGGGTAGCTCGCTGCAGTTCCATATCCAGCCCGCACGTTCCTTCAGTTGTTAGCGCAACGCCAACGATATTCCCGGCATAAGAAATCGAAAATCCCGGCAGGTTCTTATCGCGAAAAATGGGCTTACCTTTGGCCTGAGTAACAATCTCGGGCAGCGTACTGGTGCCGTAAAGCATAAACATCAGTTCAGCGAGTAAACTTCGGGAAGCCAGGAAACGTGTTCGGCGATGAGCGGGGAGATCTCTTGCTTCGATATGACATGGAGAAGGGAGGCGAGCTGAAACCAGGTGTCCCTCCGTAAGAATCCCTCTGGCAAAATGTGTCGCCATTTTTCGCTCCGTGATTAATGGTCCGTGATAATTACCAGAGTAACATTTACGCGGCATCCAGGCAGGCTTTGCTGCCCAAAAAGTAAGCTGAAATAGAATACATTACGCGATATTTACATTTCTGTTGCCAGAATAGTCGATTTAGCAACAAAGTGGCGGTGCAACGTCAGGACATGTCGCGATAAAGCGCCTTGATGGTGTCTTTCAACCAGACGATCTTAGGATTATGACTGTTACGTTTGTGCCAAAGAAGGGTGAACGGTACGCGCATTTTTTCCAGCTGCGCGGCATCAAAAGGCATAGGACGCGCCACGAGCGGAAGCTGGTGGAGTTGGTTATAACGCTGGCAATAAACCGGAGCTGTGGCTATTAGCGCGTGATCCGGCTGGGCGGCCATAAACAGCGACTGCTCAAAACCGGGCAGACATAACGCAATATTGCGCGCGCGCCCCATCTCTTGCAGGACTTCATCCAGCGCCCAGGTATCGCTTTGCTCCCAGCTAATGCTGATGTGCGGATAGCGCAGAAATGTGTCCAGATTCCACTCTTCCTGCAATGCCGGATGATCTTCACGTAGCCAGACACAGGGGAGATCGGAAAACAGCACTTCATGGTCGATCGACAACGGCAGCAAACTCAACAGTTCACGCGAACGCGGATGGCTTTCCCGGCCAGTAAAGCCGATATCCACTTCGCCGCGAATAATTGCATCCAGCGAATCATAGTCCCAGTTGCGTATTTTGATCGTCGCCTGGGGATAACGCTGATAGATCTGTCGGGAGAGCGCGTTAAACATGATCATCACCAGCGGCGTTTCGGCCACCAGATCAAACTTCAGCCCGCGCGGCGCTTCATGGTGCGGCTTATCCAGCAACTGGTTGCTCATCTGCATCCACTCTGCCAGGTTCTGTTCCATGCTGACCATCAGCGGTGTTGGCGTTAGCCCCAGCGGGGTGTTTACAAACAGTGGATCGTCAAACCAGGCCCGCAGTTTCGACAGCGACTTGCTGACCGCCGACGGCGTGACGTTCATCCGTTTGGCAGTTTTGGTAACACTGCGTTCCTGCATCAACAGCTGCAGGCAGAGCAATAAATTAAGATCTAGACTGCTGAGGGATTTCTTCATGAGTTGGCGTGGACCGGTTAGGTGCAACAGTGATAATCAGCATGATACTCACTATGCTACAGCCAATCAGAATCCCGATCAGCATATTCAGCGCATCAAGACCGAGCACCGCCGCCAGCCATATCCACAGCGAGGAACCGCAAACCTGCGCAATACCTAACGCCGAGCTGGCAACGCCCGCACGCAGCGAGAAAGGTCCCAGCGCCTGGCTCATCGCGACACCGAAGCCGACCGAGAACCCGGCACAGATTAAGGTCAGCCCAAACAGCGTCACCATGTGCGAACTGGCAAGGGTTAACACCACGCCGGCAGACAGAAACAGCACTTGTGAGGTCAGCATCAGAACACGAGGTTTAAACACGCTCAGGGCGAATGGCGTAGAGAACGAGACCGCCATACTGATGCCTGCGGTCATGGCCATCGTGGTGGCGTACTCACCACGGTCAAAGCCCATCACTTCCATCAACAGCACCGGCGAAGTATTCACGAAGGTCAGGATCACCGACACGCTGAGAGTGGTGATGGCCAGGCGGCTTAAGAAAAAACGGTTCACCAGCGATTCAGATAGGTGGTTCTTCTCTGCAGATGCCGGGAGCGTCGCTGGGCGCGATTCTCGCAAGATAAACACTGACAGCAAGCAAACGGCCACACCCATACCGATCATCGTGTAGAACAGGCTCTGCCACGGGTATTTGAGCATAATCAGATGCCCCATCACCGGCGCCAGTACCGGCACGATACAGGTGATACCGTTCAACAGCGACAGTACCTTCGCCCGGCGGCGATCGTCGAGCGTATCGCGCAGGATGGCGAAAGCCACCACATAGCAGCAGCCTGCGCCTACGCCCTGAATAAAGCGGCCTGTGAGAAACGGCGTACCGCTTTCGGCGAATGAACACAGCGCAGAGGCGAAAATAAAGATGAGGGCGCCGACAATAGCGACGGGTTTGCGTCCTGACTGGTCGGCAATTTTCCCGGCAAACAGCATCGCCGTCGCCATTCCCGCCAGATAAACCGAAAACGCGATATGCAGTTGCGCCTCGCTGGCCTGTAAATCGGCAGCAATACGGGGCAGCCCCACCAGATACATATCAATACCCGCGGGATAGAGTAACACCAGGGCGAAACTGCAGATTAGAAAGCGTGTCATAGCGACCTCATGAGGAATGTGGCGCTAAGCATACGGGCAGAGAGTCAACTGCACGAGTTGCCATTTGGACAACAGTGATTTCCATATGGGAAATTACTTGTAGCCGGATAGCCGCTTTGCTTTATCCGACTTACGGGTACTGTAGGCCCGGTAGGCATCGCACCACCGGGCAACACAACGTTACTTGCCAATACAGAAGCTGGAGAAAATCCTTCCCAGCAGATCGTCGGAGGTAAATTCCCCGGTGATCTCACTGAGGTTCTGCTGCGCCAGACGTAGTTCCTCTGCCAGCAATTCTCCGGCCCATGCTCCGAGCAGTTGGGCTTTACCCTGCTCGAGATGCTCCGCCGCTTCTGCCAGCGCCTGCAGGTGACGACGGCGCGCCAGGAAGCCGCCTTCCATATTGGTTTCAAAGCCCATGCTCTGTTTGAGATGGTTACGCAGCACGTCAACGCCTTCACCGGTACGCGCAGAGAGGCGAACCAGTGAGTGGCCATTTACTTCGCTAAGGCCCAGCGTCTCACCGGTAATATCCGCTTTGTTACGCACCACGGTAATCGGCAGTTTGGCTGGCAGACGGGCAATAAAGTCTGGCCAGATGTCAGCCGGGTCCACGGCGTCGGTGGTGGTGCCATCAACCATAAACAGAACGCGGTCGGCCTGTTCAATTTCCTGCCACGCGCGTTCGATACCAATGCGTTCAACTTCATCGCTGGCATCGCGCAGACCGGCAGTGTCGATGATGTGCAGCGGCATACCGTCGATATGAATATGCTCACGCAGTACGTCGCGAGTCGTACCCGCAATGTCGGTCACAATGGCCGCCTCACGACCTGCCAGCGCGTTCAGTAGGCTTGATTTCCCGGCATTTGGGCGACCGGCAATGACCACCTTCATCCCTTCGCGCAGCAGGCTGCCCTGACGCGCTTCGGCACGAACAGCATCGAGATCGCTGATAACGTTGTTGAGCTGCGCTTCAATCTTACCATCAGACAGGAAGTCGATTTCTTCATCCGGAAAGTCGATCGCCGCTTCCACGTAGATGCGCAGGTGAGTGAGCGCTTCCACAAGATGATTTACCCGTGCAGAAAATGCGCCCTGCAACGAGTTCAGCGCCGAGCGAGCGGCTTGCTCTGAGCTGGCATCGATCAGGTCGGCAATTGCCTCTGCCTGGGCCAGATCAAGCTTATCATTGAGAAACGCACGCTCGGAGAATTCACCCGGTCTGGCAATGCGCAGCCCGGGAATGATCAGAATACGTTTAAGCAGCAGATCGAGAATCACCGGACCGCCGTGGCCCTGAAGCTCTAAAACATCTTCACCGGTAAAGGAGTTCGGACCGGGGAACCACAGGGCAATTCCCTGATCCAGCGTGCTGCCATCCGCGTCTTTAAACGGCAGATAGTCGGCATAGCGCGGTTTTGGTAGTTTCCCCAGTACGGTTTCTGCAACCTCGCGCGCCTTCAGGCCGGAGATGCGCAGGATACCCACGCCACCACGTCCCGGAGGGGTGGCCTGAGCGACGATGGTGTCGTTATGGTTCATGATAGCTCTCTTGTAAATGTAAAAAAGGCGGTCTAACGACCGCCTTCTCTGGCATTAACTTTACCGTGAATACTCGAAATAATTCAAGTTGCAGGAAGGCGGCAAGCAAATGCAGCCAACGCCCCTGCGACTAATATCAGGAGTTTTTCTTCTCGCGGCTATGCAGGCCACGTTTCTCCAGACCACGGTAAATCAGCTGCTGCTGAATAATGGTTACCAGGTTGCTGACGATATAGTACAGCACCAGACCTGACGGGAACCACAGGAAGAACACGGTGAAGATGACCGGCATAAAGGTCATGATCTTCTGCTGCATCGGGTCGGTCACGGTGGTCGGAGACATCTTCTGAATGAAGAACATCGTCACGCCCATCAGGATCGGCAGGATGTAGTACGGGTCCTGTGCAGACAGGTCATGGATCCACAGAGCGAACGGCGCATGACGCAGTTCAATGGAGCCCATCAGCATGTAGTACAACGCCAGGAAGATTGGCATCTGGATGATCAGCGGGAAGCAGCCGCCCAGCGGGTTAACCTTCTCAGCTTTGTACAGGGCCATCATTTCCTGGCTCTGACGCTGTTTGTCATCGCCCAGACGCTCACGCATAGCCTGAATCTTCGGCTGCAGCATACGCATCTTCGCCAT
Organism: Citrobacter sp. Cb028; assembly: GCF_030336705.1. Taxonomy (NCBI): domain Bacteria; kingdom Pseudomonadati; phylum Pseudomonadota; class Gammaproteobacteria; order Enterobacterales; family Enterobacteriaceae; genus Citrobacter; species Citrobacter sp. Cb028. The sequence continues at coordinate 66,697 of NZ_JAOWCZ010000030.1, read as the reverse complement.
GGAGGTGTACTGCGCTTTGGTCAGCGGGTACATGATGCCACGAACGATAAAGGTGATAACGATGATGGAGAAGCCCCAGTTACCCAGGAAGCTATGGATCCACTTCAGCAGTTTGAACAGCGGCTGAGAGATGAACCACAACCAGCCGTAATCCACGGTCAGATCCAGGTGCGGTGCAACTGCCGCCATTTTATCCTGAATTTCCGGGCCGACCCACAGGGTGCTGGTCATCGCGCCAGTCTGGCCAGGCTGAACCAGTACCGGCTGTGATTTATAGCCGATAGCGGCAATGCCGTTACCCAGGTTAGCGGTATAGAAGTTGTTGGTGCCGTCGTTACGCGGAACCCATGCCGTTGCGAAATACTGTTGCAGCATTGCGACCCAGCCGTCTTTAGCATTGACGTTCAGGTTTTCGTTTTCAGCAATGGTGTCGAATTTGTATTTCTCATACTTTTCATCCGGCGTGGAGTACGCCGCGCCACGGAAGGTGTGCAGCGCAAAGTTGCTGCTACCAGTGTCGCGATGAGATGGCAGATTGATGGATTGCTTCAGCTGACCAAAGGTGGAGACTTCCAGCGGTTTTTCGCCGGCGTTCTGCACGCTGTAGTTAACGTTGACAGCATATTCACCGCGCTTGAGTACAAACGTTTTAGTGAATGTGTTACCCGCTGCGTCAGTATAGGTCATCGGGATCTGCAGTTCGTTCTGACCGTCAGCCAGTACAAACGCGTCTTTTTCGACGTTGTACAGCGGACGCGGGCCGTTAGCCGGGTTATCCGGGCCGTCACGACCTGTCAGGCCACTCTGTGCCTGGTAGATGAACTGTGGCGTGGTTTCCAGTAACTGGAACGGTTCGGTAGAACCGAGTTCTTTCGGGTAAGCTGGCAGTGAAGCCTGTTCCACATCACCACCACGGGTGTTGATGGTCAGATCAAGCACGTCAGTTTTAACCGTAATCAGTTTCCCCTGGCCACTGGCCGGTACGCCCTGGTCTGCGGCGCTACCCGCTGCGGTGGTCGTTGTCTGCGTGGTCTGTTGGGCCTGAGGTTGCGGGTTTTTATCCTGCTCCCAGGCTTGCCAGATCATGAAAGACACGAACAGCAAAGCGATGACTAAAAGATTGCGTTGCGAATCCATCGTTAGTGTTCTCTGGTATCAAATGGTCCGGGCGGGACGGGATCGTCACCACCAGGGTGTAAAGGGTGGCATTTTAATACGCGTTTCACCGTCAACCAACTGCCTTTTATCACTCCAAACCTGCGCAATGCCTCAATTCCGTAGCTCGAACAGGTTGGAGTGAAACGGCAATGCGGCCCAAGCAGCGGACTGATCAGGCGTTGATAGACCCGAATAAGGGCTATCAGGACCCGCGAGCCAGGCGACAATGGCGACGCCATAATTTTTCCAACGCTTCCGAGAGAGCACGGTTATCGAGGTCAGCAACCCCTTTTTTCGCCACCACCACGAAATCCATTGCTGGAAGTTCGTGCTGACGTAAACGAAAGCTTTCACGTGTCAGACGTTTAATCCGATTGCGTTCATGCGCGCGTTTAACGTTTTTCTTGGCGACGGTAAGACCGATACGGGGATGCCCCAGCGAATTCAGGCGGCCGAGGATGGTGATTTGCGGCGTGCCAGCCCGTTGTGGCTGCTGGAAGACGAATGTGAAATGAGTGGGAGTTAACAAACGTAACTCCCTGGGAAATGCGAGCTTAACCACTCAGGGGCTAGCTTTTATTACTTAGAAACGGTCAGACGAGAACGGCCTTTAGCACGACGACGTGCCAGAACCTGACGACCATTTTTATTAGCCATACGAGCACGGAAGCCGTGAGAACGGTTGCGCTTCAGTACAGACGGTTGAAAAGTGCGTTTCATGGCGATTTCTACCTAAACTTGAATAAATTCACTGACTTTTGCGTATACCCGAACGAATTTCGAACGACTTACGCCACAGTGTGGGTGATTAAAGAGGCCGGATTGTAATAATTGTACACTCCGGAGTCAATTCTCTTTCCTTATTTCCCGCTTTTTTCCGCATGGTTTCGCGTATAAAACAGGCAGCGTTGACGCCGTAAGGCGACCGTTACTCGCTGGGGGTAAGAATTATACGGGCTGGCGGATAAAGCGCAAGGATCGCTCGGGATCTTTATTAGATCGTTTAAGCAGTAAAGCATCTTTACTCATTAATTTTTTCAATATGCGCGCTAAAACCTGCAGCACTTCTCCAGGATCGTTTACACTTAGCCGATTCTGGATCATCCTGTGGATAAATCGGGAAGAATCTGTGAGAAACAGAAGATCTCTTTCTCAGTTTACGCTATGATCCGCGGTCCTGATCGTTTCAATGGATCCTGATCGGGTAAAAATTGCAGATAGCAATTCGCACGTCACCCTTTGCATAGGGTCTTGTCGATGTGCGTCAACAATCATGAATGTTTCAGCCTTTGTCATTTATCGACTTTTGTTCGAGTGGAGTCCGCCGTGTCACTTTCGCTTTGGCAGCAGTGTCTTGCCCGATTGCAGGATGAGTTACCAGCCACAGAGTTCAGTATGTGGATACGCCCGTTGCAGGCGGAACTGAGCGATAACACGCTGGCTTTGTATGCGCCAAACCGTTTCGTGCTTGATTGGGTAAGGGATAAATACCTTAATAATATTAATGGATTACTCAATAACTTCTGTGGAGCGGATGCCCCGCAGCTGCGCTTTGAAGTCGGTACTAAACCCGTCACGCAAACGCTGAAAACGCCGGTAAACAACGTTGTTGCGCCCGCCTACGTGGCTCAGCAAGTGCAACCGCAACGTGCCGCTCCGGCGGCGCGCTCAGGCTGGGATAACGTCCCGGCACCGGCAGAACCTACCTATCGTTCTAACGTCAACGTCAAACACACGTTTGATAACTTCGTTGAAGGTAAATCTAACCAACTGGCGCGCGCGGCGGCACGTCAGGTGGCGGACAATCCTGGCGGCGCCTACAATCCGTTATTCCTTTATGGCGGTACGGGTCTGGGTAAAACCCACCTGCTGCACGCTGTCGGTAACGGTATTATGGCGCGTAAGCCAAACGCGAAAGTGGTGTATATGCACTCCGAACGTTTTGTGCAGGACATGGTTAAGGCCCTGCAAAACAACGCGATCGAAGAGTTTAAACGCTACTACCGTTCCGTGGATGCGCTGCTGATTGACGATATCCAATTCTTCGCGAATAAAGAACGATCGCAGGAAGAGTTTTTCCACACCTTTAACGCCCTGCTGGAAGGCAATCAGCAGATCATCCTGACTTCGGATCGCTATCCGAAAGAGATCAACGGCGTTGAAGATCGTCTGAAATCCCGCTTCGGCTGGGGACTGACTGTTGCGATCGAGCCGCCTGAGCTGGAAACGCGCGTCGCGATCCTGATGAAAAAAGCCGACGAAAACGACATTCGTCTGCCGGGTGAAGTGGCGTTCTTTATTGCCAAGCGTCTACGCTCTAACGTACGTGAGTTGGAAGGCGCGCTGAACCGTGTGATCGCCAACGCTAATTTTACCGGCCGGGCGATTACCATCGATTTCGTGCGCGAAGCGTTGCGCGATTTGCTGGCTTTGCAGGAAAAGCTGGTCACCATCGACAATATTCAGAAGACGGTGGCGGAGTATTACAAAATCAAAATTGCGGATCTGCTTTCTAAGCGTCGATCTCGCTCGGTAGCTCGTCCGCGCCAGATGGCGATGGCGCTGGCAAAAGAGCTCACTAACCACAGTCTGCCGGAAATTGGCGACGCGTTTGGTGGGCGTGACCATACTACCGTGCTTCATGCCTGTCGCAAGATTGAGCAGTTGCGTGAAGAAAGCCATGATATTAAAGAAGATTTCTCCAATTTAATCAGAACATTATCTTCGTGACGCTATGAAATTTACCGTTGAACGTGAACATTTATTAAAACCGCTTCAGCAGGTCAGCGGCCCGCTGGGTGGACGTCCTACACTGCCTATTCTCGGAAATCTGCTGCTGCAGGTTGCTGACGGTGCGCTTTCTCTGACCGGTACCGATCTCGAAATGGAGATGGTGGCGCGCGTGGCGCTGATCCAGCCTCATGAACCTGGTGCGACCACCGTTCCGGCGCGTAAATTCTTCGATATTTGTCGTGGGTTGCCGGAAGGCGCGGAAATTGCCGTTCAACTGGAAGGCGATCGCATGCTGGTGCGTTCTGGCCGCAGCCGTTTCTCGCTGTCTACGCTGCCTGCCGCCGACTTCCCGAATCTGGACGACTGGCAGAGCGAAGTCGAATTCACGCTGCCGCAGGCCACGATGAAGCGCCTGATTGAAGCCACGCAGTTTTCGATGGCGCATCAGGACGTGCGTTACTACTTAAACGGCATGCTGTTTGAAACCGAAGGGGAAGAGCTGCGTACCGTGGCGACCGACGGTCACCGCCTGGCGGTCTGTTCAATGCCAGTCGGTCAGCAGTTACCCAGCCATTCGGTGATCGTTCCGCGTAAAGGCGTGATTGAACTGATGCGTATGCTCGACGGCGGCGACAACCCGCTGCGCGTGCAGATTGGCAGCAACAACATTCGTGCACACGTGGGTGACTTCATCTTTACTTCCAAGCTGGTTGATGGCCGTTTCCCGGATTATCGCCGCGTATTGCCGAAGAATCCGGACAAACATCTGGAAGCCGGTTGCGATATCCTCAAACAGGCATTTGCTCGTGCGGCGATCCTCTCTAACGAGAAATTCCGCGGCGTGCGTCTGTATGTCAGTGAAAACCAGCTGAAAATAACCGCCAACAACCCGGAGCAGGAAGAAGCGGAAGAAATTCTGGATGTCTCCTATCCTGGTACTGAACTGGAAATCGGTTTTAACGTTAGCTACGTACTGGACGTACTGAACGCGCTGAAGTGCGAGAACGTTCGTATTCTGCTGACCGATTCCGTATCGAGCGTACAGATTGAAGATGCTGCCAGCCAGAGCGCGGCTTATGTTGTTATGCCAATGAGACTGTAATGTCGCTCACCCGTCTGTTGATCCGCGACTTTCGCAATATCGAAAGCGCGGATCTCGCTTTATCCCCTGGCTTTAACTTCCTGGTTGGCGCGAACGGCAGCGGCAAAACCAGCGTGCTGGAAGCCATCTATACGCTCGGCCACGGCCGGGCGTTTCGCAGTTTGCAGATTGGCCGCGTAATTCGCCACGAGCAGGAGTCGTTTGTTTTACACGGGCGTTTGCAGGGGGAAGAGCGTGAGACATCGATTGGCCTGACGAAAGACAAACTGGGCGACAGCAAAGTGCGCATTGACGGCACTGACGGGCACAAGGTCGCGGAACTGGCGCACCTGATGCCGATGCAGCTGATCACGCCAGAGGGGTTTACTTTACTCAATGGCGGCCCCAAATACAGAAGAGCATTCCTTGACTGGGGATGCTTTCACAATGAAGCCGGATTTTTCACCGCCTGGAGCAATCTGAAGCGACTGCTCAAGCAGCGCAACGCGGCCCTGCGCCAGGTGAGTCGTTATGAGCAACTGCGTCCGTGGGATAAAGAACTGATCCCGCTGGCGGAACAAATCAGCACCTGGCGCGCGGAGTACAGCGCCGGTATCGCGCAGGATATGGCGGATACCTGTCAGCAGTTTCTACCCGAATTTTCTCTCTCCTTCTCATTCCAGCGCGGCTGGGAGAAAGAGACCGATTATGCCGAAGTGCTGGAACGCAGTTTTGAACGCGATCGCATGTTGACCTACACCGCGCACGGTCCGCACAAAGCGGATTTTCGCATTCGCGCTGACGGTGCGCCGGTGGAAGACACGTTGTCGCGTGGGCAGCTAAAGCTGCTGATGTGCGCCTTACGTCTGGCGCAAGGGGAGTTCCTCACCCGCGAAAGTGGGCGGCGGTGTCTCTACCTGATAGATGATTTTGCCTCTGAACTTGATGATGCCCGTCGTGGGCTGTTAGCCAGCCGCTTAAAAGCGACGCAATCTCAGGTCTTTGTCAGCGCAATCAGCGCTGAACACGTTCTGGACATGTCGGACAAAAATTCGAAGATGTTCACCGTGGAAAAGGGTAAAATAACGGATTAACCCAAGTTTAAATGAGCGAGAAACGTTGATGTCGAATTCTTATGACTCCTCCAGTATCAAAGTCCTGAAAGGACTGGATGCGGTGCGTAAGCGCCCGGGTATGTATATCGGCGACACGGATGACGGCACCGGTCTGCACCACATGGTATTCGAGGTGGTAGATAACGCTATCGACGAAGCGCTCGCGGGTCACTGTAAAGATATCGTTGTAACGATTCACGCTGACAACTCCGTGTCCGTTACCGATGATGGCCGTGGTATCCCAACCGGTATCCACCCGGAAGAGGGCGTTTCGGCGGCGGAAGTTATCATGACCGTTCTGCACGCAGGCGGTAAATTCGATGATAACTCCTATAAAGTTTCCGGTGGTCTGCACGGCGTAGGTGTTTCCGTAGTAAACGCCCTGTCACAGAAACTGGAGCTGGTGATTCGTCGTGAAGGCAAAGTGCATCAGCAAACTTACGTGCACGGTGTGCCGCAGGCGCCGCTGGCGGTAACCGGCGAAACAGAAGCGACGGGTACTCAGGTACGTTTCTGGCCAAGCCACGAAACCTTTACCAACGTCGTTGAGTTTGAATACGAGATTCTGGCTAAGCGTCTGCGCGAGCTGTCGTTCCTGAACTCCGGCGTCTCTATTCGTCTGCGCGACAAGCGCGATGGTAAAGAAGACCATTTCCACTACGAAGGCGGCATTAAGGCGTTTGTTGAATACCTCAACAAAAACAAAACGCCGATCCACCCGAATATCTTCTACTTCTCCACCGAAAAAGACGGTATTGGCGTTGAAGTTGCGCTGCAGTGGAACGATGGTTTCCAGGAAAACATCTACTGCTTCACCAACAACATTCCGCAGCGTGACGGCGGTACTCACCTGGCAGGCTTCCGTGCGGCGATGACCCGTACCCTGAACGCCTACATGGATAAAGAAGGCTACAGCAAAAAAGCTAAAGTCAGCGCCACTGGTGACGATGCCCGTGAAGGCCTGATTGCCGTTGTTTCCGTGAAAGTACCGGATCCGAAGTTCTCCTCACAGACCAAAGACAAGCTGGTCTCCTCTGAGGTGAAATCGGCGGTAGAACAGCAGATGAACGAACTGCTGAGCGAATACCTGCTGGAAAACCCGTCTGACGCGAAAATTGTCGTTGGCAAAATTATTGATGCTGCACGTGCCCGTGAAGCGGCACGTCGCGCGCGTGAAATGACCCGTCGTAAAGGCGCGCTGGACTTAGCGGGCCTGCCGGGCAAGCTGGCGGACTGTCAGGAACGCGACCCGGCGCTGTCCGAACTGTACCTTGTGGAAGGGGACTCCGCGGGCGGTTCTGCGAAGCAGGGCCGTAACCGTAAAAACCAGGCGATTCTGCCGCTGAAGGGTAAAATCCTCAACGTCGAGAAAGCGCGCTTTGATAAAATGCTCTCTTCTCAGGAAGTGGCAACGCTGATCACCGCGCTCGGCTGTGGCATCGGTCGTGACGAGTACAACCCGGACAAACTGCGTTATCACAGCATCATCATCATGACCGATGCGGACGTCGACGGCTCGCATATTCGTACGCTGCTGTTGACCTTCTTCTATCGTCAGATGCCGGAAATTGTGGAACGCGGCCACGTTTACATTGCACAGCCACCGCTGTACAAAGTGAAAAAAGGCAAGCAGGAACAGTACATTAAAGATGACGAAGCGATGGATCAGTACCAAATTTCTATCGCTCTGGATGGCGCAACGCTACACACTAATGCCAGCGCACCTGCTCTTTCAGGTGAGTCGTTAGAAAAACTGGTTTCTGAATACAACGCGACGCAGAAAATGATTGGCCGTATGGAACGTCGTTTCCCGAAAGCGCTTCTGAAAGAACTGGTTTATCAACCGACGCTGCCGGAAGCTGATTTGGCGAACGAGCAGACCGTTACCCGCTGGGTTAATTCGTTGATTACCGAGCTGAACGAAAAAGAACAGCACGGCAGCCTGTGGAAGTTTGATATCCACCACAACGCAGAGCAGAACCTGTTTGAGCCGATTGTGCGCGTCCGTACTCACGGTGTGGATACCGACTATATTCTGGATCACGAGTTTGTGACCGGTGGCGAATACCGTCGTATTTGTACGCTCGGTGAGAAGCTGCGCGGGCTGATCGAAGACGATGCGTTTATCGAACGTGGCGAGCGCCGCCAGCCGGTTGCCAGCTTTGAGCAGGCGCTGGAATGGCTGCAGAAAGAGTCACGTCGCGGCCTCGCTATCCAGCGTTATAAAGGTCTGGGCGAGATGAACCCGGATCAGCTGTGGGAAACCACCATGGATCCGGAAAGCCGTCGTATGCTGCGCGTTACCGTGAAGGATGCGATTGCCGCCGACCAGCTCTTCACTACGCTGATGGGCGATGCCGTTGAACCGCGTCGCGCGTTTATCGAAGAAAACGCCCTGAAAGCGGCGAACATCGATATCTAACTTGCACCCAGGTCTACAACCGTCCTGCAAAAGGGGAATCTCGATTCCCCTTTCTATCCCCCTTTTCGTAGCTGTTTTTTGAGCGGAATCGCGTTAGCATGAGGACGGACTCATTTAATCCGGGGAACTCATGGCTATCAAACTTATTGCTATCGACATGGATGGCACACTTCTGCTGCCCGATCACACCATTTCACCCGCGGTCAAAACGGCGATTGCCGCAGCGCGCGCGCGTGGCGTAAATGTGGTGCTGACCACGGGGCGCCCGTATGCCGGCGTCCACAGCTATCTGAAAGAATTGCATATGGAAGAACCCGGTGACTACTGCATTACCTACAATGGTGCGCTAGTGCAGAAAGCAGGGGATGGCAGTACTGTCGCGCAAACCGCGCTGAGCTATGATGATTATCGTTATCTGGAGCAGCTCTCCCGGGACGTTGGCTCGCATTTCCACGCACTCGATCGCAACACCCTGTATACCGCGAACCGTGATATCAGCTACTACACGGTGCATGAATCGTTTGTTGCGACGATTCCGCTGGTGTTCTGTGAAGCCGAGAAAATGGATCCCGCAACCCAGTTCCTGAAAGTGATGATGATTGACGAGCCGGAGATCCTCGATAAAGCTATCTCGCGCATACCTGCGGAAGTAAAAGAGAAGTACACCGTGCTGAAAAGTGCACCGTATTTCCTCGAAATCCTCGATAAACGCGTCAATAAAGGGACTGGCGTGAAATCGCTGGCCGATGCGTTGGGTATAAAAGCCGAAGAGGTGATGGCGATTGGCGATCAGGAAAACGACATCGCGATGATTGAATACGCAGGCGTGGGCGTTGCCATGGACAACGCTATTGGATCAGTCAAAGAAATCGCCAACTTTGTGACGAAATCTAACCTTGAAGATGGCGTCGCGTATGCCATTGAGAAGTTTGCGCTGAAATAAGATGTTATGGGCAAATGCCTTGGCGCATTTGCCCTGTTTCAGCAATTAGTTGTGATACTGAGTGGTCACCTTGAGGAATATGCGCCACGCCGCTGCGCATTATCCATTTACGGGAAAACGCCGACGTCAGGGCCCGACTTTTCAGGATCTTGCCAAACAGTTTGAGACGTAACTTGCGGGTGGCTTTGCGGTAAGCGTGATTCATATCTGGTGCATCCCGCAACAATACAGATTTGAGCGCCTCCGCGCTGTCCAGCGCATAGCTAATCCCCTCCAGTGAGCTGGCGCTGATAAAACCGGCCGCTTCGCCAATCAAAAATGCGTTGTCCTTGCCACAGACGAAGTCTTTCCAGCGTGAAGGAAACAGCACCGTACATTTTTCACTTTTCACCGGTTTGCCGAACTGAAATTGGAACGCTTCCATCTTCGCTTTCAGCGCGTCAAAGCGCGCCTGGCCGTCCTTCATCGGGTAGGCACCGCCAAAGATAAAATAGCCATCTTTGCTGATACTCCAGGAATAACAGTCGGTTGCGTCGTTATCAAAAATGCAGGAATAGAACGGGACGGGATGCTTTTCCGCAAACCATTGTTGAATAGCAACATATTTACGGATCTGGTGCCGGGGATAGAGATGACGGCGTACCAGTGAGTTCGCGCCGTCGGCTCCCACCAGATAACGCGCGGTGATCTGCTGCTCCCAACCGTCGGCGCGGAAGATAACATGCCATTTATCGCCCTCGCGCCAGATTTTCCGACACAGGCTGTCGTGGTACACCTGTACATCATCAGGAATGAGAGATTTAAGCCATAAATCAAAAGCATGGCGGTTGATATTAATGTAGCTACGCTGATAGTTACGCGTCAAAGAGGCTGCAACATCAACCGTTTTAACGCTAAATATTTGTGGGTTAGCGATGACATCAACGGGTAAGGTTATCCCGTCGCGGATAAACGAACGCTGGGCATCCGGGGCTAACAGACCGCCGCAGGGTTTGGTGAAACCTTCGTTGCCGCACTGGTGTTTTTTATCCAACGCGATCACGCGCATTTTTCCACTCAACTGCCGCGCCAGCGCTGCGCCTGCCGGGCCTAACCCGATAATGGCTACGTCAAAATGTTCCATCTTTCTGTCCGCAAAAATGAAGATGGCGATACGCTAAAGCCTGAAAGTGAAGTGCTTGTGAAGTATGATTGCTGAAATCGTCTTGTATCAGGGCATTCCATGAAGCAAATCACCTTTACGCCGCGTAATCATCAGCTTACCAATATCAATACCTGGACACCGGACAGCCAGTGGCTGGTCTTTGATGTGCGCCCTTCCGGTGCCTCTTTTACCGGCGACACAATTGAGCGCGTCAATATTCATACTGGCGAGCTGGAGGTGATTTATCGGGCCATGCAGGGATCGCACGTTGGCGTGGTGACCGTTCATCCAAAGTTGGAAAAATATGTGTTTATTCATGGGCCTGAAAATCCTGATGAAACATGGCATTACGACTTCCATCATCGGCGTGGGGTGATAGCTACGCAGGCAAAAGTGGAGAATCTGGATGCGATGGATATTACCGCCCCATATACGCCGGGTGCGCTGCGCGGTGGTAGCCATGTGCATGTATTTAGCCCGAGCGGCGAGTTTGTCAGTTTCACCTATAACGACCATGTTTTGCATGAGCGCTCACCGGCGCTGGATTTACGCAATGTCGGTGTGGCTGCGCCCTATGGTCCGGTGACGGTCTCCGCGCAGCATCCCCGTGAGTACAGCGGGAGCCATTGGTGCGTGCTGGTAACCCAGACGACACCCACGCCTAAACCGGGTAGCGATGAGATTAACCGCGCCTATGAAGAGGGCTGGGTAGGGGAAAACAGACTGGCGTTTATCGGTGATACGTTATCAGTCACGGGCGAGAAAGTGCCGGAGTTATTTATTGTTGATTTACCACAGGATGAAAGCGGCTGGAAACAGCCGGGCGACGCTCCGCTGGAGGGCACTGAGGCAACAATGCCTGCGCCGCCATTCGGTATTAATCAACGCCGCCTGACGTTTACTCATGCGCGCGCCTTTCCCGGTCTGCTAAATCAGCCGCGCCATTGGGTGCGCAGTAATCCAAAGGCATCTGAGATTGCGTTTTTAATGCGTGATGACGTCGGCATTGTGCAACTGTGGCTGATTTCCCCACAAGGAGGGGAACCGCGTCAGCTTACCCGCTGCGCCACGGATATTCAGTCAGCATTCAACTGGCATCCGTCGGGGAAATGGCTGGGGTTTGTACTGGATAACAAAATTGCTTGTTGTGATGCTCAGACGGGAGAGGTAGATTTTTTAACGGACCGTCACGGCAACCCACCATCGGGCGATGCGATCATCTTCTCTCCTGATGGTCGACAGGTTGCATGGATGGAAGACGTCGAGGGTTTCCGCCAGCTGTGGGTGACAGAGACTGGACGTTAACTTAAGGTGCAGGCATTTCAGCCGGAGGGATAACGGCGTTCGCGGCCTGCGTTCTCTTCTCGCTTTTTTCTACACGGGATCTCACCGAGTTATCTTTGCGAAAGAGATCCCACGGAAGTAATACTGTATCCAGTACTGCGGTAAACGGCATATCCAGAATCGCCAGTGACTTGGTTCCCCAGTTTGTATCACTTTCGCTAATCATTGTGGCGCTGGCGCGCGTGCCAGGATACGTCCCTTCTTTGCCCCCGGTATGCGACATAATGCTGGAACAGCCGCTCACAAACGCCATCCCGCTGCACATTGTCAGTGTTACCAACATTTTTTTTATCATCATTTTTTCATCTGTATTTATTGTGTTTGCATGGTGAGTTAAAGCGATCCGTTGCGAAAATAACATCACCATTTCGTCACACTGTGGCGGCTATCGCGATTTAACGATAACAACTGCTCCCACCAGTGTATGCAATAGACAACAAACTGCAAAAAAAGTCAGATGAATACGCTTGAAAAGTTTGTATTAAGACCCATTTTTAGAGTGTAGACAAATGAAGGGCATGCCTGATGGGTGTCCTGGCTACCTGACCTGTCCATGATGGAAGGTCTATTATTCTCGCTGATTTCAGGAGCTATTGATTATGCGTAACTTTGATTTATCCCCGCTGTACCGTTCTGCTATTGGTTTTGATCGCCTGTTTAACCTGCTGGAAAACAATCAGGGCCAGAGCAATGGCGGCTACCCTCCGTATAACGTTGAGCTGGTAGACGAAAACCATTACCGAATTGCGATTGCCGTTGCTGGTTTTGCTGAAAGCGAACTGGAAATTACTGCCCAGGACAATCTGCTGGTGGTGAAAGGCGCCCATGCGGACGATCAAAAAGAACGTACTTACCTGTATCAGGGGATTGCCGAGCGCAACTTCGAACGTAAGTTCCAGTTAGCGGAGAACATTCATGTTCGCGGCGCGAACCTGGTGAATGGTCTGCTGTATATCGATCTCGAACGCGTGATTCCCGAGGCGAATAAGCCGCGCCGCATCGAAATCAACTAATTCTGTGGGCCGCTTCAGGCGGCCCTGCTAAGCAATCGGCTTGCCGTCAGGGAGCCAAAAGGTACTTACTCGCTTCTTAGAAGGAGATTATTATGCGTAACTACGATTTATCCCCACTGCTGCGTCAATGGATCGGTTTTGACAAACTGGCCAATGCCTTGCAAAACACGGGCGAAAGCCAGAGCTTCCCGCCTTATAACATCGAAAAGAGCGATGATAACCACTACCGCATTACCCTTGCGTTAGCCGGTTTCCGCCAGGAAGATCTGGATATTCAACTGGAAGGCACGCGCCTGACCGTGAAAGGTACGCCGCAGCAGCCGGAAAAAGAGACCAAATGGTTGCATCAGGGGCTGGTCACTCAGCCGTTCAGCCTGAGCTTTACGCTGGCTGAAAATATGGAAGTCTCCGGCGCAAGCTTCACTAACGGCTTGCTGCATATCGATTTGACCCGGAATGAACCTGAAACCATCGCTCCACAACGTATCGCCATCAGCGAACGTCCCGCATTAGACAGTTAAATAGCTCCATGCCTTTGCCCCGCCAGAAATGACGGGGCTTTTTTGTGCCTCAGCCCACATGAAACTATTATCTGGGAGGGCAGGATGCCGGAAGCGCTGCCATTGCCAGAAAAAAGCATTCAGCAATTTCAAATCGACGTGAAGAAAAACAGTAAAGAACGCCCTTCTCAAGCGCTCCTGGGCGCTTTGTAGCATGATAATGTGCGCCACTCTGCATTCATGCCTGAACGGTTCAGTCATAATCCTCGTTAAATAAAATGTTATTCACAGGGAACAGGAAAATGAGTGATATAGCATTGACGGTCAGCGTTCTGGCAATGGTGGCAGTTGTCGGATTATGGATCGGCAACATAAAAATACGTGGTGTTGGTTTTGGCATCGGAGGCGTGCTGTTCGGCGGTATTATTGTCGGGCATTTTGTCGATCAGGCAGGGATGACCCTGAGCGGTGACATGCTGCATTTTATTCAGGAATTTGGCCTGATTCTTTTCGTCTACACCATCGGTATTCAGGTGGGGCCGGGCTTTTTTGCGTCACTGCGCGTTTCGGGCCTACGGCTGAATCTGTTTGCCGTGCTGATTGTTATCATGGGTGGCCTGGTCACCGCGATCCTGCATAAGATTTTTGCCATTCCCCTTCCCGTGGTGCTGGGCATTTTTTCCGGTGCGGTCACCAATACTCCGGCGTTAGGCGCGGGGCAGCAGATTCTGCGCGATCTGGGTACTCCTGTTGATGTGGTGGATCAGATGGGGATGAGCTATGCCATGGCTTATCCTTTTGGTATCTGCGGTATTTTGCTCACTATGTGGCTGATGCGCCTAATTTTTCGCGTTAACGTCGATGCCGAAGCCCATCAGCATGAATCCACGCTGACCAACGGACACGCGCTGATTCAGACGATGAATATCCGTGTGGAAAACCCGAACCTCAACAATATGGCGATTCAGGATGTCCCAATCCTGAACAGCGACAAAATCATCTGCTCACGTTTGAAACGTGAAGAAACATTGATGGTGCCGTCGCCGGGGACGATTATTCAGATGGGTGACCTGCTACACCTGGTTGGTCAGCCTGCTGATCTGCACAACGCGCAGGTAGTGATTGGGCAGGAGGTGGACACATCGCTGTCGACGCGAGGTACCGATTTACGCGTTGAGCGCGTGGTGGTGACCAACGAACAGGTGCTGGGGAAACGAATCCGCGACCTGCATTTCAAAGAACGTTACGACGTGGTTATCTCCCGTCTGAACCGTGCGGGGGTTGAGCTGGTAGCCAGCAGCGACGCCAGCCTGCAGTTTGGCGACATCCTCAATCTGGTCGGCCGACCTTCCTCGATTGATACTGTTGCCAATGTGGTGGGTAACGCCCAACAAAAACTGCAGCAGGTGCAGATGCTGCCGGTATTTATCGGGATCGGGCTGGGTGTTCTGCTGGGTTCAATCCCGCTATTCATTCCGGGGTTCCCGGTGGCGCTAAAACTGGGGCTGGCCGGTGGGCCGCTGATTATGGCGTTGATCCTGGGGCGTATTGGCAGCATTGGTAAGCTGTATTGGTTTATGCCCCCCAGCGCTAACCTGGCGCTGCGAGAGTTGGGTATCGTGCTGTTTCTCGCAGTGGTTGGTCTGAAGTCAGGCGGTGATTTTGTTCATACCCTGACGCAGGGAGATGGCCTGAGCTGGGTGGGCTACGGTATTTTCATCACCGCGATTCCGCTGATTACCGTGGGGCTGCTGGCGAGGATTTTCGTCAAAATGAACTACCTCACGCTGTGCGGCATGCTGGCTGGCTCAATGACCGATCCGCCTGCACTGGCATTTGCTAACAACCTGCATGCTACCAGCGGGGCTGCGGCGCTGTCGTATGCGACCGTTTATCCGCTGGTGATGTTCCTGCGAATTATCACGCCGCAACTGCTGGCGGTGATTTTTTGGGGGATGGGTTAAAGAGCGAGTATCCGGCCTGCATCACCTGTAGGCCGGGTAAGATGAACGTCGCCATCTGGCATGCAAACTAAACCGGTGAAACGTTGCCGAGAAAGGAGAAGATCAGAATAAGCAGGATGATGGCGCAGATAATTCCAATACCAAAAAGCAGGGCGTGAAAGGCGAGCGTTCCGCCACCAAAGCACATCGCACCACAAATACCCCAACGATTTTCTTTGCGCATGCCGCCAATAAATGCACATACCAGCGCGATGACGGCAAGAGCAATGCCGCTGTTATCCAGTATCTTATCGATATCTGTTGCTGGTTTTTCCACTGCGGCAGACGCTTGTTCGCCTTTCAGTCCAGCAAGAATACCGTTTTTAACGGCAGATACCTTCTCTGATACCACGCTTTCAAGCGTAGGAGGCGGGGCGGAAAAAGGGCCGAAAGAAAAATGAAAAATGCCAAGGATCAATGCAATGGCGCCAAAAAGCATTCCCAATGAGCTACATTTGTTTTGCGATAATATGTCCATCAGACCTCCTTGTGCTGGATGGCATAAAGAGTATCAGCAATACCATGTTCGCAATTCTGAAAGTGAGCAGCGTTGTAGCTGAACTGTGAAAGTAAAAAGGAGTCCTGATGAAAATTTCCCGCCTTGGAGAAGCCCCGGATTACCGCTTCTCACTGGCAAATGAGCGTACCTTTCTGGCGTGGATCCGTACCGCGCTGGGGTTTCTGGCGGCGGGGGTTGGTCTCGACCAACTGGCTCCGGATTTTGCCACGCCGGTAATTCGTGAGCTTTTGGCGCTGTTGCTGTGCCTGTTTGCCGGTGGTCTGGCGATTTATGGCTACCTGCGCTGGCTGCGTAATGAGAGGGCGATGCGCCTGAAAGAGGATTTGCCCTATACCCATAGCCTGTTAATCATCAGTCTGATTTTGTTTATTGTCGCGGTGATTGTCATGGGACTGGTGCTGTATGCCGGATAGCCGTAAGTCGCGACGTATCGCCGATCCGGGGTTACAACCGGAGCGAACATCGCTGGCCTGGTTTCGTACGCTTCTGGGTTATGGCGCGCTAATGGCGTTGGCGCTGAAGCACAACTGGCATCAGGCGGGCTTCCTGTTTTGGGTTTCAATTGTGGTGCTGGCGATGGTGGCGATCGTTCTGTGGCGCTATACCCGCAGCCGTAATCTGATGGATGTTACGCATAGCGATTTTTCTGAATCTCGCGCGGTGCGTGACAAATTTATGATCTCCCTCGCGGTGTTATCCCTCGCAATACTGTTTGCTGTAACGCATGTCAGCCAACTTATTGCGTTTATCGGGAATTTAGCATGACAGGATGTCAGGTCATGGCCAAACCAGCCAGCTCTCGTTGTAACCTGGATTGTCGTTACTGTTTTTACATCGATAAACCCACTCAACCCGAAATGGATGACGCCACCTTAGAGACGTTTATTCGTCAGCATATCACCGCACAGCCGGGGGCTGACGTGATGTTCGCCTGGCAGGGCGGAGAGCCAACCCTCTGTGGCATCGACTTTTTCCGCCGCGTAGTGACGTTGCAAAAACAGTACGGGGAAGGGAAGAAAATCCATAACGCGTTCCAGACCAACGGGATTTTGCTCAACGACGAATGGTGTCAGTTTTTGCACGATAACGGCTGGCTGGTGGGGATTTCGTTGGATGGCCCCGCCGAGTTGCACGATGCTTATCGTGTTAACCGCAGCGGAAAACCGACTCACCATAAGGTGGTGGACGCCATTGCCAGGCTCCGTAAGCATCAGGTGGAGTTCAATCTGCTGGTAGTGGTTAATTCTCTGAACAGCCAGCGACCAGGGCAGATGTATCGCTACCTACGCCAGCTTGGCACACCTTTTTTGCAGTTCATTCCGCTGGTTGAAAATGATGAAGACGGCGAGCTTACCGCCGAATCCGTCCCGCCTCAGGCGTGGGGAACCTTCCTGAATTCCGTCTTTGATATCTGGGTCAGAGAAGATATTGGCCGCGTATTCGTCCAGTTATTTGATTCAACTCTGGGCGTATGGTGCGGACACCCGGCGCAGATGTGTTCGCTAAGCTCCACCTGCGGACATGCTTTTGCTCTGGAAGCGAATGGCGATTTGTATCAGTGCGATCACTATGTTCACCCTGATTTTCGCCTGGGTAATATTCATCGCACGTCGTTGAGTGAGCTCAACGCCAGCCCGAGGGCAGCGGCGTTTGGTCAGTCCAAGAGAACCACGCTGAGCGCGGAATGCCAGGCGTGTTCGCTATTACGCTTTTGCCATGGTGATTGCCCAAAGCATCGCGACAGCAGTGGAAAGAGTGCGATTTGCGGCGGATACAGCGCTTTCTTCAATCATACCGCGCCGCATATGCGCGTGATGCGTGACCTTCTGAAGCAACATCGCTCACCGATGGAACTGATGGCGATGCTGCGTTAAGTTCAGCGGCGTTTAACGTCCTTTGGTCAGATACTGCGCCATTTCGGCTTCCGGCACCATGCCGCCGCCGGTCGCCCACACCAGGTGGGTGGCGTTATTGAGCTGCTCCGCGCTGAAGCCGTGCATTTGCTGATAGTCAGCAGAAGCGCAAACGTGCTGCGGACCGGCCATCCCGGCCAGCGCCGACGGCTCAAGGCGAATGCCTTCTTCCTGCGCCAGCCAGCCCAGCATGTCGTACATAGTCTGATCGTCCAGGGTGTACAGACCGTCGAGCAGACGTTCCATTGCCCGGCCAACAAAGCCGGACGCGCGGCCCACCGCCAGCCCATCAGCCGCTGTCAGGTTATCGATACCAATGTCCTGCACAGAAATCGTATCGTGCAGCCCGGTATAAATCCCCAGCAGCATGCACGGTGAATGGGTAGGTTCTGCGAAGAAACAGTGCACGTTATCGCCGAATGCCAGCTTCAGGCCAAACGCTACCCCGCCAGGCCCACCGCCGACGCCGCACGGCAGGTAAACAAACAGCGGATGGTCGGCATCCACCACGCGCCCCTGCTGCGCGAACTGCGCCTTCAGACGCTGGCCGGCGACCGCATAACCTAAAAACAACGTGCGGGAATTTTCATCATCGATAAAGAAACAGTTCGGATCGGATTGTGCCGCCTTACGGCCCTGCTCAACCGCCACGCCATAATCTTCTTCATACTCCACGACCGTCACGCCGTGGCTGCGCAGTTTGGCTTTTTTCCATGCGCGAGCGTCTGCAGACATATGAACCGTCACCTTAAAGCCGATACGGGCACTCATAATGCCGATCGACATCCCAAGGTTGCCAGTGGAGCCTACGGCGATGCTGTACTGACTGAAGAACTGTTTAAACTCAGGCGAAAGCAGAATGCTGTAATCGTCTTGTGTGGTCAGCAGACCGGCTTCCAGCGCCAGTTTTTCCGCGTGGGTTAGCACTTCATAAATACCGCCACGCGCTTTAATTGAGCCGGAAATCGGTAGATGGCTGTCTTTCTTCAGCAGAATTTCGCCGTTGATGCGCTGCCCATACTCTTTTTCCAGCCGCTTTTGCATCGCCGGGATCACGGCCAGTTCAGATTCGATAATGCCGCCGGTGGCTGCGGTTTCCGGGAATGCCTGCGCCAGATACGGCGCGAAGCGCGTCAGACGAGCGTGGGCATCCTGAACATCGTGCTCTGTCAGGCCAACATACGGTAAACCTTCCGCAAGAGAGGTAGTGCCAGGGTTAAACCAGGTCGTCTCCTTGAGAGCGACCAGATCTTCCACTAAAGGATGCTGGGCGATAAGTGTTTGAATGTTTTCCATAGTCAGTCTCTTTGCGCTTAGATAATAAAGGAAAGCAGGAATGTGCAAACCAGTGCAATAACGGACGCGATAAATGTCGCGGTCGTATAATATTTGAACGTCTCATTTAGGGTGGCGCCGCAGTACTGCTTCACCAGCCAGAAGAGGGAATCGGTGACGATCGTGCAGCCAATCGCGCCGGAACCGATGGCAATGGCGATGATCTCCGGGCTAACGTTGGGGTAGAGCGGCAGCATCGGGGCCACGATTGCCGTCGCACCCATCATCGCCACCGTGGCAGAGCCCACCGCAGCATGCAGGATTAACGCCACCAGCCAAGCCAGCAGAATCGGGTGCATATGCATGTTCGAGAGGATCAGCGCGAGAGTATCCGCCAGTCCGCTGCTCTTGAGGATAGCGTTGAATGCGCCGCCTGCGCCGATAATCAGCAAAATGTTAGCAATGGAGCCAAAACCGTTTTCGGTGTGGGTCAGCAGCGCACCCATGCCAATGTGCTGACGCAGACCGAGAATGTAATAGGCCACGAAAACGGCAATAAACATCGCGGTGATCGGGTTACCAATAAACTCCAACAGCGTATAAACCGTGCTGCCTTTCGCCATGTTCAGCTCAGCGACGGTTTTTACCAGCATCAGGCCAATCGGCAGCAGTACGGTAAACAGCGTAGCGCCCAGCGATGGCAGCGTACTTTCGTCGCGCACCTTGAGGTCGGAAAACTCAGCCGGAACCGGTTTAAACGGCAGACGGTTACCGAGGAATTTCAGATACAGCGGACCGCCGATCAGCGAAGCCATTAAGCCCACCAGTAAGCCGTAGACAATCACGGTGCCAATGTCCGCGCCCAGCTTGTTCGCCACGAACAGGGCGGCTGGATGCGGCGGCACGACGCAGTGTACCGCCATCAGCGCTGTACATAACGGAATCGCCAGCTTCAGTAGCGAGGTATTGGTTTTTTTGGCAATTGAAAAGGCCAGAGGAATCAACAGCACTACGCCGACTTCAACAAACAGCGTGATCCCGCAAATCAGCCCGACCAGTACCATAATGACGTCAGCGGAAAGCCAGCGACAGCGCTGTAGCGTCAGGCCGATACGTTCGGCCGCGCCGGACACTTCCATCATTTTGCCAAGAATGGTCCCAAGGCCGATAACCGCGGCGAGGAAGCCCAGCGTACCGCCGATGCCACTCTCAATGGCATTGACCATATCCAGCGGCCCCATACCCATCATCGTACCCACGAAGAAGCTGGCTAACAGCAGCGCCAGAAACGGGTGGAATTTGAACTTCACGATGGTCAAAACGATTAACACGATGCTTATCAGCAGCGTGCTCACAACCCAGATTTGAGAGTGCATAACTCACCTTGCCCTGTGATTAATATAGGGTTATTGGACAAAAATAAGGCATGGTCTGACAAACGATATAAATCCCCTTTCACATGAACCAGATTGCATCAAGTAGGTGATTTACGTCTAATTACGCTTTGTTTATGCGATATGGTTCACCTTGATTCATCTTTGTGCTGATTTTTGCAGCGAACTTTTTTACACTCCGGCGAATGAATCAGGAGGACAGGAGGTGAACATGGATCCCTTACGCGAGGTCAGAAATCGGCTGCTCAACGGCTGGCAGTTGTCAAAGCTGTATACCTTTGAAGTGGCGGCCCGACATCAGTCGTTTGCGCTGGCGGCAGATGAGCTGTCATTAAGCCCAAGCGCTGTCAGCCATCGCATTAATCAGCTGGAAGATGAGCTGGGTATTCAGCTGTTTGTTCGTTCGCATCGTAAAGTGGAACTCACCCACGAGGGCAAGCGGGTGTTCTGGGCGCTGAAATCATCGCTGGATACGCTGAATCAGGAAATCCTTGATATTAAAAATCAGGAGTTGTCCGGGACCCTTACTGTGTACTCACGGCCTTCTATCGCTCAGTGCTGGCTGGTTCCGGCGCTCGGCGACTTTACCCGTCGCTATCCGTCGATTTCGCTGACCATGCTGACCGGGAACGACAACGTCAATCTGCAGCGTGCCGGGGTCGATCTGGCTATCTATTTTGACGACGCACCCTCCGCGCAGCTCACGCACCACTTCCTGATGGATGAAGAGATCCTGCCGGTATGCAGCCCGGACTACGCTCGCCGCCATGACCTTACCGGTTCGCTGGTGAATTTACCGCACTGTACGTTGCTGCATGACAGACAGGCGTGGAGTAACGACTCCGGGACCGATGAATGGCACAGTTGGGCGCAGCATTTTTCGGTGAATCTGCCGACATCGTCGGGAATTGGTTTCGATCGTTCTGATTTGGCGGTGATTGCGGCGATGAATCATATCGGCGTGGCGATGGGCCGAAAGCGGCTGGTGCAAAAACGCCTCGACAGCGGAGAGCTGGTTGCGCCTTTTGGCGATATGGCGCTGAAATGCCATCAGCACTACTACATCACTACCCTGCCTGGCAGACAATGGCCGAAAATCGAGGCGTTTATTCGCTGGCTTCAGGAACAGGTTAAATAAGCGGGTCGCGAATATTTTTTACGCTTTCTCGCTACACGCAAAGTGAAAAAGCATGCTAAATACGTGATATCACTCCTGATGATTTGCGTAAGGACGACCGTGTTAAAGCCGATTGTTTCCCTTTTACTGTTAGCCAGCTCCACCGTGTGTGCCGCGCAACCTGTGCTGACCGCGGCGCAGTATGCGCAGCAGCTTGGCGTTGGGATGGACGTAGACTGGGCGCGCACCGATCGGGGTATCCGTGAATTCGATCCGCTGGTGGTGCGGGATTACAAGGCGAAAGGGTTAACCCACGTGCGCATTCGCGTAGCGGGAGAGCCTACGGAGGCGCGGCTTATACATCTGCGCAAGCTGGTGGAAGCCTGCGAGCAGTATGGCGTGATCCCGATAATTGCCTATCAGGCTGACGAATATAAAAAAGATCCCAGTACCGGTAACGAAAAAGAGGTGGTTAACTGGTGGGTGGCGGTGGCGCATTACTTTGGTCAAAGCTCGCCGTTGCTGGGTTTCGACCTGATATACGAACCCTCTGATAAGCTCAACCATAATCAGGTGTCGCTCAATCGGGTGTATGACAAAACCATTCGTACTGTCCATGCCATCGACCCGCAGCGGATGATTTTTATCGCGCCGCGACTACGCGCCGCGCCGGAAGATTTGCCTGACCTGAAACTGCCGCCGCAAAGTCAGAATACCGTGCTGGCTCAATGGCATATTTTTCCGTGGGGGCCGCTGAAAAATAACGGTAAATATCCGTGGACCTCAGGCACAGCGGCAGAAAAGGCCGCTATTCGCGCCCGTATCAATACCGCCATTCACTGGCAGCAGAAAACGGGTCATGTCAGTTGGGTGGGAGGCTGGTCGCCAGGAGAAACTATCAGGAACGCGCCTTCTGCCTCGCAAATGGCGTTTGCCCGATTTATGGCGTGCGAACTGAAAAAAGCGAAAATTCCCTATGCTATCAATGCGGATACGCAGTTTTATGATGGTGAGGAAGGCGCCTGGCGTCCGGCGCTGGAGCCGTTACTGACGACGATGATCGCGCCTGAATGCGAAAAGCCCGGCGATAAGCCGGGCCATCATACGCTTAAACCGCCTGCCCCTGATGCGACACGCGTGACGCCAGCGGAAGCCAGCAAACAAAAATCAACAGTCCCATAAGGGTCATCAGCAGGCCCAGACTGGCTTGCCCGGTCTGCGGCAGCATTGCAGAGAACCACGCCAGCACGCCGGAACCAATATTCTGTAATCCCCCAACCAGCGCACCGGCAGTGCCTGCCAGGAATGGGAAAGGCTCCATTGCGCCACTGGTTGCCAGCGGAAACAGCATCCCGGCACCGAAGAAAAATAGTGCGGCGGGAATCAGCAGCGTCCAGACGTTCATCACGTCAAACAGGCCCGGGATCCACATCATTAAACCGGCTACCAGACAGCAGATAACCGACTGCCACATCAGCGTCGAGAAACGCTTATTCGGGCGACCGGCGAACCAGGCGCCGAAAAATGCCGCCGGGATGGGCAGAATAAACAGGATACTGACCACCATGCTGCTTAAACCGAGTCTTGCGCCCAACAATACCCCGGAGCAGGCCTCGAAGACTGCAACGCCCGCCAGGCCGCCGATCAGCATCAGCACGTAACAGGTGAAAGAACTGTTACCAAACAGCGTTTTATAGCTGGCGATAAGGCGTGGACGCGGTGCGCCCGCAGGACGCGTTTCCGGCATCCAGCGCGCCATGCTAAACGTGACGCCCGCGCACAGAACCAGCAGGAAAATGTAACAGGCGCGCCAGTTCCACAAGGTATCCAGCATGCCGCCAATCAGCGGGGCCAGCAGCGGACTCACCAGAATCCCCATGTTTAACAAACTATTCGCGTGGCGCAGCTGCGTGCCTTCGTACAGATCGCGCGGTAAGGTTCGCGCCATTACACCGCCGACGCCTGTTCCCATGCCCTGGATTGCACTGGCGATAATCAGTACCGTCAGGCTGCGGGTGGTTATGGCGACCAGGGTAGCCAGCATAAAAATGGACATCCCGGCGAGGATCACCGGACGGCGGCCAACGCGATCGGAAAGTGGGCCGTAAAACAGTTGTGACAGGCCGTAGGTCAGCAGGTAGGCGGCCATTACGCTTTGCACCGCTCCTTCGCGAACGTTCAGTTCACGCGCCATATCAGCAATCGCGGGGATATAAATGGTTTGCGCCATCTGACCTACCGCCACCAGTAATACCAACATCAACAACAAATTGACGCTTCTATGCCTTTTCATTTCGCTGATTACTTTTAAAAAAGAGAAAAAATAAGAATAAGGTGCTGTACTTTCCCATAAATGCGCGTGGAATCTACCACAACAGAAAAAGAAGGCCAGATAGTGGGCTGGAATGTTTACGCGATGAACGGCAGGAAATGTAAACAAAAAGCGGCAACAAATGTTGCCGGATTGCATCGGCTTTACGGCGCGATCATGACAAGCGAAGTAAGACAGCGCCTACGGCAATACCGGCGGCCGCGACAAGGCGTATTCCGGCAACCTTTTCTTTCAGCAGCAGCCAGGCGAGCAGAGCGCCAAACAGAATGGAGGTTTCACGCAGCGCTGCGACCACCGCCAACGGAGCCTGGGTCATGGCCCACAGCGCCAGACCGTAAGAACCCATCGTACCAATTCCACCCAGAATACCTTTCTTCCACTGTTGTACCAGATAGCGTGACGCTTCCCGGCGCCGGGCGATCATCGCCCAGCCCAGCAGACAGGAACCGTTCAGAAAGAAGGTCCACAGCGTATAACCGAGCGCGGTTTCTGATAAGCGTACGCCGGTGCCATCAACCAGCGTGTAACCAGCGATAAAGCAGGCGTTAATGAGCGCCAGTACGATCCCGCGTTGTGAGCTGCTGCGTCCGTTAAATGCCATGCCGAGAATGGCCAGACAGATCGTAGCAATCCCCACCCAGGCAAACACAGACAGGCTATCGCCAAGGAACAAGACGCTGATAATCGCAACCAGCAGCGGTGCTGTTCCACGCATCAGAGGATAGGTCTGACTCATATCCGAAACCTGATAGGTTTTGGCGACCAGGACCGTATACACCACTTGCAACGCGGTTGAGATGGCCAAAAACGGCAGGCTGGCGGCGGAAGGCTGAGGCGCGAAGGGTAAGCAGATCAATGCCATAATCGCCGCGGAGCCGCTGACGCCAATCGCCGAGTACAGTTTATCGTTTCCAGCTTTAACAATGGCATTCCAACTGGCATGCAGCAGTGCGGCGAACAGCAAAATGCAGAAAACAGAAAGCGTCATGGTGGCGTTCTTCCCTGAGAATGTCATAAAAACGTAACATATTGGCGCGAGACAAGCACAAGGGAGAAGGTGAAAGGGGAGCGGAGTGTTACCCGCTCCCCTTAAGTGCGACTTGAATCCGAATTACTTAACGTATTTCAGAACGGCATCAAGTAGTTGCAGTGCTGCAACAATGAGTTTGAGGATAAGAATAGCGATATCCACGAGGCTCATACGCTCTCCTTTTGGTACAAGGAGCACGGTGCTGACGTACCTCGCCGCTGCCTGTTGCCAGCACCTTTGTTGACATAACACAGTGTGCTCACACGGGGGTTAAGGCGCTGACGGCACCACCCGTTTCAGCCAGGACTTTGATGCGCCGGTTTACGATGCGGCCCCCGCATAACACATTGCGTACCGAGACATTATAGATAAACACTGTATAAATTAACAGTGTTTTGTGGACATTGTGCCATTCATGTTCCATACTCAAAACCATCAAAATTCGTGCCGAAATTGCGTGTTCTTCGCAGAACGCGTATACTTTTTCCGTTGACATAACACAGTGTGTTCGGCGGCTACCAACCGCACAGCGCTGAAAAAAACCTCGCTCCGGCGGGGTTTTTTGTTTTCCGACTCTGCACAGCGAAATGTGATCGTTGACGCATTTTTATGCAGATGAAAATTTTTCCATTGTCACGCTGAAAAACCTGTGTTTGTATAAATCCAGTTAATCAACAAACAGACAGGTCCCTAATGAACCCTTCCATGCTGACTGCGACCCTACTAAAAACTGCGCCATCTCGCGCAGCGGTCGTCGTGCGTGTGGTGGTGGTCGTCGGCAATGCGCCGTAGGGTCCGGATCAACACACGATTCCAAAACCCCGCCGGCGCAAACCGGGCGGGGTTTTTCGTTTAAGAGACCTGCCCGAAGCAAAGGCCCAGAATAAAAGGACTGGAGCATGGCAAGTTCGGGCATAACATCCAAGCGTACGCGTTTTACGGGCGCAGAATTCATCGTTCATTTCATGGAACGCCAGGGGATTCAGGTGGTCACCGGTATTCCTGGCGGATCGATTCTTCCCGTCTATGACGCTTTAAGCCAAAGCACGCAAATCCGTCATATCCTGGCGCGCCACGAGCAGGGCGCGGGGTTTATCGCGCAGGGGATGGCGAGAACCGATGGTAAACCCGCCGTCTGTATGGCCTGTAGCGGACCGGGCGCGACCAACCTGGTGACCGCCATTGCCGACGCGCGGCTGGATTCCATCCCGCTGGTGTGTATCACCGGGCAGGTTCCGGCCTCAATGATCGGGACCGACGCCTTCCAGGAAGTCGACACCTACGGCATCTCTATCCCCATCACCAAGCACAACTATCTGGTCCGCCATATCAGTGAATTACCGCAGGTCATGAGCGATGCGTTCCGCATTGCGCAGTCCGGCCGTCCGGGCCCGGTGTGGATAGACATTCCTAAGGATATTCAAACCGCCGTTTTTGAAATTGAAGAGATGCCGGAGCCCGCGCAGAAAATGGCGGCACCGGCGTTCAGCCAGGACAGCATTCGCGATGCCGCAGCTATGATTAACGCCGCACAGCGTCCGGTGCTGTATCTCGGCGGCGGCGTGATTAACGCGCCTGAGCGGGTTCGTGAACTGGCAGAAAAAGCTATGCTGCCCACCACCATGACCTTAATGGCGCTCGGTATGCTGCCGAAAGCGCATCCGCTGTCGTTAGGCATGCTGGGTATGCACGGCGCGCGCAGCACTAACTTTATTCTGCAAGAATCGGACTTATTGATTGTTCTGGGCGCACGTTTTGATGACCGGGCGATTGGTAAAACCGAGCAGTTCTGTCCGAACGCCAAAATCATCCATGTGGATATCGACCGTGCGGAGCTGGGTAAAATCAAACAGCCGCACGTGGCGATTCAGGCGGATGTCGATGAGGTTCTGGCACAACTGATCCCATTAATTAACGCGCAGCCGCGAGAGTCGTGGCATCAAATGGTGGCCGATTTACAACGCGAATTCCCCTGCAGCATTCCGCAGGAAAGCGACCCGCTCAGCCACTATGGGCTGATCAACGCCGTAGCGGCCTGCGTGGATGACAATGCCATTATCACCACCGACGTAGGCCAGCATCAGATGTGGGCCGCACAGGCTTACCCGCTGAACCGTCCGCGTCAGTGGCTGACCTCCGGCGGTCTGGGAACCATGGGCTTTGGCCTGCCGGCGGCAATTGGCGCAGCGCTGGTCAACCCGGACAAAAAGGTGCTGTGCTTCTCCGGCGACGGTAGCCTGATGATGAATATTCAGGAAATGGCGACGGCCAGCGAAAATCAGCTGGATATTAAAATCATCCTGATGAATAACGAAGCGTTGGGTCTGGTGTATCAGCAGCAGAGTTTGTTCTATAAGCAGGGCGTTTTTGCGGCGACATATCCGGGGATGATTAACTTTATGCAGATAGCCGCCGGGTTTGGCCTCGAAACCTGCGATTTGAATAACGAAGCGGATCCACAGGCAGCGTTGCAGGAGATTATTAATCGCCCTGGACCTGCGCTGATCCACGTGCGCATCGATGCCGAAGAAAAAGTGTACCCGATGGTGCCGCCGGGTGCGGCAAACACAGAAATGGTGGGGGAATAAGCCATGCAACAGCAGACTCATGACAACGTAATCCTGGAACTCACTGTACGCAACCATCCGGGCGTAATGACCCACGTCTGCGGGCTGTTTGCCCGCCGCGCGTTCAACGTGGAAGGCATTCTCTGTCTACCGATTCAGGACAGCGACAAGAGCCGCATCTGGCTACTGGTCAATGACGATCAGCGTCTTGAGCAGATGATAAGCCAGATCGACAAGCTGGAAGATGTGGTGAAAGTGGCCCGCAACCAGTCCGACCCGTCGATGTTTAACAAAATCACGGTTTTCTTTGAGTGAGTTAGTCGCCGTCTGAATCCGGGGTGATGACTTTGACAGAGCCGTTCCGGCAGTGGGTTGCATAATCTGCCGGCAACGGGCGATCGCTTATCAGTACGTCAAAAGTGGAAAGCGGACCAATGCTGGCGGGAGCAACCTCATCAAACAGGGCGTGGCGCGTCAGCAGAATTTTGCGCAATCCGCGTTCCATCGCTTTGCGTTTGGTGGCCAGATCGTCCGGATTGAACCAGCTAACGCCGAAATGCTCATGGACTCCGCTGGCAGAGATAAACACTTTTCGTGGGTTGAGCGCATCCAGCGGAGAGGGATTGCTGGTGTCGTAAAAGGCATCACTTTTCGCCCGATAGGTGCCCCCGCAAAGAATCGCCGTGGCGTTGGGTTTTTCATTTAGCGCCACGAATACCCGGTGTGAGTAGCAAATTCCGGTAAAGGTAATATCGTCCGGGATCATGCTGACGACTAATGGCATTTCGGCACCATTATCAAAAAAGACCAGATCGTTTTCACTGACCAGTCCCGCGGCCAGAATGGCAACCGGTAAATCGTCGCGATGATACTGCTTTTGCACGGGGAGCGGAGCGTTAACGAGGGTGGCGGGCTTGTTCACCATCACGATGTAACCACCGAGTAGCGTAAGCGGCAATGGTTCGTCATCCTGGCTGAGATCCCGACGGATGGTCATCACGGAAACCTCCAGCATGCGCGCCGCCTCTTTCAGATGGATTCTGTCGGTCTTCTTCAACAATTCCATCAGACGTCGAATACGTTCTTTTTGCTTGGTTTCCATGCACACTCTCCACGAATCATGTTTTCATGTTCCTTCAGTAACATTTATGTGTTTCTGGGAACATGATATTGCTGCATTACTATACGTCTGACCATTGGGAAATAAAAGCGTGTTTTTACACGTTTTATTGATTATAAGCAGCGAGTTTTCAGTCAATTGTAAGCAAGTTAATCATTTTGAGTGTGATAGAGACGCAACATTTAGCATAATAAATAAACAATAAAATGATCCTCCAATCGCGATCCTAGTCACAAATGATACGGAAGTAACATGATAATGTTATTTTAATATCATTGTTGTGTGATTGTTTCTGAGAGGTAGTAAAATGGATATCGCGGTTATTGGCTCCAACATGGTGGATCTCATCACCTACATCAACCAGATGCCCAAAGAAGGGGAAACGCTGGAAGCACCCGCCTTCAAAATTGGTTGTGGCGGTAAAGGGGCAAATCAGGCCGTTGCGGCTGCTAAGCTCAATTCCAAAGTGCTGATGCTGACGAAAGTCGGTGATGATATTTTTGCGGATAACACCATTCGTAATCTCGAATCCTGGGGGATTAATACGACCTATGTCGAAAAGGTACCCTGCACCAGCAGCGGCGTTGCACCGATCTTTGTTAATGCAAACTCCAGCAACAGCATTCTGATTATTAAAGGTGCCAACAAGTTTCTCTCCCCGGAAGATATCGATCGCGCGGCGGAAGATCTGAAAAAGTGTCAACTTATTGTCCTGCAGCTGGAAGTACAGTTGGAAACGGTTTATCACGCGATTGAATTCGGTAAAAAACACGGTATTGAAGTGTTATTAAATCCCGCCCCTGCATTACGGGAATTAGATATGTCTTATGCCTGTAAATGCGATTTCTTCGTGCCAAATGAAACCGAGCTCGAAATATTAACCGGTATGCCGGTGGATACCTATGACCATATTCGCACCGCGGCACGTTCTTTGGTCGATAAAGGTCTGAACAATATTATCGTCACCATGGGGGAGAAAGGTGCTCTGTGGATGACGCGTGACCAGGAAGTCCATGTCCCGGCGTTTAAAGTGAACGCTGTCGATACCAGTGGCGCAGGTGACGCTTTCATCGGTTGTTTTGCCCACTATTACGTTCAAAGCGGTGATGTCGAAGCCGCCATGAAAAAAGCCGCTCTCTTCGCTGCATTCAGCGTTACCGGGAAAGGCACTCAATCATCTTATCCAAGCATCGAACAATTTAATGAGTTTCTTACCTTAAACGAATAATACTCCTGCATTGTAAAAGGTAGCACTATGAACGATAAAAACATCATTCAGATGCCCGACGGCTATCTGAATAAGACGCCTCTGTTCCAGTTTATTTTGTTATCCTGTTTATTCCCTTTATGGGGATGCGCAGCCGCATTAAATGATATTCTGATTACGCAATTCAAAAGCGTATTTTCACTCAGCAACTTTGCTTCGGCATTAGTTCAGAGTGCCTTTTATGGCGGTTATTTTTTAATTGCGATTCCGGCATCTTTGGTGATTAAAAAGACCAGTTATAAAATCGCCATCTTAATGGGACTGACCCTTTATATTGTTGGCTGTACGCTCTTTTTCCCGGCATCGCACATGGCCACCTACACCATGTTCCTCGCGGCAATTTTTGCGATTGCGATTGGCCTGAGCTTCCTGGAAACCGCAGCCAACACCTACAGCTCCATGATAGGCCCAAAAGCGTATGCCACCCTGCGCCTGAACATCAGCCAGACCTTTTACCCCATTGGTGCAGCCGCTGGTATTCTGCTGGGTAAATATCTGGTCTTCTCTGAAGGCGAGAGTCTGGAAAAACAGATGGCTGGGATGAACGCGGAGCAGATCCACAACTTTAAAGTGTTGATGCTGGAAAATACCCTTGAGCCTTACAAGTACATGATTATGGTGCTGGTTGTGGTGATGGTGTTGTTCCTGCTGACCCGCTTCCCGACCTGTAAAGTCGCGCAAACGGCGAGTCATAAACGTCCGTCAGCGATGGATACGCTGCGTTATCTGGCCAGCAATGCCCGTTTCCGCCGTGGGATTGTGGCGCAGTTCCTGTACGTGGGGATGCAGGTCGCGGTGTGGTCATTTACCATCCGTCTGGCGCTGGAATTGGGTGATATCAACGAGCGCGACGCCTCAACCTTCATGGTCTATAGCTTTGCCTGCTTCTTTATCGGCAAGTTTATCGCCAACATCTTGATGACACGCTTCAATCCGGAAAAAGTGCTGATCCTCTACTCCATCATTGGCGCACTGTTTCTGGTCTATGTTGCGCTGGCGCCAAGCTTCAGCGCCGTGTACGTTGCCGTACTGGTGAGCGTCCTGTTTGGACCCTGCTGGGCGACAATCTATGCCGGTACGCTAGATACCGTGGATAACGAACACACTGAAATGGCGGGAGCAGTCATTGTCATGGCGATTGTTGGTGCAGCGGTGGTTCCGGCAATTCAGGGCTATGTGGCCGATATGTTCCACTCGCTACAACTCTCGTTCCTGGTCTCCATGTTGTGCTTCGTGTACGTCGGTATCTACTTCTGGCGTGAAAGCAAAGTGCGCAATAACTTGGCTGAAGCGACTGTTTCCTGAGGAGAGCGATCATGACAACACGTATCATGCTGTGGCGGGAACTCTTTGCAGAGCATCCGCGAATCTTACTGAAGAATAGCGACTTCACGGTTACCGCATTTCGTTACGCCAGCGGTGTGGAAGGGCTGAAGATAGAAAACAGTCGTGGACATCTGGTTATTCTGCCCTGGATGGGGCAGATGATCTGGGATGCTCAGTTTGACGGGCATGAACTGACCATGCGCAACATGTTCAGTCAGCCAAAACCGGCTGCGGAAGTGGTAGCGACTTACGGCTGCTTTGCTTTCCACTCGGGTATATTGGCTAATGGCTGCCCTTCGCCGGAAGATTCTCACCCGTTGCATGGCGAAATGGCCTGTGCCGCGATGGATGAGGCCTGGCTGGAGCTGGAGGGAGAGAATTTGCGCGTGAGCGGACGCTACGAGTATGTGATGGGGTTCGGTCATCATTATCAGGCGCATCCTGCGGTGGTTATGCGCAAAGCGAGTGCGCTGTTTGATATTCAGATGGCGGTCACCAACCTCGCCTCAGTGGCAATGCCTTTACAGTATATGTGCCATATGAACTATGCCTACGTACCGGAAGCGACCTTCAGCCAGAATATCCCGGATGAAGCCATGAAGCTGCGTGAGTCGGTACCCGCGCATGTTAAGCCTACCGAGCAGTGGCTGGCGTTTAATCAGCGGATCATCCAGGGCGAGACCTCGCTGGGGCGCCTCAACGAGCCCGATTTTTACGATCCGGAAATCGTTTTCTTCGCTGACCAACTGGACCGATACACGGATAAGCCTGAATTTCGCATGATCGCACCTGATGGCACCACGTTCGTGACGCGTTTCTCCAGCGCGGAGCTGAATTATGTCACCCGTTGGATCCTCTATAACGGCGATCAACAGGTGGCAGCCTTCGCCCTACCTGCGACCTGTCGCCCTGAAGGCTTCCTGGCGGCGCAGCGAAAAGGCACGTTGATTCAGCTAGAACCGCAGCACACCCGCACATTTACCGTCACAACTGGCATCGCCTGATCGCTCAAGGCTTAAACAGCAGCGCGTCGGAACACAAAATCCTTCAAGCTGCATAAGGCGGCAAGTCTGCTCACCTCAGAAGCTTACTCAAGTCAGTGACTCGGGTGAGCAGACCAAGCCAACGCAGAGGCTGCTTGAAGGATAAAGTGTATATCGTTAAGGTAAGCACGTTTTTTATCCCCCAGGACAGAACCCATGATCACCGTTGCCCTTATCGACGACCACACTATCGTCCGCTCCGGCTTTGCCCAGTTGCTGGGGCTGGAACCTGATTTGCAGGTTGTGGCTGAGTTCGGCTCAGGCAGCGAGGCGCTGGCGGGATTACCGGGACGTGGCGTGCAGGTATGTATCTGTGATATCTCGATGCCTGATATCTCCGGTCTTGAACTGTTAAGCCAGTTGCCAAAAGGGATGGCGATTATCATGCTCTCCGTCCACGACAGCCCCGCGCTGGTGGAGCAGGCGCTCAACGCGGGCGCGCGTGGTTTCCTTTCTAAACGCTGTAGTCCTGATGAGCTGATCGCGGCGGTGCATACCGTGGCGACCGGCGGCTGCTATTTGACGCCGGATATCGCCGTCAAACTGGCGGCTGGTCGTCAGGATCCGCTGACCAAACGCGAACGTCAGGTGGCGGAGAAACTGGCGCAAGGCATGGCGGTAAAAGAGATTGCCGCCGAACTGGGCCTGTCGCCGAAAACGGTGCACGTGCATCGCGCTAACCTGATGGAAAAACTGGGCGTTAGCAACGATGTCGAACTGGCCCGCCGGATGTTTGACGGCTGGCA
Organism: Citrobacter sp. Cb028; assembly: GCF_030336705.1. Lineage (NCBI taxonomy): Bacteria > Pseudomonadati > Pseudomonadota > Gammaproteobacteria > Enterobacterales > Enterobacteriaceae > Citrobacter > Citrobacter sp. Cb028. Next base: position 33,591 of record NZ_JAOWCZ010000030.1, on the reverse strand, counting down.
ATGAACACGCTCTGTTCCCGGTTAATCACCGTTGTTGCCTGCTTCTTTATCTTCTCTGCCGCGTGGTTCTGCTTGTGGAGTATCAGCCTGCACCTGGTTGAGCGCCCGGAGCTGGCGGTACTGCTGTTTCCGTTTGGCCTGCGTCTGGGGCTGATGCTGCAATGTCCACGCGGCTACTGGCCGGTGCTGCTGGGTGCGGAATGGCTGCTTCTTTTCTGGCTGGCGCAGGAAGTGGCGCTGGCTCACTTGCTACTTTTGATGATCGGGAGCTTCCTCACGTTACTCCCGGTGATGCTGATTTCGCGCTACCGCCATCAGCGCGACTGGCGCACGCTGCTGTTGCAGGGCGCGGCGCTGACGGCGGCGGCGTTGCTGCAATCGCTGCCCTGGCTTGGGCAAGGCGAAGAGGCGTGGAATGCCCTACTGCTGACGCTCACCGGTGGATTAACGCTGGCTCCGATCTGTCTGGTTTTCTGGCACTATCTTACCAGCACCACCTGGTTGCCGCTGGGTCCGGCGGTGGTGTCTCAGCCGGTGAACTGGCGCGGGCGGCATCTGGTCTGGTATCTGCTGCTGTTTAGCGTCAGCCTGTGGTTGCAGCTTGGCCTGCCCGATGAACTGTCGCGCTTCACGCCGTTTTGCCTCGCGCTGCCGATCATTGCGCTCGCCTGGCACTACGGCTGGCAGGGGGCACTGATTGCCACGTTAATGAACGCCATTGCGCTGATTGCCAGCCAGACCTGGCACGATCATCCCGTCGACCTGTTGCTCTCCCTGCTGGTGCAAAGCCTGACCGGGCTGCTGCTCGGCGCGGGGATCCAGCGTCTGCGCGAGCTTAACCAGTCGCTGCAAAACGAATTAGCGCGCAACCATCGTCTGGCTGAACGCCTGCTGGAGACCGAAGAGAGCGTCCGCCGGGATGTGGCGCGCGAACTGCACGATGATATCGGTCAGACCATCACCGCCATTCGCACCCAGGCGGGCATTGTCCAGCGGCTGGCACCGGAAAACGCAGGGGTGAAGCGCAGCGGGGCGCATATCGAACAACTTTCTCTTGGCGTGTACGATTCGGTGCGTCGTCTGTTGGGTCGTCTGCGTCCGCGCCAGTTGGATGATCTCACGCTGGAACAAGCGATCCGCTCATTGATGCGTGAAATGGAGCTGGAAAGCCGTGGCATTGTCAGCCACCTTGACTGGCGAATTGACGAATCTGCACTCAGCGAAAGTCAGCGGGTGACGCTGTTTCGCGTCTGTCAGGAAGGGCTGAACAACATCGTTAAGCACGCCAACGCCAGCGCGGTGACGCTTCAGGGCTGGCAGCAGGATGAACGGCTGATGCTGGTGATTGAGGACGACGGCAGCGGCCTGCCGCCGGGGTCGAATCAGCAGGGATTTGGCCTCACCGGGATGCGTGAACGTATTACCGCCCTCGGGGGATCGCTCTCGATTTCCTGTACGCACGGCACGCGGGTCAGCGTGTCGTTACCCCAGCGTTATGTGTAAGGAGCGGTCATGTTTTCGTTTTTAAAAGCCCCAGTCAGCGCGCCGCTCATCACCGATAAGCGTGAAGTGGATGCCCTCTACCGCTACTGGCGGCGGCATATTCTGACCACTATCTGGCTCGGCTACGCGCTGTTCTATTTCACACGCAAGAGCTTCAACGCCGCCGTACCGGATATCCTCACCAGCGGCGTGCTGACCCGCAGCGACATTGGTCTGCTGGCGACGCTGTTTTACATCACCTACGGCCTGTCGAAGTTTGTTTCCGGTATCGTCAGTGACCGTTCCAACGCCCGCTATTTTATGGGGTTTGGGCTTATCGCCACCGGCGTGGTGAACATTCTGTTTGGCTTCTCCACCTCGCTCTGGGCTTTTGCGGTGCTCTGGGCGCTGAACGCCTTTTTCCAGGGCTGGGGGTCGCCGGTCTGCGCGCGTTTATTGACTGCGTGGTATTCGCGTACCGAACGCGGCGGCTGGTGGGCGCTGTGGAATACTGCGCACAATGTTGGCGGGGCGCTGATCCCTATCGTGATGGCGGCGACGGCGCTGCACTACGGCTGGCGTGCCGGGATGATGATCGCCGGGCTGCTGGCGATTGTGGTGGGGGTTTTTCTCTGCTGGCGGCTGCGCGACAGGCCGCAGGCGATTGGTCTGCCGCCGATTGGCGACTGGCGCCATGATGAGCTGGAAATCGCCCAGCAGCAGGAAGGCGCAGGGCTGAGCCGTAAAGAGATCCTCACCCGCTATGTATTGCTGAATCCCTATATCTGGTTGCTGTCGCTGTGTTACGTGCTGGTGTACGTCGTCCGCGCCGCCATCAACGACTGGGGCAATCTGTATATGTCGGAGACGCTCGGCGTGGATCTGGTGACCGCCAATACCGCCGTGACCATGTTCGAATTGGGCGGATTTATCGGCGCGCTGGTCGCAGGCTGGGGCTCGGACAAACTGTTTAACGGCAACCGCGGTCCAATGAACCTGATTTTCGCTGCCGGAATTTTGCTCTCCGTGGGCTCGTTGTGGCTGATGCCGTTCGCCAGTTACGTGATGCAGGCGGCGTGCTTCTTCACCACCGGATTCTTCGTCTTCGGCCCGCAAATGCTGATCGGCATGGCGGCGGCGGAGTGCTCGCACAAAGAGGCAGCGGGCGCGGCAACCGGATTTGTCGGGCTGTTTGCCTATCTGGGGGCATCGCTTTCCGGCTGGCCGCTGGCGAAGGTGATGGAGGTCTGGCACTGGACCGGATTCTTTGTGGTGATCGCCATTGCGGCGGGGATATCCGCGCTGCTGCTGCTGCCGTTTTTGAACGCCCAGGCTCCACGCGAACTCAACGAAGCGTGATGCACCTCACCTTTTTGCCCCGAGTAGGGTAAAACTAAGAAATTTTCCCGGTTTCACCTGGACGCTGTCTCAGGCGCGTCCCCCGGCTGATTTTTACAATGCCTGCCATTCGCAGGTATAAAAATTAGCTCGGGAGTGTCAAATGCTGGCCTTTCTAAACCAGGTACGCAAGCCGACCCTGGATCTGCCGCTCGATGTGCGGCGCAAAATGTGGTTCAAACCGTTCATGCAGTCCTATCTGGTAGTCTTTATTGGCTACCTGACCATGTATTTGATCCGCAAAAACTTCAACATCGCGCAGAACGACATGATCTCCACCTACGGGCTGAGCATGACGCAGCTGGGGATGATTGGCCTGGGCTTCTCCATCACCTACGGCGTGGGTAAAACGCTGGTTTCCTACTATGCCGACGGCAAAAATACCAAGCAGTTCCTGCCATTTATGCTGATCCTCTCCGCCATCTGTATGCTCGGCTTCAGCGCCAGCATGGGTGCGGGTTCAACCAGCCTGTTCCTGATGATCGCCTTCTACGCGCTGAGCGGTTTTTTCCAGAGTACCGGCGGCTCGTGTAGCTATTCCACCATCACCAAATGGACGCCGCGTCGCAAGCGGGGTTCTTACCTCGGTATGTGGAATATCTCCCATAACCTCGGTGGTGCGGGTGCGGCTGGCGTGGCGCTGTTTGGTGCCAACTATCTGTTCGACGGTCACGTCATTGGTATGTTTATCTTCCCGTCGATTATCGCCCTGATTGTCGGTTTTATCGGCCTGCGCTACGGCAGCGACTCCCCGGAGTCTTATGGCCTCGGTAAAGCTGAAGAGCTGTTCGGCGAGGAGATAAGCGAAGAGGACAAAGAGACTGAAGAAAATGAGATGACCAAATGGCAGATCTTTGTTGAGTACGTGCTGAAAAACAAAGTGATCTGGCTGCTGTGCTTCTCCAACATTTTCCTGTACGTGGTGCGCATCGGTATCGACCAGTGGTCCACTGTCTACGCTTTCCAGGAGCTGAAGCTCTCCAAAGAAGTGGCGATTCAGGGTTTTACCCTGTTTGAAGTGGGCGCGTTGGTCGGCACGCTATTGTGGGGTTGGCTCTCTGACCTGGCTAACGGTCGTCGTGCGCTGGTAGCTTGCGTGGCGCTGGCGTTGATTATCGCTACCCTGGGCGTTTATCAGCACGCCAGCAACCAGTATGTCTATCTGGCTTCGCTGTTTGCGCTGGGCTTCCTGGTGTTCGGTCCTCAGCTGTTAATCGGCGTTGCTGCCGTCGGATTCGTACCGAAAAAAGCGATCGGCGCAGCCGATGGGATTAAAGGCACCTTCGCATATCTGATTGGTGACAGCTTCGCCAAGCTGGGTCTGGGGATGATTGCCGACGGCACGCCGATTTTCGGTCTGACCGGCTGGGCGGGCACGTTCGCCGCGCTGGATACCGCCGCCATCGGTTGTATCTGCCTGATGGCCATCGTGGCCGTGTTTGAAGAACGTAAAATTCGCCGCGAGAAAAAAATTCAACAATTGAAAGTCGCTTAAGTTAAGTGTGCATTGGTAACTTTTGCCCGCCTGGATGGCGGGCTTTTTTATGTCGCGGAACCATCCTGAATCGTGTTGATACGTTCAGTCGTCGACAGAGAGGAATTTGCCGTTATGATGGGCATCCTGTCTGGTAATGGATGTGCGCATGATTTGGATAATGCTGGCCACATTGGTCGTTGTTTTTGTAGTGGGTTTTCGGGTGTTGACGTCCGGATCTCGACGGGCAATTCGCCGTCTGAGCGAGCGACTGAATATTGATGTTGTGCCGGTAGAGTCGATGATCGATCAGATGGGAAAAGTACAGGGTGAGGCTTTTTTACAGTACCTCCACCGCCCAGATGAATCGCATCTGCAAAATGCTGCCCAGGTGTTGTTGATCTGGCAAATCGTTATTGTCGACGGCAGTGAGTCGAATCTGCTGCAATGGCACCGTTGGCTGCAAAAAGCCCGATTGGCCACGCCGATTACTGACGCACAGGTGCGTCTGGCGCTTGGTTTTCTGCGCGAGATAGAGCCGGATATGCAGGAGTTTAATGCGTTTCAGATGCGCTATAACGCCTTTTTCCAGCCCGAAGATGGCGTGCACTGGCTGCACTGACAGTCATGCCTGTTGGCGAATTAATTGTGCAAATATAAATTGATTTAATAGCTAATGGGCTATAATTTACCTATAGCTTATTAGCTATGAGGGATCGTTGATGTGGGAAGTGGAAACAACGGATGTTTTCGATAAATGGTTTGACGTACAGACCGAGGCGCTCAAGGAAGATATGCTCGCAGCGATGATGATTTTATCCGAGTATGGTCCTCAGTTAGGCAGGCCGTTTGCTGATACGGTAAATGCTTCTGCTTTTTCAAATATGAAAGAGTTGCGAGTGCAGCATCAGGGCAACCCGATTCGGGCGTTCTTCGTGTTTGATCCTTCTCGCCATGGCATCGTGTTATGCGCTGGCGACAAAACAGGGTTAAACGAGAAGAAATTCTATAAAGAGATGATCAGGCTTGCTGACGCTGAGTACCGAAATCACCTTAATAAGTAAGGAAAATTATGGCGACGCTTAAAGAATTGATGGCGAAACAAAGCCCGGAAAGCCAGGAGCGCATTGCTGAAAAAGTAGAAGTGCTACGTCAGGTGATTGCGTTAAATATGTTACGGGAAGAACTGAATCTCTCTCAGGCGGAACTTGCCTCGGCAATGGGCGTTAAGCAGCCAACAATCGCAAAAATGGAACAGGCGGATAACGATCCTCGTCTGTCGACGCTTAAGCGTTATGTCACGGCGTTAGGTGGCGAACTGAGCATTGATGTTAAGTTACCGACAGGTAAAAGAGTCGCGTTTCATCTTTAAAAATCCGTGTGGCCTGGATTTTGTGTTAGATGAAAGTAGTTGCCAAAACGTTAAATACGTCACAAATTTAATGTTACACTGCGTAACTTTTCTGCAATAACCCCACGCAGGTAACAAAATGAGTGAAGCTGTTGAACAAAAATCCCGCGCTGAGGCAAATGCCCGACCGAACTGGTCGGCGGTATTCGCCGTGGCGTTCTGCGTTGCCTGCCTGATAACCGTTGAGTTTCTGCCCGTTAGCCTGTTAACGCCGATGGCGCAGGATCTGGGGATTTCTGAAGGTGTTGCCGGACAATCGGTGACTGTGACGGCATTTGTTGCCATGTTCGCCAGCCTGTTTGTGACGCAAATTATCCAGGCGACCGATCGTCGCTACGTGGTGATCGTGTTTTCGGTGCTGCTGACGCTCTCCTGCCTGCTGGTTTCCTTTGCCAACTCTTTTTCACTGCTGCTCATTGGCCGCGCCTGTCTCGGTCTGGCGCTTGGCGGATTCTGGGCGATGTCGGCGTCGCTGACCATGCGTCTGGTTCCCGCCCGTACGGTACCGAAAGCGCTGTCGGTGATTTTTGGCGCGGTCTCTGTCGCGCTGGTGATTGCCGCGCCGCTGGGGAGTTTTTTGGGCGGTATTATCGGCTGGCGCAACGTGTTTAATGCGGCGGCGGTAATGGGCGTGCTGTGCACGATTTGGGTGGTGAGAGCGCTGCCGTCGTTGCCAGGTGAACCTTCGCATCAGAAACAAAATATGTTCAGCCTGCTGCAGCGCCCGGGGGTGATGGCCGGGATGATTGCCATCTTTATGTCCTTTGCCGGACAGTTCGCCTTCTTTACCTATATTCGCCCGATCTATATGAATCTGGCAGGCTTTGAAGTTGATGGCCTGACGTTGGTGCTGCTGAGTTTTGGTATCGCCAGCTTTGTCGGGACGTCGCTCTCCTCGGTGGTTCTGAAGCGCTCGGTCAAACTGGCCTTAGCCGGTGCGCCGCTGGTGCTGGCGCTTAGCGCGCTGGTCCTGATCCTGTGGGGTAGCGACAAAGTTGTGGCGGCAGGTATTGCGATTATCTGGGGCCTGGCGTTTGCGTTGGTTCCGGTCGGCTGGTCGACGTGGATCACCCGATCGCTTGCCGATCAGGCAGAAAAAGCCGGATCCGTCCAGGTCGCCGTGATCCAACTTGCCAATACCTGCGGGGCAGCGGTGGGAGGCTATGCGCTCGATAACCTCGGACTGCTTTCACCCCTGATGCTTTCCGGCAGCCTGATGCTGCTGACGGCGCTTCTGGTCACGATGAAGGTCAGAATACAGTGAGATTGTTGCCTGATGGCGCGCAGCTTTCAGGCAACACCGTTATCTGACGACTGAATCAATCAAAACCCTTGTTTTCGGCGGTATGGGCAAACCATTCGCCGCTTTTCTTCACCGTACGTTTTTGCGTATCTAAATCTAACTGGACAAAACCGTAGCGGTTTTTATATCCATTGAGCCAGGACCAGTTATCAATAAAGGTCCACATATGGTAGCCAAGACAATTACACCCTTCGCTAATGCCTTTATGTAGCCATTTAAGATGCGCGGAAACAAATTCAATGCGGTAGCTGTCGTTGATTTGGTCCTGCTGAATAAAACGTTGCTCATTTTCGACTCCCATGCCGTTTTCAGAAATAAAACAGCGCGGGTTGCCGTAGTTATCACGCAGATTAGTAATAATATCGTAAATACCTGGCTCGTAAATTTCCCAGCCACGGTAAGGGTTCATTTTACGCCCCGGCATTTCGTAATAATCAAACAGCCACTCCGGCATAAACGGCGCGTCAGGATTGACGGCAGTATCACGACATTTCACGCGGCGCGGCTGATAATAATTAATACCGAGCAGGTCGATTTTGCCATCGGCGATGAGCTGACTGTCGCCTGGCTGACATGCTGGGAGTTGATCGTACTCTTTTAGCAGCTCTATCAGATCCGCCGGATATTCACCTTTTAGCACCGGGTCAAGGAAGCTGCGGTTAAACAGCAGATCCGCATGGTGCGCAGCTTTTACATCCGCTGGGTGTTGTGAGCGCGGATAAGAGGGCGTTAAATTCAGGATCACACCGATTTCACCGTCATAACTTCCGGCGTGGTACGCGCGTACCGCCGTGGAATGCGCCAGTACGGTGTGATACGCCACGGTGGCCGCGCGTTTGAAATCCACCACGTTAGGGTAATGGAAGTCATACAGATAGCCGCCTTCTACCGGGACAATCGGTTCGTTAAAGGTGAACCAGTGCTTCACCCGATTGCCGAACAAGGTAAAACAGGTTTGTGCGTAGCGACCAAACGCCTCAACCACATCTCGGTTTTCCCAGCCACCTTTCTCCTGCATCACCATCGGCATATCAAAGTGAAACAGGGTGATAAATGGCGTAATGCCTTGCGCCAGCAGCTCATCGATGACATTGTTATAGAAATCAACTGCCTGCGGGTTGACGTCGCCAGTACCGTCTGGGATCAGTCGTGACCAACTGATTGAAGTGCGGAAGCTGTTGTGCTTCAGCTGTTTGAGCAGTGCGATGTCCTGTTTCCAGTGCTGATAAAAGGTCGAGGTGTTCGCCGGGCCAACCCCCTGATGGAAACGCCCAGGCTGGCGGTCGAACCACACGTCCCATGTCGTCTGGCTTTTGCCGCCGTTCAGACTATCCCCTTCGGTTTGCAGCGCCGAGCAGGCACTGCCCCACCAAAAGTTTTCGGGAAAACGGTATCGCATTATCTTGCTCCTTGATGTGTTTCATTTCCCTACACAATAGGCGATTTTGCAAAACAGAAACCGGTTACAGCACTCGTTTTTCAATGCGATAGTTACAAATCCGGGCATTCAACTTTGCCCAGCGCTTCCCAGTAGTTGTTCTGATTGTTTCTTTGTATTGCCAGAATGGCTTCGCGGATGTGTTGCTGATTACGGGTATCAGCCATAATCGTTTTTTCCCACACCTCATCCGATGGCGACCCCTGCGGGGTACAAATCTTGCGTAAATCCTTCAATACGGTGTTTTTTTCATGAACGGACTGTAGAGAGCCATAAGCCGAATCGGCCTGCGCCAAACCCGGCAGCATGAAAAGAATGGCAATAAGCGGTAAAACGGCTTTTTTCATGATAATAATCCTTGTTGTCGATGCGCATCATCTCAAGAGTAAGTGTAGACGGCATGCGCCTCACTCATCAGCCTGTGTTAATTTCTAAAAAGAAAATCAGCCAGAAGTTTTAGTTTTTCAGGAGGATAGGATGCAAATACAGATTACAGATACCATTACTGAAGACGATCAAAATGCTCTGCTTGTTGGATTGCGCGCCTACAATCGCCAGTTCCTGAGGACCACCAATTTTGGCGACCTGGCGGTGTACTGGCGTGATGAGCACAATGAAATACTGGGCGGGCTGATCGGTAAAATCAAAGGCGAATGGCTGTGCATTGATTTTCTGTGGATGCATGACTCGCTGCGTAAAGGCGGTTACGGCACAAAGTTGATGCAGGCCGCTGAACAGACGGCGCGTGAGAGAGGATGCCTGCATGCGCTGGTGGACACGATGAGTTTCCAGGCGCTGCCGTTTTATCAGAAAAACGGCTATCAGTTGCAAATGACCCTCGATAACTTTCCAGAAACCGGTTCCGCGCGCCATTATTTGTCGAAAACGTTTTGATGACCGGAAGGACTGCAAAAGGGATGACCTAACGGCACCTTCCGACTCATTTTCCTTTTCGCATTATGCTTTTTTCTTCTTGCTGATGCTTTTTCGTTTTTTAAACCGCAGCGGCCTTCCCGCTATAGTCATTTCATTACTCATCAGGCGGTTATTGCAAAAGGAAAAAACGTGAAACTGAAGATACCTTATTTCGGGGCTGGGGCGGCGTTATTACTGGCGGGATTATTGTTGGCAGGATGCGATCAGCAGAACAATGATGCAAAGCATATTAAAGTGGGCGTGATTAACGGTGCAGAGCAGGATGTGGCGGAAGTCGCGAAGAAAGTCGCTAAAGAAAAATATGGCCTGGAGGTGGAATTGGTGGGGTTTAGCGGTTCTCTGCTGCCCAACGATGCCACTAATCATGGTGAGCTGGATGCCAACGTCTTCCAGCATCGTCCGTTCCTTGAACAAGATAATAAAGCGCACGGCTATAAGCTGGTAGCGGTGGGTAATACCTTTGTGTTCCCGATGGCGGGTTATTCGAAGAAAATCAAAACTGTTACTGAACTAAAAGACGGTGCGACGATTGCGATACCTAACGATCCGACCAACCTTGGGCGGGCGCTGTTGCTGCTACAAAAAGAGAAGTTAATCACTCTGAAAGCGGATACCGGCCTGCTGCCAACGGCGCTGGATATTACGGATAATCCGCGACATCTGAAAATTATGGAACTGGAAGGGGCGCAGCTACCGCGCGTGCTGGACGATCAAAAAGTGGATGTGGCGATTATCAGTACCACCTACATCCAGCAAACCGGGCTTTCTCCGGTACATGACAGCGTATTTATCGAAGACAAAAATTCACCGTACGTGAACATTCTGGTGGCGCGAGAAGACAATAAAGATGCCGAGAATGTGAAAGAATTCCTGCAATCTTATCAGTCACCGGAAGTGGCGAAGGCGGCAGAAACTATCTTTAACGGCGGCGCAGTTCCGGGCTGGTAATCATCACCCGTTGCCGCGCCGGTTGGGGTTAAACCGCTCTGGCGCGGCGACGTGAGTCCATTGAGATAAGCACGACCGATGAGAGGATCAAAAGCGTACCCAGCCAGTCTGGCAGGGTAAAGGTGATGCCTAACAGCAGCAGGGACAGCAACGCACTGCTCAACGGTTCCGCGCAGCTTAAAATGCTCGCTTTCGGTCCGCCAATCATCTGCGCGCCTTTCAGGTACAGGCTAAACGTGAGCGACGTGCCGATGACCACCAGATAGAAAAACGCCAGAATTAAACTGCCATTCACCACGAAATGAGTTCCCTGCCCGGCATAGAACGGCAGTAGGATCATTCCACCGATTAACATACTCCAGCCGACGACCGGCAACGTGCCGTAGCGCGCGATGAGCGTTGAGGGGTAGGTGGTATAGAACGCGGCGGCAAACGCCGAGGCTATTCCCCAAAACAGCGCGGCAGCTGAGATAGATAACGACGTCGGGTTACCGTGGGTGACCAGTAAGAAAGTACCGATGAGCGAGGTGAAGATCGCCGTCAGCACTAAAACCCCCGGCCGCGCTTTGCGCACCACGGAGAACCACGCCACGATAATGGTCGGTGACAAAAATTGCAGCACCGTCGCGGTGGCGGCGTTGGATTTTTCGATGGTCAGCAGGAAGGTTAGCTGTACGGTGAGTGCCCCGACCACGGAAAAAATCAGCAGGCTGATGGCGTCCTTGCGGTTTTTGATAATGGAGAATACGTTGTCGCCGTGAACGAAAGAGAGCATCAGCAGAATGAGCCCCGCGAAAATCAGGCGCGTCATGGTCAGAAACTGCGACGACATCTGGCTTTGTTCCATGATGTACTGCGCGCAAACGCCTGAACTTCCCCATAATACGGCGGCAATCAGGACGTTCATCATCCCTCTTCTGGTGGAACTCATCTTTCCCTCTGCATGTTGTTTTGTTTTATTTGTGTGCAGGCATCATAGCAGAGATAGCGAAGCGAGTGAGACATGACGGGCACAGCCCCCCACACCGCAGGGGGCTTCGGCAGTCATCTTACGGCGCAATCGGCGTCAGATAATCCAGTCGTAGCGGTTCGGCCAGCAGCTCGTTCATTTGCAGAATAAACGTCTGGAAATGGGGCAGGGCGATATGCTCGTCCAGACCGGCCTGACCGCGCCAGGATTCACGAACGTAGAAGACATCCGGTGTGTCGCGCAACTGGAACAGGGCATAGTCAATATTGCCCGGCTCCTGGCGCGTGGGCAGCAGCAGAGCCTGCAGCGCCTGTTTCAGTGCGTCGATTTTCCCCGGTCTGGCTTTCAGTACCGCAATAATTGAAATCACCTCTGAATCAGACATGTTAAAACCCCTCCAGCACAATCTTGCCGACTGAACGACCGGTTTCAATTTGCGCGTGCGCTTTTTGCAGATTCGCCGCGTTGATTGCGCCAAAATGCTCGCCCAGCGTGGTGCGAATGGTGTTGTCATCGATCAACCGTGCCACGCGGGTTAATAGTTGATGCTGCGCAATGATGTCGTGGGTGGTAAACATCGAACGGGTAAACATAAATTCCCAGTGTAGCGAAATGCTTTTGGCCTTCAGTGGACGTGCATCGAGGGTTTGCGGATCGTCAATCAGCGCCAGTTTGCCCTGCGGCGCCAGGGCGGCAATAATTTGCGGGTAGTGCTGCTCGGTATTGTTCAGGCTGGCAACGTGCGTCACCTCTTTAATGCCTATCTGAGCCAGCTCTTCCATCAGCGGCTTGCTGTGGTCAATCACATGATGAGCGCCTGCTTCACGTACCCATTTCTGGCTCTGTGGACGAGAAGCGGTACCGATGACAGTCATTTTGGTCAGCTTACTGGCCAGTTGCGTCAGGATAGAACCGACGCCGCCAGCAGCGCCAACAATCAATAACACATCATTTTCATTGCCATTTTCCTCAACGCCCAGGCGGTCGAACAGCATTTCCCAGGCGGTGATGGCGGTCAGCGGCAGTGCCGCAGCAGAAGCGTTGTCCAGCGATTGCGGCTTCAGCGCGGTAATACGTTCATCAACCAGCTGAAATTCACTGTTACTGCCAGCACGACCCAGCGCACCGGCATACCAGACTTCATCGCCAGGAGCGAACAGAGTGACTGCTTCACCCACGGACTTCACTACGCCAACGGCGTCCCAACCCAGCACGCGGGGCACATCAGCGTTAAAACCTTCGCGGACCTTGGTATCAACGGGGTTGACGGAAATGGCCTTCACTTCAACCAGCAGATCGTGCCCGGAGGCGACGGGCATGGGCAGGTCAATCTCTTGTAAAAATTCAATGTTACTGCCGTCGGTTGCGGCGCGGGTAATAGCGATGGCTTTCATAATCTCTCCGGTTAATAAACCTTCTATCTGTTGAATAATTCGATGGTAAACCGGTAGCAGAACGGGAAAAATAGCCCTTCGGCGACAGGACTTATACTCGGGGAGTGAAAATGTTCCGGCTTGAAGATCTCACGTTGTTTGTCCGCGCCGCGGCGCTAAATAGTTTTAGCGATGCCGCACGCGAAGTCGGCGTTCAGCCTGCTCAGGTCAGTTCTGCTATTAAGCGCCTGGAGTCTACGCTGGCTATCCGCTTGTTCGCCCGCTCCACGCGCAGTCTGCGCCTGACGCCGGAAGGTGAGGTCTGGCTACCCTATGCCCGCCAGATGCTGGACGTGATGCATGCCGGACTGCAAAAAATTCAGACCCCGGATGATGAAGTTTCAGGCACGCTGCAAATCGCCGTACCTTCCGATCTCGGTCGGAACCTACTGCTGCCGGTCTTTCAGTCGTTTCGACGCCGCTATCCCGCGCTGCGCCTGCGGATTTTTTTCTCCGACCAAGTGACGGATGTCTTTAAAGACCCCGTCGATGTAGCGTTTCGCTATGGCAACACCGAAGACGCATCTTACATTGCGCTGCCTGTCGCACCGGGTAACCGACGCGTGCTGGTGGCATCACCGGAATGGGTTGTGCAAAACGGCGCGCCGCAAACTCCGGATGATTTAACACAGCTCAACGCCATGACCTTCGTCTTACGCGGACGCCTGCACGATCGCTGGACGTTTACGCATAACGGCGAGGTTAGCAGTGTGCAGGTTAACGGCACCATTATGAGCGACGATGCTGAAGTAATCCGACGGCTGGCGATTGCCGGAGAAGGCATCGCGTACAAGTCGTGGCTGGATGTCAGCGAGGATGTGCGTGATGGACGATTGCAGCTACTGATGCCTGATTACCTGGGCGAGAAAGCCCCGCTAAATATGATTTGCCCACATCGTAAGCAGCTTTCAACGGCGGTCCGTCTGCTGCATGACGCCGTGAAGGTGCGGTGTGACACGTTGGGCATTTTCCCGTGAGGTGTTCAATCGCAGGAATATTATTCGATAGCCATACGCATAAATAATAGCTAATCTCTGTTGCTGGCATTAATCTGATCGGAACGCCGATCAGTTAGTGATAATTGTTTCAATGAGTATAGTTTCTTCGATAAATATTGTTTCTTAAACTAATGCAGTGTTTATAATATTTATGTTAAGAATTTTTTGGTCGATGATTTAATGACTTGTATATTTATTAAAAGGTATTTGACGAGATACCTTCTGCTACGATATAAAACATAATAGCCCCGATACATACCTATTTCTTTGCCTGATTGTTAAACGCATTGATGCTTTTTGTTATTACGTTATTTATTGGGGTAGGAGAGGGCCATTGAAGTCAAAGACTATAAATGATGTATTGTATTATATAGAAGATAATTTTGTTTCAGGCATTGGTATTGATGACATTTCACAGTTTTCCGGATACAGCCGCAGGCATATACAGAATATTTTAAAACAGCGAATAAATATGCCTGTGGGGCTTTATATTCGTAGGCGACGGATAACCAAAGCAGCAAGCTTGTTACGACTTACTCATATGGATATTATCGATATCTCAGTGCGGGTGGGATTCGATTCTCAGCAATCTTTCTGTCGTGAATTCAAAAAACTAACCGGTTATACCCCCACAGAATACCGTAAAAATCCCAGTTGGGACCTTTCGCCGTTAATGTCGTTTGTACTGCGCAGTGATATTGTTGTCGGCGAATTGCAACTACGTACCTTACCTGCTGATACCGTGCATGGATTTCAGTACAATTATGACACACCAATCCCGCCTGCCAGTGACTCACATCTGCATCGATTAAATCTAATATTTGAGCAACTTACCAGTTCAAAACAAAATGTGTGGGCATTAACTGATTTCTCGTCTAATCCAAACTCAATGATGCGGTTGAAAGTTAAAAGCATCATTGGTAATAAAAGTCATCATTCGCCCAATGCCTATAATCGTTATGAGTGTCCTTCGGGAACGTATGCCTGTTTTTCATTCAGATTCAAGAAAGAGGACTATCCACTCTATTCAAGATATATTTATTTTAAGATGTTACCGGAGAGTAAATTAAAAAGAAAGGCAGGCTATGATATTGAAATATTCCATTATAACCAAGAGGATCTTAAAAATAAAATAATCACCTGTGAACATTACATTCCGATAGATGTGTAATGTAAAAAAGCTCCACTTGCGTGGAGCAAAGACCTCGCAGTACGCCTAAATTAGGATTAATTATTGGTACTCAGCATTGAAATACAAAACTGAACGTATAATGCCGGGACTGACATTGTTAGCTGTTTGAAAATACTGAGCATAAAACGGGATGGAATGATTACCTTTATCTTGAGGCGCTAAATAGACATATGAAGGTGTATTGAATTTAACAGGCTGTTGTTGTTGATCTAACACCTGAATGCCGATGCCAGCAGCGCCTTTGAGGTGGATATTCTTTAGTACACCGATAATACTTTGGTGACCATTCTCTGTGTCGCTCCAGCTTAGAATAACCCGGGAAGGCGTGGTAAAATCACTTTTACAGAGAAGGTCGATAGTAAATGGTTTTCTTCCCGCAGTGCTTCCATAGCCTCTGAATTGCTCAAGTGCTATATCGGGCAGTTTGACGTTGATCGAGCGGTTACCTTTGATTGCGCATGACCGGTTGAGCATCGTGATATATTTTGCCGGCACAATGATATCCACCACGGGCAATGATTGAGCCTCACTTCTGATTTGCAGGTTGATGGAACCCGCAGCGGCTCCTGCCGCAAGCTGATCATCCAGTTTGATCAGCTCAATCTTTATTTTGCTGTTCCTGAATTCATCTGCCGTCGCTCTGAAAGTTGATGGCCACTGGATCGTTTGTCCGGTTGAGGTTTCCAGAGTGACTTTAATGCCAATTCCACTCACATTGCTGCGTATAATACCGGGTTGTTTCATTGCGGACCGATCGCCAATAATCTGTGCGGAAAAAGGCTGGTTGTCAGTACAGCCTGACGCCTGAATATTCTGTAGCGAAAGCGTGCGCGTCTGAATAACTCCCCCTGACTGGATTGATTGCTTATCGTTAACGATTTCCGGCGACAAAATAAACTTTTGTGTGGTCAGGGTACATGCAGCACTGGCTGTCTGATGAATGCCCAAGGCACAGCCCAGAATTAAAGCGGTACGTATTACCGACATGTGGCCTCCTGGTTTTTTAACACGATCGTGCATTTCCCTGTTTCCAGTGAAACGAACACTTCTGGTGAGGTGGTTTCATCAATATAAAGCGCACCGCCTTGTCCGACGTAGCCGACATGATTATTGGCATTGTCGCGGATGATGGCACCGAATGGCATTCTCTGCTGACCCTGCAGGCGGGGATAAATAATGTTCTGTTTTCTGAGCGTCGTTTCAAAGGTGACTGGAATGACATTACCTTCGTAAGGCGCAATCTTGGCCTGGGTTTTAGTAAAGTTCAGACCTTCAGTTGAACCTTTTGGATCGATAGTAACGTCATTCACGCGCCACGGACGAAGCCAGGGCAGAATGGCGTAGCCATTTTTATCGAAGCGGGTTCCAGGTACGCCTTCAAGATGAGCGCCATGCGCATCAGGCGCATAGACCAGCGCGACGGTATCTGAGCGCTCTGGCGAGAAGGTTATTCCCCCCGCGTGCCCAACCAGCATGCCACTCATTCCACCGCTTACCTGGTGCCATGAGTTACTCTGACTCCACGTCCCGTTCAGCGAGGTATAAGGCGTACGCACCATGCCGTTTGCTCCCCATTCCACACTACCGCCGCGGAGATAGCCGGTATTGACCCCCCAAACGATATTGTTTTCCTCATCAGTCGAGGTCGTGAAGCCGAGGCGTGTATTGCTGGCTTTGCCGTTATTGCTGTAGCTATCAGAGGAGATCTGCGTAAAACCGGCGTTATCCCGGGGCAGGAAATAGCTGAATGAGAGCATGATTTGGTCATCTTTGGTGACCGAACCCTGTTGATCCTCATTCCAGAAACGCTGGGCGGATATACTCCAGGTCAGGTTGCCCCAGGCATTGGTGTATCCCACGGCATACTGGCGATAATTATCCTGCTGATCCCAGAACTTCTTAAGAGAGCCGGATAAATAGAATGAACCCCAGGTATCGGATAACGGCTGATTAATACTGGCGCTAAACGACTGCTTCTCGCGTGACGAGAAATATTGGCTGACGAATGCCTGTGCATCCAGGGCATCCAGCGCATCGCGTTGACCGTAAAAGTGATGTGAACTGTATTTTGCTTCCAGCCAGAGCGCGGTTGCCGACCAGGGTAGGGTGCTATTCCATGTCAGACGATACTGTTGTCCTTGTTGACGATTGTCCTCAAGCTTTAGGCGCGATTGGGTGATATCAAGGGCGAATGCGCCGAGCTGGGTGTTCAGACCGCTACCGATGAGGGCTGACTGATAGCGCTCGAATCCAGAGGCCCCGGTATACAACGTTAAATAGTTGTTCAGGCCATACTGCCAGTAGGCCTGGGCTAAAAACGGATCTTCATCATAATTATCTTCATCGACGGTCCCGAGAGTGATGCCATAGCGCGAAATGCCGGGTTTTAGTAGCTGTGGTACCGAAGAGTATGGAACGGTAAAGCGGCGGATACGCCCGTCTGATTCCTGAATCGTGACCAGCAACTCGCCGCCAGTATTCGCGGGCAACACGGAATCAATCGAGAATGACCCAGCCGGAACCGAGGACTGATGAATGGTTTGACCATCCTGGGTGACGGTGATGCGGGCGTTGGTCTCAGCTACGCCGCGAATAATCGGCGCCCAGTTCAGCGTGCTATCCGGGCGCATTAAATCCTCAGAAGCCAATCCCACTCCGAGAATAGCCATACTGTCGAACATCTGGCTGTCAGTATAGAACTTGCCAGCGCTTAACATGGATTTCCAACGAGTGATGGGCCGTTTTAGCGTCGTGCGATTATTGGCGTAATGGCTACCTGTTTTGCTGTCCCAATTTTGGCTACCAAAATGTTCAATTAGCCACCCTCCAGCAGAGCTTCGGATATCCATTCCCACCCAGGCGCTGTCCGTACTTGAACGATCGTTACCACGTTGCTGGGTGCTGTAGTAATCGGCGTTATAGCTGAAATTAATCGCCGGCGCCCCTGGTTGCCAGAGTTCAGGTTGGACATAATTGTTTTCGATATTATCAACATAAGCCTGCGGGATGGTGATGCGCAGCTCAAGCTGGCTGGTGTTGAGTCTCTCCGTTGCTTTCCCGCTGGTGTCCCAATCGGCAATGCTGCCGCAGCGTGAAGGGTGAGCTGCCAGCGTTTGATTCATTTTTTCTGGGTTAATGCCCACGCCTTTGAGAAATGCTTCTGAATAACAGCTAACTAAATCGCCGTGATTATCTTTTTTGAATAAGAGTTCACGACGTCCACGCCAGTTATCATTAATATAAATATCTACGATATATGTCCCAGGCAATAAGCCTGCGGCATTAAAGGATTTCAAATCGTTAAGTGAAGCATTGCCCATTAAGATGGCATTATCGAACTCGTAGCGAGTGCTGTCTTCTGCGTGAGCTCCAACGGAAAATAATGAACCATGAAAAATAATGAAACAGGGTATGGTGAGGATCCTTTTACATAAACCCATTACTAATTCCTTTTTATCCCTTTTTATTAATTAATGGTTGTTTTGTGTTCCACAACTCCGCCGTAATCGCTGATTGCTTGTAAAACAACCGATTCCCCCTGGCTGACTTGTTGTTTTGCATTGATAGTCGTTCTGCTTTTCGGGGCGATCATGACCCCTTCGTTTATGAGTCCATGGCCTGAAGACGTCACAATATCCGCAACCGTGATGAAGAAGGGGGTGGGGTTTACCAGCGTTATGTCACGTTGGTCAGCAATAATTTTTACCTTATTTTCCGCGTTTTGACGGTCACCTAACCCACTGGGTCGCCAGAAAAACTTAAAGCGTGAGCGAATGGCTAAATTGAGCACAGCTGAATTGTCCGTGACGCTATTCTTATCCACGGAAGGAATATCCAGTATGTTAAGCCACCACATAGACTCACGGTCGGTGGCGACAATATTTTTATCAACGGCTTTTTTTATTCTGAGTGATTGCCCATTGCCTGCGTCAACGCGGGCAATGGGTGGAGAAATAATAAATGGAGTGGAAATTTCTTCCGGTAACTTTTCTGGATTTCCCTCATCCAACCATACCTGGGCCAACGATGGATAGTTTCCCGTATTCGTCATTTGTATCGTGATCTCTGCGGAATCTTCAGAGTAAATAAATCGGGTGCCATTGACAATGATATTATTTGCATGTGCGGTAGAGAGAGCAAATAGAGCTAATAAATAAATGAAAATTTTCATGAAGCCTCTATTAAAATAAATGCTATAGCGCAAGGCAGCTATAGCATTGTGTATTTAGAGATAAGTAATGCTATAGTTTGCCTGAGCGCTTACCGGTCCCGGTTGAACATATGATGAACCACTATTTTCACGTGGTATAATGTAACCTACGCTGAATTTATAAGTTAAAGTCGGGCTATCATTGCCATGTAGGAGATAATCTTTCTCAGGTTCAAATCGGTCATTCTTATTCCTCAGGTTAATATTTTTTTCACGATTATCCTTAAGGACTAGCGCTACGTTTTGGGCTCCACCCCTTGTCGTATTTTTGAGATATCCATCGTGAGTTAGAGGGGAATTAACATTCCAGGCTAATTTGGGAACTATTTTTTCATTAATATAACAACCCTTCACTTTAATACTGAATTGCTGGAGTTGCGTTGCATGTAATTTGCTAACTAATGTATTGAGAACTGGGTTTAATTTTACCTGTTTATCTTTATCACCGGCTTCAATTATGCACGAATTGGAATAAACATGACCGGAAAAATTAACAACGCCTTTTTGATCCCTGTTGGGGCCATGTCCAAAATCTGCCATAGCGGAAGGAATTGCGATGGCACAGCTAATTAAACTTATAATGGATAGTTTACTCATAATGCGCTCCTCATTTAGAGATAGATCGTCCCTATTATCAGTAACATTGTCTGGGCTCCTTTTTTCTTGCGCCCTGTAAGGCTGTCGCCCGCTATCAATTATGTTAGATAAATTATTGTTGTACATCGTAGATTGGACGTATTTCACTCATCCTATAATATTAAGAATGATCATTAACTATGAGTATTAATGAATTATTATTATCTATAAGCAGATTGTGATTAAGATAGTCCTCTACTCAAAGGTTAAATAAAAATACTTGGAATACAATATGTTATGTTTGTATTGTGATACTTCTTTAAATGCTATAAAGAAAAATCGAATCCTGCACTCGGAAAAAGCGAATGATCGAATTGCACAATTAGCTAAATTCTTATAATTCAATCAGATTATCTTTAATCTTAAGTAGTGACTTGTTATTGGCTTGGCATGCAATAACGATAAGGAATATTGTCAATCATCATTTGAATGAAGGCTACATATGCTTAACATGGACAGTAAGATAATACTCATTAGCAATCAATCAATACAGACGCAACTCTTGCTGGATTATCTCAATAAGCAAAACGATATCTTGGTTGATTTTGTTAACATTAGCAGACCAGACATGTCATTTATCGTTGAGGGAAGTATCATCCTCTATGATATACAGGCATCAAGCCGTAAATTAAAAAATGTCTGGTCAAAATTACTCAATGACAGCGCATATAGTTTGCGCGTTTATATTATTAACTGCCTGCGGTCGCTCCCACTCTATGAGAGCATGCTATGGCCAAATTTTGAGTCGATCGTACCAAATAATTGCTCTACAGAATATTTGTTAGAACTCCTTAAAGAGGGGCTAAAAACCTCCCGTCCACCACGCTCACTGTCACCGCTGCCAGAGTATGTAAACCTCACGCCATCAGATAATAACTACGGCGTTTTAACCGAAAGAGAATATGAAATTTTGACCGAGTTGTCGAAAGGTGCGTCTAATGTAGAAATTGCTAACGCATTTTTTATTAGTGAAAATACAGTGAGAACGCATATTTATAATATATTTAAAAAGATATCAGTGAATAACCGAACACAGGCAGCCTGCTGGGCCAACTTGCATCTAAGAAGTCTGGCTCTCGATCAACTGCCGCGGAAGGAAATGTAAGCCGTACTACTGGCGCAAAGTTTTGAAGCTTACTTTGCGCCAGCATGTCATCGTGTCGTTACTCAGTCTTTTTTCGCAGCGTTTGCAAAGAAGATATCAGACTGAATGTCCTTAGTGCGGATGGTAAAGAGCTGATTAGTCAGATCTTCCGTCAGCTTCTCGGCATCGGCCATGATGCGCAAGTTGAAGTCATTCAGCATCTTATCTGCGGCAGGTTTATCGGTTTTCGCCATCTTCAGATATTTTGCTTCGACCTCTTTTTGCTCCTTCGCCACTTTATCTTCCCATGCTTTGTAGGCTTTTTTGACGATTGGCGCGAGCTTCGGATAATCGGTCATCGTCAGCGTCTGTAACTTACGGTATTTCCAGTAAATGGACTGATCGTCCGCTTTATCGGTACCCATCGTATAGTTTGCCGGATACGCTTTCAGGCCGCTGTAGTACGGAACAAACGCGGTGAGGTCGGCCATACCCAGACCAATGTAGGTCGTTTCACCAATCTCTTTTGGCAACCACGGACGGACCTGCATCACGTGCGCTTCATAGGTGCGGAAGACGCTAACCGGACGCCATGGCTCTTTGCCGTTCAGACCGTTGGTGTACGGGTCATGGCTGGTGCCTTCGTAATGGTTACGCAGCACGGCCTTCACATCATCCAGCGTCATCTTCTTCTCTGGCGTCATGAACACCGGGAATTCGCGCCCTTTGGCCATATCCTGATTTACGGAAGGATTGAACTCTTTCTGGATGGTCCATACGCGAGGATCGTTATACGTGCGGTCACGCTCATCATCACGGGTATAGGCTTTGGAGAAGTTGAATTTGCCATCTTTTGCCGGTTCGTACAGACCTTTTTCGGTCGCAAATTGAATCAGGTTTTTTGACGCCATCATGTCTGGGTTTTTAGGGTCGTAATCCTGTAAGCGGCCCTGATTACCGGTGGCAAAATACTGGTTATTCGGCAGGCGCTGCGCCATCCACTGGTGACCGCTGCCGGTTTCCAGGTACCAGATTTCGTTATCGTCGACGACGGCCACGCCAAAACCTTCCCCAGCGCCGGCGGTCTCAACGATATGACCCAGTAACGCCACGGCTTCACGCGCGGTTTTGCTCTGGGACAACAGAATATCCGGGATATCATCTTCGGTGATCCCTTTATCTTCAACGTAGGGGTCGGCAGCCAGCGCTTTTGCTGAGGCAAAAATAGATTCTGTACCGCTCACGCCAACGCCCAATTCGTTAAATCCGGTCGCGCCGTGCAGTTGGGTTTTCCAGTTTGGAACGGTGGTATAACGCAGAGAGTTTTTGGGTAGCGGCCAGGTAAAGTCATTCGCGCCATTATGTGCTTTGGTGCTGTATATCCCGGTCTGATTCTGCTTGGCCGGATGAATGACAAAATGCTGCGCTTTCAGGGCATCGCTGTCAGCGCTACGGGCTACCAGCATGGAGCCGTCCGCTGATGCTTCATTACCGACCAATAGGGTCGTACAAGCAAAACCTGATGAAACAACGGCCAAATTTATAGAAAGTGCAATCAGGCACTTTTTAAAAGTAAACATTACGTATCCCTCATATGTACGCCAAAAATACACCGGAAACACACCGTTTCCTGAAATGCGATAACGCCTGAACGCTCAGACATTGCTCGCGAGAGAGATAAACGCCCCTGTCCACGTCTTCTCCAAATATCCATCCGTAGGTTGAAGTCTTCTGGGCAAAATAAAACGCCCATTTCGCTTAATTATTGCGCAATGGATATCGTGGTATTCAGGATGTTTCCTGATTCGGGATGAAGAATAGCAATGGGATATGAGTGGATTCAGTGACCCATGTCGCGTAAGTCGATGATGGCAAATATGAATTCTATTGAAGGGGGCGTGCTTTTTGTATCCGGATATGACGTTACCTTTTGCGGCAATACAGCGAGGGGACATTTGAGCTGGCAAAAATCCATGCGCCCTTATACTCCTCCATAACCAGGCTCAGGTTTCGTCCGCTTTGACGGTAAAATCCGGGTAATGTGTTGTTAATATCAGCTTCATCGGCGCTATCAGCGAAGGTTTTGACCACCTGCATTGCCTGTAGCACTCGGGCTTCGTGCTGCCGGGTATAACTGAAATAGATGTTCCTGCTAATGTCTGAGGTATTACGTCCGTACAGTTTTCCGGTAATGGTCGCTAGCCCTGCATCTTTGTACATCCGAAATGAAACCGTACCTGCAAAGCGGTTGCTGCCAATATTCCATTCGACATTTCCAACGCAATTTAGCTGCTTTTCGGCATAGCGTGAATGCCATAGCCATCCGCCTGAGCCGAGCAATGTCGCCACGCCGATTACGATTAAAATAAGGTGGTGTATTTTTTTCATTGCCCGCGCATCCAGTAATAATGGGTAGTACAAAACGCGTACGCATCTACCCGTGCATCTTTATCACAAACAAATGCCACGATCCTCTCCGCTTTACGGTAGCCAGAAAGGAAAACATGCTTGTTGTTTTCACAGAGAGAAGGGTGCAGTTGCATCAGATTGAAATAATTTTCCTGATCGTGATCATTCAGTGAGTAATAAATTTTACAGTTTTGCCGAGATGGGACCTGCATAGAAACAGAAATGAATTTACTAAACGGCATAACAGGACGTGTCTGATACCACACCAGCCAGATAATCAAAGTGGCAATAACGATGCCAGCGCTAAATATAATATTCCACCAGGGGACCCGCGTCGTTTGTTGTGCCGCGGGAGGAATTATCTTTGGGGGCGCGTATTCCTCTATTAGCGGTGACTGGAAAACTTCACTCTGAAGATGCGTTATCGCCTCTACCTGCGTATTTCCATTTAATCTGAGTCCGCGTCGTGAAATAGTTTTCACCGTATCACGTGGCAGACCCACATCCGCCAGCGCGTTACGTAGCGTCAGAATAGCCTGGTAAAATGTGTTGGTTGTGGTCACATTATTTCTCTCACCCCAACCCACTTTTATCAATGTGTTCTGCGAAACAATGTCACTTGCGTGAGTAATTAAATAGAGAAAGCAAAGCGAAGCTGGGAGCTGAAGTTGTATTGCGCGCCCGGTCTGACGATTGACCAGACTTTTGCTGTCAGGATTAAATTCGACCAACTGATTGATAAGGTACAATTGCCCAGCCCTCAGTAACTATAACGTATCACCGCGTGTGCCTACACATACCTTAAATTTTACATCCAAATCGTGAATATGCCTCACTCTTTGTACGTGATCGAAGATAAGAATTTCACTTAAGGATTAAAAATACTTTAAATACAACGTGTTACGTGTGTAAATTCTTAGGTGAGTATTAACTAATGTTAAATAATGAGAATTCATTACAGTTTTATCTGAATTCTCATTATATTTATCAACAGCACTTCAAGGGGGATTGAGTTATCAGGATTGTGTAATTAATAAGAGCCCCTTTCATTGGTTAATTTTTAGCAAATAGTGCTTTTTTAATTTTTATTCTGGGATTTGGATTTATGCATAAAATTCCTAATACCCAGACTGTTATTCTGAGATAAAGCAGAAAAAAGCTTAGCGCAATCGCATTACTTATAGCCTATACATAATAACATATCAGGAGTTTATTACATTTTTTAGGTGTCACTGTTATTAACTGACAAGGAATGTCACACGTGTCGGATTGACACATTTATTTACCAATGAAATATTTATGGAAAAATAACAGGAGTCATTTTTGATGAAGAGATCACCATCACAGAGTGTTCGTTGCATAAGCTGTGAATTATCCTGTCAATTATTTCCGGATACTGTGGTACGCGCCAGCTACTGTCACCGAGCCACTTTTGCGATCTGGCCAGAGGGAAATAGTTTTCTGCAAAAAGGAATTATTGAAAAACTTCTCCTTAATAATCAAAATCATTTGTCGCGTGGGTTTATTTTTGTGGACTTTTCCTTCCCAAACCTGCGCCTGTTCGCCGATCCGCAATGGGTTGACCGGCTGGCCTACAGCGGTATGTATATTGTGTTGATAGCGGACAGGAATCTCGCGCCGTTAGCCAACTACTGGCTGTCGAAAAGCAATAAAATACAAGGGATTATATATTCCGATGATGATGATGAAGTTCAGCATCAGAAAATTCGCCGATTATTTACCGGCCACCTTGCGAACAGTAAACGCGGACGCTCACTCAACTATACAGAAATGATATTACTGAAGCGGTTTGTGTCAGGGAAAAGTATTCAGCAAATTACCAAAATAGATAATATAGATATTAAGAAAATATATGTCTACAAGCTCAGGCTTGAAGATAAATTAGGCCATAGCATTCATCAAATACTGTCGAATATTTTATAACGCATTTTTGATTTTTACTATTTTCACATCTTTGCGATGTGGTGGACGCCCTACGCCCGAAAGCAGGAGGCTATTATGAAAAAACCTAAGCATTACTCACGCATTGCGATAGCGGTATCAACCGCGTTAACGTCAATGGTATTTTCAACCCACGCGGCCTGGATTGATATTGATAGTCTTCCTGCCAGTGGATTGGTGAGCAGTCTTTCGCCGGAGTTGCAGGCTTTATTTCCTGCACAGACGAATGACAGTTTCAAAAAAAACAGCGAAACGCCGAATTATGTTTATCAGTGGAGTGCCGGTACCATTCCCGTTTATGGTCATGGATTAACGCTGAATGGGCCAGGAGGAGAAGCCTTCGAACACACCATTACCGTTATTCAGAACAGCGCGACGGGTAGCCCGGGCGTTATTTTCGGTGACGACCTTACAATTCGCACACAGTCAAAGAATGCCGCTAATAATGGTAAAGATGTTGACGGTATCCGCACGCACGGGGCTAATACGCCGGATAATCCAGTCTTTATTATCACCGGGGATCGCACCAGTATTTATGTGGACGGCCAGGATGGTGATGGTATTAACGCCGGATACAACGCCATCGGTCAGGGTGGGATAGGCTCAGCAAACATCTACGTCGGCGACGATCTGTATATTCAAACCACCGGTAACCAGGGACGTGGCATCACCGCCAACGCGTTTAGAGACGCAACGCTTGCCAAAAATACGATTATTGTCGGCGATCGTGCCCACATTGTGACTACCGGTAACAGCTCAGAGGGAATCCGCTCCGGACAGAGTGGGTCCTCAATCCGCCTTGGCAATGACGCCACCATCGAGACATCGGGCACTTCCTCAATAGGGGTCTACGCCGCCTCATCTTCCAAAACGGAACTGGGCAATAACGCCACTATTTCGGTGAGCGGAGCCAGCGCCCATGCGGTCTATTCCTATAATGCGACGGTGAATCTGGGTGATAATGCGACGATTCGTGTTAACAGCATCGATAAAGTTTACTCATTCAGCAAGGCCCCACGCGGCCTGTATGCGATTTCACGCGGCACGGTAAATCTCGGTGGCGGCGCTACTATTGCTATGGCGGGCAATCACAGCAATGAAAGCTATGCCATCAGTACAGAAACGGGCGGCATCGTCGACGGTTCTGCTGGCGGGCGTTTCCTTATCGACGGCGATCTTCACGCCGCCGGTGCTACTGCCGCAAACAACACCCAGCCGCAGCAAAACAGTACCATCAAACTCAATATGACTGACAACTCGTTGTGGAGTGGGGCGTCATACGTCACCAGCGCCACTGCCGGGACGGGGGTTATCTCGCTGCAAATGAGCGATGCGACCTGGAACATGACCAACAGCTCAACGCTCACTGACCTGACGCTGAACGGCGGGTCAGTGGTGAACTTTGGGCATGCTGACGGCGAACCGTGGCAGACGCTTACTATCAATGAAGATTTTACCGGCAACGGCGGAAAACTCGTTTTCAATACCGTCCTGAATGACGATGCCTCCGAAACCGACAAGCTGAAAGTGCTCGGCAACACCGCGGGTAACGCGTTTGTGGCGGTGAACAATATTGGCGGAACCGGGGCGCAAACCGTTGAGGGAATTGAGATCATCGAAGTGGCCGGTAATTCTGACGGTACTTTTGAGAAAGCGGGCCGTATTGTTGCCGGTGCGTACGACTATAACGTGGTGCAAAAGGGCAGCAACTGGTATCTGACCAGCTTTATTCCTGCTCCGCCGGATCCGGAAGAGCCGGACCCTGTCGATCCGGACCCGGTTGACCCTATTGACCCAGATCCCGTTGACCCGGACCCGGTTGACCCTATTGACCCAGGTCCTGTTGACCCGGACCCGGTCGATCCTGTCGACCCGATTATCCCTGAGCCGGAAGAACCTGTTGAGCCCCCTGTCACTGAGCAGCAGTACCGCCCGGAAGCAGGCAGTTATCTGGCGAACAACTACGCTGCTAACACGCTGTTCATGACCCGACTCCACGATCGTCTGGGGGAAACGCAGTACGTCGATATGCTGACGGGCGAGAAAAAAGTCACCAGTCTGTGGATGCGTAACGTCGGGGCACATACCCGCTTCAAAGACGGTAGCGGACAGTTGAAAACCCAAAGCAACAGCTATGTCCTGCAGTTAGGCGGTGACCTGGCGCAGTGGAGCAGCGACGGCCTCGACCGCTGGCACCTCGGCGCGATGGCTGGTTATGCCAACAGCCAGAACCGTACGCAGTCCAGTCTGACCGGCTACCATTCACGTGGTCAGGTCACTGGTTACAGCGTGGGACTGTACGGCACCTGGTATGCCAATGACGCTGACAAGACCGGCACTTATGTAGACACCTGGATGCTGTACAACTGGTTTGATAACAAGGTGATGGGTCAGGAGCAGGCGATGGAGAAATATAAATCCAGCGGGATCACCGCTTCTGTTGAAGCCGGTTACAGCTTCAAACTGGGTGAAAACGAGCGCAACAGCTATTGGCTGCAACCGAAAGCTCAGGTGGTGTGGATGGACGTGCAGGCCGACAGCCACCGCGAAGCGAACGGCACCCGCGTGAAGGACAACACCGATGGCAACCTGATGACCCGTCTGGGGGTAAAAGCCTTTATTAACGGTCACAACGCCATCGACGACGGTAAATCTCGTGAGTTCCAGCCGTTTGTTGAAGCCAACTGGATCCACAACACGCAGACGACTCGCGTGAAGATGGATGATGTGAGCAACGACATGCGTGGCACCAAGAACATTGGCGAGCTGAAAGTCGGTGTTGAAGGTCAAATCACTCCGCGCCTCAACGTGTGGAGCAACGTGGCCCAACAGGTTGGTGACAAAGGCTACAGCGATACCCGCGGTATGCTGGGCGTGAAATATAACTTCTGACGTAACTGCAGGTGACAAAAAGCCGCTGATTAACCGATCGGCGGCTTTATTTTTTGTGGGGGGAGGCCGGATAAGCGTTAGCGCCATCCGGCACCTGGTAAACCTGTAATTAACGCTTACAGGTTCAGTTATACGTTACTGGAGAGTCGCCAGCGTGCTCTCAATTCTTTTTAACTTCTGATTTGCTTCTTGCAGCTCATCCTGCAGCCGTTGTTCCTGCTCGCCATAGACCATCAGGACGATACAGCCATTCATCACTTTTACGGTAATCTGTTGCCCGGTATCAAACCCCGCTTCGCGTAGCCACTTGCCGGAAAGAATAATTTTGGGTGTGGATTTGTCGAAAACATTCGGGCGATATCCCACAATTACCGAATGCTCGGTTCCGGATTGGTCGGTGTCTGGGGTAGAATGCGAATCAGCCATAATCAACTCCTTGATAGTTGGTGAGGTTAGCTCTCGTCGGGTACTGCGAATACCGGGCGAGAGCGTTTATGAGTCAGGTCGTCAGATATAAAGGTACGTACCTGATTGGTGATATCTTGCGCTTGTAGGTACGTATATGTCAACGGCTAAACGCGACCCAAATCAGTCCAAATCTGGAAAAGCACCGACTTTCCAGATTCGTATCACTCCGGAGTTAAAGGCGCAATTTGAGGCTGCCGCAAAAGCAGAGGGGATGAGTTTGGGGAATTGGCTCAAAACCTTGGGGAGAAATGAATTACGTAAATTAGGTATTGAACCAGAAATGTAGGTTAATTCTATTAAGAATTTTAAGCGTCAGAGGATTCGGGAAAAGAAACTACATCCATTTTCAATGCTGTTTAACCAGAGAAAATTGAAGCCATCCCTTTGCGAATTTTTAGATTATCTAAATTTATTTGCCCGTGAGCAACAGCTATATAAATAGTATTCTGCAAATGAACTCGATCAAAATCGTAGCCTATATCTTTAGCCATAACAGAAAGTAAATTCGCAAAAAGTCTATGGCTAGTCTGATCCCATATCGTGTTACCACTCTCACTTTCTGGAAAGTGTGTGCATAAAGGAGTGTTTTTCGATAAGTTTTTGTACTCGGACTGCGAGCAAAGGACTTAAAAGCGTAGCAAAACAGTAGCGACAGTTAGTGCTAAATTTATTGTCTTTTCCTTAATTCTGAAGGTTATGACAATTGAGACGAAATAAAATCTTTGAGGATGATATGAGCATTTTGGCGGAAGATCACAGGAGTCAAAAAACACGCGTAACGTAATGTTTTTATTGATTTAAAAATATATAACACATCAATAATATACACATCGCTATACACATGAGCGGATGTGCTCATTTTTCGCACAAGCTCAAACTACGAAAAAAACTTTTTTTACGGAAAACTGTTCACACTGTTCACTCGCCATTATTTGTGTTTATTTTCAATGCGATATACAGTGAACAGTCCGTGAACAGTGAACACTTTACTGTTCACTTTCCGGGATTTCAGGTAAAAAAAGACCGGCTGATGCCGGTCCGGGTAGGTTATGTCGCGGTGGTTTCATCACACCGGGGTAGCCAGTCGGCGTTGCTTTCCTCCCTGAGCGCAAGATTCGTCTGCATCCCCTGATTCGTTCGCCGCCTGGCGTAATTCAGCCCGTACTCTTTCAGCATCGATGACAGCCCTTTGCCGAACATGGTCAGGCTGAGTGTGTTCTTGTAGCCGTGTGCCTCCATGTACACCAGATAGGCGTGATACAGGTACAGACGCGGCTGTCGCGGGATGATATTCGCATTCCCCATATACATACCGTCAGGCTCCGGCAGCGCCTCCAGATAGCCACAAAAATCGAATGTCGGGTCGGCGTCGCGCTTGATGCTGAGCGCCTCGTCGGAGTTCTGCTGCGACTGGAGTAATGTACGTGCGGTCATCGGGTCGCTGAACGTCTGCATGAGCTGGCGCACGATGACGGCCAGTTCACGGGCAATTTTATCTTTCAGCGTCGGGTCACGCTCTTCCGGGGCTATTTGTTCCGGGAAGTGCATTATCACCCGGCGACGCGACACCCCGCCGCTGCGGTCGGTGAAGCGCATCGGGTTGTTGTTTACGGCCAGTATCACCGCCGGAATATGGGTGGAGTACGCATCGCGGTATTTCGGGTCGACGGAGACCGCATCCCCGCCGGTGATGGCCTTGAGTCCTGCCCCGTCACCGCTCCATTTCTCCTGGTCAGGCAGACGTATCAGCGAGAAACCAATCAGCGCCGCGCGCTCGCGGGGGGATTCCAGCGTCTCGATAGTCGCCGACGTGGCGTTATCTTCCCCGGCGAGCATCGTCGCAATTTCGGCCAGAATACTTTTCCCGCTGCCGCCCGGACCGGTCACTTCGAGGAAGAGCTGCCAGTCGTAACGGTTCGCCAGCACCATAAACAGCGCGGCGAGTATCACATCCCGTTTATCGGCACGCGAACCGGCGGCGCGGTCGAGCCAGCGCCAGAAATTCGGCGCGTGCGTCTCCAGCGTTTCCCCCTCCACCGGTGGGGTGAAATCCACATCGCACAGGGTGCGCAGCCAGTGCGTTTTGCTGTGCGGGCTGAATATACCGCTTTTGGTATCGAGCACGCCGTTGCGAAAACCAATCAGCCGCCGTGGCGGGGCGTCCTGCTGCGGAATAATCAGTTTCAGGGTGTCCACCACCGAGGCAATTTTCCCCGATGAGAACGGGGCGCGCAGGCGCTGGAACAGCCCGGCCACGTCGCGTGCAAAGTCCGACGGCGGAATGATTTTCCATATACCGGCCTCATAGCGGGACAGGAGCTGGCCGTTCGCATCCACGGCCAGCGCTTCGCCGTAATGCTCATGCACCCGCATCGCTTTCTCACTGGTGCTCATGGCGGTAAATTCCGCCTCGCTCATGGTAGAGAAAGGGCTGTCAGCCGGTGGCCGGATGGCGTCATACATGGCTTTACGCGTGGCCTCCCCGCCGTGCTGTGTATACGCATCATTCCAGTCACCGAACACCGGCGGCAGGGCGACCACGCCCTCACAGGCTTCTGCGGCCGCAGCGGCTTTTATCTGGCCGTCGCCGCTGAGGTCACGGTCGGCGGCCAGCACAATCCGGCAGGCAGGATATTTGTGACGGGCAAGGCTCGCCAGAGAAAGGAGGTTCACCGACGACAGCGCCACCATGACGGTTTCCCCGGTCAGGTGATGCACGGTGAGCGCGGTCGCATAGCCCTCCGCTATCCACAGCCGTTTTCCCGCCTCTTTTTTCCCGTCGAGAATATGACATGCCCCTTTCACCTGCCCCCCTTTCAGGGTGCGCTTGAGACCGTCAGCGTTAATGAGCTGGACGTTAACCAGTGCGCCGCTATCGTCATAAAGCGGGACAACCACATCCCCGGCGCGGTACGTCACACCGCCGGTTTTATGCAGGGTGGTGAGCGTCAGACATTCCCGGTCGGGGAAGCCCTTGCGGGTGAGGTAGGCATTGCCGGTGGCCGGGCGGGCTTTCTCCATCAGTTTTACGGCCAGCGCGGCGGCGGCTTTGCGGTCGGCCTCAGTTTCAGCGTCTGCGGCCACAGTCACCGCCGGGGAAACCGGCGGCAGGTTGCCGGTGACGGCGTTCACCTTCCCGGCCGCCTCTGACGGGGTCACGCCGAACACTTTCTCAACCAGTTTCAGGCCGTCCCCCGCGCCGCACTGGTTACAGAACCACGTCCCGCGCCCCTCTTTATCGTCAAAGCGAAAGCGGTCGGAGCCGCCACACACCGGACAGGCCTGATGGTGGTTTTTAATCACCTTCACACCCAGCGCAGGGAGAATGCGCGGCCAGTGGCCGCACGCCTGTTTTACGGTGTCCGTTACGTTCATTTTCATCGTTACTTTCTCCCTCAGTGCAGTGCCGGTGCGGTGATATGACGGGCGCAGAGTTCATCCATCACGGCCAGCCCGAGAAAGGACAGCGACGGCGCGGCTTTCAATGGTCCGGCTTCCATTAAATCTTCGAGCAGCGCACAGGCAATCTGGCGGCCTTTTTCCTCGCCATGCTGGCGCAGATAGAAGCCCTCCAGCTCGGCGGCAATGGCGCTTTCCAGCGTACTGAGCGTGAGCTGCGGGTAGCGGTGCTGACGTTCGCACAGGGTCAGCCAGGCACAGGCGACCGCCCGGCGGTAAAGTGCAGCGCGCAGAACGGGAGATAATGCGGTTTTCATACACTGCCCTCCCCGGTCAGCCAGCGCTGATTGCAGCGGTCGACCACGCCGTCGAGCCGGGCAGTCATGAGGTAAATCACCGAGGTGAGCTGTAGCTGCTGCGCCGGATTGTGGCGCAAAGAGGTGCAGCCCTGCACCTGCATCAGGTCGCCGACAAGCTGGCCGACATTGCGAAGATGTTCGAGACATTCAAGGTCTGCCCGGCTGATGGTGGGCTGGTTTATATTCTGCGGCCGTTCCGTACTGTTAACAGGCATTATTTCGTCTCCTGAGGACGTGCGTATCCCTGCGCAGATACGCACATTTTATTTTTTGGGTGTCATTTTTAATTACAGATAATGGCGGTAGCTGTTATCCGGTTTTATTTCCGTTTCCGGCCTGAAATTATTCCGCCATTTATGCGCCACCGGCGCCGGGCGTTTAACCGGGGGAATATCGTCAGGATAGTTATCGATATTCCGCGCCCGGTATTGCTGTAATGCCGGGTCAGCCGCTATTTCGCGTAATACGACGTGGCGGTTTTCAGGGTTGCGCTTAAATACATCGGGATGCTCACAGGTAAAGTCCCGCAAAAAACGACCGAGCGGAATTTCTGCCATACGGCCACCGGCAATTATACGAATGAGGATGGTGTAGGTGCGCCGGTACGGATTCCAGACCAGCCCCGGACAGCGGTACGGCATTTCCCACGGAATACCATCGGCCAGCACGCCCGACACCACCACATCAGGAAATCCTGTACAGCGATATGTTTCGCCCGGCTGAGGGAAATCAAACATGGTGCTCCCCTCCGTTTCCCGACGTCGTGGCGAGAAAGTCACGGCACAGGCCTTTGGCCTTGAGTTCTTCGAGCACATGGCTGATGTCCTCATGCACATAACTCAGGATTTGCGGGGTATAAAGCTGGCTGAGTCCGTTGATTTCATGGCGTCGTAAATCACTGCCGAAATACTGCAGGGTTTCACAGGCACGGTTGAGTTTATGGAATGATTCGAGGCTCAGGTGTTCACTGATGGCGTTGAGGTCATCACGACGCGCTGAGACGGTCTGAGGGGTGTTTTTATTATGCATGTGACACCTCCACAACCGGCAGACGGGCGGCAAGGGAAAGCACGTATTCGCGGACAAGGGTGCGGCGGGCGGCCAGTTCGTCACCGGCAACGGTGCGGAGCATACAGATACGGGGCTTACGGTCTGCGCGACGGACGGCGGCAAACACAAAGACAAACTG
>NZ_JAOWCZ010000029.1:0-105880 GCF_030336705.1 Citrobacter sp. Cb028 | reverse complement strand
CAGTTTGTCTTTGTGTTTGCCGCCGTCCGTCGCGCAGACCGTAAGCCCCGTATCTGTATGCTCCGCACCGTTGCCGGTGACGAACTGGCCGCCCGCCGCACCCTTGTCCGCGAATACGTGCTTTCCCTTGCCGCCCGTCTGCCGGTTGTGGAGGTGTCACATGCATAATAAAAACACCCCTCAGACCGTCTCAGCGCGTCGTGATGACCTCAACGCCATCAGTGAACACCTGAGCCTCGAATCATTCCATAAACTCAACCGTGCCTGTGAAACCCTGCAGTATTTCGGCAGTGATTTACGACGCCATGAAATCAACGGACTCAGCCAGCTTTATACCCCGCAAATCCTGAGTTATGTGCATGAGGACATCAGCCATGTGCTCGAAGAACTCAAGGCCAAAGGCCTGTGCCGTGACTTTCTCGCCACGACGTCGGGAAACGGAGGGGAGCACCATGTTTGATTTCCCTCAGCCGGGCGAAACATATCGCTGTACAGGATTTCCTGATGTGGTGGTGTCGGGCGTGCTGGCCGATGGTATTCCGTGGGAAATGCCGTACCGCTGTCCGGGGCTGGTCTGGAATCCGTACCGGCGCACCTACACCATCCTCATTCGTATAATTGCCGGTGGCCGTATGGCAGAAATTCCGCTCGGTCGTTTTTTGCGGGACTTTACCTGTGAGCATCCCGATGTATTTAAGCGCAACCCTGAAAACCGCCACGTCGTATTACGCGAAATAGCGGCTGACCCGGCATTACAGCAATACCGGGCGCGGAATATCGATAACTATCCTGACGATATTCCCCCGGTTAAACGCCCGGCGCCGGTGGCGCATAAATGGCGGAATAATTTCAGGCCGGAAACGGAAATAAAACCGGATAACAGCTACCGCCATTATCTGTAATTAAAAATGACACCCAAAAAATAAAATGTGCGTATCTGCGCAGGGATACGCACGTCCTCAGGAGACGAAATAATGCCTGTTAACAGTACGGAACGGCCGCAGAATATAAACCAGCCCACCATCAGCCGGGCAGACCTTGAATGTCTCGAACATCTTCGCAATGTCGGCCAGCTTGTCGGCGACCTGATGCAGGTGCAGGGCTGCACCTCTTTGCGCCACAATCCGGCGCAGCAGCTACAGCTCACCTCGGTGATTTACCTCATGACTGCCCGGCTCGACGGCGTGGTCGACCGCTGCAATCAGCGCTGGCTGACCGGGGAGGGCAGTGTATGAAAACCGCATTATCTCCCGTTCTGCGCGCTGCACTTTACCGCCGGGCGGTCGCCTGTGCCTGGCTGACCCTGTGCGAACGTCAGCACCGCTACCCGCAGCTCACGCTCAGTACGCTGGAAAGCGCCATTGCCGCCGAGCTGGAGGGCTTCTATCTGCGCCAGCATGGCGAGGAAAAAGGCCGCCAGATTGCCTGTGCGCTGCTCGAAGATTTAATGGAAGCCGGACCATTGAAAGCCGCGCCGTCGCTGTCCTTTCTCGGGCTGGCCGTGATGGATGAACTCTGCGCCCGTCATATCACCGCACCGGCACTGCACTGAGGGAGAAAGTAACGATGAAAATGAACGTAACGGACACCGTAAAACAGGCGTGCGGCCACTGGCCGCGCATTCTCCCTGCGCTGGGTGTGAAGGTGATTAAAAACCACCATCAGGCCTGTCCGGTGTGTGGCGGCTCCGACCGCTTTCGCTTTGACGATAAAGAGGGGCGCGGGACGTGGTTCTGTAACCAGTGCGGCGCGGGGGACGGCCTGAAACTGGTTGAGAAAGTGTTCGGCGTGACCCCGTCAGAGGCGGCCGGGAAGGTGAACGCCGTCACCGGCAACCTGCCGCCGGTTTCCCCGGCGGTGACTGTGGCCGCAGACGCTGAAACTGAGGCCGACCGCAAAGCCGCCGCCGCGCTGGCCGTAAAACTGATGGAGAAAGCCCGCCCGGCCACCGGCAATGCCTACCTCACCCGCAAGGGCTTCCCCGACCGGGAATGTCTGACGCTCACCACCCTGCATAAAACCGGCGGTGTGACGTACCGCGCCGGGGATGTGGTTGTCCCGCTTTATGACGATAGCGGCGCACTGGTTAACGTCCAGCTCATTAACGCTGACGGTCTCAAGCGCACCC
Source organism: Citrobacter sp. Cb028 (assembly GCF_030336705.1). Lineage (NCBI taxonomy): Bacteria > Pseudomonadati > Pseudomonadota > Gammaproteobacteria > Enterobacterales > Enterobacteriaceae > Citrobacter > Citrobacter sp. Cb028. The sequence goes on along the minus strand of NZ_JAOWCZ010000029.1, from coordinate 103,752 downwards.
TGAAAGGGGGGCAGGTGAAAGGGGCATGTCATATTCTCGACGGGAAAAAAGAGGCGGGAAAACGGCTGTGGATAGCGGAGGGCTATGCGACCGCGCTCACCGTGCATCACCTGACCGGGGAAACCGTCATGGTGGCGCTGTCGTCGGTGAACCTCCTTTCTCTGGCGAGCCTTGCCCGTCACAAATTCCCGGCCTGTCGGATTATCATTGCCGCCGACCGTGACCTTAACGGCGACGGACAGACCAAAGCGTCTGCGGCCGCAGAGTCCTGTGAGGGTGTGGTCGCCCTGCCGCCGGTGTTCGGTGACTGGAATGATGCGTTTATACAGTACTGTGAGGAAGACACGCGCAAAGCCATGTATGACGCCATCCGGCCACCGGCTGACAGCCCGTTCAGCACCATGAGCGAGGCGGAATTTACCGCCATGAGCACCAGTGAGAAAGCCATGCGGGTGCATGAGCATTACGGCGAAGCGCTGGCGGTGGATACGAACGGCCAGCTCCTGTCCCGCTATGAGGCGGGAATATGGAAAATCATTCCGCCGTCGGACTTTGCGCGCGACGTGGCCGGGCTGTTTCAGCGTCTGCGCGCCCCGTTCTCATCGGGGAAAATTGCCTCGGTGGTGGATACCCTGAAACTGATTATTCCGCAGCAGGACGCCCCGGCACGGCGGCTGATTGGCTTTCGTAACGGCGTACTCGATACCAGTACCGGCGTATTCAGCCCACACAGTAAAACGCACTGGCTGCGCACGCTGTGCGACGTGGATTTCACCCCGCCGGTGGAGGGGGAAGCACTGGATACCCACGCGCCAAATTTCTGGCAGTGGCTCGACCGTGCAGCCGGGGGAAACGCTCAAAAACGCGATATCATTCTCGCCGCGCTGTTTATGGTACTGGCGAACCGCTACGACTGGCAGCTCTTTCTCGAAGTCACCGGCCCCGGCGGCAGCGGAAAAAGTATTCTGGCCGAAATCGCTACCATGCTCGCAGGGAAGGATAACACTACCTCGGCCACCATCGAAACGCTGGAATCATCAAGAGAACGTGCGGCCGTAATTGGTTACTCGTTGATTATTCTCCCCGATCAGGAGAAGTGGAGCGGGGATGGTGCAGGTATAAAAGCCATCACCGGTGGCGATGCGGTCTCGGTCGATCCGAAATACCGCGATGCGTACTCCACCCATATTCCGGCGGTGATTCTGGCCGTGAACAACAACCCGATGCGCTTCACCGACCGCAGCGGCGGTGTGTCACGTCGAAGGGTGATTATGCATTTCCCGGAGCAGATAGCCCCGGAAGAGCGTGACCCACAGCTGAAAGACAAAATTGTCCAAGAGTTAGCAGTCATTGTACGTCAGCTTATGCAGATGTTCTGCGATCCTATGACTGCACGAACATTACTTCAGTCACAACAAAACTCTGAGGAGGCAATCAACATCAAACGTGATGCAGATCCAGCCTTTGATTTTTGTGGCTATCTCGAAGCACTGGAACAGCCAAACGGAATGTATATGGGTAACGCCAATATCGTCCCGCGACAGCCCCGCAACTATCTTTATCACGCCTATCTGACCTACATGGAGGCCAACGGGTACAAGAATGTGCTGAGCCTGAAAATGTTCGGGCTGGGGCTACCGATGATGCTCAAAGAGTACGGGGTGAATTACGAGAAACGACATACCCGACAGGGGACACAAACTAACATCACCCTGGCGGATGGAAGCAATTCCGACTGGCTACCCAAGTGTGATGACACACTCGCGATATAACCTGATAAACCGGCGCAAGCCGGTTTTTTCGCATTCAGTAGACAAAGATGAATAATGGACTCTTCACTCATCACGCTTTAATCACCACCTATCACAATGATTTTAAACAATAAATATTCATGGTGAACAGAGTGAGTAGTTAAACGGAAAAAAAGTATATTTATGACTGATACAGCTTAGCAAACTCAAATGGTGTTACATGCGCGTTTGCATTGGCATCTAAATAATCAGCCCACCATTGCACCATCAATCTCCGCTCTTCCAAATGTTCTGCTTTATGAATGTACGCAGCCCGAACGCCGTTTCTTTCCTGATGGCTCATTTGCCTTTCCACCGCGTCACGAGACCATAGCCCGGACTCAACTAACGCACTACACGCCATCGCACGGAAACCATGTCCACATACTTCGGTTTTGGTGTCATAACCCATCCCACGTAAAGCGTTATTGATGGTGTTTTCACTCATGGGTTTAGTTGGATGATGATCGCCGGGGAAGACTAGATCACTATGACCACTTAACATCCTGATTTCTTCGAGTAAGGCTATCGCCTGATGAGATAGGGGTACTAAATGAGTCGTTCTCATTTTCGACCCACGGTGGGAATGTTTGACCCCTTCAATGGCCTCTCGCTCAGCAGGAATAGTCCAAAGTGCTTTCTTGAGATCAATCTCTTTCCATCGTGCAAAACGTAACTCGCTGGAACGGATAAAAACATTGAGGCAAAGTTGAAGAGCCAAACGTGTTAGCAAACGGCCTTTATGGCATTCAATTTTTTGGAGAAAATCAGGTAGTTTCTCAAGAGGTAAAGCAGGTCTGTGAGTCGCTTTTTTTGATGTGATAGCCCCAGCGAGATCTTGTGCTGGATTTCGGTCAATGAGACCACTTTGCACGGCGTAGCGCATAATACCGGTGATACGTTGCTGTAAACGAGAGGCTACATCCAGACGCCCGCTCAGTTCGACTTCACGCAAAGGAAGCAAGAGATCTCGTGTAGACAAATCTGCAATATTTCTGGCACCAATAGCTGGAAGTATATTGCGCTCTAAATCGCGCCATACCCTTTCAGCGTGACCGCTAGACCAACGCTTATTGTTCGAATGCCAATCTTTCGCCACTTTTTCAAAAGTATTCAACGCTGCTTGTTCTTGCTCTCTTACTTCTTCCTTTTTTGCATTAGGGCTAATGCCATCAGCTAGCAAGAGACGCAGCTCATCACGCTTCTCACGTGCTTTGGCAAGGGATACGAGAGGGTAAGCTCCCAAAGCAACCCGGCTTTCTTTGCCTTCAAAACGATATTTGAGATACCAGCGTTTAGAACCAGTTGGTTTAACTAAGAGATATAAGCCGTGGGAGTCTGTGAGTTTGTATTCTTTTTCGCGGGGCTTTGCTGTGCGGGCTGCTACGTCTGTGATAGCCATAAATTGGGGGTCAATCCTTTATCGAACCGAGCTGACCACCATTCTGACCCCCATTAGTACTGGATGTCAACGGATGTCCTCGGACGAATCAGGACCAAAAAAAAAGCCTTTCGGCTTTATTTTTAGTAACTTACGGACTGTTACGGACGTTCTCGAACATTCAAATGGTGCCGAAGGCCGGACTCGAACCGGCACGTATTTCTACGGTCGTTCGCTTGCCTGGCAAGCTCCTGTAATGCTTTGAATCAACTGCAAAAACAGGAAAAGACTTCGACATTTCACACTATTCAAATTCAAGTGCAAAAGCCCTGACAAAATAGCTGGGGTTTGCATGATTTACAAGAGAGATCGTTATCTGGTTTTAGATCCTTGCGGAAACTATCTGGTGAGGATTGCCATACCAAAGTACATGCGCCATCTGTTCGGAGGGCGACACAACTATGTGAAGAGCACAGGCACACGCGATGTACGCGAAGCCCGACTCTTTCGTGATGCGGTGGCCCTGGAGTGGATCAAGATACGTAGCCAGCTAAAGCCAGAGCGTGATAAAGGCTCGAAGGTGGAGCAAATACTGAATGAGCTACGCCGGATCGGGACGTATGCACACGAAGCGCCAGAGCCATTAAGCGCCCCTGTAATGAGTTGCCCTTCCCTTTTGAGAATGCGGGATCAGTACATTCTCCAGTTCAGCGAGAAGCGCAAGCTCACCACCCTATCGAAGACAAACAAAGCCGTAGAAGTGCTCTTAGAACATCTGAAAAAGCGCGATGTTCAGCTTCGTGACATTAACCGAACCGCCGTTACAGGCTGGCTTGATCAGCTCAAGACGGAGAAAGCGCCCCAGACGATACAAAACTACGTTAGTGCATTGGCTCAAATTTGGGATCTGGCTCGTAACCGCTATCACGATGCCCCACAGGAAAACATCTGGCGCGGTCATGCGCTGGAGGCCAAAAGTAGCAAGGTGAGCTATGAAGTGTTTGAACCTGGCGAATTGGCGAAAGTGTTCGCAGTGATGGCAGATGATGAAGAGATGCAGAATGTAACGCTGATCGGCATGTATAGCGGTATGCGTCTTAATGAAATCTGTTCGCTATGCTCCAGCAACATCAAGGAGATTGAGGGAGTGTTATGTTTCGAAGTGACAGAGGGTAAGAGCAAATCAGCCGCTCGTATTATCCCATGCCATAGCCTGATCACTCCGTTGGTGTTGTCGCTTCGTGAGAAGCCCTACAACGGCTTTTTATTCTATCGTGCCTCTATCACTGACCGTGCAGACGGGAAACGCTCAACGTGGCATTCACAGCGTTTTACGAGGGCTAAACGTAAGGCATTGGGTGAAGCGGGAACAGAGTTGAAAGTTTTCCACAGCTTACGCCATCAGGTGGCCCAAATACTGGACAGGGGCGGCGTAGGAAATAAGAATTTAAAGCCAGTGCCAGAAGACCGGATCGCCCTTCTCCTGGGTCATGAGCGCGGCTCTACGGAGAGTTTCAAAACATACTCCAAAAATGCCGCTTCTCCCGTTGAGCTACAACAATACATCGAATTACTACGTTATCCAGAGATAGAGAACCAATAAAAAAGGGGCGTAAGCCCCTTATTTATTATTAAACTCCGTAGTAACAGTATCACCTTCGGTTTTCTTAGGTGCATTATTCACTACCTTCTGTTTCACCGTACCACCAATAGATTTATTTCCCTGCGTTTTAGTCGCAATTACATTAACTGTAGCAGTGCTAACAAGCCTGATCTGTTCAAATTCAAGATCGAATTGCATAGCAAATTCAGATTTATAATCGTAACTGATACCAGAGAGAATGACATTTTCATACACTTTGTGCTCTGTCACTAATGTAATAGGCTGACGACTATCAAAGATTTTATCAAGATACTGGATAGCCTGAGAAATACGAGTGCCATTAACGCCAGCACTGTATAATAAATCTTTCTCAAGCCTTACCGGAGTTTCGGTAATAATCCCCGACAGCTTGAATGTATTATTCTTAATCTGAACGTGATCACTCACCTCAGCCCCGCTTTCTACCGGATAGCTTGTTACATCAGCCTGTCTGCGTATTCCCGTGTCTGTCACGGCATCAAATACAATTGCCTGATAATTTTGAATGTAGCTATCAGAAGCTGGATTATAAACAGATGCGAGGATAGTGAATCCGTTTTCACCTTTATTACGGGTAGCACTGCTGTTATTACTATTTGAGGTGGAATTAATCCCTTGCGAGGAATTACCAATAGTTAAACTGCCTGGTGTTGCCATTTATACTTATTCCTTGAGAATGGGCGGTATTACCCGCCCGTTGATGATTGTCCAGAGGAAACAGCAAGTACCATGCGCTGATTGTTCTGATTAATACGCTGATCTACGCTCGCATTTAGCATGTTTCCGAATGTCGGATCAGGGGAAATAGTGAGAGAGATCATTCCTTCCGGTAGATTATTTTGTAATAGCACTGGCTGCACCACTGTATTATTAGCTGGCGGTGTTACTGTAGCCGCTGCGGATTGTTTCAACATCGAGACAGGAGAATAATCACCGTTAGCGCTCTGTGCGTAGCTGCTAACATCCTGCGCCCCGCTCGTACCGTTCCACCACTCGCGCACCGTATCAAACACATTAGGCTCATGTGTGGCCTTAGGCTGGCTGGCTCCGTAGGCGTTAGCCACTGGATTACTTCCAGGCTGTGCAGGTGCTGACGTTGTGCCGTAATGCTGGCTAACAGCCTCTTTAGTGGTGTTGTCGCCGTTCAGAAGATTCAGCTTTCCAGTGATCCAGTTGGTCATCTTCATTAAGCCATCTACAACATCACCCGCCGCCTTGCCTAAGCCTTTGAAGAAGGGTAACGCTTCCTGCATCGCTTCCTTAAACTCTTTAACCGTCGCAGGGTCGAGAGACTCCATGAAACCTTCGAAGAATGCCAACTTCTGGCTATCGTTGAGAATGTCCATTTCCTGATTGAATTTACGGTATGCAACAAGCTGATCCTGTTGTTCCTGGTTCAACCACTGCCCGTTACGCTTGAGCACATCCACCTGATCAGTGAGTGCCTTACCACCATTCATAAACGCTTTATGGTATAGGCCCAGGTCATCACCTAACTGTTCCAACGATGCGAGGATTTGCTCTGGTGATTTGCCCTGCTTCTCTAACGTGTTGGTATAGGCAGAAACAAAGCCCATCGCGTTAGTTTGGTAGGACTGCAAATCTTTCAAAGTGAATCCGGCAGTGTTCACTGCTGACAGAATCCCCTGATCACCACCTTTGTATTGTCCCGACTTCTTATCGTATTTAGCTTCATTGAGAGTTTGACCGATGCGATCTTGAATGTCCTTATAGTTATCAAGGAGTTTACGCTGACCTTGAATACCCATTCCCGAATCGATCCCGTTAGCGGTAGCGTATTGGCTTTGGGCTTGTAGAGCGTTGTAATCCACACCGCCCAATCTGGCACGTTGCACAATCTCGCTACGCTCTTCCTGGGCTGTTACAGCATCTTTCCCCCATGAATAAGCACCGTAAGCCGCCGCACCCACACCTGCGCCAGCAAGCGCACCAGTGCCTAACCCCATAAGCCCGCCTGTAATCGCTCCAGAGCCACCTACAGGAGCCGTAGCGCCTCGTTTAGCTGCTTCCCTACGTGAAGCATTGAGCCTGCGATAACCCTGCTGGAGGCGCTTAATCTCGCTGTTCTGACGTTGTAGGCTGATCGTTCCATCAGCATAACTACGGGTTATTTTGCTGGCCTGTAATGCAGCCTGTGTAAGCTCAACATTGGTAAGGTGCTGCATACTCTTAAAGCTGCTTGCCGTGTCGAGGAGTTTTAGCTCCGCACGTTCACGGCGCTGTGAGTTTCTCGCGGCCTCTTTCGCTGCCTGAGCCTCTACACGGGCTTGCGCCTTAGCTGCCCTTGCCTTTTCTCGTTCATCGCTATTACGTGGCTTAGAGGCTTTCTTATTCAGCTTATCTAATTCTCTTTCAGCAGACTTTAGCCCTTGGCTGAATCTCTTCATGTTTATTGTGGGGTCTTTAATACCTTTCGCTTTCTTCTGAATCTGGTCAAAAGCATCAAGGGCTGTCTTCATAGAATTACGGTCAACGCTGAATGTCACCGTGTTATTAATTTTACTGGTCTGAATTTCAAGCATGATTATTCACCGCCTTTCTTTTCGTTCACAAGATAATTAAGTGCATCTGATACACTCATTCCTCTGAAAATAAGTTGTCTTAAATGTGAATGACTAACATCAAGCGCTCTCGATACGGCTGCCAAATTGAGTATTTGCTCTGCGCTTGTATCATTAAGTTGTAAATGTAAGCCTCGACTCTTTAGGATAATTTCCAATTTTATCTTTCCTCTTATTCTGGAAATAAAAAAGGGCGGGAACACTGGGGAGATTTGCGCTCTCATAGTTCCCAACGTTCACACGCCCTATTCAAAGCCTGATTATTCCCAGCGGGTCAGGCTCCCGCTTGCTCCTATTCGGAGGCTTTAATGTGAACGGAGAAGTTCAGGCCGTGGTTAACTGGCAGTGCTGAGTTCTCGGAAATCACATTGATTGCGTTACCGCGCTCGCTTTCGAAGCTCCAGCTATAAACTTCCGCAGGTGCTGCATTAAGAAGTTCAAATGTTGAGGAAGCTGCACCGTAGATGTTGGTGTAAATACCGCTACCCTTAGCAAATTGCGGGATAGCGATAGCATCGGCATCACCCATCTGTGCGAGTAATAGCGGATCTGTCACCTTGATCACATCGACGTTTGAGCCGGGGATCGAGAAGGTGCTTACGCCTGGCAGGAGGTCACGACGCTGGAATACTACGTTCCCTTCGTCCAGTGGGCTGACATAGCGGAAAGCCGCTTCCATTGCAGGGCTGAAACGCAGATCGCTATAGAAGCCACCCTTAGCAAATACAATAATTCTCTCTACTGCTGCCGCCTGGCTTTGTGCCGCTTCGGTGATTTGACTCACCATGTCGTCAATTGCACGTAGGGTGCTGCTGTCTGTAGCAGTGAGATCAAGCGTGGTGTTCATTGGCGCTACGCCGAACAGGTCGCCAAAGTCGATTAACAGATCGTCTGTCTTAGGCGTATACACCTGACCAGAGAAGAGAGATCGTGCAAGATAGCTTTCGCGAGTGCGCATAAACGCTACAGCGTGTTTATTCATGTAATCGCTGTAAATGTCTGTCACTGTTTCTTGAATGTCGCTTCCTGGCTTACGTTTGCCCTGAATGTCTGCTGGGACAATGAGATCTTCCCTCATAAAGAAAGGAAGCTCAATAAGCCATTCTTTACCACTCTGGCGTGCTGTTACGTTATGCTGATTCGAGAACCTTGCAGTAGGCTGATTGTACAGACTGGTGTTATCTTCCAGCAGACGGGACACACTCACTTTATGAGATGTAACTCCGTCGCCATCAAAAATGTTTAGTGACGACAGTAAAAAATTGCGGGTGCTGGTTAGCTGGAATAATGGGGAAAGGTCGATACGCTCGTTTCCAATAATCATTATTTATCTTCCTTGCTTAAGAGGTGAAAAATTCACGAGTGGCGAAGCCTTGCGCCTGTAATGCGCTGATCGCTGCTGCGTGGTTAGCTGCGTTGAGATTGTCGCTCTTGAGGGCAACGTATGATCCAACATTGGGAGCACGTAGGACGTTCACTGGCTTATTACTACCTGCTGTAACGAAGTCTGAGACGACGACATAAGCCACATTCCCAGATGTATAGAGAGCGCCGGAAGCGTCTATAACATCGCCGCACTGCACATCAGCAGGAAGAGAAGCGAACACTTTACTGTCTACTGCTGCAAAATTATCGGTCGCAGCACTCACAATGTCTGTGTAGCTTTTACGAACCGGAAAAACGTCTGATAGGGTGATAATCATTGTTTGGTTGATTCCTTTTTTACTTTATTGGCGATCCGTTCCTGAATACTTAATTTATTTGGATTGGTGTTTTCAGAAGGGAAATACTGGTCTACAGCCTTTTCTATTTCTTCTACAGTGCATCCTGCCATTTCAGCCACTTTAGCTATCATTTCAGGGTTACACAAAATCACTTCATCTTTGTATTTTAGGATTCGGTCGCGATTATTTAATAAGAACATTGTTGTTGTTCCTTCGCGTTGGTCTGTGCATTAATTACGAAAGCATTAATAACGAAAGCGTTACACACAGATTGTTAAAAAGGGGCGATTAAGCCCCTGGAGAGAATGCCCCTTGCTAAAGAAAGCATTATTAACGTCATTTTTCAGGAGAAATGAAGTTAAGAATACAATCTAATAAAAAGACCCCCGTTTTATTATCTTAGGAGATTTAAAAAGATCGGGGGTACTTTGCATCTGTTAAACGTGAAGCCCTTCACGCTGGCAATAACAGATCTTGATTTCATTATCTATTAGCTGACACTTTCGGGAGTGTTATTAATAGAAGATTGCCAGCTTAACGTAATTCCTGAACCTCTCACAATTCAAGGGTAGTTAAGTCTGACTACATTCATCCTAACGGAATGAATGAGGGATAAAGAGCGAATGCTCTTTTTGAAAAGGTCGGAGATGCGCGGGTGATTGCATGTAATGCCAACACAACGAGACATTACATCCCGCGCATTCCTTCGGAACTAAACAAAAAAGAAGAAGAAAGAACCAACACTTTCAAAAAAAGCATTCAAAAGAGAGTGCCGCTATGGGAAACGGCATTCAGGAGGGGGGAAGTGATTCGAATACTTACCCTAATACTACTTTAACATAAAAGTGACAACAATGCAAGCAATTTATTCACTTTAACTGCATTTTTATTCAAATTCACTTACTGCGCATTTCTCCGCAATGCTAACGGCAAGCTCTCCCAACTCAAGCGTGATGAATTGCAGGGAGCAAGCAAGCTCCTCAAGGGCATTCGCTGCTCTCCACGTCTGATCAGTGGTGATGGTGCTACCGTCACGCTCCACCAAACGAGCTACAGAGGTTTGAAGATGCTCAAGGGCTGTGATGGCTTGCTCTGTATGTCTGACAGCGTTCAGGAGGCTCTCAGGTGTTGCTGTGATGTATGTTTTATTCACTTCCTGTAGTAGCGGGAGGTGATAATTATCTTCGAAACTAAGGAGTAGAGATTGAATTGTGTCGTTAGTCATTATAATTTTCCTTATCGTCATTAAATAAAAAATCCAAATCGGCAGTGTAATTGCTCAGATTATTTATCTGTGAGTACCCCACCCAATCAGTGTAATTTTCAGCGAATAGTTGCCATTTTTTGAGATTGGAAGAATCAACCTGGTATTCACGTCTACGGCGGGGTTTATAGAAAACATTTTCAGAAGAGGCTAAAACATCCTGCAATAGTTCAAACTCTGATCCGGTTGGAACCGTTGGAGGGTGTTCTATTACTTCGGTGATCCATTCCCCTGGAATAGACTCTCGTGCGAGGTCTTGTAGAGAACAGGTGTATTTACGTTTGCTGGCGCGTGTCGCTTGTTCTATCCGTTTAATCGGATTTCGTTCTTTTCGTCCCATTCATTTACTCAGATAAAAGTGTAATGTCGCAACCTTTACCGCGACCAGGTTTGATTAACGTAGTTGTTAAATAACCATTGCGGCGTAGCTTGCGGATTGCACTGGATACAGTGGCTACACTTATTCCCAATACTTTTGCGATTGATTCCTGCTTCACATTTGTTAATGATGGCAGTGATTCGAGGTGCATTAAAACCAGACGTTCAGAGGGTGATAAATTCTTATCGTGGAGATGTTGGGAAGATAATTTACACTCTATCTCTTTAGGTGGTTTCATCGCTGCATTGAATAGCGTAACAAGAGCATTGGCATAATTTGATTCACCTCGATCAGCATAAACATCTACAAGCTCTTGAGCTTGTTCGAATGCAACGCCTCTTTCAACTTCTGGATTTAGTAAACTGGCAAGATGGATAATGTTTAAATCGCGTTCAGAGTATTGTTTAGGTGCAACTGTTTTTAACATAGATGTTTTATTTCCTCATAGATTGTTTTAAGTTTTGGATTCTTCTCTGTGTCCAGGTATCCGTTAATAAGTAGCCATCTGATTTTCGGATGTTGTGAAACAGGTAAATTCTTGTCTGGGTTTTCCCATTCATCCCGATACCCCTCAAGAAAGTTTAAATTGACTGGCTCTATCTTAATTTCTTTAGCTGGAATGGAGGCGGGTTTCTTCGTAGGCATTTGCTTTGGCTTCTCCGGCTTCGGATCTGCTTTGGCCTCTTCTGGCACTGGCTGCTGTTTTTCTTCCTCTGCCTCTGGTGCTACGTCTTCTTTAGCTTTGCCAAACACTGGATGTTTTAGGCAATCTACCCATTCCGGCGGGGTATCTCGCTCCATCGCATTACGATCACGTTCAAAGATGAAGTTTTCCGGCGTGAGTGGCGTTATAGTCCATTGGTTTGATCGCTTTGGCTTATTACTGGCGATCAGTCCAATTTTCTTCAACTTTGCAACAATACGTGTTGCTGTTGCAGAACTAACACCAATACTTGCACCAAGCTGATCAATGTCATCGTAATAAGTACCGCCCAGCTCTATAGCAAAAAGATAATAGCGATGGCGCATTCTTCCGTAAAACTGTTTATCAGCAGGAGATAGGGATTCTGTAACACCTGTTTTAAGATTGGTGATCCTGGTACATTCGTTAAATGCGTCTTCAATCGGTACGTATTTGAATACATCGGTGTTGATGTACTTAATTTTGGTCATAGAAAATTGTTCCTTGTATGTCGTCCCCGCTTAAGCGGTTAATAGGTGAGTTTGGGATCACTTGCCCTCTGTTAATTTCTCCGCATGTTGGTCAAGAATAGAAAGAATGTATTCTCTTACGGTAATTCTCTGTGCTCTCGCTGCCTTAAAAAGGGCTTGAAACGTTGAATCATCAATTTTCAGAGTAGTGAATGCCTTCCCCTTTGGGGTTGCGTTTATAATGTCGCTCATGTGGTTTTCTCCTTCTGGCTTAATTGTTGGTGGTGGTATTTGCCTGTTCAGCTTTCCACTGATCGTAAAGTTCTATTCCTTTACGTAATCGTTCAGCGTGTTCGAAATAACCTTGACGCTGTGCCGCTGCTCGCTGGCTGTTAATTGCCTTACGTGTTTGGCTTCCGGCTTTTAAAGCCTCAAAGACAACTTCTGGATTAAAATACTTAATGTGGGTTCTCCTTGCGTTAGATACACGAAAACACCATCCAGGGAGAACGTTAATAACGTTGCCTGATAGTGCGGTGTATTTTGGATTTTAGGGGTCGGCAGAATGCCTTAGAAGTTGACAGGATGAATGCTTTCATCACCCTACTTAGTTACTCTATCATGAAATGATTTAAATGTCAAGACATTTTCATTATAATTTCCCATTACAGATAATAGCACCCCCCACCAATTGTGATCAACCTCTATTAATCATCACGAAGCGCTCTGTATCGCGTTACAGGCGGTTTGCATACACATGCACTACATCGGTATTCCTGACCTTGCTTAAAGTGCTCTACAGGCCTCCTGTGCGCCTTCTGGCACTTACCGAAACCAATAGCACAACTACAGAGGGATAACGGTAGTTATCAGGATAGTAGGGGTTGGTATTGGATTGAGGCTGGATGAACTGGAGCCATCAGCGACCAGTGAAGCCTTAGCCGTTGGCTAACTTTGCATGGATGAAATGCGGAGCATGGAAGACAGGTAGAAGTTATGCCGAAAGATCTTGCGCACACGGCGCATAGCTTTTGTGCCTCGTTTCACGAGGGGCGAAGCCCTGGCACAATTACAGATAGATACGCTACGCTGCGTCGTGAGCGGCTGACCGAGTAGCCACCCAAAGGCGAATCAGGTCACTTGCCAGGCGATACACGCCAGCAAAGCGAATCTTTCACAAGATCTTCTAAAAGCTCTCTTTTAGAGATCGCTTTTAGAATCTCTTTGTATAGAACATCAATTTGATGTGTAGTTTGCCGATCTATACATCATTTTGATGTATGCAATCATGCTTATGTACATCATTTTGATGTATACCCGCTGCTCACTGATACAGACATACATCATTTTGATGTGCATCATCACCTTTGAATCAGTGCCAAATTGACACCAATTAGGGTTAGCCTGTTGCTCTGCCCTCTCCGAACTACCCCATGCAACAACCCGCAGTAATTCCAATCAAAAGGACAGTAAAGCCCTACTTAATCCAGGATTAAGCCAATCTAAATAATCCATCTCTCACGCTCTGTAAATCACTTTCTAACTATCGATGTACATTACCTCACTTTTCGTAAAGCCACACGGCGCAAGGCTCACAGCAATCATTGTCCACTAAGAGCACTTTCATGACAGGTGCCATGTGCTGAACGAGTTTTAAATTGAAGCGATGTTTCTTTTTTCATACTCAAAACCCTTTCATTTGAGAATAATTCTCATCAACGTAGATCGCATCGCCGCAAATGAGAATAGCTATCATCTATCATGCAAAACCCACCCGATTCGATACAATTTAGTAAAGTGTATTCTGTAACTCATTGATTCTATTCAATCAGTACACTTTTCCATCACTTCACCGTGCAAACAGGGGTAACTCCCCGTCATCGAAAATAAATTTCTTGACATAACCACCGTTTCATGAATCATTGGCTAAATTGAATTTATTGTTAATTTTCAATCTGTTACAGATATTCGGTGCTGACGGACAGCAGAATTGGGGCGGCCTTGATCACGCCGTTAAGCAACTCAAGCAACCGCGCACACATTTTGATCATTTTGTGCTCTTCTTAACCATACGTATCGTACAACCTGTTGAAAATGATCAATTTCTGATCAATGATGATTTTAACGAAAAGAACAAGAGGAGAAGCAACAAGATGAAAGGAATTAGCCAGGCGCTCAAGAGTGCAGACGAAGTTAAAGCAGTGGCAGCAGAGCTACAGCGCAACGCCAGAAGCAACCTGTTCTATTGCTTGTGGGTGTTTATGTATGAATCGGGCTTGCGTATCTCTGACGTGCTCAAGCTCAAGTATGAGGATGTAGAGGGGCAATCTCACCTCAAGGTGAAGCAGGAGAAAACCGGAAACGTGGTGAGGCCAAAAGTTACAGCGTCCATGCTTTCAGTGGTAGCACAACGCAAGGCAGAGCAAGCGAAGATGCCTGTAGCTACAGATTTCATTTTCAGTGCTGCCACATTACGCAGCAAAGGCCAGCCAGTGACACGTAACACCGTGTTTGCTGAATTTGGGAAGATGGGAAGGAGAGCGGGATTCTCTAACGTAGGATGCCATACACCACGTAAAAGCCGTGGGCGCGTGATGTTCGATGCAGGGGTGGCTATAGAGACAATCGCCCATTTCCTGGGACAGACAGATCCACGGTCAACGATGTATTACATCGGGTATGGTCAAGATGTGCAGGACGATTTAACAGAGGAGTTTTCTTTAGAATGGTGATCACATGAAGCGCTTACTTTACGTGCTGGTACTGCTGCCGCTGGCGACTCATGCAGGACAAATTACGATGACTCGCCCAGAGGAGGAACAGACGGAGAACGGAAAAACGCTATGCACGTATCAGAACAGCAATTACCTGTTCACCTACGTAACTAAGGGGAAATGTCCCTATGCGAAAACCTTCAATACAGAGGATTCGGAAGAGTGAAAAAAGAGGAAGAGCCAATCACCAGCTTTATCTGGTGTGGTGCTACGGTGTGCGTTTATAAGCAGGTAGTGAAGTTTGCAGGGACGACAATACAGCGTCACCTGTTACCAACAAACCTTAGAAGAGCAGTTGATCAGCAAGTGGCAGGGGCCGCCAACCACCAAGAAGCCAGCCCCCGCCGTATTCAACATTCCCAACGGAGAGAAGGAAATGCAGAACAGCAGCATTATGGCTTTAGCGCTCGCGCTGTGCAACGCAGAACAAGGTCAAGCGGTTAAAGTACCAGCAATGACAGGAAGCCAGCTTCATTTGCTTATGATGTGGCTTCGGGCTTTACAGGAATGATACGAGGGGGCGCAATGCCCCCTTTGGATTTATGGTGTTAGGTGCGTTCGTTGCGTAAGGGCTTAAAGATTAGAAGTATCGCTTGCCACCCTACTGTTTGGAATGTAACGAACAACTGTTTGGGCCATGATCCCAGAAATGACCATCTTACTTAACTCAACCGTAGTGTCAGGAAGTTTCCAGGTTACTTTATCTGAATCTGAAAACTCAGGTTTCCCATACTTCTGAGTTAACAATTGACTCAATGTGCCAAATTGACTCGCAGCGATACCTTCATTTTTTTTCTCATTACTGGCTACATTCGTTTGTACAAGACGATCTGCGCTATTGAAAAGGAATGTGACAGTATAAAGACCGCTACCGATCGATACATTATCAATCCGCACTTTTCCAAAATTATCTTTATACTTCTCTGGTGAGATCAGATGTGCGCCATTGCCTTGAGCCGCAACAACTTCTGACGGATTCATGTCCCATTTAGTATTTCCATAACCAATACCCTTAGCGAATGAGAGCAGAGGTAAAGTTAGAATCACGAAAGCCATTAGTAATTTTTTCATTCCATCCCCACGAATTGAGTTTATTAATTGTGAACCAGTTTACAATTATCCCATTGCTCAGTGCTTCTTGCGATGCGGTCACTAATTGCAAAGTTCATCAGCGACGAATCATAGGCATACACTTTGCTTTTATCATCTGCCATCATCAACTTACCGTTAGTTTTCAGCTTTGGTGAGAGCAGGTATGTACCGTTTAAACGGTTAGCTTTGAAGCTATCGACATACAACGTTACCTCTGCACTACCCAGCACACGTAAAGCACCTATTCTACCATTCTGTACTGCTGCAATAGCGTACTGACAGAGATAGGTTTTCGCAGTTGAAGCTGTGTTTTTTCCCTCAACCTTCGCTGATGGGGAATGTGAAGAGGAGTTAGGGATTGAACTATGAAGAGAAGATGATGGGTAAGAGTAAGAATAATTTTTATACGCAGAAGAGGTGCTTGATCCAATCCTGCACGTTTTTCCAACCGCAATGCACGAATTACCGCATGGTATACCTTTCTTGCAGTTCTTCGCGTATGTAGAGAACGACAACCCAGCTAATAGAAATGTACCAATGGTTATCCTAACCAACGAAGACCAGCCCATAAACCACCCTTCTTTTAAGATTTTCCCTACATAGTACCATACTTAAATTAAGGGAATAGCAGCCAATAAGCCCGTTGGTGGTAAGACAACGCGCGGAGCCGTTAGGCGACAACATCATGGTATGTCAGACAGTGAAGTTTATCAGGATGACCATGTACCCGAAGGAGCGAGGCCGAACCGCTGGCAGAGCCTGCATTTCGTGTGCAGGTACGAACACCACCATAAACCTGTTTATTCCCTGCAACGTCATCGCGACGTGTGGCATGTGGGAGCATCGGCAAAAAATGCGCTTCACTATAAGCGTTTGGTATAGGATTTAGAGACGGCGGCACGTCTTCCGGCTTCAAAGGGAATAGCTGTACAAGGTTGAGCCTGGTAACTACTTGCCACTGCGTGATAACATACCAAAAGCCATTAACAATCACAGTGGCTTTTGTACTTGATGAGAAACTGACATTTCTTACATGCAAATGAGATGAGATTTTCACACTAACTCATTGATTTATAAGAAAATAAAGTGATTGGTGCCGAAGGCCGGACTCGAACCGGCACGTATTTCTACGGTTGATTTTGAATCAACTGCGTCTACCGATTTCGCCACTCCGGCACGGAAGGGATGCGGAAAACGTTGTGGATTATACCTGTCATGCGCCACCATGCAAGCACCAGCGTGTGCCTGACTCGCTAAGTGTTGAAAATTTCAGCATTCCCTTTCTCACCTGTAACCATCGTCACAGTTTGTCCCCTTATTATTCCCCCCTTCTGCGAAGCGTCCCGTTTCCCCATGCTCTACACTTCCAGTTCAACACCACACTGAGGGAAACACGATGTCGATGATAAAAAGCTACGCCGCAAAAGCGGCGGGCAGCGAACTCGAACTCTATGAATATGATGCGGGCGAGCTTAAGCCGGAAGATGTGGAAGTCCAGGTCGATTACTGCGGTATCTGCCATTCCGATTTGTCGATGATCGACAACGAATGGGGGTTCTCTCAGTATCCGCTGGTTGCCGGGCATGAGGTGATTGGTCGCGTAGCGGCGCTCGGCAGCGCGGCGCAAGATAAAGGTCTGAAGGTTGGTCAGCGCGTCGGCATTGGCTGGACGGCGCGCAGCTGCGGGCACTGCGACGCCTGTATCAGCGGCAATCAGATTAACTGTCTCGAAGGTTCCGTTCCCACTATTCTCAATCGCGGTGGCTTTGCCGAGAAGCTGCGGGCCGACTGGCAATGGGTGATCCCGCTGCCGGAAAGCATCGATCTGGCGGCGGCGGGTCCCTTGTTGTGCGGCGGTATCACGGTGTTCAAACCGCTGCTGATGCACCATATCACCGCCACCAGCCGCGTTGGGGTGATCGGCATCGGCGGCCTGGGGCATATCGCCATTAAGCTGTTACACGCGATGGGGTGCGAAGTGACTGCGTTCAGCTCCAATCCGGCGAAAGAGCAGGAAGTGCTGGCGATGGGGGCGGATAAGGTGGTTAACAGCCGCGATCCGGATGCGCTAAAAGCGCTGGCGGGCCAGTTCGATCTCATTATTAACACGGTTAACGTCGATCTCGACTGGCAGCCTTATTTTGAAGCGCTGGCTTACGGCGGTAACTTCCATACCGTCGGCGCGGTGCTGAAGCCGCTGCCGGTGCCAGCGTTCACCTTAATTGCTGGCGATCGCAGCATCTCCGGTTCGGCAACCGGTACGCCGTTCGAACTGCGCAAGCTGATGAAGTTTGCCGGGCGCAGCAAGGTGTCGCCCACCACCGAACTGTTCCCGATGTCGCAAATTAACGACGCTATCCAGCACGTGCGTGACGGCAAAGCCCGCTACCGCGTGGTGCTGAAAGCCGACTTCTGATGCAAGGCTCAGTCCCGCAAGGGGCTGGGCTTATTGCCCGTTACGAAACGCGAGCACCGCCTGGCGGCACTGTTCCGTCACATGCTCAATGTCATGGTTCACGTCGATGCGGGCAATATCACGTTCGTCCTCCTGCGGGCACTCCAGCGCATCGAACTGGCTTTTGAGTAATCCCACCGGCATAAAATGCCCTGCCCGGCGCTGCATGCGCGCCAGAATGGTCTCGTAATCGCCGTCCAGCCACAAAAAATGCACATTCGGACTGCCCTGCCGCAATATATCGCGATACTGTTTTTTTAATGACGAGCAGACAATAAACCCGGTCTCATTCTTTTTATATAAACTGTATGAAGCGTCATTTAATCGCGCTAACCACGGTAGTCGGTCTTCATCGGTTAATGGAATACCTTCAGACATTTTATCAATATTTTTGGCCGGATGGAGATCGTCACCATCAATGAATTTGGCCGATAATACTGCAGCAATTTTGCTGCCAATTAAAGATTTACCGCTACCCGAAACGCCCATCAAAATATAACTTTCCCCGGCCATTGAAAAAACTCCAGATTCATATTCCATGGCGCGATACTACGCCTTCCACATTGCAGAATTCACCTTTTTTCGGCGTGGCTGAGCAGATTTACAAGGCGCATCACGTTATGCGTAACATTGTAGTGTAACAATTTTCCAGCGTGATCTTTATCACAAATAATAACAATCAAAACCGTTTAAATGCTGCCGAGGTTACTACCTGACCAGTGAGGCATTTATGCAAGTCAAAACCCAATCCTGCGTTGTCGCGGGTAAGAAAACTGTTGCCATTACCGACCAAAATATTGAATGGAATAATAAAGGAACGCTGGTACAAATTACCCGCGGCGGAATTTGTGGTTCCGACTTACATTATTATCAGGAAGGAAAAGTCGGTAATTTTACCGTTAAAGCACCGATGATTTTAGGCCATGAAGTTATTGGTAAAGTGGTGCACAGCGACTCAAAAGAATTACATGAAGGTCAGTCGGTGGCTATTAATCCGTCGAAGCCCTGTGGCCACTGTAAATACTGTCTGCAGCACGAAGAAAACCAGTGCACGGAAATGCGCTTTTTTGGCAGCGCCATGTATTTTCCCCACGTTGACGGCGGCTTTACCCGATTTAAAACCGTCGATACCGCGCAGTGCATCCCCTACCCCCAGCACGCCGATGAAAAAGTCATGGCCTTTGCCGAACCGCTGGCAGTCGCAATCCACGCCGCGCATGAAGCAGGAGACCTGCAGGGCAAACGCGTGTTTATCTCCGGCGTGGGGCCTATCGGCTGCCTGATCGTCAGCGCGGTGAAAACGCTCGGCGCAGCAGAAATTGTCTGTGCTGATATCAGCCCGCGCTCGCTGTCGCTGGCCCAGCAGATGGGTGCTGACACGCTGATTAACCCGCAGCAGGACTCGCTCGATGAGTGGAAAAAAGAGAAAGGCTACTTCGACGTTAGCTTCGAAGTCTCCGGTCATCCGTCCTCAATCACCACCTGCCTGGAGGTCACCCGCGCGAAAGGCGTGATGGTGCAAGTCGGCATGGGCGGTGCGGTACCGGACTTCCCGATGATGATGCTGATCGGCAAAGAGATCGCGCTCAAAGGCTCGTTCCGCTTTACCACCGAGTTCAACACCGCGGTGTCGTGGCTGGCGAATAACGTTATCGATCCACTGCCATTACTGAGCGCCGAATATCCGTTTACCGAGCTTGAACAGGCGCTGATCTTTGCCGGGGATAAAACCCAGGCAGCGAAAGTCCAGCTCGTTTTTGCTGAAACAAAATAAGGAAGAACATAATGAACGATCTTTTTTCGCTGGATGGCAAAAATATTCTGATCACCGGTTCGGCCCAGGGTATTGGTTATTTACTGGCGACCGGGCTGGGTAGATATGGCGCGCAGATTATCGTCAATGATATTACGCCGGAGCGCGCGGAGGCTGCCGTCGCTAAACTGCAACAGGAAGGGATCCGCGCCGTTGCCGCGCCCTTCAATGTTACGCAGAAACAGGACATTGATGCCGCCATCGACCATATCGAAAAAGACATTGGCCCAATCGATGTGCTGGTGAATAACGCCGGTATTCAGCGCCGACATCCGTTTACCGAGTTCCCGGAGCAGGACTGGAACGATGTGATTGCCGTTAACCAGACGGCGGTGTTCCTGGTCTCGCAGGCGGTAACGCGTCGCATGGTGGAGCGTCAGGCCGGGAAGGTCATCAACATCTGCTCCATGCAGAGCGAACTGGGCCGCGACACCATCACGCCGTATGCCGCCTCGAAAGGCGCGGTGAAAATGCTCACCCGCGGTATGTGCGTTGAGCTGGCGCGCCACAATATCCAGGTCAACGGTATCGCACCGGGCTACTTCAAAACCGAGATGACCAAAACGCTGGTCGAGGATGAAGCCTTCACCACCTGGCTGTGCAAACGTACGCCAGCCGCGCGCTGGGGCGATCCGCAGGAGCTGATTGGCGCGGCGGTCTTCCTCTCTTCCAAAGCATCCGATTTTGTTAACGGGCACCTGTTGTTTGTCGATGGCGGCATGCTGGTCGCCGTCTGATACAACACAACACAACATCACGCAGCGCCCAGGCGCTGCATTTTTGGCCACCCCTAAATAATCCGAGTTGCAGGACGGCGGCAAGTGAATGAACCCGATGAGCTTACTTGAGTAAGTGATTCGGGTGAGTGAGCGTAGCCAACACACCTGCAACTTGCAGTATGACGGGGATATAAGAGAAACGATTATGCCATTAATAATAATTGCGGCAGGCGTCGCGCTGCTCCTGGTCCTGATGATTGGTTTTAAAGTTAACGGCTTTATTGCTCTGGTCCTGGTGGCGGCGGTCGTCGGTTTTGCCGAAGGGATGGATGCCCAGGCCGTTTTGCACTCAATACAAAATGGGATCGGCGGGACGCTAGGCGGTCTGGCGATGATCCTTGGCTTCGGTGCAATGCTCGGTAAGCTGATTTCCGATACCGGCGCGGCTCAGCGCATCGCCACCACGCTGATTGGCACGTTTGGTAAGAAACGCGTGCAGTGGGCGCTGGTGATCACCGGTCTGGTGGTGGGTCTGGCGATGTTTTTCGAAGTCGGCTTTGTTCTGCTGCTGCCGCTGGTGTTTACGGTGGTGGCCTCTTCCGGCCTGCCGCTGCTGTATGTTGGCGTCCCGATGGTAGCTGCGCTGTCCGTGACCCACTGTTTTCTGCCGCCGCATCCGGGGCCGACCGCGATTGCCACCATTTTCGAGGCTAATCTCGGCACCACCCTGCTGTACGGCTTTATTATTACTATCCCGACGGTGATTGTTGCCGGGCCGCTGTTTTCTAAGCTGCTGACCCGCTTTGAGAAAGCGCCGCCGGAAGGGTTATTCAACCCGCATCTGTTCACCGAAGAAGAGATGCCGTCATTCTGGAACAGTATCTTTGCCGCGGTAATCCCGGTCATACTGATGGCGGTCGCCGCAGTGTGCGAAATCACGCTGCCGAAAACCAACAGCGTACGGGTGTTCTTTGAATTTATCGGTAACCCTGCGGTCGCGTTGTTTATCGCTATCGTGCTCGCCATTTTTACCCTTGGCCGACGTAACGGACGTACGATCGAGCAAATTATGGATATCATTGGCGACTCTATCGGTGCGATTGCGATGATTGTGTTTATCATCGCCGGGGGCGGCGCGTTTAAGCAGGTTCTGGTCGACAGCGGCGTGGGGCAATATATCTCGCACCTGATGACCGGCACATCGCTTTCTCCGTTGCTGATGTGCTGGACGGTCGCCGCCTTGCTGCGTATCGCGCTCGGTTCAGCCACCGTGGCGGCGATCACCACCGCAGGCGTGGTACTGCCGATTATCAACGTCACTCATGCCGACCCGGCGCTGATGGTGCTGGCTACCGGCGCGGGCAGCGTGATTGCCTCCCACGTTAACGATCCGGGATTCTGGCTGTTTAAAGGCTATTTTAATCTCAGCGTCGGGGAAACGTTGCGTACCTGGACGGTAATGGAGACGCTGATTTCCATTATGGGGCTGCTGGGGGTTCTGGCGCTGAACGCCATTCTGCATTAAGACAGTCATCACCGGGGAGCACAGATCCGCGCTCCCCGGCACTGGAGAGAAAATGAGGAACCACAGAATTTCTTTGCAAGACATCGCCACGCTGGCGGGCGTGACCAAAATGACGGTGAGCCGCTACATTCGCTCGCCAAAAAAGGTCGCAAAAGAAACCGGCGAACGCATCGCGCAGATTATGGAGGAGATTAATTACATCCCCAACCGCGCGCCCGCGATGTTGCTGAATGCGCAAAGCTATACGCTTGGCGTGCTGATCCCCTCGTTTCAAAACCAACTGTTCGCTGACATTCTGGCCGGCATTGAGTCGGTCACCTCGGATCATAACTATCAGACGCTGATCGCCAACTACAATTACGACCGGGAATCCGAGGAAGAGTCGGTGATCAATCTGCTGTCATACAATATCGACGGCATTATCCTGTCCGAAAAATATCACACCCTGCGCACGGTGAAGTTTTTGCGTTCAGCCAACATTCCGGTGGTGGAGCTGATGGATATTCAGGGCGATCGTCTGGACATGGAAGTAGGCTTCGATAACCGTCAGGCGGCATTTGATATGGTCAGCACCATGCTGGATAAACGCCAGCGGCGCAAAATCCTCTATCTCGGTTCGAAAGACGACGTCCGCGATGAACAGCGCTATCGCGGCTATTGCGATGCCATGACGCGCCGGGGTCTGGTGCCGCTGCGCGTCAATCCGCGTTCTATTTCGTCCATCCATCTCGGCACTCAGATGATGCGGGACGCGCTCGCCGCGCATCCGGATTTAGACGGCGTTTTTTGCACCAACGACGATATTGCGATGGGCGCGCTGCTGCTGTGCCGCGAGCGCGATCTGGCCGTTCCGGAACAGATCTCGATTGCCGGTTTCCACGGGCTGGAAATGGGCAGGCAGATGATCCCAAGCCTCGCCAGCGTGATCACCCCACGTTTTGACATAGGCCGCATGGCAGCGCAGATGTTGCTGAGCAAAATCAAGAACAACGACCATAACCACAACACCGTGGATTTGGGGTACCAGATTTATCACGGCAATACGCTTTAAGTCATTTTCTCCGGCCATCGCATACTCTCTTTGATGGACATTGCCTATACTCCAGGCAAGATAAATGGAGGAAATCTCAATGAGCACACCCCTGCTAATTGCCCGCACGCCGGACACCGAACTGTTTTTACTGCCAGGCATGGCCAACCGTCACGGACTGATTACCGGCGCGACCGGGACCGGTAAAACCGTCACGCTACAGAAGCTGGCCGAATCGTTGTCTGAAATTGGCGTACCGGTATTTATGGCCGATGTGAAAGGCGACTTAACCGGCGTGGCCGAGGAAGGGCAGGCCTCTGAAAAGCTGCTCGCCCGCCTGAAAAATATCGGCATTACCGACTGGCAACCGCATGCTAATCCGGTCACGGTGTGGGATATCTTCGGCGAAAAAGGTCACCCCGTGCGGGCCACGGTATCTGACCTCGGCCCGTTGCTGCTGGCCCGTTTGTTGAACCTCAACGACGTGCAGTCCGGCGTGCTGGATATTATCTTCCGCATTGCTGATGACCAGGGCCTGCTGCTGCTCGATTTCAAAGACCTGCGAGCCATTACCCAGTACATCGGCGATAACGCCAAATCCTTCCAGAATCAGTATGGCAATATCAGCAGCGCCTCGGTCGGGGCAATTCAGCGTGGACTGCTGTCGCTGGAGCAACAGGGGGCGGCGCACTTCTTTGGCGAACCGATGCTGGACATCAAAGACTGGATGCGAACTGACGCCAGCGGCAAAGGGATGATCAACATCCTCAGCGCAGAGAAGCTCTACCAGATGCCCAAACTGTACGCCGCCAGCCTGCTGTGGATGCTCTCCGAACTGTACGAACAGCTGCCGGAAGCAGGCGATCTGGAGAAGCCAAAACTGGTGTTCTTCTTCGATGAAGCTCACCTGCTGTTCAACGACGCCCCGCAGGTGCTGCTGGATAAAATCGAACAGGTGATCCGCCTGATTCGCTCGAAAGGGGTCGGCGTGTGGTTCGTCTCGCAAAACCCGTCAGATATTCCAGACAACGTGCTCGGTCAGTTGGGGAACCGCGTGCAGCACGCCCTGCGCGCGTTCACACCGAAGGATCAGAAAGCGGTGAAAACCGCCGCGCAAACCATGCGCGCCAACCCGGCATTTGATACCGAAAAAGCCATTCAGGAACTGGGAACCGGCGAAGCGTTGGTGTCGTTTCTGGACGCCAAAGGCAGCCCGTCGGTGGTTGAACGAGCAATGGTGATTGCGCCGTGCTCGCGGATGGGACCGGTGACGGATGACGAGCGCAACGGGCTGATTAATCACTCCTCGCTGTACGGTAAATATGAAGAACAGGTCGACCGCGAGTCCGCCTATGAGCGTTTACAGCAAGGCGTGCAGGCCAGCACCGAGCAGCAAAATACACCTCCCGCCAACGGTAAAGCGATCGATGTGGACGGCGGTATTCTCGGTGGATTGAAGGATATTCTGTTTGGCAGCACCGGACCGCGCGGCGGCAAGCGCGATGGCGTGGTACAGAGCGTGGCGAAAAGCGCGGCGCGACAGGTCACCAATCAGATAATCCGCGGCATGTTGGGAAGTTTGATGGGCGGGAGAAAACGCTAGCAGGAAGGCGCCCCTCCCGCACAGCGGGAGGGGCGAATATCAGGACTTACGCAGCATCAGCCACAGGCTTATCAGGAAGAAGCTGGCGCTTGGCAGCAACGCGCCGATAATCGGCGGAATGCCGTACACCAGCGTCAGCGGGCCAAAGATTTGGTCCAGCACATAGAACACAAATCCGAAGCTAATCCCTGTCACCACGCGCACGCCCATCGGGACGCTACGCAGCGGACCAAAGATAAACGACAGCGCCATCAGCATCATTACCGCCACAGACAGCGGCTGGAAGACTTTGCTCCACATATTGAGCTGGTAGCGTCCGGCGTCCTGGCCGCTCGACTTCAGGTACTTCACGTAGTTATGCAGACCACTAATCGAGAGCGCATCAGGATCCAACGCCACGACGCCGAGCTTGTCGGGTGTAAGGTTGGTTTTCCAGGTACCGCTCACCGTCTGCGAGCCGGTGATTTGCTTCGGATCGGTCAGGTTGGATTCATCCACCTGCGACAAACGCCAGACCTTCTGCTCCGGGTCAAACGTCGCACTTGCGGCATAGCGGACGGACTGCAAACGGCGCTTGTCGTTAAAGGAGTAGATGCTAATTCCGCCTAACTCGGCGTCACCTTTCACCCGCTCGATGTAGACAAAGCTATCGCCATCTTTCGCCCACAAACCTTGCTGGGTCGAGAGCAGCGAGCCGCCGTACATCTGCTGCGCACGATAGTTACGCGCCATTTGTTCGCCCTGCGGCGCCACCCATTCGCCGATGGCCATCGTCAGCAACACCAGCGGAATCGCGGTTTTCATCACCGACAACGCCACCTGCATACGGGTAAAGCCAGAAGCCTGCATGACCACCAGTTCACTGCGCTGCGCCAGCATGCCCAGCCCCAGCAAAGCACCCAGCAGCGCCGCCATCGGGAAGAAGATCTGGATATCTTTCGGCGCGCTGAGCAGGGTATACAGCCCGGCGCCCATCGCATCGTAGCTCCCCTGCCCGGCTTTTTTCAGCTGGTCGACAAACTTGATGATCCCGGAGAGCGACACCAGCATGAACAACGTCATCATGATGGTGGTGAAAATGGTTTTACCGATATAGCGGTCAAGTACACCAAAAGGCTGCATTATACCGCTCCTTTACGCATAAAACGGGCACGTAAGCGGCGCATCGGCACTGTATCCCAGAGGTTAAGCACAATCGCCAGCGCCAGATACGCCAGGTTAACCGTCCACATCCAGAACACCGGATCCAGCTTACCTTTGCCGCCGTTCGACTTCAGCGATGTCTGAACCAGGAAGAACAGCAAATAAAGTAGCATTGCTGGCAGCATGGACAGTACGCGACCCTGACGCGGGTTCACCACGCTCAGCGGTACAACCATCAGCGCCATCATAAATACGGTGAATACTAACGTGATACGCCAGGTCAGCTCCGCACGGGCGCGATCGGTGTCGGTCGTCCATAGCGTACGCATGGTCATCTGGTCGGTATCGTTTGGATCCAGCGCCACGGCCTGATGACCGATAATCGCCTGATAATTCTGGAAGTCGGTAATGCGGAAATCGCGCAGCAGCGCGGTCCCTTCAAAACGCGTCCCCTGGTTCAGCGTCACGACCTGAGAGCCATCGCGCAATTGAGTAAGATGACCGGAGTCCGCTACCACCACCGAAGGACGGGCGTTACCTTTCGGGCGGATTTGCGCGAGGAACACATCGTTGAAATTACTGCCGTCAACGCTTTCGATAAACAGCACCGAGCCGCCGTTAGTGGCCTGCTGGAATTGCCCCTGAGCAAGCGCCGCCATACCGGGGTTCGCTTTCGCCTCCGCCAGGACTTCGTCCTGATGTCTGGAGGACCACGGTCCGGCCCACATCACGTTGACCGCCGCAATAATACTGGTAAACAGCGCCAGCACCATCGCCGCTTTCACTAAGACAGCCTTGCTCAGCCCGCAGGCGTGCATGACCGTAATTTCACTTTCGGTATACAGTTTGCCCAGCGTCATCAGCAGCCCGAGGAACAGGCTTAATGGCAAGATAAGTTGCGCCATTTCTGGCACGCCCAGCCCCAGCAGCGAGAGCACCAGATTCGCCGGGATATCACCGTCAACCGCCGCACCAAGGATCCTGACTAACTTTTGACAAAAGAAGATCAAAAGCAGGATGAATAGGATCGCAAGTTGGCTTTTGAGCGTTTCCCGAACCAGATATCTTATGATTATCACTTTAAATACGCCCGTAAAAACCCGTCTTTTGCCGGAATTTAGCTTGTTTCATGGCTTAAACGTCATTTATTCTCTTGAGTCGTCGAAATCGTCGCTAAGATCATTATACTCAACGGATCCACCTCTCAGAAATTGTTCTGACGTGCCAATGCCGTAATAACGTTAAGATTAACACGAAGTCACCGCAACAGCGGGTATGAGTTACGAAAGCTTGCAATTCTATCCGTAGCCACCGCCGTTGTCTTTAAGATTCAGGAGCGTAGTGCATGGAGTTCAGTGTAAAAAGCGGTAGCCCGGAGAAACAGCGGAGTGCGTGCATCGTCGTGGGTGTCTTTGAACCACGCCGTCTCTCTCCGATTGCAGAGCAGCTCGACAAGATCAGCGACGGGTACATCAGCGCACTGCTGCGTCGTGGCGAACTGGAAGGCAAACCAGGTCAAACCCTGTTGCTGCACCATGTTCCTAACGTTCTGTCTGAGCGAATTCTCCTCATTGGTTGTGGCAAAGAGCGCGAGCTTGATGAGCGCCAGTACAAGCAGGTCATTCAGAAAACCATCAATACGCTGAATGATACTGGCTCAATGGAAGCCGTCTGCTTCCTGACTGAGCTGCACGTCAAAGGGCGCAATAACTACTGGAAAGTGCGTCAGGCCGTTGAGACAGCACAGGAAACGCTGTACAGCTTTGATCAACTGAAGACCAACAAAAGCGAGCCGCGTCGTCCGCTGCGTAAAATGGTCTTCAACGTACCGACCCGCCGGGAACTGACCAGCGGTGAGCGTGCGATCCAGCACGGTCTGGCGATCGCCGCCGGCATTAAAGCAGCAAAAGATCTCGGCAACATGCCGCCGAACATCTGTAACGCCGCCTACCTCGCCTCTCAGGCGCGCCAACTGGCAGACAGCTACAGCAAAAATGTTGTAACCCGCGTGATCGGCGAGCAGCAGATGAAAGAGCTGGGCATGCACTCTTATCTGGCCGTCGGTCACGGCTCGCAGAATGAGTCGCTGATGTCGGTCATCGAGTACAAAGGCAATCCATCCGAAGACGCGCGTCCGATCGTGCTGGTCGGTAAAGGGTTAACCTTTGACTCCGGCGGTATCTCCATCAAACCTGCCGAAGGCATGGATGAGATGAAATACGACATGTGCGGCGCGGCAGCGGTATATGGCGTGATGCGCATGGTGGCCGAGCTTCAACTGCCAATCAACGTCGTCGGCGTGCTGGCAGGCTGCGAAAATATGCCGGGTGGCCGCGCGTATCGCCCAGGCGACGTGCTGACCACCATGTCTGGTCAGACCGTTGAAGTTCTCAATACCGATGCCGAAGGCCGTCTGGTCCTGTGCGACGTATTAACCTACGTCGAGCGCTTTGAGCCAGAAGCCGTGATTGACGTCGCAACCCTGACAGGCGCGTGCGTGATTGCGCTGGGCCATCACATCACTGGCCTGATGTCGAACCACAACCCGCTGGCGCATGAGCTGATCGGTGCATCCGAACAGGCTGGCGACCGCGCGTGGCGTTTGCCGCTGGGCGATGAATACCAGGAGCAGCTAGAGTCCAACTTTGCGGATATGGCGAACATCGGCGGACGTCCTGGCGGCGCCATTACCGCGGGCTGCTTCCTGTCACGCTTTACCCGTAAGTACAACTGGGCGCACCTCGATATCGCCGGTACCGCATGGCGTTCAGGGAAAGCCAAAGGCGCAACCGGTCGTCCGGTGGCGCTGCTATCGCAGTTCCTGCTCAATCGTGCCGGTTTTAACGGCGAAGAGTAAGGCGGTAAGCACAAGCAATAAGACCCGTAGGCCGGTTAAGCGCAACGCCATCCGGCCTACGGTTGTGCATCATGGCAACGCATTTAAATTCACCAGAAGAAGCCCCATATATGAGAAACGCAACTTTCTATCTTCTGGACAATGACACGCAACACGATGGCTTAAGCGCCGTCGAGCAGTTGGTGTGTGAAATTGCCGCAGAACGTTGGCGTGCTGGCAAGCGCGTGCTGATCGCCTGCGAAAACGAAAAGCAGGCTCTTCGACTGGATGAAGCCCTGTGGGCAAGACCGGCAGAAAGCTTTGTTCCGCATAATCTGGCAGGTGAAGGCCCCAGAGGCGGCGCACCGGTAGAGATTGCCTGGCCGGAGAAACGCAACAGCAGCCCGCGCGACCTGCTTATCAGTTTGCGCGTTGGCTTTGCAGATTTTGCCACCGCTTTCACAGAAGTGATAGACTTCGTCCCTTACGAAGATTCTTTGAAACAATCGGCACGCGATCGCTACAAAGCTTACCGCGTGGCTGGTTTTAACCTGAATACGGCAACCTGGAAATAATGGAAAAGACATACAACCCACAAGATATCGAACAGCCGCTTTACGAGCACTGGGAAAAGCAGGGCTATTTCAAACCTAACGGCGATGAAAGCAAAGAGTCCTTCTGCATCATGATCCCGCCGCCGAACGTCACCGGCAGTTTGCATATGGGTCATGCTTTCCAGCAAACCATCATGGATACCATGATCCGCTACCAGCGCATGCAGGGTAAAAACACCCTGTGGCAGGCAGGTACCGATCACGCGGGTATCGCAACCCAGATGGTGGTTGAGCGTAAGATTGCCGCTGAAGAAGGTAAAACCCGCCACGACTACGGTCGCGAAGCGTTTATCGACAAAATCTGGCAGTGGAAAGCGGAATCCGGCGGCACCATCACCCGCCAGATGCGCCGTCTCGGCAACTCCGTTGACTGGGAGCGCGAGCGCTTCACTATGGACGAAGGTCTTTCCAATGCCGTGAAAGAAGTCTTCGTTCGCCTGTACAAAGAAGACCTGATTTACCGTGGCAAGCGCCTGGTGAACTGGGACCCGAAACTGCGCACCGCAATTTCCGACCTGGAAGTGGAAAACCGCGAGTCGAAAGGCTCAATGTGGCACATCCGCTATCCGCTGGCCGACGGTGCGAAAACCGCTGATGGTAAAGATTACCTGGTCGTCGCCACCACCCGTCCGGAAACCGTACTGGGCGATACCGGCGTGGCCGTCAACCCAGAAGATCCGCGTTATAAAGATCTGATTGGCAAATTTGTTGTTCTGCCGCTGGTTAACCGCCGCATTCCCATCGTCGGCGATGAACACGCTGATATGGAAAAAGGCACCGGCTGCGTGAAGATCACCCCGGCGCACGACTTTAACGACTACGAAGTCGGGAAACGTCACGGCCTGCCGATGATCAATATTCTGACCTTTGACGGCGACATCCGTGAAACCGCGGAAGTGTACGACACCAAAGGCGAAGAGTCCGACGTTTATTCCAATGAAATCCCGGCTGAGTTCCAGAAGCTGGAGCGCTTTGCCGCGCGTAAAGCGGTGGTTGCCGCCGTTGATGCGCTGGGCCTGCTGGAAGAAATTAAACCGCACGACCTGACCGTACCTTACGGCGACCGTGGCGGCGTGGTTATTGAACCGATGCTGACCGACCAGTGGTACGTCCGTGCCGACGTGCTGGCGAAACCGGCGGTTGAAGCGGTTGAAAACGGCGACATTCAGTTCGTACCGAAGCAGTACGAAAACATGTACTTCTCCTGGATGCGCGATATTCAGGACTGGTGTATTTCCCGTCAGCTGTGGTGGGGTCACCGTATCCCGGCATGGTATGACAACGACGGCAACGTCTACGTTGGCCGTACCGAAGACGAAGTGCGTCAGGAAAACAACCTCGGTGCCGACATTCAGCTTCGCCAGGACGAAGACGTTCTCGATACCTGGTTCTCCTCCGCACTGTGGACCTTCTCTACCCTGGGCTGGCCGGAAAACACCGACGCGCTGCGTCAGTTCCACCCAACCAGCGTGATGGTTTCCGGTTTCGACATCATCTTCTTCTGGATTGCCCGCATGATCATGATGACCATGCACTTCATCAAAGATGAAAACGGCAAGCCGCAGGTGCCGTTTAAGACCGTCTACATGACCGGTCTGATCCGCGACGACGAAGGCCAGAAGATGTCCAAATCCAAGGGCAACGTCATTGACCCGCTGGATATGGTCGACGGTATCTCCCTGGCAGAACTGCTGGAGAAACGTACCGGCAACATGATGCAGCCGCAGCTGGCCGAGAAGATTGCCAAGCGTACCGAGAAGCAGTTCCCGGACGGCATCGAGCCGCACGGCACCGACGCGCTGCGCTTCACCCTGGCGGCGCTGGCCTCTACCGGTCGCGACATCAACTGGGATATGAAGCGTCTGGAAGGTTACCGTAACTTCTGTAACAAGCTGTGGAACGCCAGCCGCTTCGTGCTGATGAACACTGAAGACCAGGATTGCGGCTTCAACGGCGGCGAAATGACCCTGTCGCTGGCAGATCGCTGGATCCTTGCTGAATTCAACCAGACCATCAAAGCGTACCGCGAAGCGCTGGACAACTTCCGTTTCGACATCGCCGCAGGCATTCTGTACGAATTCACCTGGAACCAGTTCTGCGACTGGTATCTGGAGCTGACCAAGCCGGT
Source organism: Citrobacter sp. Cb028 (assembly GCF_030336705.1). NCBI lineage: Bacteria > Pseudomonadati > Pseudomonadota > Gammaproteobacteria > Enterobacterales > Enterobacteriaceae > Citrobacter > Citrobacter sp. Cb028. The sequence goes on along the minus strand of NZ_JAOWCZ010000029.1, from coordinate 72,106 downwards.
AATGAACGGCGGTTCCGAGTCTGAACTGCGCGGTACCCGCAATACGCTGGTCACCGTTCTGGAAGGTCTGCTGCGCCTGGCGCATCCGATCATCCCGTTCATCACCGAGACCATCTGGCAGCGCGTGAAGGTGATTTCCGGTATTACCGCCGACACCATCATGCTGCAACCGTTCCCGGAATATAACGCAGCACAGGTTGATGAAGCCGCACTGGCTGATACCGAATGGCTGAAGCAGGCGATCGTTGCCGTACGTAACATCCGTGCGGAAATGAATATCGCCCCAGGTAAACCGCTCGAACTGTTGCTGCGCGGTTGCAGCGCTGATGCGATGCGCCGTGTGAACGATAACCGCAGCTTCCTGCTGAACCTGGCGCGTCTGGAAAGCATCACCGTACTGCCAGCCGATGACAAAGGTCCAGTCTCCGTGACCAAAATCATCGACGGCGCCGAGCTGCTGATCCCGATGGCTGGCCTCATCAATAAAGAAGATGAGCTGGCGCGTCTGGCGAAAGAAGTGGCGAAAATCGAAGGTGAGATTGCCCGTATCGAAGGCAAACTTTCCAACGAAGGTTTCGTTGCTCGCGCACCGGAAGCAGTTATCGCCAAAGAGCGTGAGAAGCTGGACGGTTATGCGGAAGCGAAAGCGAAGCTGATTGAGCAGCAGGCGGTCATCGCCGCGCTGTAAAGCTGTTTGTCGGATAAGCGTATCGCATCCAACACCGCAGACGATAAAAGCCTCTGACGCATATGCTCAGAGGCTTTTTGTTGAATTATCCTCGCTTGCGCTTCCCCTTACCGCAGTGGTATTAACTGCATATGTCTCACTTTTATGTCATGAGTTCGCTATGAGTGCCATTACCTCCGTCGCGGCGACGCTGCGTCGAATTTCTGCCGATGATAACGCCGCAATTGCCCGCGTGATCCGCAAAGTTTCCGCTGAATACGGGCTTACTGCCGATAAGGGCTATACCGTTGCCGACCCTAATCTGGATGAACTATTCCAGGTTTACAGCCAGCCGGGCGCGGCCTACTGGGTGGTTGAGCAAAACGGTGAAGTCGTGGGCGGCGGCGGCGTTGCGCCGTTAGGATGTAGCGAACCGGACATTTGCGAACTGCAAAAGATGTACTTCCTGTCGAGCGCACGCGGTCAGGGGCTGGCGAAAAAGCTGGCGCTGATGGCCCTCGAACATGCCCGTGAACAGGGTTTCAAACAGTGCTATCTGGAGACCACGGCGTTTCTGACCGAGGCTATCCGCCTGTATGAACATTTAGGGTTTGAGCATATCAGCGAAGCGCTGGGCTGTACCGGGCACGTGGATTGCGAAGTGCGGATGTTAAAACCCCTCTGACTTCAGCCGGAGGGGCAATGGTTGCGTTACTGCATTTCGGCGGAGAGCATCAGCCGAATGACGCCAGCCGCGCGAGCGGTTGGCAGCGTCAGCACCTGTGACCATAAATCCTGCACCATTTCACAAGTGACTTTCTCTTTGCCCACACCTTTACTCGGATCAGCCATAATCTGGATATCCGGTCCAAAGCGTTGTACCAATCCCGGGCCGATGGATTGCAGATCCTGAAGCGCCAGCTGTTTCTCTTGCGCCGTAACCGTATGTTTGTTCGGGCCATAAGCCGCGTGCATCATACTCATGTCGCTGGCCATACGACGATTCATCAGCTCCCGCGGAATAATACGCACCGGGTTAATCCCGCCTTTCACCGCCGGGAACAGAAAGCGAAAACACTCGTCATCGCCCACTTTTGCCACCGCAGCAATCTGCTCGAGGTTAATTTTCATATACTCAATCACATTGGCATCGGGTGCCTGCTGCAAACGCGCCATCTGTACCTGCAGGATTTGCGGCTGAATAGCGTCGATAATCTGTTGTTCGCTTTTCCCAGCTTCTTTCAGTTGCGTTGCCTGGTTGAGGATGTTCTGCCATAACGCGGGTTCTTGCTCTTTAAGTACCTGATAAACAGGCATTGCCAGCATCGCATTTTCAAATTTCTGCGCGTCCGTCAGCCCATAATCAGGGCTTTCGCGCGGGATCAGGTAGTGCACATCAAACAGATTCCACGCGACAATCGCTACCACAAAAACCACCGCGCCGGAGATCTTGCCCAGCCAGCCTTTTTTGCGAAACATGCCAACGACGATAGCAATCACCGCCCCGATATAACCCGCCAACAATACGTGTGCCCAGTTCATTAACCATCCTTATGCAAAACAGTCTCTGTTGCGGGGATATATTTCCCCTTCGTGTGTTTTGATTATTACGGCAGCAGCGAGCGATTTCCAGCCACCAGATTTTGCTAATGGAAACAGGAAAGGTAAAACCGCGCGACGATTAGCGCCGCGCGTCAGAGAAGAGAGTCAGGCTGGCACGCCGCTGTGGAAGCGGAATTCATCGTCGGGAGAAGTAATCAATGCGGCTTCTACTTCGCCAAAGAACCGCACCCGACTACTGATATCGTCGGCAGAAACCTGCTGTGCCAGCGCCAGATAGTCTTGATAGTGCCGCGCCTCGGATCGCAGCAGCGAAAGATAAAATGCCTGTAAATCGTCATCCAAATACGGCGCCAGCGCGGCGAACCGTTCACAAGAACGCGCCTCAATGTAAGCCCCGCAAATCAGTTTATCGATTAGCGTTAATGGCTCGTGGGTTCGCACCTCTTTAAGCATGCCTTTGGCATAACGGCTGGCGGTAATTTTGACGTAGGGAATGTTGCGGCTCATCATCGCCTCACGCACCTGCCAGAAGTGGTGCAGCTCTTCTTTGATCAGCAAAACCATGCTGTCGATCAGCTTGCGCCCCCACGGGTCGTCAGTTTGCGGCATTACGCTTTTGCTTATCTGTTTATTCAGCGCGATAAAATCCGGTTCATCCCCTTCTCTGAAAGCATACGCTTCATAGGGTTTCAGCCAGTCCAGTAGCGCCTGCGATCCCTGTTTATCTGCAACATACTTACGCACCAGCAACATGGCCGTTTGCGCCGCTTTCAGCTCGCAGACGAGATGATCCGTCAGTAACAGAGGGAGATTCGCCGGGGCTCGCGCTTTATCAAGCCAGGCCTGGGGCGTTTTACAGTGCAGGAAGTTGTGGATCGGGGAAAGTATTTGCAGGTAATCCATACGTTATCCTTGGCCTACGGCAGCAGACGCTACCGTAGGTCAGCAGATGACTTAGTGACGCACGCCGTCATCATCTTCGTCGACGAAGTCTTCATCGTCGCCGTCTTCACCTTCTTCGCCGTTCGGGTCTTCAAAATAGGTGCCCCAACCGTCGTATTCCACATCAAATTTTTCAGCCAGGTTCATCAGTTGCTCAACCTGAGCGTCGATCAACTCGGCATTCAGAGCACATTCGCTCAGGATGTCACAGCAAATAACCGTGTCGCCCTCTTCCACCTCCAGCTCTTCCGGCTCGGTCACTTCATAACCCAGCTTGAAGGCTTCTACTGCCGCTTTTTCCAGGGTTTCAAAGTCGTCCGCGGAAAGGTGATGCTCGATGGTGTACAGCGCGTCTGGATCGCTGCCATCTTCGAGTAACTCTTCAATAATCAAGCGCGTTTCTTCACGCTGTTCTTCCAGTAGTTCCGGGTTTGCCATGGCTCATTCCTCATAATGTCCTGCCGATACTCTTATTGTCACATACCGCTGTCATTGCCTCCACCTTTCCAGGAAAGATTTGTTAAACAAGGTTGCAAATGAATAAACATCTATATAAATTGAATTTTAATTCAATAAATGGCCTAAGCCATGTGAGGGAACTATGTCTGCGTTTTATCAGAAACATTTTTTGAAACTGCTTGATTTCACCTCTGCTGAACTCACGTCACTGCTCCAGCTCGCCGCGCAGCTCAAGACGGATAAGAAAAACGGTACAGAGGTCGCTAAACTCACCGGTAAAAACATCGCGCTCATCTTCGAAAAAGACTCAACCCGCACCCGTTGCTCTTTCGAAGTTGCCGCATACGATCAGGGCGCGCGCGTGACGTATCTCGGGCCGAGCGGCAGCCAGATTGGTCATAAAGAGTCGATCAAAGACACCGCCCGCGTACTCGGTCGTATGTACGACGGTATTCAGTATCGGGGCCACGGTCAGGAAATTGTCGAGACGCTGGCGGAATATGCCGGAGTTCCGGTTTGGAACGGATTAACCAACGAATTTCACCCTACCCAACTGCTGGCGGATTTACTCACGATGCAGGAACACCTGCCGGGTAAAGCGTTTAATGAGATGGCGCTGGTCTACACCGGCGATGCCCGCAACAATATGGGCAATTCCATGCTGGAAGCCGCTGCGTTAACCGGACTGGATCTGCGCCTGGTCGCGCCCCAGGCCTGCTGGCCGGAGGAAAGCCTCGTTGCGGAGTGTAAAGCGCTGGCACAGAAAAACGGCGGCAATATAACGCTAACCGAAGATGTCGCCACGGGCGTGAAAGGCGCGGACTTCATCTATACCGACGTCTGGGTATCGATGGGCGAAGCGAAAGAGAAATGGGCCGAACGTATTGCGCAGTTGCGTAAGTACCAGGTTAATAGCGCGATGATGGCGTTGACCGGCAATCCGCAGGTGAAATTCCTGCACTGCCTGCCTGCGTTCCATGACGATCAAACCACGCTTGGCAAACAAATGGCGCAGGAATATGGTCTGCACGGCGGCATGGAAGTGACCGACGAGGTGTTTGAGTCACCCGCCAGTATCGTATTTGATCAGGCGGAAAACCGGATGCACACCATCAAAGCGGTGATGGTCGCGACGCTTTCCAAATCATAGCGTTGCGTGATTGAATTGCCGGATGGCGATGCTGACGCACCTTATCCGGCCTACCATCGTGCTTCCGTAGGCCGGGTAAGTCGCACCCGGCAAACTGGTTTATGCTACCCGCATTTTCACCACGGCTTTGCGTACCAGCGCCGGAGCGCCGACCGCGCACAGCGGTTTATGCACTTCGCCCGGATAAAAGACGACGAAGTCACCTTCGTTCAGCACCACCGTTTTCTCCTGTTCGCCTTCCGGCAGAAAGGCGATATCTTTATCCGCCAGCCAGTCAGTTTCCGGTGCGCCCGCAGGCTGCGTGCTGAAAGTCATGCCTTCCTGACCTTTGAGCAGGATCTGAATATCCAGATAGCGAGCGTGATATTCGGCGCGGCGCTGCGCAAACGGCTCCGTCATATCTTCAGCAATCAGATAGAACAGACGTTCGCCGTCGATGTCGTGCTTACCCTTTTCCGTCGCATCCGTCACGTGCGCTTTAATGTGCTCAATCGCCTGACGCAGCTCTTCCGGCAGCCAGGCATCCAGGTTGTGAATATTGCCGACAATCATTTCAAACCCCTTAATTAAAACATCGTTTCATTTTGATTGTTATACGAAAAAACGGTCTGCCATACCACTGCTATTTACCGATATTTTGCGTCAACGCATGTTTATCGCTGATGATGTTAAATAATTGCTAATAGCCAGCAACAGGTTATGCATAAACTCTGCATAACTTTCGTCTCATACTTTTCAACTCAGTCACTAACTCACTGTTATAGAAAGCTTTGTTAGAAAAACCAGCAATCGATCACAGTTTACGTCTCCTTCGTTATCTTTCTTCATCGTCATATTTATTTTGAAATAAACCTTACAGCACAAATAATAAAATAATAGATTCGCATAAAAATTCATTAAATATAGAAAAACATATAAAAATCAACGCACTATTTAATTTATTAAATATTTAGATATGTACATAAAATTAACAAAGTTAAATAACAAGACATATTCCTGCGTAGTAATTCAATTATTCATTTTTTTATTTTTTAAATTCTCAGAGCCATCTCATAAATTAAACAACAAATGCCAAACATCGACCTGACTGTGAAATGAATCACGTTTCTATATCAGATAAGATCTAAATATAGATTCTGAAATCAGCTGAAAAATCATGACTGCAATAAACATTATTTGCAGGCATCTCGTCTTTATTTTTTAAAATCGTATTAAAGGAATAATGATGGAAAAGCATTATGTCGGGTCTGAAATCGGTCAATTACGTAGCGTAATGCTACATCGCCCTAACCTCAGCCTAAAAAGGCTGACGCCGTCAAATTGCCAGGAACTGCTTTTTGATGATGTTCTTTCGGTAGAACGTGCAGGAGAAGAGCATGACATTTTCGCCAACACGTTACGTCAACAGGGAGTTGAGGTTCTGTTACTCACTGATTTATTGACACAAACTCTGGATATCCCCGATGCCAAAAGCTGGCTACTGGATACACAAATTTCTGATTATCGCCTTGGCCCCGCTTTCGCCACGGATATTCGCGCCTGGCTTGCAGATATGCAGCACCGGGAGCTCGCCCGACATTTAAGCGGTGGGCTGACATACGGAGAAATTCCTGCCTCAATCAAAAATATGGTGGTCGATACTCACGATATTAATGACTTTATTATGAAGCCATTACCAAATCACTTATTTACCCGCGACACCTCATGCTGGATATATAACGGCGTATCCATTAATCCGATGGCAAAAACTGCACGTCAACGAGAAACTAATAACTTGCGGGCGATTTACCGTTGGCATCCACAATTTGCCGATGGTGATTTTATTAAATATTTCGGCGATGAAAATATTAATTACGACCACGCCACATTAGAAGGTGGAGATGTGCTGGTCATTGGTCGCGGCGCAGTTCTCATCGGTATGTCGGAACGTACCACGCCGCAGGGCATTGAGTTCCTTGCCCAGTCGCTATTTAAGCATCGCCAGGCAGAACGCGTTATCGCAGTCGAACTGCCGAAACATCGCTCCTGTATGCACCTCGATACCGTCATGACCCACATCGATATCGATACCTTCTCCGTCTACCCGGAAGTGGTGCGCCCGGATGTCCAGTGCTGGACCCTGACACCAGACGGGCGCGGCGGCCTGAAACGCACCCAGGAAAGTACGCTGGTACATGCCCTCGAAAAAGCACTTGGCCTCGACCAGATCAATCTGATCACCACCGGTGGCGACGCCTTCGAAGCTGAACGCGAACAGTGGAATGACGCGAACAATGTTCTGACGCTGCGCCCCGGGGTTGTGGTGGGCTACGAACGCAACATCTGGACCAACGAAAAATACGACAAAGCTGGCATCACTGTTTTACCCATTCCTGGCGACGAACTGGGACGTGGGCGCGGCGGTGCGCGCTGCATGAGTTGCCCGCTGGAACGCGACGGTATTTAAGGAGACGTTATGGAAAACAAACCTACCCTGGTTGTGGCACTGGGCGGCAATGCACTACTCAAACGCGGCGAACCGCTGGAAGCCGACATCCAACGCAAGAATATTGAGCTGGCGGCAAGAACTCTCGCTCAACTCACGCAGCAGTGGCGCGTAATTCTGGTACACGGCAATGGCCCGCAGGTTGGACTTTTGGCGTTACAAAACAGTGCTTATGCCAACGTCACCCCCTATCCGCTCGATATTCTCGGCGCAGAAAGTCAGGGAATGATTGGCTATATGCTGCAACAGGCCCTGAAAAACCAGCTCCCACAGCGTGAAATTAGTGTCCTGCTGACTCAGGTTGAAGTCGATGCCCACGATCCGGCCTTCAGCAATCCCACCAAATATATCGGGCCGATTTATGACGAACCCCAGGCCCACGCGTTACAGGCGGAAAAAGGCTGGGTTTTCAAAGCCGATGGTAAAGCGTTCCGCCGTGTTGTGCCCTCTCCACAACCCAAACGAATCGTGGAAAGTGACGCCATTCGCACACTGATCGCCCGCGATCATCTGGTTATCTGCAACGGCGGTGGCGGCGTACCGGTGGTGGAAAAAGCCGATGGCTACCACGGCATTGAAGCGGTGATCGACAAAGATCTCTCCGCCGCCCTGCTCGCCAAACAAATCCACGCCGATGCGCTGCTGATCCTGACCGATGCCGATGCGGTGTATCTCGACTGGGGCAAACCTACCCAGCGCCCGCTGGCCCAGGTTACGCCGGAACGGCTCGGCGAAATGCAATTCGACGCCGGTTCAATGGGTCCCAAAGTCACCGCCTGCGCGGAATTTGTCTCTCACTGTCACGGGATTGCTGGCATCGGCTCGTTGGCTGACGGTTCGGCCATTCTCGCTGGTGACAAAGGCACGCTAATTCGGCGCGAAGCCACTGATGTTAACGCTTAAGGCTTTTTTTGCTGGGTAAAGCGAAGCCTTATCCAGCCTACATAAGGATATTTTCATGACTGTTAACCTGAAAAATCGCAATTTTCTCAAATTGCTGGACTACACCCCAACGGAAATCCAGTACCTGATCGATCTGGCTATCGAGTTAAAAACGGCGAAAAAAGCCGGGCGCGAAAGGCAAACGCTGGCCGGTAAAAATATCGCGCTAATCTTCGAAAAAACGTCAACTCGCACCCGCTGCGCCTTTGAAGTCGGCGCTTTCGATCAGGGCGCACAGGTGACCTACCTTGGCCCAAGCGGCTCGCAGATTGGTCATAAAGAGTCGATGAAAGATACCGCCCGCGTGTTAGGTCGCATGTATGACGGTATTGAATACCGCGGCTACGGCCAGGAGATAGTGGAAGAACTGGGGCAGTTCGCTGGTGTGCCGGTCTGGAACGGGCTGACGAATGAATTCCACCCTACGCAGATCCTCGCGGATCTGATGACCATGCTGGAACACGCCCCGGGTAAAACCTTACCCGAACTGAGCTTCGCTTACCTCGGTGACGCCCGCAATAACATGGGCAATTCGCTGATGGTCGGCGCGGCGAAAATGGGGATGGATATTCGTCTGGTCGCACCGAAATCCTTCTGGCCGGACGAGGCGCTGGTTGCCGAATGCCGTGAAATCGCCAGCGTGACGGGCGCGCGCATTACGCTCACAGAGGATGTTGAGGAAGGCGTTTACGACGTGGACTTTCTCTACACCGATGTCTGGGTTTCGATGGGAGAACCCAAAGAGGCGTGGGCAGAACGCGTCAGCCTGATGACGCCTTATCAAATTAACCAGCAGGTCATCGATGCGACCGGCAATCCCAATGTGAAATTCATGCACTGCCTGCCCGCCTTCCATAACGAGCACACCAAAGTGGGCCGTGAAATCGAAGCGGCTTACGGCCTGAAAGGGCTTGAAGTCACGGAGGAGGTATTTGAGTCAGCGCATTCCATCGTCTTCGACGAAGCAGAAAACCGGATGCATACCATCAAAGCGGTCATGGTAGCGACACTCGGCGACTAACCCCAGCGGGCATGTGTCGCCTGGCGGCATATGCCCAAGCTATCCGGAGAACATCATGGGCAAATTCAAATTTCCCAGCGCGTATACCATCCTGTTTATTCTCATTGCGCTCGTCGCCGTTATGACCTGGATTGTCCCTGCCGGGAAATACCAGATGGCGATGAATGCCACCCTGGGCAAAGAAGTGCCGGTTGCCGGTACCTATGCCCCAACAGAGGCGCATCCACAAGGTTTAACGGCTGTACTGCTGGCTCCGATTGACGGGCTTTATAACCACGAAACCTACACCGCAGGCGCGATTGATGTGGCGTTGTTTGTCCTGATTATTGGCGGGTTTCTCGGCGTGGTAAACAAAACGGGCGCCATCGACGCCGGAATCGAACGCGTGACGGTCAGGCTGAACGGCAAAGAAGAGTGGATGATCCCCATCCTGATGGGACTTTTCGCCGCCGGAGGCACGATTTACGGCATGGCGGAAGAATCACTCCCTTTCTACACCTTATTGGTTCCGGTCATGATGGCTGCGCGCTTTGATCCACTGGTTGCTGCTGCAACCGTTTTGCTTGGCGCAGGCATCGGCACCCTCGGTTCAACAATCAACCCTTTCGCAACGGTTATCGCCGCTAACGCCGCCGGGATCCCCTTCACCCAGGGAATGCTGATGCGCATTCTGCTGCTGGTCGTCGGCTATGTAATCTGTGTGGTATGGGTCATGCGCTATGCACGGAAAGTTCGCAGCCATCCTGAGCTTTCCATCGTGGCCGATAAAATGGAGGAAAACCGTGCCCATTTTCTCGGTAGTCGCGCCAATACCAATCTTGAATTCACGGCTACGCGTAAGTGGATCCTGCTGATATTCGCCGCTGCCTTTGCAGTGATGATTTATGGCGTCGCGGTGCTCGGCTGGTGGATGGCTGAAATATCTGGGGTTTTTCTGGCATCTGCGATTATCGTCGGCGTAATTGCCCGCATGAGCGAAGAAGCATTCACCAGTACCTTCATTGACGGGGCTCGGGATCTGCTCGGCGTGGCGCTGATTATCGGCATTGCGCGCGGTATCGTCGTGGTGATGGACAACGGCATGATCACCCACACCATTTTGCACAGCGCCGAAAATTTAGTCTCCGGTCTGTCCACCACCATTTTCATCAATGTGACTTACTGGCTGGAAGTCTTGCTCTCCTTCCTGGTCCCTTCCTCGTCTGGCCTGGCGGTGCTCACGATGCCCATTATGGCCCCGCTGGCTGACTTCGCCCATGTGCAAAGGGATCTGGTCGTCACCGCGTATCAATCCGCTTCCGGCATTGTGAATCTGATTACCCCCACCTCAGCGGTTGTGATGGGTGGGTTGGCCATCGCTCGTGTTCCTTATGTGCGCTACCTGAAATGGGTCGCACCACTGCTGCTAATTCTGACGGTGCTGAACATGGTTGTTCTGAGTATCGGCGCGATGCTGTAGTCCTGTTGGCCGTCGGATCCCGACGGCTTTTTTGAGCGCGCTCTCGTTTTTCTGCACAACCGCCCGTTTGAGCCGTTATTGATACTGCAAATGTGGTGAATTTCGCCATCGCATTGATACAAATGATAAATTTAGGGTGTTTTTATGAAGGAATTCGATGATTACTCGACCAAAGAGCAGAAACAGTTGGCGATTTGTCAGCGCCTGATTAGCGAAAAAAGCTACCTGTCTCAGGAAGCGCTTCGCCGCGATCTACAACACCATGGTTTCACCGGGATTAGCCAGTCAACGGTATCTCGTCTGCTGAAACTGCTCGGTGCTATAAAAATAAGAAATACAAAAGGGCAAAAAATTTATTCTGTAAATCCGCAATCACGACCCGCGCCTGATGCTGCCCGATCGATTGCTGAAATGGTGGTCAGCGTGGAACACAATAGCGAGTTTATCCTCATCCACACGGCAGCAGGCTATGGTCGCGCGGTAGCCAGAATCCTCGATTATCACGCGTTGCCAGAAATTCTCGGCGTCATTGCCGGTAGCAGTATTGTCTGGGTCGCGCCGCGGGTGGTACAGCGAACGGGCCTGGTCCACAAGCAGATTAATTATCTATTCAAAATGAATTAAAATTCATAAGAACCGTTTGCGATGAATAAATAGTGCATTTTTCGCTTGATCCCATAACGGAGCTGAGTATAATCGCGGACAATTTGCCGGGAGGATGTATGGTTCAGTGTGTACGACATTTTGTCTTACCGCGTCTGAAAAAGGACGCTGGCCTGCCGTTTTTCTTTCCGTTGATCACCCATTCCGAGCCCCTCAATTGAGGGGCTTTTTTTTTGCCCAGGCGTCAGGAGATAAACATGGCTAACCCGCTCTATCAAAAACACATCATTTCCATAAACGACCTCAGCCGCGATGACCTTAATCTGGTCCTCGCGACGGCGGCGAAATTAAAAGCTAACCCGCAGCCAGAGCTGTTAAAACATAAGGTCATCGCCAGTTGCTTCTTTGAAGCGTCAACCCGCACCCGTTTATCTTTTGAAACCTCCATGCACCGTCTGGGCGCCAGCGTGGTGGGTTTCTCTGACAGCAGCAACACGTCACTTGGCAAAAAAGGCGAAACTCTGGCCGACACCATTTCCGTCATCAGCACCTATGTTGACGCCATCGTGATGCGCCATCCGCAGGAAGGCGCCGCGCGTCTGGCAACGGAGTTCTCCGGTAACGTGCCGGTACTGAACGCCGGCGACGGTTCCAACCAGCATCCTACCCAAACGCTGCTGGATCTGTTTACCATTCAGGAAACGCAGGGTCGCCTGGACAATCTGCAAATCGCCATGGTGGGTGACCTGAAATATGGCCGCACCGTCCACTCCCTGACCCAGGCGCTGGCAAAGTTCGAAGGTAACCGCTTCTACTTCATCGCCCCGGACGCGCTGGCCATGCCGCAATACATTCTGGATATGCTGAATGAAAAAGGTATCGCCTGGAGCCTGCATGGCACTATCGAAGAGGTAATGGCGGAGGTCGATATCCTCTACATGACCCGCGTACAAAAAGAGCGTCTGGACCCGTCCGAATACGCCAACGTGAAAGCACAGTTTGTTCTGCGTGCCAGCGATCTGAACGGTGCCAGAGCGAACATGAAGGTGCTGCATCCGCTGCCGCGCATTGATGAAATCACCACCGACGTCGACAAGACGCCGCACGCCTGGTATTTCCAGCAGGCTGGCAACGGCATCTTCGCCCGCCAGGCGTTACTGGCACTGGTACTGAATAGCGAACTGGCACTGTAAGGGAGAAAAAGAGATGACACACGATAACAAACTGCAGGTTGAAGCCATCAAACGTGGCACCGTAATTGACCATATTCCCGCACAGGTTGGTTTTAAGCTGCTGACGTTGTTCAAACTGACTGAAACCGACCAGCGTATCACCATCGGCCTGAACCTGCCGTCTGGCGAAATGGGCCGTAAAGACCTGATTAAAATCGAAAATACGTTCCTGACCGACGAGCAGGTAAACCAGCTCTCCCTGTACGCTCCGCAGGCAACGGTAAACCGCATTGACGATTATGACGTGGTGGGTAAATCACGTCCGAGCCTGCCTGAACGTATCGATAACGTGCTGGTTTGCCCGAACAGCAACTGCATCAGCCATGCTGAACCAGTATCGTCCAGTTTTTCAGTGAAAAAGCGCGCTGACGACATCGCACTCAAATGCAAATACTGTGAAAAAGAGTTTTCGCATTATGTGGTGCTGGCCAACTAATTGGTGTTGGTAATGATTTCCCGGCTCCCTATAATGGCCGGGAACATTCTATTACCGCTGTAATTCAGGAGAAATCATGAGCAAGACTATCGCGACGGAAAATGCACCAGCAGCAATCGGCCCATACGTTCAGGGCGTTGACCTGGGTAGCATGGTAATCACTTCCGGTCAGATCCCGGTCGATCCGAAAACCGGTGCCGTATCGGAAGACGTGTCCGCTCAGGCGCGTCAGTCGCTGGAAAACGTACAAGCTATCGTTGAAGCAGCAGGCCTGAAAGTGGGCGACATCGTAAAAACTACCGTCTTCGTTAAAGACCTGAACGATTTCGCAACCGTAAACGCGACCTACGAAGCGTTCTTCACCGAGCACAACGCCACTTTCCCGGCGCGTTCTTGCGTGGAAGTTGCCCGTCTGCCGAAAGACGTGAAAATCGAGATTGAAGCGATCGCCGTTCGTCGCTAAGTCTTTTTGTGCCGGATGGCGGCTTCGCCTTATCCGGCCTACGCAAGCATAGTTTGCAGGCCCGGTAAGCGCGAGCGCCACCGGGCATTTATCACATCACACCAAACAGTCTCGGCAGGAACAGCGAAATCGCCGGAATGTACGTGACGATCATCAGCACCAGGAACAGCACGAAGTAGAACGGCAGCATCGCCTTCACCACCTGCTCAATTTTCTGCTTACTCACCGCACTGGCCACAAACAGCACCGACCCTACCGGTGGCGTTATCAGGCCGATCCCTAAATTCACCAGCATGATCATCCCAAAATGGACCGGATCAATGCCGAGCGCGTTGGTTACCGGTAGCAAAACCGGCGTCAAAATCAGGATCAGCGGCGCCATATCCATCAGCGTACCGATCAGCAACAGCATGATGTTAATGCACATCAGGATGACGTATTTGTTGTCCGAGATGCTGGTGAAAGCTTCGGTGATACGCATCGGCAACTGCATATAGGTCATGACGGCACCGAACGCGGCGGCAAAACCTATCAGGATCATGACGATAGTGACCGTTTTCACCGTACGGAACATCAGCTTCGGCAGTTCAGACCATTTATAGTCACGATAGATAAACATGGTGACAAAGAAGGCCCACAGACAGGCAATCGCCGCAGATTCCGTCGCGGTAAATATACCTGACAAGATACCGCCCATGATGATCACAACGGTCATTAAGCCCCACAGCGTATCGACGAATATCTTCAGCGCCTGGCGAAACGGTACGCGCTCCCCTTTTGGATAACCGCGTTTGTGCGCAAAAGCGACGCACATCACCATCAGACTGAAGCTTAACAGCAGGCCCGGTAGGATCCCGGCGATGAACAGCGCGGCAATCGACACCGTCCCGCCCGTTGCTAGCGAGTAGATAACCGAGTTATGGCTCGGCGGCGTGAGGATCGCCTGCACCGAGCCGCTGGCAGTGACCGCTGCAGCAAAGTCGCGCGGATAACCTTTTTTATCCATCTCCGGGATCATTACCGAACCGATAGACGCGGTATCGGCCACCGACGATCCGGAAATTGCGCCAAAAAAGGTCGAGGCCACAATGTTGACCAGCGACAGACCGCCGCGAATAAAGCCAACGAAAATATAGGCAAAGTTTACCAGCCGCCGCGCAATGCCCCCTTCGGCCATAATAGCCCCGGCCAAAATAAAGAACGGGATCGCCAGTAGCGAAAACTTGTTCACCCCACTGGTCAGTTGGATCATCACCGCTTCCAGCGGAATATCAATGTACCAGGCCCCAATGATGGCGCTAATGCCAACCGCGTACGCTACCGGTACCCCAATCGCCAGCATAATGCCGAGCGTAAAGACGAGAATAAATGCATCCATCTGCTTTCCTTTCTGAAATGGGGGCGGTAACTAGCTGGTCGATCCCAGCATGACAACAGGACGTTGGTACTGCGAGCCACGGCAGATCTTCTCAACGATAAACAGCAGCGTAATAGCAGAGCCAATCGGCAACGGGAGATAGTTTTGCCCGGCGCTTAAAATTGGGAATTCCGCCACGGGCTGTTCCCACAGTTCGAGGCATAGCATGGAGCCGTACCACAGAATGAACAGGCTTATCGCCATTAACATAACGTCTGCGACTACCGAGCAGTAACGGCGGGAAGATTCCCCCAGACGGTCAATCACCATGCTTACCGCGATATGCGAACCTGCGCGATAGCTCACCGCCGCGCCAATAAAGGTGAATGTCACCATACAAAGAATGGCGACTGGCTCAGGCCATGACAGGGCGTTATTCAGGACATAACGCGCGAATATGCCAATGGGGATAATGGCGACCATAACCAATAATGCGATACCGGCAATCCACATTGACACTCGATAAAGAAAATCCATTACCGATGAATAGCATTCACCCATAATTATCACCTCGAATTAATCAAAAGACTCAGGCGGAGGATTGATATCCTCCACCCGATGAATTACTTCACATCCTGAATACGTTTGATCAAATCCTGGTGGTCTTTACCGTAATTATCCCGTACTGACTGCGTGGCTTTATAGAAATAGTCCGTATCAATATCGTGGAACTGAACACCGTTGGCTTTCATGGTCTCCAGCGATTTCGCATTATAATCCTGCCAAAGTTTACGTTGCTCTACCTGGGCCTCTTTAGCGAGTTTAATAATGAGTTCCTGGTCTTCTTTTTTTAACTTATCCCATTTGGCTTTCGAGAACAGAAAAAGCTCAGGAATAATAAAGTGTTTACTCCAGGTATAGTTTTTCACGACCGGCAAATAGTTATGCGCAACAAACGTTGGCGGGTTATTTTCCGTACCATCAATAACGCCGGTCTGCATGCCGCTAAATACTTCACTGACGCCCATCACAATGGAGTTAGCGCCCATCGCTTTTAGGGTATCCAGCGCTATCGGGCTGGCCTGCACGCGGATTTTCATGCCGTGCAAATCTTCCGGTTTCACTACCGGATTCTTGGTGATCAGGTTGCGCGTTCCCGCATCCATCCAGCCAAGGAACACCAGTCGTGATTTGGTATTGGCTGTCAGACGGTCGCCAATCTCCTGACCAATCATGCCGTCGAGAACCTTATGCATATGGTCCTCATCGCGGAAAATATATGGCAGGGTAAACACGTTTATTTCAGGGAGAATTGCGGCAACTGGCGTCATTGAGACGCGAATAATATCAATGGCGCCTAATTGCGCCTGTTCAATCATCTGTTTTTCATCGCCTAACACACCACCAGGAAATGTTTTGATCTCCAGACGACCTTCGGTCGCGGCGCTAAGTTTCTCCCCCATATGTTTCACTGCAACAACGTTCGGGTAATCAGCCGGATGCACATCTGCGGCGCGAAAGGTTTGTGCCAGCGTTGCATGACTCGCCAGTAATACAGACGCGCCAATACACAGACTTAACAGGTTTTTTGTCAGTTTCATTTGTCCTTCTCCAGAAGTTCATAATATCCATTAACAGGAATAGCTTGCAGAGCAAATGACTGCCGGAATTAAAAACGGGCAGCGAGAAACTTTCTTAACGACGTTACCTGCGCAGACTAACTGGTGTAACAATTTATTTCGATGACTGCGTTCACAAAAAATCGCAGATGCTTATAATTTTTAGCACGCTGTTTCATTTTTGCAACGCAGATCGTTTTATTGATAAAAAAACAACGCAAAGAAGGCAATTTGATACTAATTACCCGCGTTAGCATTTCAATAAAAATAAAACACCAATATTTCGGGAGAATATCTTTCGAATGAAAAAGAGAAATGCAGGAGAGTATTAACACCCTCCTGCAAAGAAGTTGAGGATTACTGCCAGCCGTAGCGGCGGCTATAAAAACCTTTCACGAGCTGGGTTAATGTCATGTAGCCCGCCAGAATCGCAATCAGCCACGGGAAGTAGCTCAGCGGCAGCGCCTGCAATTGCAGATAGTTGGCCAGCGGCGAGAACGGTAATGCAATGCCTACCACCATGACCACCAGCGTCATCAGCATCAGCGGCCATGCGGCGCGGCTTTGGATGAACGGCACGCGGCGGGTACGGATCATATGCACAATCAGCGTTTGCGACAGCAGGCCTACCACGAACCAGCCAGACTGGAACAACGTCTGATGTTCTGGCGTATTCGCATGGAAGACGAACCACATCAGGCAAAATGTCAGAATGTCGAAGATCGAGCTGATTGGTCCAAAGAAGATCATAAAGCGCCCCAACTCGCTGGGATTCCAGCGCTGCGGCTTTTTGATCTGCTCTTCGTCGACGTTATCAAATGGAATCGCCACCTGGGATACATCGTACAGCAGGTTCTGAATCAGTAAGTGCAGCGGCAACATCGGCAGGAACGGTAAGAAGGCGCTCGCCACCAGCACGCTAAACACATTACCGAAGTTAGAACTGGCCGTCATTTTGATATACTTCAGCATGTTAGAAAAAGTACGGCGTCCTTCGATCACCCCTTCTTCCAGCACCATCAGACTCTTTTCCAGCAGGATGATATCAGCCGCTTCACGCGCAATATCAACCGCGCCGTCAACGGAGATACCAATGTCCGCCGCGCGCAGCGCCGGGGCATCGTTAATGCCATCCCCCATAAAGCCAACCACATGACCTTCGCGCTTGAGCAGCGTGACAATGCGTTCTTTGTGCATCGGCGTCAGACGAGCAAACAGCGTGGTGCGCTGGGCCAGCGTTGCCAGCTCATCGTCGCTTAACCCTTCAATGTTGCTACCGATAACCACATCGCCCGCATCCAGCCCCACTTCGTGACACACTTTCGCCGCCACCAGCTCGCTATCGCCAGTCAGGATTTTCACCGTAATACCGCTGGCTTTCAGCGCTTTGAGCGCTGGCGCGGTGGTCTCTTTCGGCGGATCGAGGAACGCAATATAGCCTTCGAGGATCAGATCTGATTCATCAATACGCTGGTAATCGCCCTCACGCGCTGGCAGGTATTTCGTCGCCACTGCCACCACGCGCAGCCCCTGGCGATTCAGCGTATCCGTGACGCGCTTCACCCGACGCAGCATGTTGTCATCTAACGGGACAACCTCACCGCTGTAGCGCACCTGGGTGCAGACGCTGAGGATCTCCTGCAGCGCGCCTTTGCACACCAGCTGATGCACATCGGTTTCTTCAGCGACCACCACCGACATGCGGCGGCGTTCGAAGTCAAACGGGATCTCATCAATTTTCTGCCAGCGGGTAGAGAGCTGGCGGGCTGATTCTTCGTCCACGCCTTCCAGCACTGCCGTATCCAGCAGATTCTTCAGCCCGGTCTGGTAATGACTGTTCAACCACGCAGAATGCAGGACGTGCTCGCTGGGTTTACCAGATATATCTGTATGATTCTCAAGTACAATTTTGTCTTGTGTCAGGGTGCCCGTTTTATCGGTACACAGGATATCCATCGCGCCAAAGTTCTGAATGGCGTCGAGGTGTTTGACGATGACCTTTTGTTTTGACAGCTTCACCGCCCCGCGCGCCAGCGTCGAGGTGACGATCATCGGCAACATTTCCGGGGTCAGCCCCACCGCGACAGACAGGGCAAACAGCGCCGCTTCCCACCAGTCGCCTTTGGTATAGCCGTTGATGATGAGCACAATCGGCGCCATCACCAGCATAAAACGGATCAGCAGCATGCTGACGCGGCTGATCCCTTTC
Source organism: Citrobacter sp. Cb028 (assembly GCF_030336705.1). Taxonomy (NCBI): domain Bacteria; kingdom Pseudomonadati; phylum Pseudomonadota; class Gammaproteobacteria; order Enterobacterales; family Enterobacteriaceae; genus Citrobacter; species Citrobacter sp. Cb028. Next base: position 53,499 of record NZ_JAOWCZ010000029.1, on the reverse strand, counting down.
TGGAAAGCATTCTGCTCGCTTTCCTGCTCGCTGACGCGGCCCGCCAGTTGCCCGAACCAGGTATTGGCTCCGGTCGCAATCACGATGGCCTGCGCCGTGCCGCTCACCACGTTGGTGCCCATAAAGCACAGGGTATCGCATTCGAGCGGGTTGCTTTGCTGCGGGTCGCGGCTGGTTGCGACTTTCTCCACCGGCAGCGATTCACCGGTCAGCGAAGCCTGGGCCACGAACAGGTCACGAGCCTGCACCACACGCAGATCGGCCGGGATCATATCCCCTGCCGCCAGCTTAATGATATCGCCGGGAACTAACTGGTCGATCGGCAGTTCAACCCAGCCGTTCTCTCCTTTCTCGTTGATAACGCGTAGCACCGTAGCGGTGTTACTGACCATCGCCTTCAGCGCATCTGCCGCTTTGGTGGAACGCGCCTCCTGCACAAAATTCAGTAACGTAGAGATGACGACCATCAGAGCAATGACGCCAGCGGCAAACAGATCTTCGGTGGCATAGGAAATCGCACCGAGGATGGTCAACAAAATATTAAACGGGTTACGGTAGCAGACCCACAGATGCACCCACCACGGCGACGGCTTCTGCGCCGGCAGTTGGTTCTCACCATGTAATTCGCGAGCGTTTTCCACTTCTGCGGCGTTTAATCCTTCCGGGTGCGCGCCAAACGTTTTCCACAGCGCGGCTTCGTCCATCAGCGCCATTTTCAGACAATGTTCGCTCAGCGATGGTGGGATCGGCGTGCTGGCAACGGTCTGGGCATTAGGCAACGGATCGCGATGCACCAGACGATGTGGTAAATGGCGGTTTAGCCGGGCAAATAGCTGGCGAGTAATATTTTTGAACATAGGCAGTCCCTCTGCGCCAGTCTCAACAGGCGCAGTAAATCCTTCAGGCGTGGCAAAGCCTTACCTGATGGCAATATTAAAATCACAACAGGGACGTCAGAACGTCACTGTCTTACTGCTCCGGTAAGACAGTGAAAGACAGGCTTACCGGAAAGGGGAGTTTCTCCATCTCGGGAGAGGGGTGGGATCGGGATCCATATAGCCTCCGGTAAGTGAATGATTTACGCTGCGGATTATACGCAGAAAACCATAAGGTTTGTGGCAATTATGGCAGTATGATAAACCATGGAAACTAAACCAAACGTATACCAGACTTTGCCCATTGCGCTGCGCTTGAGTAAAGTTATTCTCTATTTGGCATAACTTCACACGCAACACGGGAAAACAGGATGCAAAACCGGCTGACAATTAAAGACATCGCCCGCTTAAGCGGTGTGGGAAAATCAACCGTTTCCCGTGTGCTTAACAATGAAAGCGGCGTGAGCGAACGCACCCGCGAACGCGTTGAAGCGGTGATGAATCAGCACGGTTTTTCCCCTTCCCGCTCCGCACGCGCCATGCGCGGACAAAGTGACAAGGTGGTGGCGATCATCGTCACGCGTCTGGACTCGCTTTCGGAAAATCTCGCCGTGCAAACCATGCTGCCCGCCTTTTATGAGCAGGGTTACGACCCGATCATGATGGAAAGCCAGTTCTCGCCCGAGCTGGTTGAAGAGCATCTCGGCATGCTCAGACGCCGCAATATTGACGGCGTGGTGCTGTTTGGTTTTACCGGCATAAGTGAATCCATGCTCGCCTCCTGGCAGGATTCGCTGGTGCTGCTGGCAAGAGATGCCAAAGGCTTTGCCTCCGTCTGCTATGACGATGAAGGCGCCATTCGCACCCTAATGCAGCGTTTATACGATCGCGAGCATCGCCATATCAGCTTTCTTGGCGTTCCCCATAGCGACGTGACCACCGGTAAGCGCCGCCATGAAGCCTACCTGGCGTTCTGTAAGAAACACAAACTGCATCCTGTAGCCGCGCTACCGGGTCTTGCCATGAAGCAGGGTTATGAGCAGGCCGCCAACGTCATCACCCCGGAAACCACTGCCTTAGTCTGCGCGACGGATACCCTCGCCCTTGGTGTCAGCAAATATCTGCAAGAGCAGCGAATTGAGAATCTACAGCTGGCGAGCGTGGGCAGTACGCCGCTGATGAAATTCCTCCATCCGGAAATTATCACCGTCGATCCAGGATATGCCGAAGCCGGACGACAAGCGGCCTCGCAGCTGATCGAGCAGATCAACGGCCGTAGCGAACTACGACAAATCGTTATTCCTTCCACCCTCTCCTGATCGCTTTCTGAGCGTTAATTTGTGATCTTCGCTGCGTTTCGGGAACGTTCCCATTTTTAAATTTTCATCGACGATATACTCTGGCCACAGCAACGAGAGATTTGCCAGATGGCGATGCTAAAACGTCTTATCCGGCCTACGGGGAACACACATCATCATGAGCAAAATAAAACAAGCAGACATCGACCGGCTGATTGAGCTGGTAGGCGGGCGCGACAATATCGCCACGGTAAGTCACTGCATTACTCGCCTGCGTTTTGTGCTGAATCAGCCTGCGAATGCCAGGCCAAAAGAGATCGAACAGTTGCCGATGGTCAAAGGCTGCTTCACCAACGCCGGGCAGTTTCAGGTGGTGATTGGCACCGAAGTGGGCGATTACTACAAAGTGCTGCTGGCGACAACCGGTCAGGCCAGCGCCGACAAAGAGCAGGCGAAAAAAGCCGCGCGGCAGAATATGAAATGGCACGAACAGCTGATTTCTCATTTTGCGGAGATCTTCTTCCCGCTGCTGCCAGCGCTGATTAGCGGCGGCTTGATCTTGGGGTTCCGTAATGTGATTGGCGATCTGCCCATGAGCAACGGGCAGACGCTGGCGCAGATGCACCCTTCGCTGAAAACCCTTTACGACTTCCTGTGGCTAATTGGCGAAGCGATCTTCTTCTATCTGCCGGTCGGGATCTGCTGGTCAGCAGTGAAGAAAATGGGCGGAACGCTGATCCTCGGTATTGTGCTGGGTGTGACCCTGGTTTCACCGCAGCTAATGAACGCCTATCTACTCGGTCAACAGGTACCGGAAGTGTGGAACTTCGGCCTGTTCAGCATTGAGAAAGTGGGCTATCAGGCACAGGTTATTCCGGCACTGCTGGCCGGTCTGGCGCTCGGGTTTATTGAAACACGCATGAAACGCATCGTCCCGGATTATCTGTATCTGGTGATCGTCCCGGTGTGCTCGTTGATCCTCGCGGTATTCCTCGCGCACGCCTTTATCGGTCCGTTTGGCCGCATGATCGGCGACGGTGTCGCGTTTGCGGTCCGTCACCTGCTGACCGGCAGCTTTGCCCCGATTGGCGCGGCGCTGTTCGGCTTCCTGTATGCCCCGCTGGTGATAACCGGCGTGCATCAGACCACGCTGGCTATCGACATGCAGATGATTCAGAGCATGGGCGGTACGCCGGTATGGCCGCTGATCGCACTGTCGAATATCGCTCAGGCCTCTGCGGTAGTCGGGATCATCATCTCCAGTCGCAAACACAATGAACGTGAAATCTCCGTTCCTGCCGCGATCTCCGCCTATCTCGGGGTCACTGAACCTGCCATGTACGGGATCAACCTGAAATACCGCTTCCCGATGCTGTGCGCGATGATCGGTTCCGGTCTCGCCGGACTGCTGTGCGGCCTGAACGGTGTGCTGGCGAACGGAATTGGCGTCGGCGGTTTGCCGGGCATCCTCTCCATCCAGCCGACTTACTGGCAGGTATTTGGCATGGCAATGGTCATTGCGATTGTTATCCCCATGGTACTGACCTCATTCGTTTATCAGCGTAAACACCGTATGGGCACACTACAAATTGTCTAACTTTTCTTCGGGGCGCAGTTGCGCCCCATCGTATTTCCAGGAAACAACCATGAATATTCCCCACTGGTGGCAAAACGGCGTCATCTATCAGGTTTACCCCAAGAGTTTTCAGGACACCACCGGCAGCGGCACCGGCGATTTACGCGGCGTGACGCAGCGTCTCGGCTATCTGCAAACGCTGGGGGTTGATGCCATCTGGCTAACGCCGTTCTATATTTCGCCGCAGGTTGATAACGGCTACGACGTCGCGGATTACATGTCTGTCGATCCGGCCTACGGAACGCTTGCAGACTTTGACGAACTGGTGGCGCAGGCGAAAGCGCGCGGTATCCGTATTATTCTCGATATGGTGTTTAACCACACTTCAACCCAGCACCCCTGGTTTCGCGAGGCGCTGGATAAAGACAGCCCGTATCGTCAGTTTTACCTCTGGCGCGACGGTACGCCAGACAGTCTCCCGAATAACTGGCGCTCCAAATTTGGCGGCAGCGCCTGGGGCTGGCACGCCGAAAGCGAGCAGTACTATCTGCACCTCTTTGCTCCGGAGCAGGCAGACCTGAACTGGGAGAATCCGGCGGTCCGCGCCGAGCTAAAAAAAGTGTGCGAGTTCTGGGCCGATCGCGGCGTGGACGGGCTGCGTCTCGACGTGGTGAATCTTATCTCTAAAGATCAGCACTTCCCGAGCGATCCCGACGGCGATGGGCGGCGTTTTTATACCGACGGCCCGCGCGCGCATGCGTTTTTACGTGAAATGAACCGCGACGTCTTCACGCCCCGCGGCCTGATGACGGTCGGAGAAATGTCCTCCACCACGCTGGAAAACTGCCAGCAGTACGCCGCACTCGATGGCAGCGAACTGTCGATGACCTTCAACTTCCACCACCTGAAAGTGGATTACCCCAACGGTGAGAAGTGGACGTTAGCCAAACCCGACTATGTGGCGCTCAAAACCCTATTCCGCCACTGGCAGCAAGGCATGCACAATCAGGCCTGGAACGCGCTGTTCTGGTGTAACCACGACCAGCCACGCATCGTGTCGCGTTTTGGCGATGAAGGTAAATACCGCGTTCCGGCCGCAAAAATGCTGGCGATGGTGCTGCACGGTATGCAGGGCACGCCCTACATCTACCAGGGTGAAGAGATCGGCATGACCAATCCGCACTTCCGCCAGATTACCGATTACCGCGATGTGGAAAGCCATAACATGTTTGCCGCCCTGAACGGCCAGGGACGCGATGCGCAAGAGCTGCTGGCGATCCTCGCCAGTAAATCGCGCGATAACAGCCGCACGCCGATGCAGTGGGATGCCAGCAAACACGCGGGCTTCACCCAGGGTGAGCCGTGGATCAATCTGTGCGACAACGCAGCGGATATCAACGTGGCGGCAGCGCTGCGCGATACCGACTCGGTGTTCTATACCTATCAGAAGCTGATCGCATTGCGGAAAGCAGAGCCGGTTATCACCTGGGGCGACTATCAGGATCTGCTACCGGGCAGCCCGCATCTGTGGTGCTATCAACGTGAATGGCAAGGACAGCGGTTGCTGGTCATTGCTAATCTGAGCGATACCTTCCAGAGCTGGCAGCCGACCCAGACCGACGGCAACTGGCAGGTGCTGATGCACAACTATGCCGAGGTCGCCAGCCAACCCACAGACATGACGCTGCGTCCTTTTGAAGCCGTCTGGTGGTTGCAAAAATAGCTTGCAATTATGTTCAGGCCCGGTACGCATAACGCTGCCGGGCTTTGATGCATACGCCCAGCTTACCTTTCTGTTTTTGTTGAATAATTAATCAGAATTTTCTGCCCACAATTTACAATCGGCTGTAGTGCCCGTCATCTGTACGCTCCGATTTTTACTTTGCGCTACATCAAATAAATCGTAAACATCCTTGATGCAAATCACTACATATAGAACTTAAAATGCACGCCGACCCAATATGTTGTATTAATCGACTACAATTGCTACAACTACAGTGCACCGCTTCACGGTGGAATTGTGGATAAAGTGGGTCAGGATTGCGGGAAGTCATTGGCAATAGAGATGAATAAAGCCCTGATGGCCTCCCCAACCTCTGTGGATAACCTGTTCTTATAAATATGGAGTGATCATGACACCGCATGTGATGAAACGAGATGGCTGTAAAGTGCCGTTTAAATCAGAGCGCATCAAAGAAGCCATTCTGCGTGCAGCTAAAGCAGCGGGAGTCGATGACGCAGATTACTGTGCCACCGTCGCAGAAGTCGTTAGTAGCCAGATGAATGAGCGCAGCAAGGTCGATATCAACGAGATCCAGACAGCGGTAGAAAACCAGCTAATGTCTGGCCCGTACAAACAACTCGCCCGTGCGTACATCGAATATCGCCACGACCGTGATATCCAGCGTGAAAAACGTGGCCGTCTGAACCAGGAAATTCGTGGTCTGGTTGAGCAAACCAACTCTGCTCTGCTGAATGAAAATGCCAACAAAGACAGCAAAGTGATCCCAACCCAGCGCGACCTGCTGGCCGGTATCGTTGCCAAACACTATGCGCGTCAGCACCTACTGCCGCGTGATGTCGTCCAGGCGCACGAGCGTGGTGATATTCACTATCACGATCTCGACTACTCTCCGTTCTTCCCAATGTTTAACTGCATGCTGATCGACCTGAAAGGCATGCTGACGCAGGGCTTTAAGATGGGTAACGCGGAGATTGAACCGCCAAAATCCATCTCTACCGCGACCGCCGTCACCGCGCAAATTATCGCGCAGGTCGCCAGCCATATTTATGGCGGCACCACCATTAACCGTATTGATGAAGTTCTCGCGCCGTTCGTTACCGAGAGCTTTAATAAACATCGTAAAACCGCTGAAGAGTGGCAGATCCCGGACGCCGACGGTTATGCCCATTCCCGTACCGAGAAAGAGTGCTACGACGCATTCCAGTCTCTCGAGTATGAAGTGAACACCCTGCATACCGCCAACGGTCAGACGCCGTTCGTGACCTTTGGTTTTGGCCTGGGAACCAGCTGGGAATCGCGTTTGATCCAGCAGTCCATTCTGCGTAACCGTATTGCCGGCTTGGGTAAAAATCGTAAAACCGCAGTGTTCCCGAAACTGGTGTTCGCGATTCGTGACGGTCTGAACCACAAGTTTGGCGATCCGAACTACGACATCAAGCAGCTGGCACTGGAGTGCGCGAGCAAGCGTATGTATCCGGACATCCTGAACTACGATCAGGTGGTCAAAGTGACCGGCTCGTTCAAAACGCCAATGGGCTGTCGCAGCTTCCTCGGCGTGTGGGAAAACGAGAACGGCGAGCAGATTCACGACGGACGTAACAACCTCGGCGTTATCAGCCTCAACCTGCCGCGTATCGCCCTGGAAGCGCATGGCGATGAAGCCACCTTCTGGAAACTGCTTGACGATCGTCTGGTGCTGGCGCGTAAAGCGCTGATGACCCGCATTGCGCGCCTGGAAGGCGTGAAGGCCCGCGTGGCGCCAATTCTGTATATGGAAGGGGCCTGCGGCGTGCGTCTGAAAGCGGACGATGACGTGTCAGAAATCTTTAAAAATGGTCGCGCATCCATCTCTCTGGGCTACATCGGTATTCACGAAACCATCAATGCGCTGTTTGGCGACAAGCATGTGTATGACAGCGAGCAGCTGCGCGCCAAAGGTATCGCCATTGTGGAACGCCTGCGCCAAGCGGTCGATCAGTGGAAAGACGAAACTGGCTACGGCTTTAGCCTGTACAGCACGCCAAGTGAAAACCTGTGCGACCGTTTCTGCCGTCTGGATACCGCCGAATTTGGCGTGGTCCCGGGCGTGACCGACAAAGGCTACTACACCAACAGCTTCCATCTCGATGTGGAGAAGAAGGTTAACCCGTACGACAAGATCGATTTCGAAGCGCCGTACCCGCCGCTGGCAAGCGGGGGCTTCATTTGCTACGGCGAATACCCGAATATTCAGCACAACCTGAAAGCGCTGGAAGACGTCTGGGATTACAGCTATCAGCACGTGCCGTATTACGGGACCAACACGCCAATCGATGAATGCTACGAGTGCGGCTTTACTGGTGAGTTTGAGTGCACCAGCAAAGGCTTTACCTGCCCGAAATGTGGTAACCACGACGCCGCGCGCGTATCGGTCACCCGCCGCGTCTGCGGTTACTTAGGCAGCCCGGACGCTCGTCCGTTTAACGCCGGTAAGCAGGAAGAAGTGAAGCGCCGCGTTAAGCATTTAGGGAACGGGCAGATCGGTTAATTTAGACGATTTTATTGCCCGGCGATGCGACGCTTTTCGGGCCATTATTTCCGCAACGCAATTCACGTCATAGCAAGGCAGCAAATGAGTAAGTCCCGGGGAGCTTACATAAGTAAGTGACTCGGGCGCCCGAACGCAGCTATGGCGCGAATTGATAAACGGATGAGAAGCGAAAATGAATTACCATCAGTATTACCCTGTCGACATCGTTAACGGTCCCGGCACTCGCTGTACTCTGTTTGTTTCAGGATGCGTGCATGAATGCCCCGGTTGCTATAACAAAAGCACCTGGCGGCTCAATTCCGGCCAGCAGTTTAGCAAAGAGATGGAAGACAAGATCATTGCCGATCTGAACGACACGCGTATTCACCGTCAGGGGATCTCGCTCTCCGGCGGCGATCCGCTGCATCCGCAGAACGTGCCGGATATTCTGCAACTGGTGCAGCGCATTCGCGCTGAGTGTCCGGGAAAAGACATCTGGGTGTGGACCGGCTACAAGCTCGATGAACTCGATGCCGCGCAAATGCAGGTTGTCGATCTCATCAACGTGCTGGTCGATGGCAAATACGTGCAGGATCTTAAAGACCCGGCGCTAATCTGGCGCGGGAGCAGTAATCAGGTTGTACATCACTTGCGTTAATTTCCAGCAGTAGAGGTTCTGTTTTCCGCCCCTCAAAAACGGCTCACACACTCCATTGCAACCGTTTTGAACTCGCTGAAATTCCGGCATGCGCAGAGTCGCGTCATCGCGCGCTCGCGCAGGAAGGTGACGAAAATATCGTAGATCGCCATCGCTTCTTCGTATTCGCTTTTGCTGATGGCGAGCAGGAAGATCACATGCGCCGTTTCATCCCCCCAGGCGATACCCTGCGGGGCGAGGATGGTGTAGACCACCGTTTTCTTTGCCAGCAGACCGAGGGCGTGCGGCAGGGCAATGCTGTCACCCAGCATGGTGCTGACGATGGCCTCACGTTCAACCACCGAATCAAGAAACTCCGCATCGACAAAGCCTTCATCCTGCAACTGGCGACATAAAACGTTGAACAACGTTTGTTGATCCATTGGCTCGTCGATCACACGAAAATGGGCGGCATCGAAGAATTTGTTCAACATCCACGGACGGGTTCTGTCGACCAGCACCAGTTTGCCAATTTGCTCCAGTTGATAATCGGTAGGGAACGGTGCAATCATCACCACAGGCTTATCTTTTTCACCAACCCGCGCGGTAGAGATGACGAAATCTTCGCTGATGCTTTCCCGCTGTTCGTAGTCGCGTAGCGTCACGGTATCAACGATTTCTATCTGCGGATACTTACGCGCCAGCACCGCCTCAATCATCCGCAGCATCGCATTCCCAGCATCGCATACTAGCAGAACTTTCGGTTGCCTCTGGTAACCGATGTTGTAACTACGCTCCAGCCCGACGCCAATATGCAGCACAAGGAAGCCAATCTCATTTTCACTGATGGTGTACGGCGTATATTTTCCCCATCCCGAGACGGCGGCCAGCGTCATGTCCCAGGCCATCGGGTAGTGCTGTTTAATATTTTCCAGTAGCGGATTGGGGATCATTATCTGGTAACGCACCCGGGTGATCATCGTCTTAATATGCGTCAGCAGATCAGCATGTAACTGTTTGTCATTCAACAGGTTGTAGTTGTACTGGCTGTTGATAAAACGCAGGATGTAATTGACCAGCGCTTCGTCATCATCCGCATTGATGGCGCTGGGGGCGATCTCTTGTACCTGGCGGGCGGCGATATGCACCTGCAGCCAGTTCTCTTCGGAAACGGTAAGCGGTTTATCCGCCAGTCGGTGCAATACCGCTGCGATTTCCCGCGTGGCCAGGCACACCGATTGCTCGGCTTCTTCTGCGGCAAATTCCGGGAGGGGATACCCTTCGCTAATCCGCCGTACCGCCACCGCGCAGTACAACCGCAAAAACAGCTCCCCCTCATCGGTCAGGCGAATGTGAAAACGGGCAAAAATATCCTGCAAAACAGGTTGTAGCTGTTCAGGGATCCCGGCATTTAGTGCCTCTTGCGTCACTAGCGGGTGCTGTGGATCCTGCTGCGCCAGCGTCCATAGCAGATCGGTCAAACAGGCGCGGATCGCCATCTCGCTGCCAAACAGCTTCATACCGTGACGGGGGCGCGTTTCCAGCGTCAGATGATAACGTTGCAGATGCTCGCGCACCTCAGCCATATCGTTTTGCAGCGTCGCGCGGCTGATAAACCATTCATCAGCCAAATCCTCCAGCTTCAGCGAAAAGGCCGACGTCAGAAAACGAACCACCAGCCAGTGCACCCGCTCCTGGCTGGTGCGAGGGATGCGCAGCAACGCGTCTGGTCGCTGCGTTTGCAGGGCATGATAACGTGCCGGGTCGTCAATTTTGAGTTGATAACCGTTACCCCGGCTGAGGACAAACTGCGCGCCGTACTGGGTGAGCAGCGCGTTTAGCGCAGTGATATCCGCCCGTACGGTGCGTGTGGAAACCGACAACCGCTGCGCCAGCTCGTCCTGTGGAAGCGCTTCGTTTTGCAGCATGCCAAACAGCTGCGCTAAACGTTGGTTGGGGAATCGCACGTCAGTTTCCTCATCAGTCAGTTAGCCTACGCAGGCCCGGGTCATCGCCATCAGTTGGCGCACGTCGTCCGGTCGGGTGTTACCACTCACCTTATCAATAATCGAACTATAGATGTGAGGAATGATTTTGCTCACTCCGGCATCCAGGGCGCTCTGCAAAATTTCAGTGAAATTATCCAGATCGATACCGCCAGTTGGCTCCAGCCAGAAGTCATGGCGGGCGCAGGCCTGGGCAACTGCAATGTATTCCTCACGGCACTTCAGGCCACCCATTGGGAAGTATTTAATCGAGCTCCCCCCCATGTCTTTGAGCAACGCAATCGCGGTTTCTACCGGCAGAATGCCGTCCGGCGTCTGGCTGCTCAGCGGACCGGTGGAGATTTTCACCCTGCCCGGTGTGCCAGTTGGCGAGACCAGACCGTTGACCACCGTCTCCTGCTGACCCAGCAGCGCGCGGCTGGTCGCCACGCCGGTAAAGACCTGATTAACATGCTGTGGCTGCACCTGACGGGAAATTTCACTGACCATCGCCGACTGGTTTGGATCGCCCGCCCCCAGCCCCACGGAGAGGGCATTGTCGATAAGCGCTGCGTATTCACGCATATCCGCAACCGCGCTTGCGACATCCGGGTAATTTTTTGACAACACACCGACCAGCACGTGTCCTTCCGCCGCCGCGTAAATATCCCGGGCATTTTCTTTGGAGCCCGCCAGCACGTTCAGGCAGACGCGGTCGCGATAAAAGTTAGGGGTCAGTTTCATGCTTTTTTCTCCTGCGAAATCACTTCACCAATTCGACGGGCCACAATCTCCAGTTGCGCGCGATCCACGCTGCGCACATCGGCTTCGATAATGCCTTCGTTAGCTTTGTAACCACGGAAGTAAATCGCGTACTCTCCCTGCTTGAGCGCGTCGACCAGTTCACCTGTGGCGATGCCGGTTACCGCTTCGTCAAACTTAATTTCGGTGCGCGCGATGTCGCGCCCTGCGCTGTCCCACACCACGCGGGCACTTACGCCGTGAAGCTGGTTTAACGCATTAATGAACGGCGTCATTTTCTCGACCATCTCCGCGCCGCTCTCTTTCTGCGCGTTCAGATACAGTTCGATGGCGCAGGTCAGGCCAAGAATCCCCTCTTTGCCCACCTTCATCGCCCGACCAATCCCCGCGGTCTGGCGCTTCACCCACTCAACGTATTGGGTTTTGCCAATCACCAGGCCGCTGGTTGGCCCTTCAATCGCCTTCGCACCGCTATAAATCACCAGATCCGCACCAACCCGGTAGTAGCACTGCAAATCCTCTTCCGCCGCCGCATCCACGATTAGCGGCAGATTATGCGTACGCGCCACCACCGCAGCCTGTTCCACGCTGAGCATACTTTTCTGGACGCAGTGGTGAGATTTGATATACAGAATGGCCGCCGTGCGTGGCGTAATGGCCGCCGCCAGCTGAGTAGCGGAACATTCGTTGGCATAACCCGCTTCCACGAGCTTGCCGCCGCCGAGCGCCACCATGGTGCCAACCGGAGCGCCAAAGTTGACGTTGTGGCCTCTGGGCAGCACGATTTCGTTGTTCTCGATCGGCGCGACGTGCAGGTTCTCCAGCAGCCAGTCGCTGTCCTTAACCAGCACTCCAGCCACTGACAGGGCGATTCCGGCCGAAGCGCAGGAGACGACGGTTGCCCCTTCCACCTCCAGCAATTTCGCAATGTAGTCACCGGTCTTATTGACCAGGTCTTTCATCTCAAAATATTGATTCATCCCCGCCATTGCGGCCTCAACCACTTCTGGTCGTGGCGTAGAAACGCCGAGCGCCGTCATGCGGCCTGAGGTGTTAATCACCTGTTTTAAATTGTATTTCTCAAAAATCGAAGGCATGTTCCGCGCTCCCTTGTTCGGTCATATAGCCCTTGCCCGCACGTATTGCGGCAAGCGGCACCAGCAGTTGTTCAGCCTGCAGGCTGTCGTTTTCTGCATCTACCAGCACGGTTGGCTGGCGCTTAAGCGTAAAGAGGGTTAAATCGGCATCCAGACCAACCTGCAGTCGCCCTTTCTGTTTCAGGCGCAGACCATCGGCGGCATTGGCAGTAACGCACTCAATGACCTGCGGTAGCGACATCCCAATGGCGAGAAATTTCGACATCACATTCGCCAGGGAATACACCGGGCCGCTGATACGGTTGCGACAATAAATATCGGAGCTGATGGTGTGCGGCAAAATGCCCAGACCGATAGCGCGTTTTGCCACCGCAAAGCTCAGGCTGGCGGTGCCATGCCCAACGTCCAGACGCACACCGCGTGAAATCGCCCGCGTCACTGACGCTCGCAGCTCGCCTTGCGGCGTCAGAATACGATTCGGCTTACCGTTGTAGCAGTGGGTAATGATGTCGCCCGCGGTCAGGCGTTCGGCGATCTCATCCAGATCCGGCGGATTGTTGCCGATGTGCACCATCAGCGGCAGGTCACCGTTCTGCGCTTGCATCGCTTTGGCGCGCTCCAGCGGCGTAATGCCGTTTTCACCGACCACGCTGCTGCTCATGCGCGCCTTCAGGCCGACGATAAAATCAGGATGGCGCTTCACCGCCTGTCGCACCGCATCGGCGTCAATGTTGGCCATATTAGCCAGCTCGTTCTGGGCGATAAGCCCAACGCGGGAAATATTCAGCAGCGCATACACTTCGGTGGTCGCTTCCCGGGTCAGGGTATAAAAATCATCGATATCATCCGCCCCGGTACTACCCGCATCCACCACCGTGGTAACGCCGGTAGCTATACCGACGCTGTCCGGCTGGTCGTGATAAATCGGGGATTTCGGGTAGCAGTGAACGTGGGAATCAATCCAACCTGCGCTGACGTAGTACTCGCCGCCAAGTTCGATGGTTTTCAGCGCCGGGCCATCTACGTCGCCCAACGCCGCAATTTTGCCGTCTTTGAGCGCAATATCGCTCACCGTATCGTCAACGAGGCGCGCACGGCGCAGGAGTAAATCAAACATCGCTCTCTCCTTTGCCGGATGGCGGCGCAACCGCCTCATCCGGCCTACAAATCAACAGTTAGCTAATGGCAATCGGGAAGATGGACCCGAGGATCATCGCCCCAAGGATCGCCCCGCCGGTGATCGGTTTCTGCCACAGGTAAAACAGCAGCGCGCCCGCCAGTGAACCGATGCCGATAGGGATAGACGCCGTCATCGCGCTGAGGATAATCAATGGCCCGAGGAAGCGGCCGGAGGCGTTACCGGCCCCCATCATGACATCCGCACCGTAGGTCGAGTCGCTCTGATTGATGGTGAACTTACGCGCCAGAATAATGATGTAGCCAATCGCCAGACCAATCACCAGACCGGTGACCAGCGACGCTGCGAAGTTGGCAACCGGGAAGATAATACCTGCGCCCAACAGCAGCGCCGGAACACCTAACCCGACCCCGGTCTGAATCGCCCCGCCAATATCCAGAATCCCCACCAGCGAACCTTCAATGATGCGGGCAAACAGGAAGCTTGCACCAAACGCCGCCACCGCCCCGTAGGAGCCGGTGTCCATTCCCGCCTTCAGCATCGCCACAAAAGCGACTTCGTTAAATGCGCCAATACCGTACAGGTAGTACATGTGCGTTCCGGCAAATACGCCAGAGGAGAGCAGGCCAACGAAGATCGGGAACGACCAGTCAGCGAACCAAAAACCTTTATTCTGTTCCATGATGGCCTCCGTTATTTGCCGCTGAGCGAGTTGTGGATCAGTTCGAGCCAGTTAGGCACGGTCAGATGGAAGGATTCGATCATCTTCATGTCGAAGCCGCGGAAGAAGCCGCTCAGGACAAACAGCGCGACGATAGCCACCATCATCACTTTAGTGACGTGGTTCCAGCCGCTCTCTTCCACGCCTTTACCGATCAGAATGCCAAGGACCAGACCCGGAACGGCGTTGCCCATAATCAGCTGCGCCGCGCCGCCAAAGACGGTGGCCCAGAAGCCTGATTTTTTACCGGCATCGATCGCCGCCAGCCAGAAGATCACCGGCATCACGGTGTTGACCAGCAGGTTAGCCGCAGGCACCAGCACCTTGACGGCAGTCACCTGCAACGCTTCCGGTACGGATGACGCCGTGAGGTTCAGGAAGGTCACGACGATCATCCCGATAACGCCGCAGGCAATCGCCATGCGCTTGGGATCGTGCAGCGTTTCACCGACGTTGCGGTTTTTAACCATCAGCGCAGCAGCGCCCCAGTTGGGGATGATGCGATGGTCGACGTCCTGAGTGAACGCCCCCGCCGCAACGGAGGAAGCCCAGGCGTTAAAGAAGAAGCCCAGGCCGAACGAGAAGTGAGAAGCCGGATCCCCTTCGCAGGAATTCAGTTCTCCCAGAGTACGAAACGCGCCCATCCCTTGAGTGGTAGGCGCATGAAACATGCGTGCAGCCCCAGCGCCGACACCGACGCCAACCAGGCCGCCGATGATGAGCGATTTTATTAATATTATCAGGAACATAATTATGCCTTTTAATAAAGAATCAGCGTTGCGTAACGAAATCCACCTTGTCGAGATTGATGGCAGTTACGTTGACGGTCACGTCCAGCTCCACGCTGAAGGTGCGTCTTTCCCGGCGCAAAAAGAGGAATAAAAATGCCTCTTTGCGCACCGATTCACGCGCTTGAACAACCTGCACATCCTGTGGCTCAATACGCAGTAAGATATGCGGCGACGCTTTCATCACCGCAGCCTGAACGTGGTTCAGGGCATCGGCAAAGGCGCGCGCTTTGGCCTCGCCCTTGCCAGTGACTCTCACCGTGGTGGTGAATTGTTCTTTCATGCTTAAGCGCCGTGTTTCTTTTGCCACGCCTGTACCAGGCGCTCACCGAGTTCTTCTTTGTCCATAAAACCGAACCCCAGCACGTTGCAACCTTCGTTGATGGCAGTGACCCCTTCATCAACCGAGCGCATGCCGTATTTCGCCTTGTAGCCGTATTTGGTCTGCGCGGTAATCGCACCCGCGCCGCCACTGCCGCAAAACGAGATGCCAAAGGTGGCGTTTTCCGCTTTCATCACGTCACCCAGCTTCATATCAGCCGCAACGCCCGGCACCACAACCGCACGGCCGCCCGCTTTCTCAACGCCTGCCGCCACTTTCTGGCCTTTACCCAGACGATCGCCAATCACTACGGTAATCTGTTCCATCTTTTGCTCCTTAAAGGTTGTCTTTCGCGACTTCGAAGTGCACCGACAGCAGCCAGGCCTCTTCCTCAGGAAGATTGCCAAACTCAGCGACCACGTCACGGGCAAGCGCCATTGATTCGGCAGAAATTTCATCAAACAAGCTGGCATCGACTTCTGGTAAGGGTTCACCCGTTACCGAGCGGTGCGCCATGGCGCGAACATGCGACGTCAGCATCTGTTCCTGTACAGCGTTGGGAATAATGTGGCGTTCACGCAGCAAGGCATACACCTGCGCCAGCATGCGGTCGGCCAGTTCCACCGATTCCCCCATGTCATTCATTACAGCTCCGTTATTCACTCGTCTTACCCCACTAGTGGCTCTGAGGTTAACTTAGCGGTGGGGGTTAAAAGTTTGTAGCGAGTTGTTTTCCACTTCGAAGTGGAAAGGGGCGCAGCGATAGTGATCTGTGCCGCAAAAAGGGCCGGGACCACGATTAATCACTGGAAGAATGTGATTGAGATCGCAAGAGTGAGCAGCAAAATGGAAGGAAATGCGAACAATGAATGGACGATAAAAATGAAAAAATGTGATGGGGATAGCGTTTACTTATGGGATGCAGGGGCGCAGCGTCTTATCCGGCCTACGGTTATGCAGGCCGGATAGAGTAGATTAGCGGAACTTCTTGTGGTTTTCGTTGCGCGTTTTTTTCAGGTCTTCCGCAACGGCTTTCGCCTCTTTGACTTTACCTTCGTTCGCCAGTTTAAGCGCGCCGTCAATCTGACCGATCAGCGTGTCAAAGCCGTGGCGGAAATCTTTCATCTCCGCACTGTCCGGGGATTTGCTCTCCAGCTTCGGTGGCGTTCCCTTTTGAGCATCCAGCGCGGCTGCACGCATTTTGGTCAACGCGTCTTTTAGTTCAGTCGCATTGTCCGTTTTTTCGACGATCTTCAGGTTGTCGTTGAGGATCCCCATGTCATCTTCGAGATCGGCTGCAAACGCAGAAGAACCAAGAACCAGCGTTGAAGCCGCGACGATCGCTAACAGGTGTTTACGCATTGCTCACTTCCTTTTTTATTATTAAAAAATTAACGCCTTAACGAGTATCATTGCCCGGCGATTTTCATCTCCGGTAACAATACCGAACCACAGTGAATATTACTGCGCGTTTCAATATCGTTGCCTACGGTCACAATATTGCGCCACATCTCTTTTAAGTTCCCGGCGATGGTAATTTCACTCACCGGATACTGAATTTCGCCGTTTTCGACCCAAAAACCCGCCGCGCCGCGCGAGTAATCGCCGGTAATGCCGCTAACGCCCTGCCCCATCAGCTCGGTAACCACAAGACCTGTGCCCATCTCTTTGAGCAACTGCTCGAAGCTTAGACCCTGTCCCGGAATTCGCCAGTTGTGGATCCCACCCGCATGACCGGTGCTCTTCAGTCCCAGCTTACGTGCGGAATAGTTGGTCAGCAGCCATTGGGTCAGCACACCGTCTTTAACAATGTCACGGCGTTCGGTCCGTACGCCTTCGCTGTCGAACGGCGACGATGCCAGCCCTTTCAGCAGGTGCGGATGTTCTTCAATAGTCAGCCATTCCGGCAGAATTTGTTTGCCCAGCGAGTCGAGCAGGAAGGTGGATTTACGGTACACCGAACCACCGGCAATCGCGCCGACCAGATGTCCGAACAGCCCAGTCGCCACTTCGTTGGCAAAAATCACCGGCGCTTTCATGGTGGAAAGTTTACGCGGAGAGAGGCGAGATAAGGTGCGGCGAGCACAGTCTGCCCCCACCCATTCCGGCGTTTGCAGATCGCCCATCGCCCGGCCAATGGTGTAGGCGTAATCACGCTCCATATCGCCATTTTCTTCCGCGATGACGCAGCTGGAAAGAGAGTGACGCGTGGAACAGTAGCCCTGCAGCATCCCGTGACTGTTACCAAACACTTTGATGCCATAGTGGCTGTTAAAACTGCCACCCTCGGTATTGGTGATACGCTTATCGGCCTGCAGCGCCGCCTGTTCAGCGCGGGCTGCCAGTTCGATAGCTTCGTCAGGGGAAACTTCCGCCGGGTGGAACAGATCCAAATCTGGCGCATCAAAGGCCAGCAGTTCTTTATCTGCCACGCCCGCGCACGGGTCCGGTGAGGTGTAACGTGCAATATCCAGCGCGGCCTGCACGGTACGTGCAATCGCCTGCGGGCTTAAATCGGTGGACGATGCGCTGCCCTTACGGTTTTGGTGATAAACCGTAATCCCCAGCGCGCCATCGCTATTGAATTCTACGTTCTCCACTTCACCATAACGGGTGCTGACGCTAATACCCGTGGTCTTGCTCACAGCGACTTCCGCGCCATCCGACTTACCTGACGCTAATTCCAGTGCCGTCGAGACCGCTTCTTCCAGAATCTTACGCTGCGCTTCAACTTGTGAGATTACTTTCATCGCAAATGCCATAATGTAGAGAGAGTTTCTCTGAAGTCTAACAGAGAACCGTTTTTCAGTGCGCATCTTAACTGGTAACATTAGCCTCTTTTTTTAAGGAGCCTGACATGACTAAGCAGCCCGAAGACTGGCTCGACGACGTTCCCGGTGATGACATCGAAGACGAAGACGATGAAATTATCTGGGTCAGTAAAAGTGAAATAAAACGTGACGCCGAGGAGTTAAAACACCTGGGTGTGGAACTGGTAAAACTGGGGAAAAACGCGCTGGATAAGATCCCGCTCGACGCGGATTTACGTGCCGCGATTGAGTTGGCCCAGCGTATTAAGATGGAAGGTCGCCGCCGCCAGCTGCAGCTGATTGGCAAAATGTTGCGCCAGCGCGATGTTGATCCCATCCGTCAGGCGCTGGACAAGCTGAAAAACCGTCACAACCAACAGGTTGTACTGTTTCACAAGCTTGAGCAACTGCGCGATCGCCTGATCGCCGAAGGTGATGATGCGGTAGCGGAAGTGCTGAACCTGTGGCCAAACGCCGATCGCCAGCAGCTTCGTTCTCTGGTTCGCAATGCGAAGAAAGAGCAAGAAGGCAACAAGCCGCCAAAATCAGCACGTCAGATTTTCCAGTATCTGCGTGAACTGGCGGAAAACGAAATCTAACCTCTTCGTCTGCAGAAAGTGCCGGATGATGTAAATACTTCATCCGGCCTGGATTCTGTGCTCTTACTGCTGGGGCTGCATTTCGCCCATAGCGTTCTCTGACTGACTCTCTTCATGCAGATACTGCTTATCTAAAATCTTCACGAACGGTGTATAAATCGCGGTGGCGATAACCAGATTCGCGGCCTGTAAAACAATGCCTGAAATCCCGGTGGTGAGGAAACCAGAAATAAAGATCGGCGTTGTCCAGGGAATGGAGATACCAGAGGTGGGGGGAACCCAGCCGAATGCGATAACCACATAAGTAACCGTACACAGCACCATTGGGGTAATGATAAACGGGATAAGCATCAGCGGATTAAGCACGATTGGCAAACCAAAAATAACCGGCTCATTAATGTTAAAAATTGCCGCCGGTGCCGCCAGCCGTGAGAGCTGCTTTAATCGCGTACTTTTGGCAACCATAAAGATGCTAATCAACAGCGCTCCGGTAAAACCCGTACCGCCGGCAATCAAATAGACATCCCTGAACTGCTGAGTAATGATGTTGGTCGCTACCAGCCCGGCCTGAGTTTGCGCCAGGTTCTGCGCACTGAGCGTTTGCCAGATAGGCCCCATTACGGATGTCATGATAGAGTCGCCATGGATCCCAAAGAACCAGAAGAAACTGATCATCATCTCAGCAATCAGTTGCGATAAGAGGGAATTCCCCAGATACAGCAACGGCTGTTGCAGCATGACGCTGATAAATTTCCCCGGCGTACCAAAAGGCGTGTTCTCAAACAGCACCTTGACGATAATCCAGCACAGTAGCACCAAGAAGATAGGTACCAGCGATTTAAACGACCTGGCAATCTCTGGCGGGACACTCGCAGGCATCTTGATGGTAAAAGCTCTGTTTTCCAGAAACTGAACCACCTTGATGGTGACCACAGTAACGATAATCCCTAAGAACATCGATTCAGAGCTAAAGTCGAGCAGCGCGTAAGCATCGGCGACGATTTCTCCCGATCCTGTCGTAATATGACCAGGCGACATTAAGAAGAAGATCGCCACCGGTAAAATAGCGGAACTTTGGCTGAGATTAAGCTTTTCAACTAACTCCTTTGAGAAGGTAATAATCACCAGCAGCGTCATTAATCCGTAGCTGGCGTTAATCCCGTAATTGAGCTTATCCAGCACGCCTTCCCCTAACAGCGAACTCATAAACTCGTGATAGCCGTTAACAGGAAAGTTGGTTAACAATACGAAAAATGAACCGACAATCAAAAAGGGAATCAGGGCAATAAACGCATTTTTTAGTGCGGTCAGGTAGATGTTTGACGAGATTTTCTCGGCCAGTGGCAACATCTTTTGTTCGAGTAGAGAGGTTATGCTCATGCCCGCTTACCCTATAAGGTTTTTTGTCACGTAATAATTAACCTGCGGGAACTGCTTGATATAGATGGCAGGAACCTGAGTGTGGTGCGCATCGCCGTTAACAATCTCCTGATAAATATCTTTTTTCGTATCGTGGTTGATGATGACAATCACTTTTCCAGCCTTGATGATTTTATTCAGCCCGACGGTAATACCCTCGGTGAGGGTGACATCTCCGGAGAAGTATTTATGGCTGGCGACGTTAATTGTTACGTCATCCAGTTGAGTTTGTAGATAATCCTCATCAAACGGCACGCCCGGCTCGTTTAAGCCGATATGCCCGTTCATTCCCACGCCCAGAATTACATAGTCAAACTCTTCACCGTTGAGCGCGGTTTGGTAATGGGCAATATTTTGTGCCGTAGAGGCAAACGGATTGAAATGGACTAACCGCACCGGATAGGCACATTTGTGCACAAAGTCCTGATTAATCATGTTCAGACAACTGCCATCTGATTCGCTGGGCACGTTGACCCACTCATCCAGCGCAAAGAAGGTAAGGCGTTCGGCAAAAGGTGTCGCTGCCAATGCTTCGTAAATCCAGTGAGGCGTGCTACCGGAGGGGATCAGCACGCGAGAATGTGGTTTGAGCGCGGATAGCTCACTAACGACCTGTTCAGCCAGCGCGGCATTGGTATCAAACGTTGTACATTTCATCCGTTTCTTCTCGCTATTAAAGTGATTCAATCTTTTTGGCGAATAAAGGAAGATACTTTTTATTGGCCAGCAGCATCTCTTTGACTAACGCCACGCCCGAAGTGTCGCTTGAGCATAATGGGTTGAAAATAAAGCCTGAAATAAGCGCTTGATAATCGCCGGTGGCGGCGGCTTTGACGATCAGCGCTTCATAGTCTTTCATCATGGAAACAATCCCTTTCGCAGGAGATGGGATCTCACCAGTACAAATTGGAATCGGACCATTACGGGTAATCACACAGTTCACTTCAACTACCGCCTCTTCCGGTAAATTAGTGATCGCACCGCCGTTACGAACGTTGACGGTTTGAATGCTCTTATCGTCGAGGTAAATAGCGCGAATAACGTTCAGCGCGGCGGTGGAATAAAGCGCACCGCCGCGGGCTTCCAGCTCTTTAGGCTTATCCTGAAGCGTAACGTCGCTGTATTTTTTAAACAGTTCGGCTTCGATATTTTTGACGATCTCACCCCGTGATTGCTCGGCTGCTTCCTGCTCGGCCAGCATTTCAGTCGTCTTGAGGTAGTATTTTAAATAGGAAGAGGGGATCAGATTGGTGGCGGCCAGCAGCTCTTTATTAAACTGCTCATTGCTGATGTTTTTAAAGCTCAATGCATCGACGTCAGCGGCGTTGATTATCTCGATGGTTTCACGGGTACGGTCGACGCCGTTATGCAAAATTTTGGTAATAAAGTTCATATGGTTGGAGCCTTTGAACTCGACGTATAAATCCTCTACGTTGGCATTCAGCAGCCCGGCCACCTGATGGGTCATATTGACAGGACCATTGCACAGGCCGATGACCCGATTGTTGTGGCTGTATTTGAGTACCGCTTCTGTCACCATGGAAGCTGGATTGGTGAAGTTAATCAGCCAGGCGTTTGGACAAATCGCCTTCATTTCATTCGCTATTTCAATGATGACCGGAATGGTGCGCAGAGCTTTGAACATCCCGCCCGCGCCGTTGGTTTCCTGGCCAATAAAACCGTATGACTTCGGCAGTTTTTCATCAACGATTCGGGCATCGATACCACCGACGCGCAGTTGAGTCACCACGAAGTCGGCACCCAGCAGCGCTGTTTTGCGGTCAAAAGTTTGGATGACATCAATTGGTAAATTTGCTTTGGCAAGCATTCTTTTGGTGAGATCGAAAATGATGTTCATTTTCTCTTTACCCATTTCAACGTCGACAAAAGCGATGTGAGAGATGGGAAGCTGGTGGTAGTTTTTAATTACACCTTCAATCAGTTCTGGCGTATAGCTGCTACCCGCACCAATCACCACGAGTTTTAGTTTTTTCATTAGTCTTCTACTTTTGAATTAAATTTCAACGACACTTTTCTGACATTGGATAAATGGAAAAGCATAATATCTACGATGGCTATCTGGATCGGATAGCTTATATTTTCGAAAGCAGTATCTTTAATAATGGCGTTTTTGTAGATCAAGACCGCATCGGCCTTAAGCGCCAGCGTAGAGTTTTCCCGGCTGGTAATCGCGGCCACCTTGATGCCGTTTTTTCTGGCATTAAAAATTATCTCTTCCAGCATTTCTGACTCACCGCTGTTGGAAACAATCAGCATACAATCGTTAGCGGTCAGAAAGCGGCTGCGGACATTACAGTTGGTGTAGTCTGTTTCATTGAGGATATTAAAGCCCAGCACCATCAGATTATAGCTAACATAGTTCGCCACGCTATCTGATGTACCGTATCCCCAGGTGATAATCGTATTGCAGTCGGACAAAAAATCACAAAAGACTTTGACTTTATTCTCAGACACTCTGGCTAAAGCATCCTGCATTTCTTGTATATATTCGCTAACAAACGCGTTATGGTGCTGCGAGTTTTGCGATCTGGAGAATACGTCCCGAATGTTGACCTTAAACTCCTGGAAATTATTAAAGCCTAATTTCTTTACCAACTTAGAAATAGATGGCGCGGTAGTATAAACGCGATCTGCCAGTTCATGAATTTTCATTTTATAAACATCAGCAGGGTTCTCCTGACAGAATTTATAAACTCGCAGTTCATTATTGGTTAAATTTTTTCGCATGGAGCGCACCTTTTATTATGTGGCACTTACGCCACATTGGCTCTCGAGGGGATATTAGCAAGGGAAAAGCGGAAATAGATTTTATGATTTAGAAATTAATTTCTGCGATCTGAGTTATAAATTTCCATATGGAGGCTTCCCATTCCGTTGAGAAGTATGGCGTAACCAGAAGGCCGGATGGCAACGGAGATCGTGCTCCTGAGAAAGTGCCGGATAACGGTGTAAACACCTTATCCGGCCCACAACGGATCGTAAGCCCGGTAAGCGTAGCGCCACCGGGCATTTTTTTACTCTTCTTCTGCCTGGGCTTTCTTCGCCAGGCCATCCAGCAGTTTTTGATGGATGCCACCAAACCCGCCGTTACTCATCACCAGGATGTGATCGCCAGGCTGTGCAGTTTTTACCACCATATCTGCCAGCGCATCCACATCGCCGCTCCAGTGCGCAGGCTGAACGCAGGCTTCAGCGACTTCTGCTACCTGCCACGGAATATGCGGGGGTTGCAGCAGGAACACTTCGTCCGCACGCCCTAACGACGGCGCCAGGTCATCTTTGCACAGGCCCATTTTCATGGTGTTCGAGCGTGGTTCCAGCACCGCGATGATGCGCGCCGTGCCACCCACTTTACCGCGCAGCGCCGCAAGCGTTGCCAGAATGGCCGTTGGGTGATGGGCGAAATCGTCATACACCGTCACGCCATTGGCTTCGCCGCGCAGCTCAAGACGACGACGGGCGTTGATGAACGAGCCCAGCGCATTGGCTGCATCCGCAGGCACGACGCCAACATGGCGCGCGGCAGCAATCGCCATCAGACCGTTGTGCATGTTGTGCTCGCCTACCAGGCCCCACTTCACCACGCCAACATTTTCACCGTCCAGCCACACTTCCCATTCGGATGCATCAGTGGTCAGCTTTTTCGCCTGCCAGTGACCTTGTTCACCAACCAGCTCTTGTTCGCTCCAGCAGCCCATCGCCATCGTCTGTTTCAGATTGATGTCGTTTTCCGGGTAGATAATGCGTCCCTGGCCCGGCACGATACGCACCAGGTGGTGGAACTGTTTCTGGATCGCTTTCAGATCGTCAAAGATATCAGCGTGATCGAACTCAAGGTTGTTGAGGATCAGCGTACGCGGGCAGTAATGTACGAATTTAGAACGCTTATCGAAGAAGGCGCAATCGTACTCATCCGCTTCAATAACGAAGAAGTCGCTCTCACCCAGACGCGCGGAAACCTCAAAGTTACCCGGTACGCCGCCGATCACAAAGCCAGGCTTATAGCCGCAGGCTTCGAGGATCCAGGTCGCCATTCCGGCGGTGGTGGTTTTGCCGTGCGTCCCCGCAACCGCCAGTACCCAACGATCGCGCAGTACAAAGTCATGCAGCCACTGCGGGCCGGACATGTACGGAATGTTCTTTTCCAGCACTGCTTCCACACACGGATTACCCCGGGTCATGGCATTACCAATGATCACCAGGTCCGGCTGCGGATCGAGCTGGCTGGCATCGTAACCCTGAATGAGATCAATGCCTTGCTTCTCAAGTAAGGTACTCATCGGCGGATACACATTGGCGTCCGAACCGGTTACTTCATGACCGAGTGAGCGCGCCAGCATCGCCAGACCGCCCATGAAAGTGCCACAAATTCCCAAAATATGAATGCGCATACGTCACTATCCTTTTTTAATCTGGGGGCCATTTTACGCACATGTCCGGCAAGTGAGAAACGCATTTCAGGATATTCCGTAGTTTGCTGGCGCGATTCACCTAAGCGCGGCAATGGAAATATTTGTTAATATTGTTGCGGTCGCTTTACTCCACATAAATTGCAGGGAAAGTGTTATGAAAACGTTAGGTGAATTTATTGTCGAAAAGCAGCACGAGTTTTCTCATGCTACCGGTGAACTCACTGCTTTGTTGTCGGCAATAAAGCTGGGCGCCAAGATCATCCACCGCGATATCAACAAGGCCGGCCTGGTCGATATCCTGGGTGCCAGCGGTGCTGAGAACGTGCAGGGAGAGGTTCAGCAAAAACTCGATCTGTTCGCGAACGAAAAACTGAAAGCTGCACTGAAGGCGCGCGACATTGTGGCGGGCATTGCCTCGGAAGAAGAAGATGAAATCGTCGTCTTTGAAGGCTGTGAACACGCAAAATATGTTGTGCTGATGGATCCTCTGGATGGCTCATCCAACATCGATGTTAACGTCTCTGTCGGTACTATTTTCTCTATTTATCGCCGCGTAACCCCAGTCGGCACGCCGGTCACGGAAGAGGATTTCCTGCAACCAGGCAACAAGCAGGTTGCTGCGGGCTACGTTGTTTATGGTTCTTCCACCATGCTGGTGTATACCACCGGCTGTGGCGTACACGCCTTCACCTACGATCCTTCTCTGGGCGTATTCTGCCTCAGCCAGGAACGTATGCGCTTCCCGGCGAAAGGCAGCACGTACTCCATTAACGAAGGCAACTACATTAAATTCCCGAACGGCGTGAAGAAGTACATTAAATTCTGCCAGGAAGAAGATAAGTCAACTCAGCGCCCGTACACCTCGCGCTACATTGGCTCTCTGGTTGCGGATTTCCATCGTAATCTGCTCAAAGGCGGGATCTACCTGTACCCAAGCACCGCCAGCCACCCGCAAGGGAAGCTGCGTCTGCTGTACGAATGCAATCCGATGGCCTTCCTGGCCGAGCAGGCGGGCGGCAAAGCGAGCGATGGTAAAGATCGCATTCTGGATATCCCCCCGGAAAGCCTGCACCAGCGTCGCTCCTTCTTCGTAGGTAACGACCATATGGTTGAAGATGTAGAACGCTTTATCCGCGAATTCCCGGACGCGTAATACGCTTTGCCGGATGAGACGTGTTAACGCCATCATCCGGCAAATTTATCCCCTACGCCGTTTGTACTTTAAACGCCGCCATTGCTTCGAGCAGGGCATGTGACTGCTCTTCCAGCGAGCGGGTAGCCGCTGAAGACTGCTGTACCAGCGCCGCATTTTGCTGCGCCGTTTCATCCATCTGAATCACCGCGATATTCACCTGCTCAATACCGCGACTCTGTTCCTGCGACGCGCTGGCAATTTCACGCATCAGTTTGGTCATGCGCATCACTTCATTGGCAATCTCATCCATGGTTTCGCCCGCCTGCTGCGCCAGTTCGCTGCCTTCTCCCACGTGGGTGTGTGAATCGCTGATTAACGTGCGGATCTCTTTTGCCGCCTCGGCGCTGCGGCTGGCCAGATTACGCACTTCACCCGCAACGACCGCAAAGCCCCGCCCTTGCTCACCGGCACGTGCCGCTTCAACAGAAGCATTGAGCGCCAGGATATTGGTCTGGAAAGCAATACCGTCGATTACGCTGAGGATGTCGGCGATTCGGCTGGAACTGCCGGAAATATCGCGCATTTTCTCAATCACATAGCACACCATCTCACTGCCGCGATCGGCGGTATCCGACACCGATTTTGCCAACTGGTGTGCCTGTTCCGCGTTCTGCGCATTCTGTTTCACGGTCGCCGTGAGTTCTTCCATACTGGCGGCGGTCTGCTCCAGCGAAGTGGCTGTCGATTCAGTACGTTGTGCCAGATGCTGGTTCCCGGCCGTCAGCTCACGGCTACCAATATCAATTTGTAAACTGGCATCGCGGACACGCTGTACCGAGTCGCCCAGCGCATGGCGCATTTCATCCATTGCCGCGTTCAGACGGTTGAATTCGGCGCTGGCCGACAGCGCGGTAACCGGCGACAAATCCCCCGTCGCCAGGCGTTCCAGTTGCTCAACCATATTATCCAGCGGCTTGAGAAACTTATTTCGCAACATGAACCAAATCACCGCCAGCAACGCGAGGGCAGCCAACATCGAGGCACTCATAATACCGTGGTAAATCAACGAAGTAATGATACGGGTAGAGGCATATAGCCCCATACCGCCGGTCAGCAACAGAAGGAACGTCAGCAGAGACAATAACACCAACAAACTTGATCGAATTGAAAGGGATTTTGGCATCGTTATATTTCCGGTTGTAGGGTTAAAACAGACCTGTACAGAACCTATCGACTACAACCGGAAAAAGTTTAGGTATTTAAATGTTTAGTGAAAAATCAGGATGTTACTTTGGTGTTGCCGCCATCCCCACTCTGGTTACTGGCGAGCTTTGACGATTTTCCCAAAGTACCGTCAGGCCGCGCTGTAAGGCAATAAAAATAAACAATAAAATGCCAATCGCGATCTTCGTCCACCAGGAACTTAATGTGCCATCAAAATTAATGTAGGTCTGGATCAACCCCTGAATGGCGACACCAAACAACGTTCCTAACACCGTACCGACCCCACCGCTCAACAGGGTTCCGCCAATCACGACTGAGGCAATCGCATCCAGCTCAACGCCGACGCCCGCCAGCGCATAACCCGCCTGGGTGTAAATTGAAAAGACAATGCCGGCAAGCGTCGCAAGCCCGGTCGACAGCATATAGATACGGATGGTCGTGCTGCGGGTTGAGATCCCCATCAGGTTGGCAGAGGTGGCGTTTCCGCCAATTGCGTAAACCTGATTACCAAAGCGCGTACGGTGCGCCAGGAATATGCCAATGACGACTACCGCCAGCATCAGCAATCCCATTGCACTCAGGCGACCGCCGCCGGGAATTTTCCATGCCAGGCTTGAGAGCATGTCATAAACCGGATGGTTAATTGGGATCGACTCTTCAGACACCAGATAGCTGACACCGCGCAGGAAGAACATTCCCGCCAGGGTAATAATGAATGCCGGGATCTTCAGCGCATCAATCAGTAACCCCATAAACGCGCCAAACGCACAGCCCATCAGCAGAATCAGGGGAAACGCCAGCAGCGGAGATATACCCCAGTAGCCAATGGCCTTCGCCAGAAATACGCCGGTAAACGCGATCACCGAGCCAACGGACAGGTCGATCCCGCCAGAGAGAATCACGAAGGTCATGCCCACGGCGATGATGCCCAGAAAAGCGTTATCGGTCAGGATATTGCAGATAACTCTGGTTGAAGCAAAAGCCGGAAACTGTGTCAGGCAGTAAAGGTAACCCAGTACAAATACGCCGAGGGTGATCATCAGCGGTAAATTACGTTTTATCATGACCACGCACTCCTTTTATCAGGCTGATAAAGCGTTGTGATTGCACGACCAGCACACACAACACCACCACGGCTTTGACCACCTGATTTAATTCTGGCTGGAAGCCCGACAGTAAAATCCCGGTGTTCATGCCCTGAATAATCAATGCCCCGATCACCGACAGCAGCAGATTAAAGCGCCCGCCCATCAGCGAGCCGCCGCCGATGACTACCGCCAGGATGGCATCCAGTTCCAGCCACAATCCGGCGTTATTGGCATCTGCCCCGCGGATATCCGCCGTGACGATAATGCCGGCGATAGCCGCACACAGACCGCTCAGCACATAGGTGAGCATCACGATAATGCGCGTGTTCACCCCGGCGTTTTTTGCCGCACGAATGTTGATGCCTACCGCTTCAATAAACATCCCCAGCGCCGTTTTACGCGTCAGTAACCAGAACACCACCAGCGTTAGCAGGGCAATGATCACTGGCGTGGGGAACAGTAAGAGCGAGCCGCTGCCAAACCACGACAGTTCGGGCGAATTGAAGGTGACGATCTGCCCAGAGGTGATAAGCTGCGCCACTCCGCGCCCGGCCACCATCAGGATTAGCGTGGCAACGAACGGTTGGATTTTGAGGATTGCCACCAGAATCCCGTTCCATAACCCTGCCAGAATGCCGGAGCCTAAGGCGGCAAGCAGCACCACCGGCAAACTGTGCCCGGCCACCGTCATCGCCGCGGTGGTGGCACCGGCAATAGCCATGACGGCGCCTACGGAAAGGTCGATGCCGCCGGTGGCAATCACCAGCGTCATGCCAATCGCTAACAGCGCCACGGGGGCGGCACGGTTGAGAATATCAATCGGGCTACCGAACAGCCGACCATCTTGCAAAATCACCTGATAAAAGTGCGGCGCGACCAGGCTATCAACCAGCAGCACCAGCAGTAGCGCCACCAGTTGTGGCATGCCCTTTGGCCAGCGGAATCGCCGTTGCGGCGGAGTGGATTGAGGGAGAGATTGAGGCATCACCATAGTCTCCTTAGGCCGCAATGGCGTTCATGATCGCCGGTACGGACAATTCAGCCAGCGGGATCTCGGCCACCTGTTTGCGATCGCGCATAATAATGACCCGATCGGCATAGCCCACTAACTCTTCCAGTTCGGATGAAATCACCAGCAGCGCCAGACCATCCGCGCACAGCGTTTCGATCAGGCGGATGATCTCGGCATGCGCGCCGACGTCGAT
The DNA here is from genome assembly GCF_030336705.1 of Citrobacter sp. Cb028. Taxonomy (NCBI): domain Bacteria; kingdom Pseudomonadati; phylum Pseudomonadota; class Gammaproteobacteria; order Enterobacterales; family Enterobacteriaceae; genus Citrobacter; species Citrobacter sp. Cb028. Next base: position 24,134 of record NZ_JAOWCZ010000029.1, on the reverse strand, counting down.
CCCACGCGTAGGTTCATCGAGGATCAGGAATTGCGGTTTGGTCAGTAACCAGCGCGAGAGCAATACTTTTTGCTGATTGCCGCCGGAGAGGAATTCGATCGGCTGTTCAGCGTTGGGGGTGCGAATTCCGAGCTGGCGGATAAAACGCTCGGCAATCTCATTTTGTTCTTTCCGCGGAATAGGCCGCAGCCAGCCACGCTGCGCCTGTAATGCCAGAATGATGTTTTCCCGCACCGAGGCGGCGGCGATAATACCATCCGTTTTGCGATCCTCCGGACAGAAGCCGATCCCCAGACACGAAGCCTGATGCGGCGATCGCAAGGTCTGCGCTTTGCCTTTGATCAGCGCACTGCCGCTGTCGGCGGGTTTAATACCGAAGATCACCTCCGCCGTTTCCGTTCGCCCGGATCCCAGCAGTCCAGCGAGACCGACGATCTCACCAGGACGCACCTGAAGATCAAACGGCGCGATGGTGCCTTTCTTGCCAAAGTCGCTAAAGGCCGCCACTGGTTTATCACTCAGCAGCGTACGGCCCGCACGCTGTAGCGCATGGGTATCCAGTTCGCGACCCAGCATCATTTTGACCAGTTCGATCTGTGGCAGTTCGCGGGTTTCACGGCAGCCAACGAAGCCGCCGTTACGCAGAACGGTAATGCGATCGCTGACCTGATAGACCTGATCGAGGAAATGGGTAACGAAGATCAGACTGACGCCCCGATCGCGCAGATGCCGCATCAGGCCGAACAGCATTTCTACCTCCTGGGTATCAAGACTGGCGGTGGGCTCATCGAGGATCAGCACTTTCGCGGAGAGATCGATCGCCCGACAGATAGCGACGATCTGCTGCATCGCCACGGAAAAGCGGTTCAGCGGCTCGCGCACGTCGAGGGAAAAACCGTATGACGCCATCAACTCCGTCGCGCGTTTTTCCATCTGCTTGCGCAGCAGCAGGCCAAAACGCCGCGGTTCACGGCCAATAAACAAGTTATCCGCTACCGACATATTGGGCAGCAGATTCACTTCCTGATACACGGTACCGATCCCCAACTGCTGGGCATGGGCGGTATTTTTGGGGGAGATAGGCTGGCCTTCGAGCCAGATCGTGCCGCGATCGGCATGGTAAACGCCGGTCAGCGCTTTGATCAGCGTCGATTTACCGGCTCCGTTTTCTCCCAGCAGCGCCATAATCTCACCGCGACGCAAGCTGAAATCCACGTTATCCAGCGCTTTGACGCCGGGAAAGAATTTGCTTAATCCTTCGGTGCGGAGGATTTCCTGATGAGGGTCGGTGGTCATAGCATTCCTCCGGTACGAAATCACGGCCTTTTCGTAGGCCTGATAAGCGCAACGCCATCAGGCCTACGGAAGACCGGCAGCAAAACTAGTAGCCCATGTTTTTCTTCTTCTCTAACTCTTCTTTCGCGGTATCCGGCAGATAGAGGATCGACTTGGTAATGGTCAGCTTTTCAGACATCGTGCCGTCTTTTTTGAATTTCTCCAGCGCGTCGAATGCCGGGCCTGCCATATTCGGCGTCAGCTCGACGCTGGCGTTGGCTTCACCGTCAATCATTGCTTTGTAGATATCCGGTACGCCATCGATGGAACCGGTCAGAATATCTTTGCCGGGTTTCAGGCCCGCTTCTTTAATCGCCTGGATTGCCCCGATCACCATGTCATCGTTGTGGGCGTAAACCATGCAGATGTTCTTGCCATTGTTTTCCGCTTTGATAAAGCTCTCCATCACTTCTTTCCCTTTACTGCGGGTGAAGTCGCCGGACTGTGAGCGGATAATCTTAATGTTTGGCGCGCTGGCGATGGCTTCAGCAAACCCTTTTTTACGATCGATGGCCACGCTGGCCCCGACGGTCCCTTGCAGCTCAACGACGTTACACGGCTTGCCGTTCACCTGTTTAATCAACCAGTCGCCGATCAATTTACCTTCCAGCACGTTGTCGGCGGTGACCGTGGTCATATAGAGAGATTTGTCTTTTACATCGATGGAACGATCGAGCAAAAAGACCGGAATGTCGGCATCTTTAGCTTCTTTTAAAACCGGTTCCCAACCCGTTGCCACGACCGGCGCAATAAAGATGGCGTCAACGCCCTGCGCAACAAATGAGCGAACTGCTTTAATCTGGTTTTCCTGCTTTTGCTGGCCGTCAGCGATTTTCAGCGTAATACCACGCTTTTCAGCCTCGCTTTTCGCAACGTTGGTTTCTGCGGCGCGCCAGCCGGATTCAGAGCCAACTTGCGAAAATCCTACGGTTAAAGGGGCTGCCATTGCCATAGACGACATGGCTGCCGAAACTGCTGTGACTAAAAGTAAGCGCTTCCACATAAGTGCGTCCTCGTAGGGTGATTATTGTTGGTTAATAAACCGTCGCGAAAAAACTATAGACAATTGAGCATGTAACGAATTGCGTTACATCACACTTCAAAAAAGTAAATAAAACGTTAATCACAACTTTGTAATCGCTTTCATCCCGCTATGAAAAATGCGGCTGAAGATATGGATTTTTCTGTCACGAGAGAGGGGTAAAAAGAAGAAAATGAGCGCAGAGAAAGCGAAAACAAGCGGAGACATTCAGCGCGAGTTGGCTATAATACCCGCCACTTGTTTGCCATAGCTTATTTAAAGGAAACAGACATGAGCTTACTCAACGTCCCTGCCGGTAAAGACCTGCCGGAAGATATCTACGTTGTTATCGAGATCCCTGCCAACGCAGATCCGATCAAATACGAAGTTGACAAAGAGAGCGGCGCCCTGTTCGTTGACCGCTTCATGTCCACCGCGATGTTCTATCCGTGCAACTACGGTTACATCAACCACACCCTGTCTCTGGACGGTGACCCGGTAGACGTTCTTGTCCCGACTCCGTACCCGCTGGAGCCAGGTTCAGTGATCCGCTGCCGTCCGGTTGGCGTACTGAAAATGACTGACGAATCCGGTGAAGATGCGAAACTGGTTGCGGTTCCGCACACTAAGCTGAGCAAAGAATACGATCACATCAAAGATGTGACCGACCTGCCGGAACTGCTGAAAGCGCAGATCACCCACTTCTTCGAACACTACAAAGATCTCGAAGCGGGCAAATGGGTGAAAGTTGACGGTTGGGACAACGCTGAAGCCGCTAAAGCTGAAATCGTTGCTTCTTTCGAGCGCGCGAAGAAGTAAGTTCGCGTTAGCTTAAAACCCTGAACGCCAGTCTCTGGTTAGTAAGGGTTTTTAAATTTCTACGTTCTACCACCTCTCCCCTTCGCTGTTTTCTTTTTGACCTACCAGAATGGGTAGTCACATTTCATTTATCTTAATTGCGAATGATATTAGATCTCATTATCATTCTCAGCATGTAAATAAATGTGAATAAAAGTCAATGAACCTCCACAATGTGAAGTCCCTGAAACGCTATTCCTGCGTGGCACTCGCCACAGCGCTGTTATTTACCAGCCTGTCCAGCGTGGCGCAGACGCTACCTGAGAAAGATTTTCTGACCCGCGATGTCGGTAACGGCGTGTATGAACTGGCGGTAGATAGCCAGCAGAATGCACTTTTTGTCGCCTCGTCGCCGTCGTTTGATAAAGATAAAACCAGCGGGCTTATCTATAAACTCGATCTGGAGAAACTCACGACGACTGAAGTCATCGACACCAGTCGTCGTGCCTTTGCCACCGCGCTGGATGAAGAAAACCAGGTGCTGTATGTCGGCAACACGCTGGAAGGTTCAGTAACGCTAGTCGATACCCGCAGCGGTAAAGAGCTGGCGATACTGCAACTGAGCGAAGCCAAAAACCCGAAAGATATTGTTCATACGCGTGAAATGGTGCTCGATAAACAGCACCACCGTCTGTACGTTTCCGGCGTGGCTGAAAAGGGCATAGTCTGGGTGGTGGACACACAAAAGCGCGAGAAAATCGCCACCCTCGAGAACATGGGCCAGTACCCGACCGGCATGGCCGTGGATGCAAATAAGAACCGCCTGTATGTTGTGAATGGCCGAAACGAACTTATTACGCTGGATACCACCAACCATCAAATTATTAATCGCTTTACCATTGAGCCAGATAAAAAACATTTTTTCCTGAATATTGCCCTGGATGCAAAAAATAACCGCGCATTCCTGACCGATCCGGATTTAGCGGACGTACTGGTTGTTGATCTTAATACCGGTAAGGTTATTGCACCAATTAAGGTTATTAACTCGCTGGCAGTGATATATAACGAAAAACGCCAGGAAGTTTATATCACCCACCGTAATGCTAAACGCATCAGCATTGTGAACAGCAAGACCTACCAGGTAAAACAAAGCATTGAAACCAATGCATTACCTAACAGCCTGGCGCTCTCGGCAGATGCTAACACCCTGTACGTCAGCGTCAAACAGTCGGAAAAAATGACAGGTGTGAAGCCCGACTACGTGCTGAAAATCGATCTCTCTAAATATTAATAATTAAAAAATTATCTGCACCTTGCAGCTTTTTTGGGCTGCAAGGTGATGTTTTTATTTTTTACTTTTCAGGTGTCTATATTATGAAAACGCGTCAACTTATTACGCTGACAGGGATCGTTGCATTCTCAGGCGGTGTTATTTTCCCCACCCAGGCAGAAGAACTCACCGAGACCTCACGCACTAGCGAAGATGAAATGGTGATCACCGCATCCGGATTCTCGCAGCAAAAACGCGAAGCGCCGGCCACTATTTCAGTTATCGATCGTAACACGCTGGATATTCAGCCGGACCGTAGCATCGGTGAAGCCATTAAAAACCTTCCCGGCGTCTCGGTCACCAACAGCAGTGGCATGAACGCCGGTAGCATTATGATCCGCGGCATGGACCCGTCCTATACCGCTTTTATGGTCAACAGCGTCAAACAAAATACCGGTGAATCTCGTCCTTACGGACATGATATTGGTACTGAAGCCAACTTCTTACCGCCAATGGAGGCCATTGAGCGTATCGAAGTTATCCGTGGGCCGATGTCCTCGCTGTACGGCTCAGACGCCATCGGCGGTGTGGTTAACGTCATTACCAAAAAACCGTACGGCGCAAAAGAGTGGACCACGGCAATTGCTGCCAATACCTGGCTGCAGGAACACCAGTATTTAGGTAATACCAGCCAGATGAATTTGTTTACCATGGGGCCGATTGTGCCCGATGTTCTCGGCCTTAGCGTGGCGGCCGACTGGCTTGACCGTCGCGATGACGATCGCAATAACTATTTTGGCAAACACAATCGTAAATCCGTTGATATGACATTGGGCCTGGCCGCCAGCGAGAATAACCTGTTCGATCTCAACGTGGTCACCGGTGAGCAGGAAAAAAACCGTACCCAGAAACGCGGTGCGCCGTGGTCATGGCTGTTCGATCGTAACGCCGCCACCCTGACGCATACCGGCTGGTATGCAGACGACACCATCGCGACGACCAACTACATAAACTATGAAAAAGGCCGTTCGAAGTATGTTTATGACGGACAGTCCCCGCAGTATGTGCAGATGGAGAACTACGTCGCCAATTCGCAAACCACTTTCACGCTCGACACCCATAAACTGACCGTTGGGGCGAATTTCACGCGCGAAGAGCTGAATGACCGCTTTGATGTGGCCAACAAAACGCTGCCCGGATCTGACCCGGTGACCAAAATCAGCCGTAACGGTTGGGCATTGTTTGCTGAAGACGGTTGGAGCATTGGCGATTTCATCCTGACCACGTCAGCGAGGATGGACCAGGATGACAATTTTGGCACACATATTACGCCGAAAATGTACGGTAACTGGGCCTTTAGCAATGACTGGGCGCTGAAAGGCGGCGTTTCCGCAGGCTATAAAAAACCGGAGCTGCGCGCGACGTCCAGCAACTTCGTAACCCCTTACGGCTCAACCGTACCTTATCCCTTCCTCACCGTTGGTAACGACGACCTGAAACCTGAACAAAGCGTTAACTCTGAACTGGGCCTCTACTGGACGGGAGATGCGCTATCGCTCGACAGCACCGTCTTCTATACGCAGTTCAAAGACAAAATTGCTGAACAAACTATTTGTGAAACCACGTCGACGAACCAGTGCTCCGTCAACGGCTACAACGCGGATTCCGTCAGTAAATACTTCAACGTCAGCGAGGCGGATGTATACGGTATAGAACTGAATGCCGACTGGCAGATTACCGCCGATGTAAAAGCCAACGCTAACTACACCTGGAACCACAGCGAACAAAAAAGCGGCGTTAACAAAGGCTACGCGCTAAACGATTATCCGCGCCATATGGCGAATCTGTCGCTGAACTGGGCGGCAACGCAAAGCCTGGACGTATGGAGTACGGTGAATTATCGCAGCAGTAACCGCAACAGCGGCAATAACTATAAATATGATGACTACACGATGGTGGACGTAGGCGTACGTTATCAGCTCAATAAGCACACGCAACTGATGGCTGGGGTCTACAACGTGCTGGATGAGGATCCGAAACTGACAACCGCGTGGAACGAATCCGCACAGGTGGAAGGACGCCGCTATAACCTCGGCGCGCGCGTGGAGTTTTAAATCCAGAATAAAACAACGCCACCCGAGGGTGGCGTGTTCATATCAGTACTGGTCTCGGTCTAACCAGTTACCGCTTTCAATCAGCGTTAAGCCATCAACCGGACGTTGGTACACGTACATCCATGCACTTCCGTACGGCGTTTGAATTAACTGGCGTGCGTATTCACCGCCACGGGTACGCAGAGCGTCAAGCTCTGCCAGCGTGGCGTTATCAATACGATAAACTTCCCCGTGTACTGTTCCCTCTCCTGGAACGGCGCCTGGATAGTGGCCCAGGCTATACAACTGGTAGTTGTCGATACTGAAATTTCCCAGCAACAGGGCATTGGTCATCCAGTGGCTGTTGCCTTGTTTGGTTCGTAAACTGCCGTAGACAAATATTCGCATTGCTAAAACTCGAACTGATAGAGCAAATCAAGTGCCTGATCTACGCCAGACACTGCTTCCAGATATAGCTTAGGCATCAGACGATAACGTAGCGTGAGTGTCGCTAAGGAGTCAAATATACCCACACCATATTTCACCTGCAGACCTGGCAGTACGTATCCGCTGACAACCACCTGAGATGAATCACCCACCCCTTGTGTGTCCAGTGCCAGATTGCTTACGCCAAATGTCTCCCCGATTTTACCCACAACCTGACCACTTTGTGCAACCCCCAGACCAATAAGCATTGAAGTCATTGCCGCGCTATCGCTCTGTTCGCTATCCAGCCCTTGTCCGCGTAGCAGGTAGGAAAGCGCCATTTGCTGCGACATCGCCGGGTCGGAGAAGATCTCCGCCTTCGGTTCATCGGCGGTGCCCGTGACGCGAACCCCGGCGATCACGTCGTCTTCGGTGGCTTCCGGGTTACGAATTGCTTCGATGTTGAGTAACGGTTGATCCGGCGGACCGGAGAACAACAGCTCGCCCTTACGCACAATCAGATCCTGACCATAGGCATGGAAACGTCCGCTCGGAATATTAATTTGTCCGTTCAGCCCCAGTCCCTGCTTATCCTGCACCACTTTCAGATCGCCCGTCAGACGCGCTTTCAGACCAAAGGCGTCAATACGCACGTTGTTACCGACGTGGATGTTCAGGTTGCTGTTGATCGGAATACCTGCTGTCTGCGGTTTCTCCGGTTGCAGATTGTTGTTAAGCATGACCATATCGCTGGAAACCCCTACCGCGCTCTCCGGCAGGTCGTGTACCACGATACGCGCCCACGGCACATCCACGTTGCCATCGAGGGTAAACAGGCTCGGCGTGGCTTCAAAGACCACGTCCGGCGATACGTCCAGGCGGACCATCGGCGGCACGGTAATACGAACCCTGCTGCCTTTAGCCGCAACGCGCGCCCGCCAGTTGTCTATCTGACTCCAGTCGGCATCGCCGCTCAGGTTAATTTCGCCCTGCTGCGTACGCACCACGCCCGCCAGCGTTGAGCGTGTTCCGGTGAAGTTAACGGCTAACTGGCTTGGCTGCATGTCAAACGGCATAAAGTTGCCGTCGATATCCAGACCGCTCAGCTGCAACTGTCCGAGCAGCTGCGGGCTTTGCACATCGCCGCCCAGACGTAGGTTGGCGTTGATCACCCCTGCCGCTTTTTCACCGCGCGAGAAAATGGGGTTCACCATCGCCAGATTAAAGTTGCGGATGTTGACGTTGCCGCCGAGACTGCGGCGTCCTTGCGGATCCGTCACCTGCACCTGGCCGTCAAACTGCCCGTTGTTAGTCAGGCGAATCAGCCAACCCAGCTCGGCACGGTTATTGTGCAGGTCGGCGGTCAGATTCAGCGTTTCAAACGCCACAGGGAGTGGCGCATCGTTTACGCTTTGCGTGACCTTCACATTACGTCCGCTCAGCGTAACCTGCCCCTGCGGCAGCCCCTCTTTGGTGGTGTCCCAGCTCACATCAGCTTTGCCAGTGAAAACGCCGCTGGCCTGGGTTGTATCCGGCATAAACGGTTTTAGCATCGCCAGGTCAAAGCGGTTAAGGTTCACCACCGCGCGTCCTTGTGCACCGGCATCAATGGTTTGCGGTACGCACAGTTCCGCATTCGGGTTGTTCCAGCAGTGCGGCCCAATGCTGATTTTCTGTTCCTGATTGCGATAATCCAGCGCGACAGGGCGGTTAAGGGACCACGGACCGACCGGCGTCTGGAAGCGGGTATCGCTTAACGCACCTTTCCAGCGCTGCTCTTGGCGATCAAAGCTACCTGCCAGGGAGAGCTGCCCGGAGACCGGTTCCCCCTGAATGCGCAACTGCAGCTCATGCTGCTTTTCGCTACCTTTGGCATTGAGCGTCACCAGGCCAATATTCACGTCAGGCTGTACAATCCGCTCTACGCGAACGTTGAGATTACCAGCGATTTGCTCTGCCGATTTCACGTCGCCTTCGACACGCACCTGAGCGACGGACAGCTCCTGCCAGCGCAGACCCCGAGCGGTGATATCCGCCAGCAGCTGTGGCGCTTCAACCGTACCGCGAACTTTTACCAGCCCTTTCGCCGTACCGCCCAGTCCCGGCAGCGCGTTATCCAGGCTCGGGGCATCAATCGTCGCGTCGAGATTGAGGTCTTTGACCCCCAGTTCCCCTTTCACATCCGCGCTGTTGCGTCCCAGTTCCAGATGCAGGCCCGGGATCGTCCACTGCAGGTAGCTGTTACCCTTCAGCGAACCGTGCACATTAACCTTGTTCTGCTTCACGTTGCCGGTCAGCTTCAGCTCGGGCACCTCCATCTGCCAGCTTCCGCCGTACAGACTGCCGCGAGTTTTCACCAGGCCATTCAGTTTTGATGGCCACTCCGGGATTGCTTTCGCCGTGTTGATGCCATCCAGCGTTAGCTCCCCGCGCCAGCTGATCGCCTGCTGCCAGTCCACCAGCGCTTTCAGCTCAGTTTTCCCTTCCAGCGCCGCAACGCTGAGTTTGTCGAGATTGATCTGCTGTTCGTTGCCTTTGGCGTCCAGCGTGATGGTAGCCGGAGGAATATCCTGCCCTTTCACAGCGGTACGCATCGACAGCGTATAGTCGGTCATCTTACCGGTCAGTTTGAGCTTGATGTCATCAGCCTGGAACTGCTTGTCGCCAGTAAACGGCCAGTAAACCTGCTTACTCACCACCTCAAGGTTGAGCGGCAATCCGGCTTCCGCCAGACGCGCCTGCGCCCGCAGGTCCATATCCACCGGACCAGACAGATTTACGCCGACTTCCAGCTGTTCACGCAGCGCGCCGCCGACCTTCAGCTTCACCTTTTCGCCTTTTAACGGGTCGACGTTGAGCGTGCTGTTTAACGTAATATCGACCGGCCACGTGTCGGTCAGTTGCGCCGTGCCGCTGGCTTTTACCGTCCCCTGATTCGAGTCGATATCCAGTGCATCGAGTTTCATGTTGCCGTCAATGCTGCTCACTTTCAGCAGCATGTTATGTACCGTTAAATCCGTATCCCCGGTCACGCGCAGCTGCTCGCCGCGAAACGCTTCAATGTTGAGATTGAGCGGCAGATGGACATCGGTCATTTCCGGCAGCACCGGCTTTGAGAACAGATCTTTTAGCGTTTCGCCGAGCGGTTTTTCATCCGGTTGCGGATTTTGAATCTTTGGTTCGACAACCTCTTCCTGCGCCACTTCCGCCACTTTAGGCAGGGCAATCAGCAGCCCCTGTAATGACGTTGGCTTCAGGGTCAGCGTTTTTTCCTGCCAGTTCAGGCCGGAGGTAAATTCCAGCACCGAAACCGTGGTGTCATCGATTTTGATATTGATGTTGTTCAGCGCCACGCGCGAAAGCGTGATTGGGTAAGGTGTGGAAAGGTTAAGCGGACCGCTCTCTTCCTCTTCAACCGGCGCTGATGGCGGCATCTTTTTGCTGTCGATCGCCACGTTGATATTTTTCAGCGACAGATCGTTGACGCACAGGCTGCTGTCCCACAGGCAGTTAAGCCCCACGGCCAGATGCACTTCGCCAGCATTCACCGCCACGCCAGGCTGGTCATAACGAATATTTTTGAGCGATAAATCCCGCCAGCCGCCGGTGACCTGACCAATCTCCAGCCCCGGAACCCAACGATTCGCCGCTTTGAAGAGCAGATGCAGGCCCGAGGTGGTGCCGACGAGGAACGCCACCGTGCCTAACAACAGCAGGATAAAAATCAGCACGCCGAGGCTTATCTTCTTCCATAAACTCATAATTCAGGCCCCAGACCGATGTAAAACTGTAAACCATGTTCATCTTTGTCGCCCACAGGGACAGCAAAGTCGAGCTTGATGGGTCCCACTGGCGATTGCCAGCGTACGCCGACCCCGGCACCGGTTTTGAAATCGCTTCTGCGGATATCGCTGACCGCTTCGCCGCTATCGACAAACATCGCGCCCCACCATTTTCCGGTCACGTTGTACTGATATTCCAACGAGCCGGTCGCCAGTTTAGAGGCCCCTTTCAGCTTGCCGTCGCTGCCTTCAGGCGAAATAGATTTGTATTTGTAGCCGCGAATGCTGCGATCGCCCCCGGCGAAGAAACGCAGATCCGGCGGTACTTTGTCGAAGTCCCCGGTTTCGATCCAGCCGAGGTTGCCGCGCATTACAAAGCGATGACGATCGTACAGCGTGCGGATCCAGACGTTTTGCGCCTGGAAGACGGAGAAATCAACGTCTGAACCCCAGGCCGTGTTGGAGTAATCGATGGAATAACGTTGGGAGTCGCCCCAGACTGGCATCAGACCGCCGCGCGAGCGCGTCCGACTGATCATCACGCCCGGATAGAGCAGCATGGTGGTGTTAGTGACGTTACCCTGGGTAAAGTGGTCGAGGCTCCAGCGCAGGTTGATCGCGCGCTGCCAGCCGCTGGAGAGATCCCAGTAGCGGGAAACCGCAAGCGTAGTGGAGTCCTGCTCGGTATCGTTTAAATCGGTACGCTTAAAGCCCCCCTGCACCAGGTAATACTGCTCCAGCGGGTTCTTTAATAGCGGCATTTTATAACTGAAATCAAGAACCTGCTCTGGCGCAGAGATGCTGGCGCTGGTGGTCAGGCTGTGGCCATAGGAGTTCATCCACGGCTTTTTCCACGAGGTCTTCACCCGTGGACCGACGTCAGTTGAGTAACCGACCCCGGTTTCGATGGTATTTTCAGTTCGCGGCGACACCACGCCTTTCAGCGGCAGCACTTTGGTTTCACGGGCTTTATCAAATTCCGGTGCGACGACCACGGAATTAAACCATCCGGTCGCCGACAGACGACGGTTCAGTTCGCCCAGATCTTTCGATTCGTACTCTTCACCCTCTTTAAAGGGCACCAGATTTTGCAGGTACTCATCGCGAATTTGCGAGCCTTCAAAAGTGACATGGCCAAAGCGATAGCGTTCACCGCTGTTGTAATCGATATCCCAGAATGCCTGGCGGCGTTCGAGCGCTATCCCAAGCTGGCTTTTATTAAATTCACTGTCGAAATAGCCTTTGCGCAGCGCCACGCTGGTGAGTGACTTTTTGAAGTTATCATAGTCCCCCTGATTCAGCACGGTGCCGATTGCCGGTCGCGTTTTCAGCAGATCCAGGTAATCTTTATCCGTACGTGCGCCACCGCGCAGAATCACTTCGGTGCCGCCAATCAGCACCGGCTCACCAGGGGTCACTTTGGCAATCAACACCTGGCGTCCTTTCGCCGGCGGCGGACGCAGCTCAAAATCAATGGTGGGCTCAAAGTAGCCCAGCGCTTTTAGCCCTTCGCGGATGGCATCATCAACGCGCGCACGAAAGCGTCGGTCTGGAGTGACTTCATCACTTTGAATCGTGGATAGCTGCGCACGGACGTTTTTCTCCAGCGGTCCTGATAATCCTTCGACCTGTAAGCGAACATTCGCTGCGGCGGCGGAGCCACTTAAGCACAGTAATCCCACCCAACATAACTGACGGATATGTGGCACATTTTCTCCTGAATATCCTTTTTTCCCACCCCTGGAAAAAAATACTATGCCGTTCCTCGGCTTAACAAAAAATCAACAATAAGAGTTGAAAAACAGACGACAACCCAAATATTTCTTATGTTTAACTCTAGACGTATTCACGCCGTTTATTGTGGGCAAAGACGCGTCTCGTTACAACCTTAACCCAAATGACTGATTTCGGGAGAACGGCCATGAGTTTATTTGATAGAAAGCATCTTGTTACTCAAGCAGATGCCCTACCTGGACGCAACACCCCGATGCCAGTGGCAACGCTGCATGCGGTTAACCAACATTCGATGACCAACGTGCCCGACGGTATGGAGATCGCCTTTTTCGCCATGGGATGTTTCTGGGGCGTTGAACGTTTATTCTGGTCATTACCCGGGGTATACAGCACGGCGGCTGGATATACCGGCGGCTACACCCCTAACCCAACCTATCGGGAAGTGTGTTCCGGCGATACCGGACACGCCGAAGCGGTACGCGTCGTCTATGATCCGCATGTTATCAGCTACGAGCAACTGCTGCAGGTGTTCTGGGAAAATCACGACCCGGCGCAGGGCATGCGTCAGGGGAACGACCAGGGGACGCAGTATCGCTCCGCCATTTACCCGTTAACGCCGGAGCAAACCGTCGCGGCACGGGCAAGCCTTGAGCGTTTTCAGGCAGCAATGACCGCCGCTGGCGACGAGCGCACCATTACAACGGAAATCACTACCGCAACCCCGTTTTACTATGCCGAGGACGACCACCAGCAGTATCTGCATAAAAATCCTTATGGGTACTGTGGCATTGGCGGGATTGGCGTTTGTCTGCCGCCACAAGGATAATCGCCACCCTCTGGCGGCTTTACAGTACCTTACGCTATACTAGCTCCTGAAATTGCCGGTCCACTCCCTTCGGACCGGTTTTCAATGTGTATTTCACACGGATTTATCAATTTATCCCTTCCGAGGATCTGGCCTTAACGGTCGGATAAGATATGTTAAACAGTATTTTAGTCATTCTCTGCCTGATCGCCGTGAGTGCGTTTTTCTCGATATCCGAGATCTCGCTTGCTGCATCACGCAAAATAAAACTTAAACTGCTTGCCGATGAAGGCAACGTAAACGCACAACGTGTTTTGAAGATGCAGGAAAACCCCGGCATGTTTTTTACCGTCGTGCAAATTGGCCTTAACGCGGTCGCAATTCTCGGTGGTATTGTCGGTGATGCGGCATTCTCCCCGGCGTTTTACAGCCTTTTCTCGAAGTACTTCACTCCAGAGCTGTCCGAACAGTTAAGCTTTATTCTGTCGTTCTCGCTGGTTACTGGCCTGTTCATCCTGTTCGCGGATTTAACTCCGAAACGCATCGGTATGATTGCGCCAGAAGCTGTGGCTTTGCGTATCATCAACCCGATGCGCTTCTGCCTGCTCGTCTTCCGCCCGCTGGTGTGGTTCTTTAACGGTCTGGCAAATAACATCTTCCGTCTGTTTAAGATCCCGATGGTGCGTAAAGACGACATCACCTCGGACGATATTTACGCCGTGGTCGAAGCGGGTGCGTTGGCAGGGGTTCTGCGTAAGCAGGAACATGAGCTGATTGAAAATGTGTTCGAACTGGAATCCCGTACCGTACCGTCTTCCATGACCTCGCGCGAGAATATTATCTGGTTCGATCTCCACGAAGATGAGCAAAGCCTGAAGAACAAGGTGGCGGAACATCCACACTCCAAATTCCTGGTGTGTAACGAAGATATCGACCACATCATTGGCTATGTCGATTCAAAGGATCTCCTCAACCGCGTACTGGCGAACCAAAGCATGGCGCTGAACAGTGGCGTACAGATCCGCAATACGCTGATTGTGCCGGATACGCTGACGCTCTCTGAAGCGCTGGAAAGCTTCAAAACCGCAGGCGAAGACTTTGCCGTCATCATGAACGAGTACGCGCTGGTGGTGGGGATTATCACGCTCAACGACGTTATGACTACGCTGATGGGCGATTTAGTCGGTCAGGGTCTGGAAGAGCAGATCGTGGCGCGCGATGAAAACTCATGGTTAGTCGATGGCGGTACGCCGATTGATGACGTTATGCGCGTCCTGGATATCGATGAGTTCCCGCAGTCCGGCAACTATGAAACCATCGGCGGCTTTATGATGTTCATGCTGCGTAAAATCCCGAAACGCACCGACTCGGTGAAGTATTCAGGCTACAAATTTGAAGTGGTGGATATCGATAACTACAAGATTGATCAGCTGCTGGTGACGCGTCTGGACAGTAAACCTACCGTACTGGTACCGAAACTGCCGGATGCAAAAGAAGAGGCAAAGGCGTCTTAACGTCCTGCAGAAACATCAACGGCTCCCATTCAGGAGCCGTTTTTTTAACTACCACATAGCACTTTGATCAAGCCATCTCAGTTTGCAGACGCAAGACCTGACGGTTAACTTCGGACATCACGGAAAAATGCAGTTTGTCCTTCACTTTTGGGATAAGAATCTTACCCTTATCAAATTCAAAAGCGCCTACATCCTTGATATATAACCGTCCACGAAACAGGATCTTCACGTACTTCGCCACCTGCAGCGGGTTGTATCGTTGGAAAATTTTCATTGTTGTCTCCTGCTGAGCATTACGCCTTTGCGGTACCACAATCGGTCCGACAATCCTCAGGCGCAAATTTTAATGCCCTATGACTATAGACTATCTCGCTCATGTTTCCAGCGTGTATAAGTTTATTTACCTTCAGGTTACAAATATTCAGAATTATCTTTTCAACGCTTCGCTGTCTTCAGTATAAGCCTTCATTTTTCGCAGGATTTGTGCGCCCGTCCGCAAACTGGCATCGCGCTTGCGGGAAAAAGCATCAATCGCACATATGATTAAATTCCAGACCCAAGTGGTCGGATCACCTGCAAAATAAAGAAAGAAGGAAAACCTATGACCTTACAAAAACTGCTGGCGCTGTCGTGCCTGCTGCTGCCGATGATTGCCGGTGCGCATTCGTTTGAGACCAACCAGCGCGTACCGCCGGTGGGGATCGCCGATCGTGGCGAACTGATTCTCGATAACGATAAGTTTAGCTACAAAAGTTGGAATAGCGCGCAGCTGCCAGGGAAAGTGCGAATTGTGCAACACATTGCCGGACGCACCTCCGCCAAAGAGAAAAATGCTACGCTGATCGAGGCAATCAAGGCGGCCAACCTGCCGCACGACAAATACCAGACCACCACGATCGTCAACACCGATGACGCCATTCCTGGCTCCGGTATGTTTGTGCGCAGCAGTCTGGAGAGCAATAAGAAGCTCTACCCGTGGTCACAATTTATTGTCGACAGTAATGGCATTGCGCGTAAAGCCTGGCAACTGGATGAAGAGAGCTCCGCTATCGCCGTACTTGATAAGGACGGACGCGTTCAGTGGGCAAAAGATGGTGCGTTGACGCAGGAAGAGGTGCAGCAGGTTATTGCCCTGCTGCACAAATTACTCAGTAAATAGCGACGCGGAAGCCGGGGTTGAGGAATGATTCACGTGGGGTGTAATCCAGAGATTTCCCCTGCCAGTCGTGAACGTGCGCCCCGGCTGCGGCAGCAACGGCGTGGCCAGCGGCAGTGTCCCATACGTTAGTTGGCCCAAAACGTGGGTACAGCTGTGCCTGCCCTTCCGCCACCAGGCAGAACTTCAGCGATGAGCCAATCGACGTGGTCTGGTGCTCACCCAACTGTTGCAGATACTCTTTTAACTCATTGTCAGCATGCGAGCGGCTAATCACCACCAACGGCGGACGCGCGTCACGAACATGGATTTGTTTGCGCACGCCGCACTCTTCTTTCCACGCTTTACCTTCTGCCGCGCTGTACATCACTTTCATCACCGGCGCGTAAACCACGCCCAGTACCGGCTTTCCTTGCTCGATAAGCGCAATATTGACGGTGAATTCACCGTTACGCTTAATGAACTCTTTGGTACCGTCCAGCGGGTCTACCAGCCAGTAGCGCTGCCAGTGCTGGCGAACATCCCAGCCAGGAGGCGCTTCTTCAGACAGGACCGGAATATCCGGCGTCAGCGCCAGTAATCCTTCGAGGATCACCGTATGCGCGGCGATATCCGCCGCCGTGACCGGAGAATCGTCCTGCTTGCTGGTAATCTCCATCGGTTTGATTCCATCGTAGACCTGCATAATGGCATCGCCCGCATTCCGTGCAAGCTGGCATACATGTTCTAACATTCTCCACCTCGTTTCTGTCGTGGTGTTAACTCGTTGTTTTACTTATACCCGATCGCCAAAGGATCCGCCAACTGTGATAGCGTCTGCGGTTTTAAACGCTATATTCATGTCATGATTCACAGTTCTGTAAGCAAGAAGATTTATATACATTTTCTTTTGTGGCTTAGATCTTAAAAGGATGCCCCTGATGATTAAGTTTAGTGCAACGTTTCTGGCCACGCTGATTGCAGCCAGCGTCAATGCCGCGACCGTCGATCTGCGCATAATGGAAACCACTGATTTACATAGCAATATGATGGATTTCGATTATTACAAAGATACGCCGACTGAAAAATTTGGCCTGGTTCGTACGGCAAGCCTGATCAACGCAGCACGTGGTGAAGTCAAAAACAGCGTGCTGGTTGATAACGGTGATCTGATTCAGGGCAGCCCGCTCGGGGATTATATGGCGGCCAAGGGGCTGAAAGCGGGCGAAACGCATCCGGTATATAAGGCACTGAATACGCTGGATTACGCAGTGGGTAACCTTGGCAACCATGAATTTAACTACGGTCTTGAGTATCTGCACAACGCGCTAGCCGGGGCGAAGTTCCCTTACGTTAACGCCAATATCATCGACGTTAAGACCAAAAAGCCGCTGTTTACTCCTTATCTGATCAAAGAGACTGAGGTTGTCGATCAGGAAGGAAACAAGCAGACGCTGAAAATTGGCTATATTGGGTTTGTGCCGCCACAGATCATGACCTGGGATAAAGCCAACCTCAGCGGCAAAGTGACGGTGAATGACATTACGGAAACCGCACGTAAATACGTGCCGGAAATGCGAGCCAAAGGTGTCGATGTCGTGGTGGTGGTTGCTCACTCCGGGCTTTCTGCCGACCCATACCAGGCGATGGCGGAAAACTCCGTTTACTACCTCAGTGAAGTTCCGGGCGTGGATGCCATTATGTTTGGTCACGCTCACGCCGTTTTCCCGGGGAAAGACTTTGCCAACATCAAAGGCGCAGATATCACAACAGGTACGCTCAATGGCGTTCCTGCGGTGATGCCGGGCATGTGGGGCGATCACCTGGGGGTGGTGGATTTAGTGCTGAATAACGACAGCGGTAAATGGCAGGTTACGCAGGGGAGAGCGCAGGCGCGCCCGATTTATGACGCCGCGGCCAAAAAATCACTGGCTGGCGAAGACCAAAAAATCGTTGAGATCCTAAAAGCCGATCACGATGCCACGCGTGAATTTGTCAGCAAGCCAATCGGTAAATCTGCCGACAACATGTACAGCTATCTGGCGCTGGTTCAGGACGACCCGACCGTGCAGGTGGTGAATAATGCGCAGAAAGCCTATGTGGAACATTTTATCCAGGGCGATCCGGACCTGGCGAAACTACCGGTACTTTCCGCCGCTGCACCGTTTAAAGTCGGTGGACGCAAGAACGATCCGGCCAGCTTTGTCGAAGTCGAAAAAGGTCAGCTTACCTTCCGTAACGCCGCTGATTTGTATCTCTATCCCAATACCCTGGTCGTGGTGAAAGCCAGCGGTAAAGAGGTGAAAGAGTGGCTGGAATGTTCCGCCGGGCAGTTTAATCAGATTGATATCCACAGCAGCAAACCACAGTCGTTAATTAACTGGGATGGCTTCCGTACCTATAACTTCGACGTGATTGACGGCGTGAATTATCAGATTGATGTTTCACAACCCGCTCGCTATGACGGTGAATGCCAGACGATTAACCCGCAAGCGGAGCGTATTAAAAATCTGACCTTTAACGACAAACCGATCGATCCGAACGCAACCTTCCTCGTCGCGACCAACAACTACCGCGCCTACGGCGGTAAGTTTGCCGGGACCGGCGACAGCCACATCGCGTTTGCATCACCAGATGAAAACCGCTCGGTGCTGGCAGCATGGATAGGTTCCCAGACAAAGAGCGCAGGCGAAATTCATCCAGCGGCAGATAACAACTGGCGCCTGGCGCCGATTCACAGCGAGACACAACTGGATATTCGCTTTGAAACATCACCGTCTGATAAAGCCGCTGCGTTTATCAAAGAGAAAGGCCAGTATCCACTGAAGAAAGTCGCTACCGATGACATCGGCTTCGCCATTTATCAGTTGGATTTGAGTAAGTAAGACCACGCCGGGTGGCGCTGCGCCATCCGGCAAGCCCGACCAGGTCGTTTACGCTGATGCCGGGACGTCTTCGTTCTTAACGGTATGATTTGCCAAAACCTGCGGCAAATTCACCTCTATCCAGTCCGCCAGCGCTGCGACTTTTTCGCTCACCTGCTCACCCAACGGTGTCAGGCTATACTCCACATGCGGCGGTACCACTGGATATGACACCCGATTGATAAACCCGTCCTGTTCTAACGCCTGCAGGGATTGCGCCAGCATTTTTTCACTGACGCCGCCCATCTTACGGCGCAAATCGCTGAAACGGTGCGTACCGTCGCGCAGCGCCACCAGAATCAATACACCCCAGCGGCTGGTGACGTGTTTTAACACCTCGCGGGAGGGACACTGCTCGGCAAACAAGTTGCCATCACGTAATTGCTGGGAGAGCGTCAAAGCTGTCATTTTCATACTAACCTTTTTGTGCGTACTTACTAAAAGTAAGTTTAAGTGTTAATGTGATTAAACACAAGACCAATACCAAAGGAGTTATCCTATGATCGCGATTACTGGTGCCACTGGCCAACTGGGCCAACACGTTATTGAAACGCTACTGAAAACCGTTCCTGCCAGCCAGATTGTGGCTATTGTGCGTAATCCTGCTAAAGCGACGGCGCTTAGCCAGCAGGGCATTACCGTTCGTCAGGCGGATTACAGTGATGAAGCTGCCTTTACCACGGCCTTACAGGGGATAGACAAGTTACTGCTAATCTCCTCCAGCGAAGTGGGACAACGTGCCCCGCAGCATCGCAACGTGATTAACGCGGCGAAAGCGGCCCACGTGAAATTTATCGCCTACACCAGCCTGCTGCACGCCGATCGCTCCCCGCTGGGGCTGGCTGATGAGCATGTCGCAACCGAGAAGATGCTGGCTGAATCCGGTATCGCGTACGCGCTGCTGCGTAACGGTTGGTACACCGAAAACTATCTCGCCAGCGCACCAGCCGCGCTGGAACACGGCGTGTTTATTGGGGCGGCGGGAGAAGGCAAAATCGCCTCGGCGACCCGTGCCGACTATGCCGCTGCCGCCGCGCGCGTCATCAGTGAAGACGGTCATGCCGGTAAAATCTATGAACTGGCGGGCGACGCAGGCTGGACCCTGTGCCAGCTGGCGGCCGAACTGGCAAAACAGAGCGGTAAAAAAGTGGTGTATCAAAACCTGAGCGAAGCTGATTTTGCCGCCGCGCTGAAAAGTGTAGGTCTACCTGCCGGACTGGCGGACATGCTGGCTGACTCAGACGTTGGTGCCTCTAAAGGTGGCCTCTTCGACGACAGCCATACGCTGAGCAAACTGATTGGTCGCCCAACCACGTCGCTGGCAGACAGCGTCAAAGGCATCGTGTAAGTGTTAAAAATTAGTTAATTGTGGTGGCATCCCCGCGCATCCTCTCTGATAATGACATGATGATGCGTGGGGAGAGAATACGTGCAAGGTGTACCTGAGCAGTTTATTGATGAGAAAGACAGCGCCCGCTTTCGCCATCTGGCACAGGTGCCGGGCGTTGAGCTGTATCATGCGCACATCTCGCGTTACGCCTTTGAACCCCACACCCATGAAGCGTTTGGTATTGGCGCGATAGAAGCCGGAGCCGAACGTTTTCGCTATCGCGGCACGCAGTACGTGGCCCCCACCCATTCCGTCGTCACCATGAATCCCGATGAGCTACATACCGGCGAAGCGGAAACCGCCGACGGCTGGCGCTATCGGATGATCTATCTTGAGCCCGATCTTCTGGAAGAAGTCACCGGGATCCGCCACTGGTGGTTTCATGACGTAACGCGTCACGATCCGCTACGCTCGCGCCAGATCTGCTCGCTGATCCATGGCCTGTGGAACACTGAGGATCCGCTGGCGCAAAAAGGGCTATTACTCGATCTGATCGACACGTTCCAGCCGCTGGCCCGCCATGCGCCGGTATTACCGGAGGGATCGCATCGCTTTGAGCGGGTACGCGAGTATTTGCACGATAATTATATGCACCCGGTAACGCTCGACGAACTGGCGCGGGTTGCAGCGCTGAGCCCCTGGCATTTTCAGCGCCAGTTTAAATCTCATTTCCACGTCACGCCGCACCAGATGCTGATGGCTATCCGCCTGTGGCGAGCCAAAGGTTTTCTCACTCACGGAATGCCCGCCGCGGAGGTCGCTGCCGCAACCGGCCTCACCGACCAGTCGCATCTCACCCGCGCGTTTACCCATCGCTACGGTATTACGCCGGTACGTTATCAGAAACAAGTCGTCCGGCGTTGAACAGCAATCTCATACAATACGGCTGCATTTTTCCTGCCTACACTCGACTTATTGTTAAGCGATGTGGATGTCAAAAATGATTAGCGGCGTGTTGTATGCCCTGCTGGCTGGGCTGATGTGGGGATTAATTTTTGTTGGGCCGCTGATCGTACCGGAATACCCGGCGGTATTGCAGTCGATGGGGCGCTATCTGGCGCTGGGGCTGATAGCGTTGCCGATTGCCTGGCTGGGGCGTGTGCGCTTGCGTCAGTTGACGCGTAAAGACTGGGTCACTGCGCTGGCGCTAACGATGATGGGTAATCTGATTTATTACGTTTGCCTGGCAAGCGCCATCCAGCGCACTGGCGCGCCGGTTTCAACGATGATTATTGGTACATTGCCGGTTGTGATCCCGGTCTTCGCTAACCTGCTCTACAGCCAGCGCGACGGCAAATTATCATGGTGGCGTCTGTCGCCTGCGCTGGTGCTGATTGGTATCGGTCTGCTGTGCGTGAATATCTCGGAGCTGAATCAAGGCTTACCCGACTTTAGCGGCTGGCGTTATGGTTCTGGAATCGCGCTGGCGCTGATCTCGGTAGTGTGTTGGGCGTGGTATGCGCTGCGTAATGCCCGCTGGCTGCGCGAGAATCCAGATAAGCACCCGATGATGTGGGCGACGGCCCAGGCACTGGTAACGTTGCCTGTTTCTCTGCTCGGTTATATTGCAGCCTGCCTGTGGCTGAACGGACAAACGCCGGACTTTGCCCTGCCCTTCGGCCCGCGTCCGGGCGTGTTTATCGGCCTGATGATAGCGATTGCGGTATTGTGTTCGTGGGTTGGCGCACTGTGCTGGAACGTCGCCAGCCAAAAATTGCCGACGGTGATCCTCGGCCCGCTGATTGTCTTCGAAACGCTGGCTGGCCTGGTGTACACCTTTATCCTGCGCCAGGAATTCCCGCCGCTGCTGACGGTAAGCGGCATTGCGCTGCTGATTGTTGGGGTGGTGATAGCCGTCAGAGCCAAACCACAGAAACCAAGCGTCGTCGTGGTTCCACAATCATAATGGCCCGAACGGCGCTGCGCTAATCCGACCTACAAGGTATTATTTTGTAGGCCGGAGTAGACGTTAAACTTTAAACACCGCTACGGTCTGATTCAGTCGTGCTGCCTGCTCTTCGAGCGCGGCGGCGGCGGAAGCGGACTCCTCCACCAGCGAGGCGTTTTGCTGCGTCACGCGATCCATCTCGGCAACCGCCTGACCTACCTGATCGATACCCCGGCTCTGTTCATCAGAAGCCGAGGCTATCTCGCCCATGATGTCGGTCACACGGGTCACGGCGCTCACAATTTCCGCCATCGTTTCACCCGCTTCATGCACCAGCGCCGTACCGGCATTCACCCGATTCCCCGAGTCATCAATCAGTGCCTTAATCTCTTTCGCCGCCTGAGCGCTACGCTGTGCCAGTGTACGGACCTCGCCAGCGACCACGGCAAACCCGCGCCCCTGCTCGCCCGCACGCGCCGCTTCTACTGCCGCGTTCAGCGCCAGAATATTGGTCTGGAAGGCAATGCCGTCGATAACATTGGTAATTTGCGCGATTTTGCTGGAACTGGTGGCGATTTCATCCATCGTACGCACCACGCCATCAACCACGGTTCCGCCTTTCTGCGCCGTCTGTGAGGCATTTTTTGCCAGACTGGTCGCCTGACGCGCGTTATCCGCGTTCTGCTTCACGGTAGCGGTGAGTTGTTCCATGCTGGCAGCAGTCTCTTCCAGAGAGGCGGCCTGCTGCTCGGTACGTGAAGAGAGATCGTTACTGCCGGCGGCAATTTCACCTGCGCCGGTATAGATGGTGTCAGCCCCGTCACGCACCACGCTGACTGTGTTCGCCAGCGCCTGCTGCATGTCGCGAACGTTGACTGCCAGCAGCGCCATCTCATTGCTGCCATCGGCGTTGATGCTGTGCGTCAAATCACCCGCAGCAATGTGGCGAATATGCCCCATCACTTCGTGGAGAGGCTTGAGCAGCACTCGCTGCATCGCCAGCCAGCTGGCGATAATCACGGTGACGACAATCAGCATCACGGCAGACAGCAGCCAGATTATCTTCTGGTAATCACTCTCATTGTCCTGCACCCCGGCAGTGGCCAGCGCCGTTTGCGCGCTACGCCATTCCCGATAGACTTCCTGCATGGCCGTTTGCTTTTGCTCGGCATTCTGCTTGAACATCTCTTCCAGCTTACCTTCAGCCAGCAGCGCGTTCATTTTAGCCAGCGTCGCAGAATAGATGCCGTACTGCTCTTCCAGTCGATCGGCCAGATGTTCATCAAGCCCCGGCGTTTCCGGCAGGGCGTAGTATTTATCGTAATGCTCTTTCGATTCGGCCAACAGGCGATTTGCCGTGTTCACCAGTTCCTTCAACTGACCGCCGTTAATCTCGCTGGCCATCGTGCCCTGTAAACGCAACATGCCCCGGTTGAGCGTGACGCGAGCCTGGTTCAGGCTAATCCACGCATCGGTAAACTCGGCCACGTTCTGGCTGGAAAGCTGAGAGACGTTAAAGTTTTGCTTATCGTTATTGAGCGCGCCAATAAAGACGCCCGCGGAGATGAGCTGCATCGCGCCAAGGGCGAGTAACACGGTGATAAGTAGGGTTATCACTTTGATTCGTTTAAACATCTGTAGCCTTTTATTATGCAGGTATTGTCTGAGGTCTAACTATCGGCAGCGGCGTGCGCTTATTTAATCCTGTCGCGCGGCTTTTTTCGCCGCACCTCTCCTTTCTAATAAGATTCAGCACCTTAACGAAACAAGAAATTTTCGTGACATTCCTCACAAAACACCCCACCACGAAAGCAATACCGTTCAGTTAACTCCTCTGTATCAGAAATCATCAGCCTGTATTGGCGGAGGTGATGAACATGCTATCTCAGAGAAAGGGTTCCGTTCACCTCATGTTCATCGTTTCTCTGAAACACCAATTCCTGTGAACGTGTTAAGGGTACTATCGCCGTACCCTTAACAATCCCGGCTCCCGGCGGGAAAATTGCCGCTCCGCGGTCC